>NZ_JBHSHU010000012.1:0-303674 GCF_042653125.1 Nocardioides sp. GCM10023255
GCTGACACCTCCAGGCGCGCGCTCCGCGTCCTCGGCCACGCGCTGCGGCGCGGCCTGCCGCCGGGCGTGCGCCTGGAGGTGTCAGCCGGGCGCGCGTCGCGTGGCACCTGCCTCGAGCCGCCCGACCGGGTGCGCGCGGCCGTGCGCGCGGCGTGCCTGGCCGGCTACCGGCGCGCGCCGGTGGACGTCGCCTCGGGCGGGTCGATCCGCGCGGTCGACGTGCTCGCGCGCGTGCTCGGCACACCGCCGGTGCTGCTGGGACTCGGACCTGCGGACGACGGCGCGCACGGACCCGACGAGCACCTCGACCTGCGCGACTGGCCGGCCGCCGTCGACACGCACGTCGTCCTCCTGGCCGAGCTCGCGTCAAGAGGCCGAAAGCCCTACGCACGCACGGCTCCGGCACCGGTAGCCTCTTCTACGGTCGAGTCCAGACTCGGAGCATGGGGACCGCGTAGAGCGACGAGCTCGGGAGTCACATGACAACGCCCATCGACCCAATGGCACACCGCACCGGGACCGCGGCACCACGCCTCGCCGATCCCGTGATCCCCCCACCCCCGCCGCGCCTGGCGGACGCCGACGCGGCGCGGCTCGAGGACCTGTGCGCGGACCTCGCGGAGGTCGTGCGGGCCGGCGGCTACCACACCGACGAGCGCGAGGGCGTGCTCCTCGACGTCACCATCGGGCGCGTGAGGTGCCTGCTCATCGAGCAGGAGCCGGCGCTGCGCGTGACGCTGTCACCGCGCGAGCGCCAGATCGCGCTCATGGTCGCGCACGGACGCACGAACCAGTCGATCGCCACGTCGCTCGACATCAGCGTGTGGACCGTCTCCACGCACCTGCGACGCATCTTCGCCAAGCTCGCGGTCTCCAGCCGCGCCGAGATGGTGGCGAGGCTGGTCTCCGACCACGACTACGCGCCCCTGGTCGCGCCGGACGACCCGACCTGAGGACGCACCGCTCCCGTCACGCCGCACGGCGCGAGGGGCGCCTCAGCGCTCGACGAGCGCGAGCACGGCCTCGCGGGCCGCGCGCGGGTCCGACGCGGCCAGCGCGGCCTCGGCGGCGTCCTCGCAGGTGTCCATGGCCACCGTCGCCAGTCGCGCCCCGACCGGTCGGACCGCCGCGGCGGCCATCGACAGCGAGGTGATGCCCATCCCCACCAGCGCGCACGCCAGCAGCGGGTCGGCGGCCGCCTCGCCGCACACGCCCACCGGCTTGCCGGCCTGGCGGCCCGCCTCCGCGGTGATCGCGATCAGCTGGAGCACGGCCGGCTGCCAGGGGTCGGTGAGGTGGGCCAGGTCGGTGGCCATCCGGTCCGCCGCCATCGTGTACTGGGTCAGGTCGTTGGTGCCGATCGAGAGGAAGTCGACGACCTCCAGCATCCGGTGGGCCAGCAGCGCCGCGCTCGGCACCTCGACCATCACGCCGGCCTTGAGACCACGGGCACGCACGCTCTCGGCGAACTCGGCCGCCTCGGCGACGGTCGCCACCATCGGCGCCATCACCCAGGCCTCCGTGCCGGTCTGCCGGGCCGCCGACGCGATCGCGTCCAGCTGGCGCTCCATCAGCCCGGGGTTCCCGAAGGAGAGACGCAGGCCGCGCACGCCCAGGGCGGGGTTCTCCTCGCCCTCGAGGGTCGCGAAGGCGACCGGCTTGTCGGAGCCGGCGTCCAGGGTGCGCACCACGACGTACCGGTCGTCGTCGAAGGCGCCCAGCACCTGTGCGTAGATGTCGGCCTGCTCCTCCACCGACGGCTCCTCCTTGCGGTTGAGGAAGCACAGCTCGGTCCGGAACAGCCCGACCCCCTCGACCGGCGCCTGTGCCGCCGAACGGGCGGACTCGCCGTCGGCGACGTTGGCCAGGATCTTCACCGCCACACCGTCGGCGGTCGCGCCGGGCCCGGCCCAGGTCGCGAGCGCCTTGCGGGCCTCCTTGTCGTCGGCGACGCGCTGGTCGGCGACGGCCGGATCGGGATGCGTCTCGACCGTGCCCGCCGTGCCGTCGACGAGCAGCGGCGTGCCGGAGGCGATGCCGAGCGCGCCCGCCGTCCCCACCACGCACGGGATGCCGAGCTGGCGGGCGATGATCGCGGTGTGGCTGGTGGGGCCGCCGCGCTCGGTGACCAGGGCCACGACCACCGTGGGGTCGAGACCGGCGGTGTCGGAGGGAGCGAGGTCCTCGGCGACCAGCACCGAGGGCTGCTGCGGGGTGGGGACGCCCGGCTCGGGCTCGCCGACGAGGTGGGCCAGGACGCGTCGCTCGATGTCGCGCAGGTCGGTGACCCGCTCGGCCATCAGGCCGCCCATGCTGGTGAAGACCGACACGAACTGCTCGACGCCCGCGTGCAGGGCCGACAGCAGGTCGTCACCGCTGCGCAGGTGCTTGCGCACCGCGCTGCGCAGCCCCTTGTCCCGCGCCAGGCCGGCGCTCGCGGTGAGGACCTCGGCGGCGGCGCCCGAGGCCGCGTCGGCCTTGCGCTGGAAGCCGTCGGCCACCCTGCCGACCGCACCGTCGAAGGCCGAGAGCGCGGTCTCCTCGTCGAGGGAGGCGCCGTCGAACGCCGAGATCGCGGCCGGCGACACCTCGGTCCGGGCGACCAGGGCGGGGCCGTGCGCGACGCCGGGCACCACCGGGGTGCCGTGCAGGATGACGGGCTCGGTGGCCTCGGAGGCGGAGCCCTGGGGGGAGTCGGTGCTGGTGACCATGGTCACAAGTTAACCCCTCGACCCCCTTGACAGTCAACACGTTCGGGCGTAAAACAACAGATACGCAGATTCACCACACGGCTTCGCTCGAGAGGAGGACGCTGATGAGCATGTACGCCGAGGAGCGTCAGCAGGCGATGGCCCAGCTCGTGGCCGAGCGTGGCCGGCTGTCGGTCGCGGTCCTGGCCGAGGAGTACGACGTCACCACGGAGACAGTACGCCGAGACCTCTCCACGCTCGAGCGCATGGGACTGGTCCGTCGCGTCCACGGCGGCGCCGTCCCCGCGCACAGCCTGGCGGTCATCGAGTCGGGCCTCGTCGAGCGCGACGCGGCGAACACCAGCGAGAAGGACCAGATCGCCAAGGCCAGCCTCGAGCTGCTGCCGCCGGCCGGTTCCACCGTGCTCATCGACGCCGGCTCGACCACTAGCCGGCTGGCCAGCCTCCTCCCCCGCGACCTGCGCCTCACCGTCGTCACCCACGCCGTCCCGGTCGCCGCCCGGCTCGCGGGCAACCCGCAGATCGAGCTCCACCTGCTCCCGGGTCGGGTCCGCTCGACCACGCAGGCCGCCGTCGGCCCCGAGACCGTCACCGCGCTGGCGAACCTGCGTGTCGACCTGGTCTTCCTCGGCACCAACGGCATCACCGCCGACCACGGCCTCACCACCCCGGACTGGGACGAGGCCGCGACCAAGCGGGCCATGGTGGCGAGCGCCCGACGCAGCATCGTGCTGGCCGACGCGAGCAAGATCGGCACCGAGTCTCCCCAGCGCTTCGCCTCGCTCGAGGACGTCGACGTGCTCGTCACCGACGACGGGATCACCCCCGCCGACCGTCGTGAGCTCACCCGTGCCGGCCTGGAGGTCGTCGTCGCATGATCGTCACGCTCACCCCCAACCCCAGCCACGACCAGACCGTCGCCCTGCCCGGCACGCTCGCGCGTGGCGCGGTCCAGCGCGCCGACTCGGTGACCTCACAGGCCGGCGGCAAGGGGGTCAACATCTCGCGGGCCTCGGTCTCCGCCGGCATCCCCTCGATCGCGGTGCTGCCCGCCCCCGCCGAGGACCCGTTCGTCCTCGAGCTGCTCGCGGCCGGCATCGACTGCCGGCCGGTGCACACCACCGGGGCGCTGCGCGTCAACATCACGGTCAGCGAGCCCGACGGCACCACGACCAAGCTCAACAGCCCCGGCCCCACCGTGACGCCCGAGGTGCTCAGCGGCCTCACCGACGCGCTGCTGCGCCGCGCGATCTCCGCCGACTGGCTGGTGCTCGCCGGCTCGCTGCCGCCCGGCGCCCCCGTCGGGTGGTACGCCGAGCTCGTGGGCGTGCTGCGCGAGCACGGCGCCCGGATCGCCGTCGACACCAGCGAGGGGCCCCTGGCCGCCCTGGTCGACGCGCTGCCCGGCAGCGCACCGCACCTGATGAAGCCCAACGGGGAGGAGCTCGCCTCCTTCACCGGCGGCGACCCCGACCTGCTCGAGTCCGACCCTGCGGCGGCGGCGAAGGCAGCCCGCACCCTGGTCGAGCGGGGCGTCGAGACCGTGCTGGCCACGCTCGGCAGCAACGGCGCGGTCCTCGTCAACAGCGAGGGTGCCTGGCACGCCACGCCTCCGCCCACCACCGTCGTCAGCACCGTCGGTGCCGGCGACTCCAGCCTCTTCGGCTACCTGCTCGGGGACATCCGGCGACGGACCCCGGCCCAACGACTCGCACTCGCCGTGGCCTACGGCAGTGCGGCAGCCGGACTCCCCGGCACGACCATCCCGCTTCCCTCGCAGGTCACGCCCGAGCTCGTCTCGGTCCGGGACCTCGACCTCACCCAAGGAGGGTGACGATGTCCGACCTGATCACCACAGATCTGGTTCGCCTCGACGTGGACCTGGGCTCCGACAAGCTCGGTGTCATCCGGGCCCTCGCCGACGTCGTCGGGGGCGCGGGCCGCGCCGTCGACACCGCCCAGCTGGCCGAGGACGCCCTGGCCCGCGAGGCGACCTCGTCGACCGGGCTGCCCGGCGGCATCGCGATCCCGCACTGCCGCACCGCGGGCGTCGAGGACCCCACCCTGGTCTTCGCCCGGCTGAGCCCCACCGTCGACTTCGGCGCCAAGGACGGGCCCGCCGACCTGGCGTTCCTCATCGCGGCACCGGCCGGCGGCGACAACACCCACCTCCAGCTGCTCACCAAGCTGGCACGAGCCCTGGTCAAGCCGGCGTTCACCGACGCGCTCCGCGCCGCCGAGACGCCGGAGGATGTGGTCGGGCTGATCGAGCACGAGCTGGGCATCGCGCCCGCCACCACTGCCGCCGCCACCGCCGGGGCGACCACCACCACCACCACCGCCGCGGCCGCCGCCGTCGGCTCGGGCGCAACGACGTCCGGCGGGGGCGCCGCCACCGCCACGGCCCCGACCGGGCGCAGCCTGGTCGCGGTGACCGCGTGCCCCACCGGCATCGCGCACACCTACATGGCTGCCGAGGCCCTCGAGGCCGCAGCCGGCCGCGCCGGCGTCGACATCACGGTGGAGACCCAGGGCTCCGCGGGCTCGACGCCGCTGCACTACGACACGATCGCCGCGGCCTCGGCCGTGATCTTCGCGGTCGACGTGGGCGTGCGCGACCGGCACAGGTTCGCCGGCAAGCCGGTCGTCTCCTCAGGGGTGAAGCGCCCCATCGACGACGCCGACGCGATGATCGCCGAGGCGCTGCGCTACGCCGACGACCCGAACGCCCCGCGCGTCGAGGGCACCGTCTCGGCCGCGGAGGAGTCCCACGGCGGCGAGAGCTGGACCCACCACGTGCGCCGGGTGCTGATGACCGGCGTGTCGTACATGATCCCGTTCGTCGCCGCCGGCGGTCTGCTGATCGCCCTCGGCTTCCTGTTCGGCGGCTACGAGATCGTCGGTCCCGCCGGCGACATCGTGGTCAACAACAACCTGTTCGACCTGCCCGACACCTCCGCCCTCGGGCTGGACCACGCACTGTTCGACAACGGCTTCTTCGCCTACATCGGCGCGGTGTTCTTCGTCCTGGGCGCCACGGCGTTCAAGTTCCTGGTGCCGGCGCTGGCCGGCTACTGCGCGTTCGCGATCGCGGACCGGCCCGGCATCGCCCCCGGTTTCGTGATGGGTGCGCTGGCCGTCGACCTGGGCGGCTTCGGCCTCCCCCAGAGCGGCTTCCTCGGCGGCATCATCGGCGGTGTCCTCGCCGGCTTCATCGCCCTGTGGATCACCCGCTGGAAGGTCTCCCCGTGGGCGCGCGGCCTGATGCCGGTGCTGGTCATCCCGCTCCTGACGACGCTGATCAGCGGCATCCTGATGATCGTGGTCCTCAGCAAGCCGCTGGGCAACCTGATGGACCAGCTCACCAAGGGTCTGAACAACATGAGCGACAACTCCAGCCTGTCCATCCTGCTCGGCGTGATCCTCGGCCTGATGATGGCCTTCGACATGGGCGGTCCGCTCAACAAGGTCGCCTACGCTTTCGCCACCGCCGGCCTCGGTGCCGCCGCGACCGCCTCGGGCGACGCCCCGGAGCTGAAGGTCATGGCGGCCGTCATGATCGCCGGCATGGTGCCGCCCCTGGGTCTCGCCCTGGCCACGGTCATCCGTCCCGGACTGTTCAGCCTGCCCGAGCGTGAGAACGGCAAGGCGGCCTGGGCGCTCGGGGCGTCGTTCATCACCGAGGGCGCGATCCCGTTCGCGGCGGCCGACCCGCTGCGCGTCATCCCGTCCATCATGGCCGGCAGCGCGGTCGCCGGCGGCCTGGCGATGGCCATGGACGTCACGCTGCGTGCGCCGCACGGCGGCATCTTCGTCCTCTTTGCCGTCGGGCACGTCCTGGGCTTCCTGATCGCGCTCGTGGCCGGGACGCTCGTCGCGGCGTTCAGCGTGGTCGCCCTGAAGTCCCTCGGTGAGAGCGACGCCGAGCTCGAGCCGGTCTGAGCACCACCCGTCCTGCAAGGATCGAACTCCCACCACTGAAGGAGAGACATGCCCACCAAGTCCGTCGTCGTCGGCTCCGCCGTCGGCCTGCACGCCCGCCCCGCCGCGATCATCTCGGAGGCGGCCGCCGATCTCGACCACGAGGTGCTCATCGGGATCCCCGGTGACGAGCCGGTCGACGCCAGCTCGGCGCTGCTCATCATGACCCTCGGCGCCGGCAAGGGCGCCACGGTCGAGATCTCGGGAGACGACCAGGCAGCGGTCGACGCGATCGCGGCCCTCGTCGAGAAGGACCTCGACGCATGACTCGTTGAGTTGGGCCTCGTTCACACCCGAGATGGGCCTCGTTCCGGTCGACTGCCGGAACGGGGCCCGGCTCAACTCCGAACGGGGCCTGGCTCAACTCCGAACGGGGCCCGGCTCAGCTCACCGGAGCGGTGCGCCTGCGCAGCTCGAGGTAGATGGCCCGGACGCCCACGGCCCGCTCCATCTCCTCCATCACTCCCCCGAAGAACTGCTCGCGATAGGTCTCGTCGGTGACCGTCGACACCGTCAGGTAGAGACCGGAGAACGCCGAGAGGAAGATCGACACCTGCAGCAGCGCCACCGAGATGCTCGTGACGCCGGGGATGCTGTGCGTGGGCGAGGTCAGCCAGGCGTCCATGACCGGCCCGGTCATGATCAGCGACCCGAAGACGACCAGGAACACGAACACCGACAGCGTGACCAGCAGGACCTGCACGAGCTGGACGACCGCCAGCACGATCACGAGGTTCCACCGCTCGAAGCCGCCCACCTCGGCGTGCGCGGCCGGGTCCGCCTCCGGATCCTCGACCAGCTCCCGGCTGGCCGCCTCCAGCGGGGTCCCGCGGCAGGCGTCGAGCAGCAGCCGGTCGGTGACGTCGTCGTCGACCCGGTCGACCTCCTCGGGCAACCGCACCAGAAGGAAGCCCACCGCGAGCACGACGAACAGCAGCACGGCCATGACCAGCGTCCCGGCCGTGAGGTTCGAGGCGACCTGCCACACCTCGGTGTTGATGAACAGGAACGTGATGAAGAGCAGCAGGAGCGGCAGCGCCCGGGTGGTCATGGGCAGCAGCGTGCGCAGGCTGCCGAAGGTCCGGGTCAGCGCCCACCGCACGATGGGCGCGGCGTGCAGGGCGGTGAGGGCGTACCACGTCGCCCCGGCGAGCAGCAGGAACGCGAGGGTGGCCGGCCCGAGGGTCAGCTGGTCGGCGAACCAGGCCAGCAGGCCGCCGGCGCCCGTCGCGACCAGGACCACCAGCAGCACCAGCGGGACGATCCGGCGCAGCCGCAGGGCCTGGCCCACGTGCGCCCGCTGCTCGGGGACGAAGTAGGTCAGTCCGTGGTGCAGGAACCAGTCCTCGGCGGCCTGCACCCGGTCGGCGGGGGCGGCCCTCACGAGACCGCGCCCAGCAGCTCTCGCGCCCGGCTGACGTCGTCGTCCATCTGGACGACGAGCTTCTCGACCGACTCGAAGGCGACCATCCCCCGCAGCCGCTCCACGAACGACACCTCGACCTCGACGCCGTACAGCTCGAGGTCGTCGCGGTCGAGCACGTAGCTCTCCACGCGCCGCTCCCGCTGCCCGTCGAAGGTCGGGTTGGTGCCGACGCTGATGGCCGCCGGGAAGCGCTCACCGGTGTCGAGGCGGCGCAGCCACCCGGCGTACACCCCGTCGGCGGGGGCGGCGGTGAGGGTGCTGGTGGGGACGTTCGCGGTCGGGTAGCCGAGCTCGCGGCCACGCTGGTCGCCGCGGACGACGGTGCCGCGGACGGCGTACGGACGGCCCAGGGCCTCGGCCGCTCCGGCGACGTCGCCGGTGGCCAGGCAGGTGCGGACGTAGGTCGAGGACCAGACCTGGGGGCCGCCGTCGAGGGGGATGCCCTCCGCCTCGAACCCGTGCACCGCCCCGGCCTCCACCAGGCTCGCCACGTCGCCCGCCGCACGGTGACCGAACCGGAAGTTGGCACCCACGACCACCGCGGCGGCCCGCAGGCTCGACACGAGCACCCGCTGGATGAACTCCTCGGGCGTCCACGTGGCCATGTCCCGGTCGAAGGGCAGCACCAGCACGGCGTCCGCCCCGCTGTCGGCCAGCAGCACCGCCCGCGTCTCGACCGAGGTCAGCGAGGAGGGAGCGTGCTCGGGGCGCAGCACCGCCATGGGGTGCGGGTCGAACGTGACCGCCACCAGGGTGAGTCCGCGCTCGTCGGCCACCTCGCGGGCGCGGGCGAGCACGTGCCGGTGCCCGAGGTGCACGCCGTCGAAGTTGCCGATGACCACGGCAGTCGGGCCCAGGTCGGCAGGGACCTCGTCGAGGGATCGCCAGATGCGCACGGCCAGAAGACTACTTGCGCGGCTCAGACGAACACCGCGACGGCCCGGGCAACGCCCGCGCGCGGCTCGTAGAGGGCCAGGAACTCGCCGTCCGGGTCGAACACCGCGGTCAGGCCGTCGAGCTCCAGGTCGAGGGCCCGCCCCACGCGCACGTCGTCGGCGTGCGCCCGGTCGAGGTCGCGGCCGGGGAAGGCCCGGCGGGCGGCCTCCGCGATCGGCATCGCGGCGAAGTCCTCCGCCAGCTGGTCCAGGGTCCGCGCGGCCGCGAGGTCGTAGGGGCCGACGGCGGTACGCCGCAGCGCCGTCAGGTGGCCGCCGACACCCAGTCGCGCCCCGAGGTCGCGCGCGATCGCCCGGACGTAGGTGCCGCTGGAGCAGCGCAGCGACAGGTCCACGTCGAGGTGGTCGTCGACCGCCCGCACCTCGTGCACGACGAGCTCGTGCACGGTCACCGGCCGCGCCTCCAGCTGCACGTCCTCACCTTCGCGGACACGCTGGTAGGCGCGCTTGCCGTCCACCTTGATCGCGGAGACCGCGGTGGGCACCTGCTCGATGTCGCCCACGAAGTCCGCGAGCGCGGCGCGCACGTCCGCCTCGTCGATCCCCCGGGCCGAGGCGGTCGTCGTGACCTCGCCCTCGGCGTCGTCGGTCGTGGTGGCGACGCCGAGGCGCACGGTGGCGTCATAGGCCTTCTCGGTCAGCATCAGGTGGCCCAGCAGGCGGGTGGCGCGGTTGACGCCGAGCACGAGGACCCCGGTCGCCATCGGGTCCAGCGTGCCCGCGTGCCCCACCTTGCGGGTGCCGGCCAGCCGGCGCACCCGGGAGACCACGTCGTGGGAGGTCATCCCGGCCGGCTTGTCGACGACGACCAGGCCCGATGCGGTGGCCGGAGCCGCCGCCCGTCCCGAGGCGGTCGGAGCGGTCACAGCTCCCCGTCGTCGTCCGCGTCGTCGGCGTCGATCTCGCGGGGCTTCTTGTAGGGGTCGCTCTCCCCGGCGTACGTCGACCCGCGCCGCGCCGCCGCCTCCTCGTCGAGCGCCTTGGCCCGGGCCAGCACCTCGTCGAGATGTCGCGCGTTCTCCGGCAGGGCGTCCGCGACGAAGGTGAGCGACGGGACGTGGCGCATCCCGAGCTGCTTGCCGACCTCCGAGCGGAGCAGGCCCTTGGCCGACTCCAGCGCGGCGGCCGTGCCCGCGAGGGCCTCCTCCTCGGCGCCCTCCTGCCCGAGCACGGTGTAGAAGATCGTCGCCTGCTGGGTGTCCCCGGTGACCCGGACGTCGGTCACGGTCACGAACCCGAGCCGCGGGTCCTTGACCCGACGTTCCAGCATCTCCGCGACGATCACCTGGATCCGGTCCGCGATCTTGCGCACCCGTGGGTTGCTCATGTTCCTACTCTCTCAAATGCCCGAGTCGGCGCCAGTTCCGGGGAACTGACGCCGACTCGGTGGATGGATCAGCTGCGCGGGATCTCGCGCATCTCGAACGCCTCCACGACATCGCCTTCCTTGATGTCCTGGAAGTTCCGCAGCACCAGACCGCACTCGAAGCCCTCGCGGACCTCCGACGCGTCGTCCTTCTCCCGCTTCAGCGAGGCCAGGTCGAGGTTGTCGGCGACCACGGCACCGTCGCGGATGACGCGCACCTTGGCGTTGCGGCGGATGACACCGGAGGTGACCATGCAGCCGGCGATGTTGCCGATCTTGGACGAGCGGAAGATCGCACGGATCTCCGCCTGACCCAGGGTCGACTCCTCGAACTCCGGCTTGAGCATGCCCTTGAGGGCCGCCTCGATCTCCTCGATCGCCTGGTAGATGACCGAGTAGTACCGGATCTCGACGCCTTCCTTGTCGGCCATCTCCGTCGCCTTGCCCTGGGGCCGGACGTTGAAGCCGATGATGATGGCGTCGGAGGCCGCGGCCAGGTCGACGTTGGTCTCGGTGATGGCACCGACACCGCGGTCGATGACCCGGATGCCGACCTCGTCACCGACGTCGATCTTGGCCAGCGCGTCCTCGAGGGCCTCGACCGAACCGGACACGTCGCCCTTCAGGATCAGGTTGAGCTCCTGGCTCTCGCCCTTCTCCATGGAGGCCATGAAGTCCTCGAGCGTACGACGCACCCGGCGCTTGGCCTGCATGGCCGCACGCTCGCGCGCCTCGCGCTTCTCGGCGATCTGGCGGGCCATCCGGTCGTCCTCGACCACGATGAAGTTCTGGCCCGCACCGGGCACCGCGCTCAGACCGAGGACCATCGCCGGACGCGACGGGTCGGCCTGGGCCAGCTCGTTGCCGTGCTCGTCGAGCATGGCGCGGACACGGCCGTGGGCCGGACCGGCCACGATCGAGTCGCCGACCCGCAGCGTGCCGCGCTGGACCAGCACGGTCGCCACCGGGCCACGGCCACGGTCGAGGTGCGCCTCGACCACGAGACCCTGGGCGTCCTGGTTGGGGTTGGCCCGCAGGTCCAGGGACGCGTCGGCGGTCAGCACGACGGCCTCGAGCAGCTTGTCGAGGTTGAGCTCGGACTTGGCCGACACGTCGACGAACATGGCGTCGCCGCCGTACTCCTCGGGCACCAGGCCGTACTCGGTCAGCTGGCCACGGACCTTGGTCGGGTCCGCCTCCGGCTTGTCGATCTTGTTGACCGCGACCACGATCGGCACACCGGCGGCCTTGGCGTGGTTGAGCGCCTCGACCGTCTGCGGCATCACGCCGTCGTCCGCCGCGACCACCAGGATGGCGATGTCGGTGGCCTGGGCACCACGGGCACGCATGGCGGTGAACGCCTCGTGACCCGGGGTGTCGATGAAGGTGATCCGGCGCTCCTCGCCGTCCACGTCGGTCATGACCTGGTAGGCACCGATGTGTTGGGTGATGCCACCGGCCTCCTTGTCGACGACGTTGGCGTTGCGCAGCGCGTCGAGGAGCTTGGTCTTTCCGTGGTCGACGTGACCCATGACCGTGACGACCGGCGGCCGCACGACCAGGTCGGACTCGTCGCCCTCGTCCTCACCGAACTCGAGGTCGAAGGACTCGAGCAGCTCGCGGTCCTCGTCCTCGGGCGAGACGACCTGCACGACGTAGTTGAGCTCCTCACCGAGCAGCTCGAAGGTCTCGTCGTTGACAGACTCGGTCGCGGTCACCATCTCGCCGAGGCTGAACAGCATCTGCACGAGCGCTGCCGCGTCGACGCCGATCTTCTCGGCGAAGTCGGTCAGGGACGCGCCACGGGGCAGACGGACGGTCTCGCCGTCGCCCTTGCGGACGCGCACGCCACCGATCGTCGGGGCCTGCATGGCCTCGAACTCCTGACGACGCGCCCGCTTCGACTTGCGACCACGACGCGACGGGCCACCCGGGCGACCGAAGGCACCCTGGGTCTGGCCGCGCTGGCCGGGACGACCGCCGCCGGGACGACCGCCACCCGCGGGGCCGAAGCCACCGGGACGACCGCCGGCACCGGGAGCGCCGGCGCCACCGCGGCCGGGCGCACCGCCACGACCGGGAGCACCACCGCGGCCGGGCGCGCCCGGACGACCGGGAGCACGACCGCCGGGACCCTGGCCGAAGGCGGCCGGGGACTTGGGCATCATCGCCGGGTTGGGGCGCGGCATGCCGGGGCGGCCCGGCGCGCCGCCACCGTCACGACCGGCCGGCGGGCGCGGCGGGCGCTGCTGCTGGTCGCCGCCCGTGGGGGCGCCACCACCGGCAGCAGGGCCTCGGTCGCCGCCGGGGGCGGGGCGACGGCCCATGCCCTGGCTGGACGAGAACGGGTTGTTGCCGGGACGGGGCGTGCCGCCGGGCTTGCCGACCGGGCGCGGCGCCGGGGCCTTGGGCGCCGGGGCGGCCGGGGTCGGCGTCGCCGACGCGGCCGGAGCCACAGGCTCGGCCGGGGGTGCCGGCTTCTCGGCCGGGGCCTGACGCGGACCGGGCTTGGGAGCTGCCGGGGCCTTCGCGGCGGGCGCGGCCGGTGCAGCCGGCTGGACGGGCGCCGGGGCGGCCGGCTGGGCCGGGGCCTCGGCGGCGGGAGCCTGGGGGGCGGGTGCCGACGGCTTCGGAGCAGCCGGCGCCTTGGCGGCGGGCTTCTCGGGGGCCTTCTCGGCGGGAGCCTCGGCAGGGGCGGAGGCGCCGGCGGCCTTCAGCTGCTCGCCGAACTCCTTCTTGAATCGCATCTCGACAGGGGGCTCGACGGTCGACGATGCCGACTTGACGAACTCCCCCATCTCCTTGAGCTTCTCGAGAACGAACTTGCTCTCGACGCCGTACTGCTTGGCGAGCTCGTGAACTCGGGTCTTAGCCACGCTTCTCCTTCTGGCCTCAGACCCGGGTCCAGCGACGCTGGGGGGAAACCTGAGACCGTTAGTGGTTGTGCAAACTCATCGCGAAGTACTCATCGAGTGCTCATGAGCTGCTGCTCCAGTTTCTGTCGGTCGATCACGGTTGGACTGCGCGCGAGCCGAGGTAGTCACCCACCGGTGCGCTGGACAGCCCGGTCCCGGCCCGGAGGGCACGGGTGAAGGCTTTCCGCCGCACCGCGAGGTCGTAGCAACCGGTGGTGGGGTGCAGGTGCGCTCCCCGTCCCGGTGCGGTGCCGTCAGGATCGGGCACGACGGCCGGGTGGCCGCTCGCGTCCGAGCCGGCGGTCACCCGCAACAACTCGCGTTTCGTGGCCCGCTGTCGACAACCGATGCAGGTCCTGACCGGCCCCGACGAGATGTCAGGATCCGGGCAGGGAGCAGAGACGTGTTGGCGGACCACTGGGGACAACTCTACCGTGCGCGGCCACTGGTTATCGAACCGAGGTGGTTCGGCTCACCCGTCACGGGCTCCCACCGGACCGCCCCGGCGCCTCGTCAGCCCTCGGCTGCCTCGTCGCTCCTGATGTCGATGCGCCACCCGGTCAGGCGGGCGGCCAGGCGGGCGTTCTGCCCCTCCTTGCCGATCGCCAGGGACAGCTGGAAGTCCGGCACCACGACCCGGGCCGACTTCGCGGCCGCGTCGATGATCTCGACCGAGGTGACCCGGGCCGGCGACAGCGCGTGCGCCACCAGCTCGGCCGGGTCGTCGGACCAGTCGACGATGTCGATCTTCTCGCCGTGCAGCTCCGACATCACGTTGCGCACCCGCTGGCCCATCGGGCCGATGCACGCACCCTTGGCGTTGACGCCGGGCGTGCGCGAGATGACCGCGATCTTGGTGCGGTGGCCGGCCTCGCGGGCGATCGCCGCGATCTCGACGGTGCCGTCGGCGATCTCGGGGACCTCCAGCGCGAAGAGCTTCTTGACCAGGTTCGGGTGGGTCCGCGACAGGGTGATCTGGGGACCACGCATGCCCTTGCGCACCGAGACGACCAGGCACTTGATGCGCGTGCCATGGGCGTAGTTCTCGCCGGGGACCCGCTCGCCGACCGGCAGCAGACCCTCGATCTTGCCCAGGTCGACCATCACGTCGTCGGGGTTGCGCCCCTGCTGGATGACACCCGAGATGATGTCGCCCTCCTTGCCGGAGAACTCACCGAACTTGATGTCGTCCTCGGCGTCGCGCAGGCGCTGCAGCATGATCTGCTTCGCGGTCGTCGCGGCGATCCGGCCGAAGCCGGCCGGGGTGTCGTCGTACTCCCCGACGACGTTGCCCTCGTCGTCGACCTCCGAGGCCAGGACGCTCACGTGGCCGGTCTTGCGGTCCAGCTCGACACGCGCCTGCTCCTGCGCGCCCGGCGTCTTGTGGTACGCCGTGAGCAGGGCCTGCTCGATGGCCTCCACGAGGACGTCGAAGGAGATCTCCTTCTCCCGCTCCAGCATCCTCAGGATGCTCAGGTCGATGTCCATCAGGCGTCCTCTTCTTCGTCGTCGTCGCCGGCGCCCGGCTTGCGGTTGAACTCGACCTGCACGAGCGCCTTGGCGACCTCGGCGTAGGCCACGTCGCGCGGCGTGCCCGCCACGTCGAGCGTGGCCGCCTCGTCGTCGCTGCTCGTGATCCGCCCCGTCACCGCGGAGCCGTCGACCAGGGTCACCTTCACCAGCCGGTCGGCGTTGCGTCGCCAGTGCCGGGGCAGCGTGAGCGGGCGGTCCACGCCCCGCGAGGTCACCTCGAGGGTGTAGGGCTGCTCCCCCATCACGTCGGACTCGTCGAGCACCCGGGAGACCTCGCGCGTCGCGTCGGCGACGTCGTCCAGCGTCACTCCGCCGTCCTTGTCGACGGCGACCCGGAGGATCCGTCGCTTGCCGGCGGGCGAGATCTCGACGGCCTCGACATCGAGGCCCAGGGCACTCAAGGGGTCGACGAGCTCTGTCTCGATCCGGTCCCGGGTGGCGTCCTGCCTGGCACTGCTCACGGGTGGGCGACCTCCTTGTGCTGTTGTCGAACATCCACGATAGCGGCTGCAGCCCGCACACTTCACCCGGCCGCGAGGCACCCCCGGCTCCCGGCGATAGGGTCGTCGCCGTGCCCGCCCCTCCCCTCCCGTCCCCGCACCCCGTGGCGACCCGGCGCGCGGCCCTGGGCGCGACCGTCGGGGGTGCCCTCGTGGGCCTGGGCGCGCTCACCGGGTGTGACGCGGATCGCGACCCGGCCGGCCCCCGTCCGGGCGTGTCGACGGGAGCCGCCGCGACCGAGGGCCCGGACGCAGCCCTGGTCGCCGACCTCGTCGAGCTGCTCGGCTCGCTGAGCGTGCTCACCGGACACGTCGAGACGACCTATCCCCGGCTGGCGCCGACCGTCCGGCCGTTCCGTGAGCTGCACGCCGCCCACCTGCGGGCCCTGGGCGAGGAGCCGCCGGACTCGTTCGCGCACGGCGGCCGGTTCGCCGGCCCCGAGGCCGCACTGCGCGAGGTGCGGGTACGCGAGGAGCGCGCCCAGCGCCGGCTCGTCGACGCCGCGGCGGCCGCCCGCAGCGGCACGCTGGCCAGGCTGGTGGCGTGCATGTCCGCCGGCGCCGCCCAGCACCTCGCACAGCTGCCCGGCGCCTCGACCACCACGGGCGGAGAGGTCTCCGGATGACCACGGCGGACGCACTGCAGACCACGCTCGCGGCCGAGCACGCGGCGGTCTACGTCTACGGCGTGCTGGGCGCCCAGACCTCCCGGTCGAGCAGCCCGGAGCTCTACGCCGCCCTCTCCGGGGCGTACGCCGAGCACCGGGCCCGACGAGACGTGCTGACCCGCGCGGTCACCGATGCCGGCGAGGAGCCGGTGGCGGCGGCGCCGGCGTACGACCTGCCCGCCGGTCTGGACCGGTCGACCGTGGTCACCCGGACCGCGCGCGACATCGAGGACCGGTGCGCCGCGACGTACGCCGCCCTGGTGGCGAGCACCGAGGGCTACCGTCGACGCTGGGCGATCGGGGCCCTGAACGACGCAGCGGTCCGTGTGCTCGCCTTCCGGGGAACTCCCGAGATGCTCCCCGGAGCTGACGAGTACACGGACCGCTGAGGGCCCGGACATCAAGGCCGTTGGAGGAGCCCGCCCGATGTGGGGGGGACCGACGGGCTCCTCTGCTGTGCAAAATCATGCAACACCGCCGAGCACGATGCGATGGGGATCGATCCTCACAATTCTGCAATGCACGAACCTGCATCCGGAGGCGACGGTCAGGCCCAGCCGGACACGATCCCGTGGATGTCGGAGAGCCGGTGCGCGACGGCGTCCGGCTCCCCCTCGGTGTGGCCGACCTGGCTGACCGGGATCGTGCTGTGCGGGACGTGGATCGCCCGCATCCCGGCGTTGTGGGCGCCCCACACGTCGTCGAAGAGCCGGTCCCCGACGTACACGCACCGGGCCGGGTCGACCGCGCCCACGGCCGCCATCGCGGCGCCGAACGCCTTCGGCGACGGCTTCGTCCACGGGATCTCACTGGTGTAGACGTCTCCGTCGATCAGGTGCAGCACCCCGTCGCGCTCGAAGAAGCCGCGGTGCCACGCCCGCGGCCAGATCGTGTTGGACAGCACGCCGACCTTGATCCCGTCCGCGCGGAGCGCCTCGAGCAGCGGCCCCACCTCGGGGTCGGTCGGGGTGTGCGGCTCCCAGAACTCGTAGTAGGCGTGCAGCAGCTCGGGGTCGTGGTCGAGGCCTGCCTCCGCGAACAGGTCCGCAATGGTCGAGCTCTGCTGGTGGTCGCGGCTGCGACCCCAGATGGTGTCACCGGCCGCGTGCAGCCGCTGGGCGTGCACGTGCGGGTCGTGGTGCGAGTTCACCACCGCCTGCGCGAGCGCCAGCGACTCGGCGTGGAAGTCGACGTCGTGCCAGCGGGTGAGCGTGCCGCCCCAGTCGAAGATGACGGCCTCGACGCCGCCGTCGCGCGACTCAGGCACGGACCAGGCGCACGACGTGGTCGACCACGTGGTCGGCCGGCACGTCGGTGCGTGCGCCGGTCGCCCGGTCCTTGACCTCGATGGTGCCGTCGGCCAGACCCTTGCCGACCACCACGATCGTCGGCACGCCGATCAGCTCGGCGTCCTTGAACTTCACGCCGGGGCTGACCTTGGGTCGGTCGTCGTAGAGCACCTCGATGCCCTGCGCGGACAGCTCGTGGGCGATCCGCTCCGCGGCGGTGAAGACGTGCTCGTCCTTGCCGGTGGCCACGAGGTGCACGTCGGCCGGGGCGACCTCGCGCGGCCAGGACAGGCCGAGCTCGTCGTGGGTGCCCTCGGCGATGGCGGCGACGGCCCGCGAGGGACCGATGCCGTAGGAGCCCATGGTGACCGTGACCAGCTTGCCGTTCTCGTCGAGCACCTTCAGGTCGAGCGCGTCGGCGTACTTGCGGCCGAGCTGGAAGATGTGGCCCATCTCGATGCCACGGGCGGACTCGAGCGTCCCGTCGCGGCCCTCGACCGTGCACGCCGGGCAGGCGTCGCCGTCGCGGACCTCGGCGACCTCGATGACGCCGTCGGCGGAGAAGTCGCGGCCGGCCACGAGGTCGAGCACGTGGCTGCCGGTGACGTCGGCGCCGGTGACCCAGCGGGTGCCCTCGACGATGCGGGGGTCGAGCAGGTAGCGGACGCCGGCGGGCTTCTTCTCGCCCAGCGCCCCCGGGCCGATGTAGCCCTTGGCCAGCGTCGGCCGGGCCGCGAAGTCGTCCTCGCCGAAGGGCTCGAACACCACGCCCTCACCGAGCTGTGCCTCGAGCCGCTTGGCGTCGACCTCCCGGTCACCGGGCAGGCCGACCGCCAGCGCCTCGGTGGTCCCGTCGGGGTGCCGCACCGAGAACACGACGTTCTTGAGGGTGTCCGCCGCCGACCAGGGCCGGTCCTCGCGGGGGAACCTCTCGTTGAGGTGGTCGACCAGCGTGTCGATCGTGGGGGTGTCCGGGGTGGTCTCGGCGTGCGCCGCCGGGGCGTCGTCGTACGCGACGGCAGCAGGCGGGACCGCCTCGACGGCCTCGACGTTGGCGGCGTAGTCGCAGACGGTGCACCGGACGTAGGTGTCCTCGCCGACGGCCGCCTTGGCCAGGAACTCCTCCGACCGGGACCCGCCCATGGCGCCGCTCATCGCCTTGACGATGACGTACTCGAAGCCGAGCCGGTCGAAGATCCGGATGTAGGCGTCCCGGTGGGTCTGGTAGCTGCGCTCCAGCCCCTCGTCGTCCACGTCGAAGGAGTAGGAGTCCTTCATCACGAACTCGCGGCCGCGCAGCAGCCCGGCGCGCGGCCGCGCCTCGTCGCGGTACTTGGTCTGGATCTGGTAGATCGACAGCGGCAGGTCCTTGTACGACGAGTACAGGTCCTTCACCACCAGGGTGAACATCTCCTCGTGGGTGGGCCCGAGCAGGTAGTCGTTGCCCTTGCGGTCCTTGAGCCGGAAGATGCCGTCGCCGTACTCCGTCCAGCGACCCGTGGCCTCGTAGGGCTCGCGCGGCAGCAGCGCCGGGAAGGAGAGCTCCTGGGCGCCGATCGCGTTCATCTCCTCGCGGATGATGTCCTCGATCCGGCGCAGCACCCGCAGGCCGAGCGGCAGCCAGGTGTAGATGCCGGGGGCGGCCCGGCGGATGTAGCCCGCACGGACGAGCAGCCGGTGGCTCGGGACCTCCGCGTCCGCGGGGTCCTCTCGCAGGGTCCGCACGAACAGGTTCGACATCCGGGAGATCATGGGTGGAAGGCTACTTGTGGGCGCAGGCGGCCTGCGAACCAGTTACCACCCACTGCAACCTGACGGCGCCGGAGCGCGTCCTCCGTGCATGAAGACCTCGCTCGCCGCCGTCGCGGCCTCCGCCACCGCGCTGCTGCTCGGCGCCACCGCCCCGGCCGTGGCCGCCGTCCCCGAGACCCCGGTCCGACCCGCCCAGCTCGAGCGCGGCCCGGACATGAAGATCCCCCACCTCGAGGGCAGGACCGTCGTCGACGGCGACGTCCGGGTCCCGATCGAGGCCGGTCTCGTGGTCCTGCTCGGCAGGGCCGAGTCCTCGGGCGAGTACGTCGTGGGCACCAGCAACCGGACCGGTGACGCGCGCTTCCGGGTGTTCCGTGTGACCGCCGGGGGCGAGCGCACCCCGCTGCTGCGCGACATCCCGATCTACGGCATGCAGCTCTCCGGGGACGGCACGCAGATCGGCCTGGCCACGACCCGGACCGGCGACCACACCCGGCTCCGGGTCTGGAGCACGACGGACGGCCACCGCGAGGCCTCGCGTCGCTT
Organism: Nocardioides sp. GCM10023255; assembly: GCF_042653125.1. Lineage (NCBI taxonomy): Bacteria > Bacillati > Actinomycetota > Actinomycetes > Propionibacteriales > Nocardioidaceae > Nocardioides > Nocardioides sp. GCM10023255. The sequence goes on from NZ_JBHSHU010000012.1 coordinate 19,644, forward strand.
CCCGGGCTCGGTGTCGATCCTCGACCTCGACGAGGGCCGGATGGTGCTCGGCAGCTGGGGGCCGGACCGGACCTTCTGGTGGAACTCGCGCACCGACGCGACCAGGCGGATCGCCGGTCGGGCCGGCTACCGCGCTGACATCCGCGCGGACCGGGTGGCGGTGTTCACCAAGGACCCCTACCTCGACGGGTGCAGCGTGCTGTCGACGCTGTCCGCGCCGCGGACGACGCTCTGGAGGTCGTGCCGGGAGCGGGTCGAGGCGTTCAACCCACGGGGCACGCGGCTGGCCACGGTCCCCGTCCTCACCGACGGCCTGGGCCCGAGCGAGGTGCGCGTCCGTCGCGACGGCGGGCGGCTGCTGGCCCGCTACACGACGGCCGGGTGGTTCGGTGCACTGGACTGGGAGTCCGCGAAGGCGCTCCTGCTCGACACCTTCGGCAAGAAGAAGGCCGCCACCGTGCGCTGCGTGCTCAGCGACTGCGAGCGGGCGACTCCGCTGCGCGACACGCCGCCGCTGTGGCCCGGGCGAGCCTGAGCCAGCGAACGGCGGTGGCGCCCGCCGCGGCGGTCAGAACATGACGGTCGCGAACCGGGCCGTCTCGAGGAAGCCGACCTTCTCGTAGGCGCGTCGGGCGGAGGCGTTCCACTCGTTGACGTAGAGCGACACCACCGGCGCGATCTCGTGGCGCACCAGCTCGACGACGGCGGCCATCCCGGCCGCCGCCAGGCCCTCCCCGCGCCGGTCGCGCGGCACCCAGACGCCCTGCACCTGGGCGGCGTACGGCGACGCGCAGGCGACCTCCGCCTTGAACACCAGCCGGTCGTCGTCGAAGCGGGCGAAGGACCAGCCCCGGTTGACGAGCTGGGCCACCCGTGCCCGGTAGAGCTCGGCTCCCCCGCCGTACTCCGGCGAGATGCCCACCTCCTCGGTGTACATCGCCACGCACGCCGGGTAGAGCTCGTCCATGTCCGCGCGGGTGGTGCGCCGCACGAACGGGTCGGGGGCGATGGCCGGCGCCTCCGCGATCTGCAGGTGCGGCTGGTTCCACCGGATCTCCCGGGGCGTGCCCCAGCCGCGGGCCACGCCGTCCCAGAGCACCCGGACCGCGTCCTGCGGACCGACGATCGTCGACACCGTCCGCCCCCGGGTGAGGGCACGTTCGGCGAAGGCGCGCGCGTCGTCGGCACCGGCCTGCACCGGCACCAGATTGGCGCCGACGTGACAGGCCGACACCAGCTCACCGTTCTCGAAGCGGCCCCACATCTCCCCGCCCAGCCAGCGCGGCTCCAGCGTGGTGGTCCGGGCCCGGTAGTCGACGAACACGTTCACGACCGGGTCGCGCTCGGCCAGCGCCAGGAAGGCGTCGAGGTCGGGCGGCCCCAGGGGGCGCACCCCGTGTCGGGTCGTGAGCACGTCGTGAGCCTACGCGGAACCCGGACCCCGCACGCGTACCTCACCCTCGGGTCCGGCCCGCGAGAGCAGGTGACGGCGATCACCCGCCCGGTACCCTCATCGCGTGAAGAACGCCCGGGACGGCGACGACGACGCGGTCACACGACTGCGCGGGCTGCTGCGCGCCCAGGCCGACATCATCGGGGTGCTCGACCTGCAGACCGTCCTGCGTCGCATCGTCGAGGCCGCGTGCGAGCTGGTGCACGCGCCGTACGGCGCCATCGGCGTCATCTCCCCGGACGGCTCCGGGCTCGACCAGTTCATCCACGTCGGCATGGACCCCGCGACCGTCGAGCACATCGGCTCGCTGCCGCAGGGCAAGGGGCTGCTCGGCGCGCTGATCGAGGACCCGCGGCCGATCCGGCTCGCGGACCTCGGCGTCGACCCCCGCTCGGCGGGGTTCCCGGAGGGGCACCCGCCGATGCGTGGGTTCCTCGGCGTCCCGATCCGGGTCCGTGACGAGGTGTTCGGCAACCTGTACCTCGCCACGCTCGAGGTGGGCGGATTCGGCCCCGCCGACGAGGAGGTCGTGACCTCCCTGGCCGCCATGGCCGGCGCGGCGATCGAGAACGCCCGGCTCGTGGGCATCCTCAAGCGCCGCCAGACGTGGCTGCAGGCATCGACGGACACGACCTTCCAGATGCTCACCGGCTCGCCCGACGAGGTCTTCCAGATGATCGGCGAGAGCATCAAGGAGATGGCCGGGGCCGACATCGTCACCGTCGTGCAGCCCAGCCCCGACGGCGAGCGGCTGGTCGTCGAGGTGGCCATCGGGGAGGGCGCCGACGAGGTCAGGGCCTCGACCTACCCGATCGAGCACACGCTCAGCAAGCATGTCCTGGACACCGGCCGGGCGGTCGTCGTCGACGCCAGCCGCGACACGCTGCCCATGCCGGGCAGCGTCTACCTCACCCAGGTGCTGTCGGTCGGCCCGGTGATGGTCCTGCCCCTGATCGGGGCCACTTCCACGCGCGGGGCGCTGGTGATCGGCCGGATGCGCGGCGGGCTGCGCTTCACCGAGGACGAGGTCCACCTCGCGTCGGCGTTCGCCAACCACGCCTCGATCGCCCTCGAGCTGGTCGAGGCGCGCCGGGACCAGCAGCGGATGCTGCTGCTCGAGGACCGGGCCCGGATCGCGCGCGACCTGCACGACCACGTCATCCAGCAGCTCTTCGCGGCGGGGATGGGCATCCAGGGGGTCGCGGCCGGGCTCGACGAGCGCCGCGCCGCGCAGCTCGAGGAGGTCGTGAGCCGCGTCGACGAGGCGATCCGGCAGATCCGGTCGTCGATCTTCCAGCTGACGCCGCACCGTTTCGGCGGCCACCTGCGCAACGCGGTCATGGACGTCGCCACCGAGGTGACCCCGGCGCTGGGCTTCTCGCCCGAGGTGAGCTTCAGCGGGCCGGTCGACATCCTCAGCGACCCCGAGCTCACCGGTGACGTCTCGGCCGTCATCCGGGAGGCGTTGACCAACGTGGCCCGGCACGCCAGGGCGAGCAGGGCCCAGGTGTCGGTGACCGGCACGACCGACGAGATGACCGTGACGGTGACCGACGACGGTGTCGGGCTCAGCAACACGGAGCGTCGCAGCGGGCTCGCGAACCTCCGCCGTCGGGCCGAGCGACGGTCCGGGTCGCTCTCGATCGAGGACCGTGCCCCCGGCACCCGGATCGTCTGGAGGGCCTCAGTCTCCTGAGGTCGGCTCCCCCGGCACCACCGCGACGCTGCAGGCGGCGTGCTCCGTGACGGCGCGGCGTATCCCTCCCAGGCCGAAGGCGCCCACGCCGTGGCGCGGGTGGCTGCCGAGGACCACCATGCTGGCGCCCTCCGACACCCTGGTGAGGTGGCCGGACGCCGACCCGCGACGCAGCTCGCACTCGACCCGCACGTCCGGGTGACGCGCGGACGCCTTGGCCACGGACTCCTCGAGCGCCCGACGCTCGGGCACGTCCTCCTCGACCGGCCCCTCGTGGGGCCGGTGCAGCCCGCCCACCTCCAGCGCCAGGCAGCGCACCACCGTGAGCCGGGCACCGTGCAGCTCGGCCTGCCTGAACCCGAACTCGATCGCCGCGTCGCTGTCCGACGTGCCGTCCGAGCCGACCACGATCCAGCGCCGGTCCTCGGCCTCGGCCTCGCCGCGGACCACCACCACCGGGCAGGGGGCGTGGTGCGAGATCCAGCTGCCGGTCGAGCCGAGCAGCAGGTGGCTCATCGCCCCGCGGCCGCGCGAGGCGACGACGAGGAGCGAGGCCGACCTCGCGGCCTCCGCGAGCGCCTCGCGAGGGTCGAGCGTGCTCCACACCAGGGTGACCGGCACGTCCGGGGACTGCTCGCGGGCCTCCTGGCGGGCGCGGTGCAGCACCTCCTCGGCGGCCTTGTCGAGGGCGTCTGTGAGGTCCACGCCGGGGAACGTCGCGCCCAGCGAGGAGTAGACCACCGGCCGTGGGTCATAGGAGTGGAGCACGCACAGCGGACGCTGCTCGAGCTCGGCCTGCCGGACCGCCCAGCGCAGGGCGTGGAAGCTGGGGTCGGAGTCGTCGATGCCGACGGTGATGGCGCCGGCCGGGACCTCATCTGTCATGGGTCCAGCGTCGGGGGCGCCGTGCGCCGCGGGCAGCGGCGTACGACACCTCGCGACCGGGACCAATGGCCCTGCCGGGCGGGGGTCGGTGCTAGGAGACGGTGACCTGGGCGCCGGCGCCGTCGACCGACTCCATGCCCTCGGCGATGCGCATGGCCTCCTCGATCAGCGTCTCCACGATCTTGGACTCCGGCACGGTCTTGATGACCTCGCCCTTGACGAAGATCTGGCCCTTGCCGTTGCCGGAGGCGACCCCGAGGTCGGCCTCGCGGGCCTCACCCGGGCCGTTGACGACGCATCCCATGACCGCCACGCGCAGGGGCACCTCGAGGCCGTCGAGGCCGGCGGTCACCTCGTCGGCGAGCTTGTAGACGTCGACCTGGGCGCGGCCGCAGGACGGGCACGACACGATCTCGAGGCGACGCGGCCGCAGGTTGAGCGACTCCAGGATCTGGAGGCCCACCTTGACCTCCTCGACCGGAGGCGCCGACAGCGAGACTCGGATGGTGTCGCCGATGCCCTTGCTGAGCAGCGCACCGAAGGCGGTCGCGGACTTGATGGTGCCCTGGAACGCCGGCCCTGCCTCGGTGACACCGAGGTGCAGCGGCCAGTCACCGCGCTCGGCGAGCATCTCGTAGGCGCGCACCATGACCACCGGGTCGTTGTGCTTGACCGAGATCTTGAAGTCGTGGAAGTCGTGCTCCTCGAAGAGGCCCGCCTCCCAGACGGCCGACTCGACGAGGGCCTCCGGGGTGGCCTTGCCGTACTTCTCCAGCAGGCGCTTGTCGAGGGAGCCGGCGTTGACGCCGATCCGGATCGAGGTGCCGCGGTCCTTCGCGGCCGCGGCGATCTCCTTGACCTGGTCGTCGAACTGGCGGATGTTGCCCGGGTTCACCCGGACCGCCGCGCAGCCGGCGTCGATCGCGGCGAAGACGTACTTCGGCTGGAAGTGGATGTCGGCGATCACGGGGATCTGGGAGTGCTGCGCGATCTCGGGCAGGGCGTCGGCGTCGTCCTGGCTCGGGCAGGCCACCCGCACGATGTCGCAGCCCGACGCGGTGAGCTCCGCGATCTGCTGCAGCGTGGAGTTGACGTCCGCGGTCAGCGTCGTGGTCATCGACTGGACCGAGATGGGCGACTCGCTGCCGACGCCGACCTTGCCGACCTTGATCTGGCGGGTCTTGCGGCGGGGGGCGAGCACCGGCGGCGGAGCGGCGGGCATGCCCAGGCTGATCTCGGTCATGTGGTCAGGTTACTGGCCCACCTGCACCTGTCAGGAGTCGAGGTGCAGCGGGACGACGAGGTCACCGACGATCAGCACCACGCCCATCACCAGCAGGCACGCGGCCACGCCGTACGCGATCGGCAGGAGCTTCGCCACGTCGACGTACCCGGGGTCCGGGCGCCCGCGGAGCCGGGCCAGGGCACGCCGGGCCGCCTCCCACAGCGCCCCCGCGATGTGGCCACCGTCGAGCGGGAGCAGCGGGAGGAAGTTGAACATGCCGATGAAGAAGTTGAAGCCCGCGATGAGCATCAGCAGGAACACCGCCTTGTCCACGAGCGGGAACCCCTGCTCGGAGACGGTCTCCCCCGCCAGCCGGCCGCCGCCGACGATGCTGACCGGGCTGTCGATCGCCCGCTCCTTCACGCCCGCGATCGCCTCGGCGACGCCCCAGACCTTGACCGGGAGCGTGCCCAGCGCCTTGACCGTGTCGACGGTCATGGTGCCCATCTGGTCGAGGGTGTAGACGGCGCCGCCGGAACCGAACGACGACTGCGGGACGAAGCCGAGGAAGCCCACCGGCTTGAGCGTCTGGTCGGTCGCGGAGGTGGGGCGCGGCGTGACCATGGTGTTGGTGGTCAGCACCATCGTGCGGCCGTCGCGCTCGATGGTGATCTTCGCGGCGCCGTCGTCGTTGGCGCGGATGGCCGCCTGCAGCTGGGTCCACTCCGTGATCTCGGTGCCGTTGAAGGCGACGATGCGGTCGCCCTCCTTGAGGCCGGCCTTGACCGCCGGGCTGACGGGGTCCTCGGCGGTGCAGACCCGGCCGTCCTCGGAGGCCGGGACCACGCAGGCCTCGACCCGGTCAACCACCGGGGAGATCCGCACGTCACCGGGGTTGCCGTAGGTGGAGAACACCGCGAGGAAGATGCCGAAGGCGATCAGGATGTTCACCGTCGGCCCGCCGGCCATCACGATGACCTTCTTCCACCACGGCATCTTGTAGAAGAGCCGCTCGGAGTCCTCGGGCCGGATGGTCTCCCACTCGGCGGCACGGGCGTCGGAGATCAGCTGGGTGAACATGCCGGTGTTGGACTTGCGGACCCGGACCACCTGGTTGCCCCGGGCGTCCTCGGTCACCTCGTCGGCCAGCTGCTCGGCCCCCGGCGGCAACATCCCGACGATCTTGACGTAGCCGCCGAGCGGGATCGCCTTGACGCCGTACTCGGTCTCGCCGACCCGCTTGCTCCACACCGTGGGGCCGAAGCCGATGAAGTACTGCGTCACCTTCCCACCGAACTTCTTCGCCGGGATCATGTGTCCGAGCTCGTGCAGGCCGATCGAGGCCAGGATGGCGACCGCGAAGATCACCACGCCGAGCAGGTAGTACAGGGCGGTCATTCCCCACCTTCACAAGCCGTGCCGTCGATGGTCCGGGTGGCCTCGGCGCGAGCCCACCCGTCGGCAGCCAGCACGTCGTCGACGGTCAGCCGCTGCCTCGAGGGTACGTCGTGGTGGGCCAGGACCGCTGCCACTGTGGGAACGATGTCGTTGAAGGCGAGCCGGCCGGCCCGGAAGGCGTCGACGCACACCTCGTTGGCCGCGTTGTAGACCGCGGGCGCGGTGCCGCCGGCCTCCCCCGCCCGCCGGGCCAGGGCGACGGCCGGGAACGCCGCGTCGTCGAGGGGGAAGAACTCCCACGTCTCCGGCCGGGTCCAGTCCACGGGCGGCGCGGCGTCCGGCACCCGGTGCGGCCAGCTCAGCCCGAGCGCGATCGGGATCATCATCGTCGGCGGGCTGGCCTGCACCAGCGTGGAGCCGTCCACGAACTCGACCATGGAGTGCACGACGCTCGTGGGGTGCACCACGACCTCGATGCGGTCGAAGGGGAGGTCGAAGAGCAGGTGCGCCTCGATCACCTCGAGCCCCTTGTTGACCAGGGTCGCCGAGTTGATGGTGATGACCGGCCCCATGTCCCAGGTGGGGTGGTTCATCGCCTGCTCGGGTGTGACGTCGGCAAGCTCCTCACGGGTGCGGCCGCGGAACGGTCCGCCGCTCGCGGTCAGCACCAGCCGGCGCACCTCGTCGGGGCTGCCGGCGCGCAGGCACTGCGCGAGCGCCGAGTGCTCGGAGTCGACCGGCACGATCTGGCCGGGCTTCGCCCGGTCGAGCACCAGCGGGCCGCCCATGATGAGCGACTCCTTGTTGGCGAGCGCGAGGGTGTTGCCGGCGTCGAGCGCGGCCAGCGTCGGCCGCAGGCCCACCGCGCCGGTGATGCCGTTGAGGACGACGTCGCAGGCACGCCCGGCCGCCTCGACGCTCGCGTCCTCGCCCAGGCCGTGGAAGGCCGGCGAGAACTCGGCCACCTGCTGCTCGAACAGCTCGGGGTTGCCGCCTCCGGCGGTCAGCGCCACCACGCGGAACCGGTCGGGGTTGGCGCGGACCAGGTCGAGGGCCTGGGTGCCGATCGAGCCGGTGGAGCCGAGGACGACGACATCACGGGGCGTGCTCACGCGGGCCAGTCTCCCGCATCGGGCCCCCGCCTCGTCCGGCCGGGGCGCGACGCCGCGCCGCGATGCCGGGAATCGTCGCCGTCCCGCCCCTGCACAACCGGAACCGCAGCACCTAGGCTCTGCACATGACCGATTCCTCCGTCGTCACCAGCACCGGTGGGCCCACCCTCCCCCAGGAGCGTCGCCTCGTCACCGACATCCCCGGCCCCGCATCGCGGGAGCGGCTGGACCGCAAGAAGCAGCACGTCGCGGACGGCGTCGGCACCACGCTGCCGGTCTTCGTGACCGCGGCGGGCGGCGGCGTCCTCGTCGACGTGGACGGCAACTCGCTGATCGACCTCGGCTCGGGGATCGCGGTCACCAGCGTCGGCAACGCCGCCCCCGAGGTCGTGAGCCGGGTCCAGCAGCAGGTGGCGGCGTTCACCCACACCTGCTTCATGGTCACGCCGTACGACGGCTACGTCGACGTCTGCGCGGCGCTGGCCGAGCTCACCCCGGGCGACCACGCCAAGAAGTCCGCGCTGTTCAACTCGGGCGCCGAGGCGGTCGAGAACGCCGTGAAGATCGCGCGCGTGGCCACCGGGCGCGACGCCGTCGCGGTCTTCGAGCACGCCTACCACGGTCGGACCAACCTCACGATGGCGATGACGGCGAAGAACATGCCCTACAAGCACGGCTTCGGGCCGTTCGCGGGCGAGGTCTACCGCGCCCCGATGTCGTACCCGTTCCGCGACGGGCTCTCCGGCGAGGAGGCCGCCGCCCGCGCCATCGACGTGATCGAGAAGCAGGTCGGGGCCACCAACCTGGCCTGCATCGTGATCGAGCCGATCCAGGGCGAGGGCGGCTTCGTGGTCCCGGCGCCGGGCTTCCTGCCCGCGCTGTCGGCCTGGTGCACCGCCAACGACGTGGTGTTCATCGCCGACGAGATCCAGTCCGGCTTCTGCCGCACCGGCGACTGGTTCGCCTGCGACGACGAGGGCGTCGTCCCCGACCTGGTCACCACCGCCAAGGGCATCGCCGGCGGTCTGCCGCTGGCCGGGGTGACCGGCCGGGCCGACCTGATGGACTCCGTGCACGTGGGCGGGCTCGGCGGGACGTACGGCGGCAACCCGGTCGCCTGCGCGGCCGCGCTCGGGGCGATCGAGGAGATGCGCAGCCACGACCTCGCCGGTCGGGCCCGGCAGATCGGCGCGATCATGCACGAGCGGCTGACCGCGCTGAAGGAGGCCCACCCGATCATCGGCGACCTGCGCGGGCGCGGCGCGATGATGGCCATCGAGCTGTGCGAGCCCGGCACCCTGCTGCCCGACCCGGTGCGCACGGCCGCGGTCTCGGCGTACTGCCACGCCCAGGGCGTCGTCACCCTGACCTGCGGCACCTGGGGCAACGTCTTCCGCTTCCTGCCGCCCCTGGCGATCTCCGACGCGCTGCTGCACGAGGCGTTCGACGTGGTCAGCGAGGCGTTCGCCGCCACCGCCTGACCCCGCTCCGGCGATCCCGCCCGGGGGTGGGCGGGATCAGCAGCTCGTCTCGGTCTCTGCCGAGCACGTGTCGTGCCCGGGGCCGCCGTCCGCGACGTCCTTGCCCGCGCCTCCGCGCAGGACGTCGTCGCCCTTCCTGCCCTCCAGGGTGTCGGCGCCGCCCCGGCCCAGGACCGTGTCGTCGCCGCCCGCGCCCCGGAACACCTCGTCGCCGGCGGACCCGCGGAGGCGGTCGTCGCCCGAGGAGCCGACGAAGACCTCGAACGCGTCGAAGCGCAAGCGGTGGGTGAGCTCCTGCACCTGGAACGAGGTCGTGCCCGCACGCGCGTCCAGCTCTGCCGGGTAGCGACTGTTGAGGCGCAGCGTGTCGCTTCCCGCGCCACCGCTCGCTGTGGCGTCGACGGAGAAGAGGAGGTCGACGACGTCGTCACCGGCCCCGCCGGACGCGTGCGCGGTCCGGCTGACCAGGCTGATGTGGTCGTCGCCGGGCCCGGCACGCAGCTCCGGCACGGCGTCCGGGGCAGGGTCCGCGCTCGCCAACGGCAGCTGCATCTCGGCGACGAGCTGGTCGGCGCCGCGGCCGGCGTCGGCGCGGCCCGAGTAGATCGTGATCCGGTCGGCACCGTCACCGGCCCGGACCGAGTCCCGGCCGGCGCCGTCACCACCGTCGAGGCAGTCCGCGGCCGGGCTCCCCTCGATCGTGTCGGCGTACGGCGTACCCGTCCAGCACTCGACTCGGCTCGCCCGCGTGGTGCCGCCGCTGCTCACCACGTCGCCGGTGGAGACGTCGATCGCCACCCCGGCGTCCATCTGCGTGCGCGGAGGCACGCCGACCTCCCCGTAGGTGTAGGCGAGCTCGTCGTCGCCGCGACCTGCGTCGACCAGGTCGGCGCCGGGGGTGCCGATCACCTCGTCGTCGCCGTCCCCACCGCCGACCTCGTCATTGCCCGCACCGCCGTCCAGCCGGTCCGCACCCCCGAGCCCGGTCAACCGGTCGTCGCCCGGTCCGCCGATCAGCTCGTCGCCCCCGGTGGCGCTGCCGGTGAGCACGTCGTTGCCGGGGCCGCCGAGCTCCTGCGCGGCCGCCCCGGCGGCGGTGACCGTGTCGTCGCCCTCGTCGCCGTAGACGACCACGGCGGGCCGGTCCGGGTAGCCGTAGTCCCAGCCCTCGTCCAGCACGATCACGTCGTCGCCGGCGCCGGCCTGGATCACCGCATCGCCCCTGCCACCCTGGCAGACCAGGTCGTCACCACCGGCGTCGACGAACACGTCCCGGTAGTACTTGTCCGCACCTCCGAGCCAGACCACGTCGGGTCCGGGGGTCCCGTAGAGCCGGTCGGCACCCGTGGTGCCGACGATCGTGGCCGGCCTGCCCTGGCAGGTGGCCTCGGCAGCCTGAGCGGCGCCCACCTGGGCGAGACCTGCGAGCGCCAGGGCACCAACGGTCGCCACTCGTACGACGGTCGACCTGACGCCACTCATGCCCCCGCCTCGCATTCCTCTCGACGCTCCGCGGAGCACCGGTCCCGCCCGTTCCCGCCGTCGGCGAGATCGGGGCGCCCGCGCTGACCGCGAAGCACGTCGTCGCCGCGGCCGCCCTCCAGGACGTCGCGGTCGCGTCCACCGTCGAGGCGGTCGCGACCGGGCCCGCCCTTGGCACGGTCCTCGCCGGAGCCCCCCGAGAAGCTGTCGCCGGACGCGGAGCCGCGGAACCGGTCGTTGTAGTCAGAGCCCATGACCGCCTCGAACGAGGAGAAGTCCACGGTGGTCTGGAACTCCCGAGGGGTACCTGCGACCAGCCCCTCGGCACTGTCGACGAGCCAGCCCACGGCGGATCCGTCCTGCCGGTTGAGCTCGGAGAGGTCGAGAAGGTCCGCACCACGACCACCATCAGCCGCCATCTGGAACCCGTTGGCGTAGACGTGGTCGGCGCCCGGCCCGGCGTCCACGGCGATCGAGGTCCGGATGGCGTCGGGGGGCTCGTTGTAGTCGCTACGGAGGTAGTCGGCCCTCACCAGGTCGGACCCGCCACCCGCGGTCACCGTGCCCGCGTAGATCCGCACGAGGTCGTCGCCGTCGCCCGCGTCGATCGTGTCCGCACCTGTGCCTTCGCCGCCGTCGAAGCAGTCCGGCCCCGCGGACCCGGTCATGGTGTCGGCCTTGCTGGTCCCTTCCCAGCACTCGTTCCCGGTCACCGAGTCGACGTCGGGACCGGACCTGACCGTCCCGGTGACTGCGTCGACCACGACCGGGTCGGGGACGAGGTCGTCCTCGAAGCTTCCGGTCTCGTCGCCGTTGTAGTTCTCGTTGTAGGTCACCAGGTCGTCGCCCGCGCCGGCGTCCACGGAATCGCTGCCGGGCCCCTCGGAGACCCGGTCGTCCCCGCCACCGGCCCGGATATCGTCGTCCCCCTCGCCGCCGCCGAGGAAGTCCCGCCCGGCGCCGCCGACGAGCACGTCGCTGCCGGGCCCTCCGGACAAGCGTGCGCCCTCGCCCGCAGGTGCCACCAGCCGGTCGTCCCCGGACCCGCCCGACACTTGCAGGACGCCCGTCCCTCCTGAGCCGTCGAGGTGGACCTCGTCGTGCCCGTCGCCTGCGTCGACGTCGGCTCCGCCGAGCCCGCCCTGGCAGACCAGGTCGGCGCCGTCGTCCCCGTGGAAGATGTCGTAGCGGTGGTCCTGGCCCTCGAGTGCCGTCCCGCCCAGCCACACGACGTCATCACCGGGCGTGCCGTACAACGTGTCGGCGTACGGCGTCCCGACGATGGTGGCGGTGCGGCCCATGCAGGTCGGCGCGTCCGCCGCCCGGACGGGCGCCGGCCCCACCAGCCCGACTGCGGCGACGGCCACGACGCCGGCGACATGGATGGTCCTCACGCTCATGCTTCCCCCTGTGGTCCGCGCCGCCCCGAGCCAGCCGCAGCGCCCGGGCGAGGCTACCTCAGCGAGCGCCCGTCAACCCCTCGGAATGGCTGCCGGAGAGCCGCTGCGCGAGGTAGATCGGGATCGCGGACAGGATCACCAGCACCGCCGCGACCACGTTGACGACCGGCCCCTGGCTGGGGCGGAAGAGGTTCTGGAAGATCCAGATCGGCAGGGTCTGGTCGGTCGCGCTGATGGTGAAGGTGGTCACCACGATCTCGTCGAACGACAGCCCGAAGGACAGCAGCGCACCGGCCAGCAGAGCCGAGCGCAACATCGGGAAGGTGACCAGTCGGAAGGTCGTGAACGGCCCCGCCCCCAGGTCCATCGAGGCCTGCTCGAGGTTGCCCCCGAGCCGCTGGAGCCGAGCCTGGACGTTGTTGAAGACGGTCACGATGCAGAACGTCGCGTGCGCGACGACGACCGTGAACAGGCTCAGCTCGACACCGAGGATCGTCGTGAACGCGTTGCTCAGCGCGATGCCCGTGACGATGCCGGGCAGCGCGATGGGCAGGATGATGACCAGCGAGACCACGTTGCGCCCGAAGAACCGCGTGCGCCGGAGGGCCAACCCCGCGAGGGTGCCCAGCACCAGCGACACCGCGGTTGCAGCGAGCGCCACCTCGACACTGGTCCACAGCGCGGACCGGGCGCCCTGGCTGTGCGCGGCCGCGTCCCACCAGTGGAGGGTCAGGTCCGGCGGCGGCCAGGTGAAGGTGCGGTCGACGTTGAAGGAGTTGACCACGACGAGCACCAACGGCGTGTAGACGACGACGAGCACGAGCACGGTGAATCCGAGCAGGGAGGCCCGCAGGCCCCGGGACATGGTCGCCGAGCCGGTTGTCGATCTCATGGACACCTCACAGGTTCTCCAGGGCGCCGGTGCGACGCACGGCGGCGAGGTAGATCAGGATGACGACGATCGGCACCGTGGCCACCGCGGCAGCGAACGGCAGGTTGTTGGCGGCACCGATGTTGTCGTAGACCACGTTGCCGAGCAGCTGGCTGGTGCCGCCCACGATCCGCACCGCGATGAAGTCACCCATCGACAGCGAGAACGTGAAGATCGACCCGGCCACCAGCCCCGGGAAAGCCATCGGCAGCACGATCCGGCGCAGCGTCGTCGTCGAACGTGCCCCGAGGTCGGAGGACGCCTCCATCAGCGAGTCGGGCAGACGTTCCAGGCCTGCGAAGACCGGCAGGATCATGAAGGGCAGCCACAGGTACGCCAGGGTCACGGTGGTCGCGACGAGCCCGAAGCCGGGTGAGCTCAGGCCGAACGGGCCCAGCAGCCAGTCGAGCAGACCACCCTCGGACAGCATCCCTCGCCAGGCGAATGCCTTCACGAGGTACGACGCCCACAACGGCATCAGCACCGCGATCACCAGCAGTCGCCGCGTCCGCGTCGAGGCGACCTTCGCCATGTACAGCGCGATCGGGAACGCGAGCACAGCGTCGATCACGGTGACCAGCGCCGCGACCGCCAGGGTGCGGACCGTGATCGTCCGGTAGACCTCGATGGTGAACAGGTCGTGGAAGTTCTCCAGCGTCCAGCTGCGCTGGATCTGGCCGGTGAAGTCGTCCTGGGTCCACAGCGAGGTGATGAGCAGCGCAGCCAGCGCGCCGAGGTAGGCGACGCCGAGCCACAGCAGCGGCGGGGTGAGCAGCAGCCCGGTCCGCACGTCGGGTCGGCGTCCGAGGCGCGAGACCAGGGAGGTTCCGCGCTCGGACCTCGACACGTCCGGCCCCGGCACGGGCGCCTGCGGGTCGACCACCTGCTAGCCCTTGATCTCCGTCCAGGCCTGCGTCCAGTCGCCGTAGTCGGTGCACTTCACGTTCGTGCGGCCGTCGAGGCAGTCGGAGATCGGCGTGGTCCAGTACCAGAGCTGGTCGGAGTAGGCCTTGTCCTTCGCGTGGTAGGAGTCGCAGAACTTCTTGTCGACGGTCAGGTCACAGGCCTTGGTGTTGGCAGGGGCCTCGCCGAAGTACTCCGCGACCTGGGCCTGGGGCCCGGGGCTGGTGATGTAGTCCATCCAGGCGTAGGCGCAGTTGGAGTGGTCGGAGTCGGGGTTGACCATCCAGGTGTCCGACCACCCGGTGGAGGTCTCCTCGGGGAAGACCGTCTTGATCGGCGCGCCCTCGGCCTCAGCCGTGAGGGCGTTGTACTGCCAGGCGGTCCCGATCACCGTGTCGCCTGTCGTGAACCCCTGCACCTCCGTCAGGTAGTCCGACCAGTACTCCGACACGTACTTCCGCTGCTTCTTGAGGAGGTCGACGGCGGCGGCGAGCTGGTCCTGGTCGAGCGCGTAGGGGTTCTCGATCCCCAGCTCCGGCTGGTGCTTCATCAGGTAGAGCGCCGCGTCCGCGATGTAGATCGGCGAGTTGTACGCCGTCACCTTGCCGGCGTACTTCGAGGCGTCGTCGAAGACCGCGCCCCAGCTCGTGGGCGCCGGCTTGACGACCTCGGTGTTGTAGGCCAGGAGGTTGGCACCCCAGCCGTGCGGGATGCCGTACATCTGGCCGTCGACGGAGTTCCAGTCCCGGTCCTTGAGGAAGTCCTCGATGTCGGCGTAGCTCTTCACCAGGTCGGTGTTGACCGGCGCGGCATCCCCGGAGGCGATCAGCCGCAGCGACGCGTCGCCCGAGGCCGAGACCACGTCGTACTGGCCGGTCTGCATGAGCTTGACCGCCTCGTCGGAGGTGTTGAAGTACTTCACGTTGGCCTGGCACCCGGTGTCCTTCTCGAACGGGGAGACCCAGTCCACCTTGGGGTCGTTGCTGCCGTCCTCGGCGTAGCCGGGCCAGGCGAGGATGTTGACCTGGCCCTCCATGTCGCCCAGCGACTCCTTCATGGCGACGTCGGGGGGCGTGAACCCGCCCCCGCTGCTCGAGTCCGAGCTGCTGTCGGAGCTGGTGCCACATCCCGAGACCGCGGCCAGCAGGACGACGCCCGCCAGCGCCGTGAACCGTCTGGAGCTGATCTTCTTCATGCTGTCTCCTCCTCAGGGGACGCCTCCGGGTCGGGACGGGACCCGCCCAGGGACACCAGGTTGTCGCGCTGCCAGGTGAGCACGACCGGTCGGTCACGCCGCTCCAGTGCGGCGTCGATGGTGCGGTCGGTGTTCTGGTGCGAGACCGTCAGCGTCACGCCCGCATCCAGGTCGACCACGGAGTGGGTGCTGGCACCGAGGTAGACGACCTCGCGGACCACGCCGCGCGCCACGCAGGTGGACGCGTCGGCGCTCGGGGCGCCCTCGGGGGCCACCATCACGACCTTCTCGGGACGCACCACGAACGTGCCGTCGTTGCCGACCAGCTGCCGCGCCACGTCGCCGGTCAGCAGGTTGGAGGTGCCGACGAAGCCGGCCACGAAGGCGCTCGCCGGGTGCTCGTAGAGCTCGACGGGCGTCGCCAGCTGCTCGATGCGCCCCTCGTTGAAGACCGCGATGCGGTCGCTCATCGTGAGCGCCTCCTCCTGGTCGTGGGTCACGA
Source organism: Nocardioides sp. GCM10023255 (assembly GCF_042653125.1). Taxonomy (NCBI): domain Bacteria; kingdom Bacillati; phylum Actinomycetota; class Actinomycetes; order Propionibacteriales; family Nocardioidaceae; genus Nocardioides; species Nocardioides sp. GCM10023255. The sequence continues at coordinate 35,307 of NZ_JBHSHU010000012.1, forward strand.
ACACGAAGGTGATGCCGACCTCGCGCTGGATGGCCTTGAGCTCGATCTGCATCTCGCGGCGCAGCTTGAGGTCGAGGGCCCCGAGGGGCTCGTCGAGCAGCAGCACCTTGGGCCGGTTGACCAGCGCGCGGGCCAGCGCGACCCGCTGCCGCTGGCCGCCCGAGAGCTGGTGCGGCCGCCGGTCGCCGTACCCCTCGAGCCGGACGGTGGCGAGCGCCTCCTCGGCGCGGGTACGCCGTTCGCCGCGCGGCACCTTCTTCACGCGCAGGCCGTACTCGATGTTCTGGCGCACGCTCATGTGCGGGAAGATCGCGTAGTCCTGGAAGACCGTGTTCACGTCACGGGCGAAGGGCTGCCGGTCGGTCACGTCGTCGCCCGCGAGCAGGATCCGGCCACCCGTGGGCTGCTCGAACCCGGCGATCAGCCGCAGCACGGTGGTCTTGCCGGAGCCGGACGGGCCGAGCATCGAGAAGAACTCGCCGTCGGCGATCTCGAGGTCCAGGTCGTCCACCGCGCGCACCTCACCGAAGTGCTTGCTGAGCCCACGGAGGGCGATCGCCGTCGACATGACTGAACGGTAGCGTTCGAAACTTGCGACTTCCATCGTCAAACAGCGTGAAAACAACGGTTTTCGCAGTTGTTACCCCGTCGTGACGATGCTTTTGACGGCGATGCTCAGAGTTCTTTCTGGCCCCAGGGGCTGCCGTACTCGGTGAGCAGGTCGAGGAACGGCACCGCGTCGAAGGCCTCGGGACCCAGGACGCCGGCACCCTTCCAGGTCCCTCGGGCCAGCAGCTCGAGCGCGACCACCGGGTTGATCGCGGTCTGCCAGACCACGCACTGGTGGCCGTACTCCCGCATCGTCCACTCGTTGTCGACGACGTGGTAGAGGTACGTCGACCGGTCGGCGCCGTCCTTGCCCTTCCCGGTCACCCACAGGCCGGCGCAGGTCTTGCCCCGCATCCGCGGGCCGACCGTGGCCGGGTCCGGCAGCACGGCCGCGACGACGTCGCGCGGGCTCACCTCGACGCCTTTCACGCGCACCTTCTCGGTGCTGTCCAGGCCGAGCGTGTGCAGCACCTTGAGGATGTTGATGAACTCGTCGCCGAGGCCGTACTTGAAGGTGGCCCGCTTGCAGTCCACCCAGCGCGGCATGAGGAGCACCTCCTCGTGCTCGACGTTGACGCACTCCACGGGACCGATGCCCTCGGGGAAGTCGAAGACCTCCGGCTCGGAGAACGGCGGCGTGGTGTGCCAGCCGCCGTCCTGCCACACCACGGGCGGGTTCAGGCACTCCTCGATCGTGGTCCACATCGAGAAGGACGGCGCGAAGATCTCGTTGCCGTCGTCGTCGGTCACCACGAGGTTGGCACCGTCGCGGGTGCCGAGCTCGTCGATCTCGCTGAACAGGTGGTCCGCGGCGTAGCGCGCGAACACGTCGGACAGGCCCGGCTCCACCCCGATGCCGACGAGCGCCAGGCGGCCGGCCGACTCCCAGTCGCCGGCGAGCTCGAACTGCTCGTCACCGAGCTTCACCCCGGTCTTCTCGTACGGCGCCTCCGGGTGCGGCCGCGACAGCGACATCGCCATGTCGAGGTAGTCGGCGCCCGCCGCGAACGCGCCGTTGAAGATCGACATGTTGAAGACCGGGTCGACCGCGTTCATCACGTGCGTGATGCCGTGCTCGCGGCACAGCGCCGAGACCGCGTCCGCCGACGACGCGTCGACCTGAGCGGCGACGTACCGCGCGTCGGCGCCGGCCGCCCGCTCCGCACGGGCGAGGTCGTAGTCGGCGACCACGACCGCCTCGAAGAAGTCGCGGCGCGCGGCGATAGCGGCGAAGGCAGCGCCGACACCGCCGGCACCGATGAGCAGGATCCGCATCGTATTTTCTCCCTGGACGTCGTCAAACGTGGTGCATGGCAAGGCGGAGGAGCGAAGGCGGCCCGGGTTCGGCCGTCGAGCGACGACAACGCGGCCAGGCGCCGCGTTTCACGGCGTCACTGGCCGATGTAGGACATGACGTGCTTGATCCTGGTGTAGTCCTCGAAGCCGTAGCCGGAGAGGTCCTTGCCGTAGCCGGAGTGCTTGAACCCGCCGTGCGGCATCTCGGACACGAACGGGATGTGGGTGTTGATCCACACGGCGCCGAAGTCGAGCCGGCGCGACATCCGCAGCGCCCGGGCGTGGTCCTTCGTCCAGACGCTGGAGGCCAGGCCGTACTGGACGTCGTTGGCCCAGCTGAGCGCCTGCGCCTCGTCGGTGAACTTCTGGACGGTCATCACCGGCCCGAAGATCTCGGTCTGGATCTGCTCGTCGGTCTGCTGCAGGCCGGAGAGCACGGTGGGCTCGTAGAAGTAGCCGCGCTCGCCCTTGCGCGAGCCGCCCGTCTGGATGGCGGCGTGGTCGGGGAGCCGGTCGACCATGCCGGAGACGTGGGCGAGCTGGTTGGCGTTGTTGAGGGGCCCGTAGTAGGTCGACTCGTCGTCGGGCAGACCGGTCGGCATGCCCTTGGCCGCCTCGGCCAGGGCGGCGACGAACTCGTCGTGGACGCCCTGCTGCACGAGCACCCGGGTGGCTGCGGTGCAGTCCTGGCCGGCGTTGAAGAGGCCGGCACCGGCGATGCCCTCGGCGGCGCTCGCGATGTCGGCGTCGTCGAAGACCACGACCGGCGCCTTGCCGCCGAGCTCGAGGTGCACCCGCTTGACGTCGTGGGAGGCCGCCTCGGCGACCTGCATGCCCGCGCGGACCGAGCCGGTGATCGCGACCATCTGCGGGGTCTTGTGGGAGACCAGCGCGCGGCCGGTGTCGCGGTCACCGCAGACCACGTTCAGGACGCCCGGCGGGAGGAACTCCTGGGCGATCTCCGCCAGCAGCGTCGAGCTCGCGGGGGTGGTGTCGCTCGGCTTGAGGACGACGGTGTTGCCGGCCGCGAGGGCGGGGGCGATCTTCCAGATCATCATCAGCAGCGGGTAGTTCCAGGGCGTGACCTGGCCGACCACGCCGATCGGCTCGCGACGCACCCAGGAGGTGTGGTCGGCCATGTACTCCCCGGCCGCCTTGCCCTCGAGCAGGCGGGCGGCGCCGGCGAAGAACTTGAAGTGGTCGGAGGCGTAGGGCATCTCCTCGTCCATCGTGAGCTGGACCGGCTTCCCGGTGTCCTTGCACTCGACGGCGTTGATCTCCTCGACGCGCTCCTCGATGGCGGCCGCGATCTTCAGCAGCGCGTTCGAGCGGTCCTGGGGCGTCCCGTAGCCCCAGCCCTCGAAGGCGGCGTCGGCTGCGGCGTACGCCCGGTCGATGTCCTCGTCGCCCGACTTGGGGGCCTGGGCGTACACCTCGCCCGTGGTGGGGTCGATGACGTCGTAGGTCTCCCCCGACGCGCTGTCGACGAGCTCTCCGTTGATGACGTTGCGGAACGTCCTGTCAGCCATGTCTCCGGCCCTCCGGGTCTTGTCAGCGGTGGCAGTGAGCCTAACCACACGACAACGGAATCTGTAGGGGCAGTCGGGTCTTCAGGACGGATTTCGTCATTGTGGACTGGTCAGGCTTCGAAGACCGGCACTCCGTCGACCCAGGTCGAGAGGACCCGGGCCGCCCCGACCTGGTCCAGCGGCCCGGCGAACGGGTCCCGGTCGAGCACCACGAGGTCGGCGACCGCCCCCGGCGCCAGCACGCCCGCGTCGTCACGGTGGTCCACCCAGGCGGACCCGGAGGTGTACGCCGCGAACGCGGTCTCGAGGTCCAGCGCCTGCTCGGGCAGGAAGGGATCGTGGCCGGCCGGCCCCTCCTCGCCGTGCGCGGTGCGGTTGACGGCGACGTGGATCGCGGCGAGCGGGTCAGGGGTGCTGACCGGCCAGTCGCTGCCGGCGACCAGCCGGGCGCCGGCGCGGTGCAGGTCGCCGAAGGGGTACTGCCACCGGGCCCGCTCCGGGCCGAGGAACGGCAGGGTGAGGTCGACCATCTGCTCGTCGAGGCAGGCCCACAGCGCCTGCATGTTCGCGGCCACGCCGAGCTCGGCGAAGCGTCGTACGTCGGAGGGGTGCACGACCTGCAGGTGGGCGACGTGGTGGCGCAGGTCGCCCGCGCCCCCGGCCCGCTCGAACGCGTCCAGCGCCTCGCGAACGCCCCGGTCGCCGATGGCGTGCACGTGCACCTGGAACCCCTCGGCGCCCAGGGCCGCGACGTAGGCCCCCAGCGCCTCCGGGTCGACGAACGAGTGACCCGCGTTCGCGGTGGCGTGGCCGCACCGGTCGAGATAGGGCGCGCTCATCGCCGCCGTGCCGTTCTCCGCGACACCGTCCTGCATGATCTTGACGCTGGTGGCACGGAACCGGCCGTGGGTGTACTCGGCGCGACGGGCGACGAGGTCCGGCACCTGGTCGAGGCCGCGGTCCCGGTCCCACCACAGGGCGCCCACGACGTGCGCCGTGAGGTCACCGGCGCGGGCCGCGCGCAGGTACGTCGGGCCGGGGTCGTCCATGCCCGCGTAGGCACCGACGATCGCGTCCTGCCACCCCGTGACGCCGAGGCCGTGCAGGTGGGCCTGCCCGGCGAGGAGGGCGGCGTAGTAGTCCTCGTCGCTGGTCGGGGGCAGGTGCCGGGCGACGGCGAGCATGGCCCCCTCATGCAGCGTGCCCGTGGGGCGCCCGTCTGCGTCGCGCTCGAAGCGTCCGTCGGACGGGTCGGGGGTGGTCGCGTCGATCCCGGCGAGCTCGAGGGCCCGGCTGTTGACCCAGGCCCCGTGGTGGTCGCGGTTGGGCAGGAAGACCGGGCGGTCGGGCACCACCGTGTCGAGGTCGGCCGCGGTGGGCGTCCCACCCGGGAACGCCGACATCGCCCAGCCGCCCCCGAGGACCCAGGGCAGCTCGGGGTGGGCGACGGCGTACTCCCCGACCAGCGCGAGGTAGTCGCGGCGGGTCGTCGCGCCCGACAGGTCGCAGCGGGTCCGCTCCAGCCCGCCCTGGACCGCGTGGACGTGGGCGTCGACGAACCCCGGGGCGACCAGGCCGCCGGCCACGTCGACCTCGCGCGCAGGACCGTCCGGGTCGTCGACGAGCGCCAGCCGGCGGTCGAGGTCGTCGAGGTCAGGGCCCCGGACGACGTCGACGACCCGGCCGTCGCGCACGACCACCGCGCCCGGGCCGGCGTACCGGTGCCCGTCGAAGAGCGCACCACCGCGCAGCACCACCGTCGCCATGGCCGCATTCAAACAGCCGGCGGTCGTCAGGTCACCCGAAATCTGGTGACACTTCGACGGATTCCGCGATTCTGGTCGCCGTTCGCCACGGATTCACTTGCTCAAAGACCGATCACCGGCGACGATGGACCGCATGCACCCGGACTACGACCATCTGCAGCAGGCTGCCAAGGACCACCTGTGGATGCACTTCACGCGGCACTCCACCTACGAGAGCTCGGACGTACCCGTCATCGTCCGGGGCGAGGGCGCCTACATCTGGGACGCCCAGGGCAAGCGCTACCTCGACGGGCTCGCCGGCCTGTTCGTCTCCCAGCTCGGCCACGGCCGGACCGAGCTCGCCGATGCTGCCTCGCGGCAGGCACGCGAGCTGGCGTTCATGCCGCTGTGGTCCTACGCGCACCCGACGGCGATCGAGCTCGCCGAGCGGGTCGCCGGCTACGCACCCGGCGACCTGAACCGCGTCTTCTTCACCACCGGCGGCGGTGAGGCGGTCGAGAGCGCCTGGAAGCTGGCCAAGCAGTTCTTCAAGATGACCGGCAAGCCCACCAAGCACAAGGTGATCAGCCGGGCGATCGCCTACCACGGCACCCCGCAGGGCGCCCTCTCGATCACCGGGCTGCCCGGGATGAAGGCGCCGTTCGAGCCGCTCGTGCCCTCGACCTTCCGGGTGCCGAACACCAACTTCTACCGGGCCGACGAGACCTCCTACCTCGGCCCCCACGACGAGCACGCGTTCGGCCAGTGGGCCGCGAACCGGATCGCCGAGGCGATCGAGTTCGAGGGCCCCGACACGGTGGCCGCGGTGTTCCTCGAGCCGGTGCAGAACTCCGGCGGGTGCTTCCCGCCGCCGCCCGGCTACTTCGAGCGGGTCCGCGAGATCTGCGACGAGTACGACGTGCTGCTGGTCTCCGACGAGGTCATCTGCGCGTTCGGCCGGCTCGGCCACATGTTCGGCGCGGAGCGCTACGGCTACCAGCCCGACATCATCACCTGCGCCAAGGGCCTCACCTCGGGCTACTCCCCGCTCGGCGCGATGATCGCCAGCGACCGGCTGATGGAGCCGTTCCTGCGCGGGCACGAGTCGTTCGCCCACGGCTACACCTTCGGCGGGCACCCGGTCTCGACCGCGGTCGCGCTGGCCAACCTCGACATCTTCGAGAACGAGAGGGTCAACGAGCACGTGCGCGACACCGAGGGAGCCTTCCGCGCCACGCTCGAGAAGCTCAAGGACCTGCCCATCGTCGGCGACGTCCGCGGCGACGGGTACTTCTACGGGATCGAGCTGGTCAAGGACAAGGCCACCAAGGAGACCTTCAACGACGAGGAGTCGGAGAAGCTGCTGCGCGGCTTCCTGTCCAAGGCGCTGTTCGACGAGGGCCTCTACTGCCGGGCCGACGACCGTGGCGACCCGGTCGTCCAGCTCGCACCGCCGCTGATCTGCGACCAGCAGCACTTCGACGAGATGGAGCAGATCCTGCGCGTGGTCCTGGACAAGGCCTACTCGCTGCTCTGACCTCGTCCGCACGCCGAGTCGGCGTTCCTCGGCACACCGGGGACGCCGAGTCGGCGCTGCTTGACCTGCCCACGTCGTCCACAGATCTGGGGTCGTCCGAGATCTGGCGGCCCGGACGGGAAGACGTCGGGGCATGGATCACGACAACGCCCCGTTCCTCGACGGCGACGTCCCCCTGCCCGTCGAGCGCCCCGTCACCCGTCAGCAGGCGTTGGGAGCCGGCCTCCAGCCAAGGACCTGCGTGCGCAGGTCGTCCAGCTCCTGACCCCGCCGGGGACCTTCGCGTGCGACGAGGCCGCGGCCCGGCTGATGGTGGTTGGTGGGGTCGTCACGACCACGCCGCTGCGCACCGCCCTGGACCTCGGCCGGCTCCGCCGTCGTGACCAGGCCCTGGCGGCGCTGGACGCACTCCTGCGGCTGCGTCGGGCGTACCAAGAGGCGAAGCGCACCGTGGGGTCCCGCACGATCATCCTGTGGACCAACCTGCGCCGACTCGACATACCTCGCTGCGTCAACCAGCGCCGACTCGACGCACGTCGCAGGGTCAGGACTTGCGGGCGGCGCTCGCCAGCTCCGCGCCGACGGGCCCGGAGGTCAGGCTCCGTTGCCGCTGCCGGTTGCGGGCCTCCCCCGCCAGCACGATCGCGATGGAGATCAGGAACATCACGGTGCCGACGACGTTGACCTGCATCGGCACTCCGCGCTGCGCCACACCCCAGACGTACATCGGGAAGGTGGTGGTGTTGCCGGCGTTGAGGTTCGTGATGATGAAGTCGTCGAACGAGAGCGAGAAGCTCAGCAGCGCCGCACCCAGGATGCCCGGGAAGACCAGCGGGAAGGTCACCCGCCAGAACGTCTGGGACGGGGTGGCGTACAGGTCCATGGCCGCCTGTTCGAGGTTGTCGTCGAGACCCGCGAGCCTGGCTCGCACGGTGACCACCACGAACGACAGGCAGAACATGATGTGGGCGATGAGGATCGTCCAGAACCCGAGCTGGCCGGCGAAGCCCGAGGCGACGAACAGCGCCAGGAGCGAGGAGCCCATGACGATCTCGGGTGAGGCCATCGGCAGGAAGATGAGCAGGTTCGACGACGACCGGCCGGCGAAGTCGTAGCGGACCAGCGCGAAGGCCGCCAGGGTGCCCAGGATGGTCGCGACGAGGGTGGCGACCAGCCCGATCTCGATGCTGCGACCGACCGCGTGGCACATGCTCGGGTCCTCGCACGGGTTGAGCCAGTTGTGCAGCGTGAACCCGTCGAAGCGGTAGATCAGCCGGCTCTGGGGGTCGTTGAAGCTCATCAGGATCACGACCGCGATCGGGATGAACGTGTAGGCGAGGACCAGCAGCCCCAGCATCAGGACCAGGTGGTCGCGGATCCAGCGTCCGGTCACAGCAGCTCCTCCGTTCCCGCCCGGCGGACGTAGACCAGCACCATGCCCACGATCAGCACCATCAGGATCATCGAGAGCGCGGCCGCGGCCGGGTAGTCGTTCGCGTCGGTGAACAGGCTCTGGATGACGCTGCCGACCATGCGCTGGTTGGGGCTGCCGAGCAGCTGGGCGTTGATGAAGTCACCCACGGCCGGGATGAACGTGAGCAGCGTCCCGGAGACGACGCCGGGCAGGGACAGCGGCCAGGTGACCTTGAAGAAGCCCACCACCGGGTTGGCGTAGAGATCGCCGGACGCCTCGATCAGGCGGTGGTCGATCTTGTCGATGCTCGCGAACAGCGGGAGCACCATGAACGGCAGGAAGTTGTAGGTCAGGCCGGCGATGACCGCCACCGGGGTGGCGAGCAGGCGCCCGTCGGGACCGAGCAGGTGCACGGCCTGCAGCGCGTTCACGACGAAGCCGTCGTCAGCCAGGATCAGCTTCCACGAGAGGGTCCTGACCAGGAAGCTGGTGAAGAAGGGTGCGATCACCAGCACCAGCATGAGGTTCTTCCAGCGACCTGCCTTGAACGCGATCGCGTAGGCGAGGACGTAGCCGAGCAGCAGGCACAGGAACGTGGCCACCGCGCCGTAGACCAGCGACCGGACCAGCGGCTGCCAGTAGTCCTGGAGCGCGTGCCAGTAGTTGCTCCACTCGTAGGTCATGTCGTAGCCACGGAAGTCCGACCCCGACGGGTCGTACAGGCTGGTCGCGAGCAAGGAGTAGAACGGCACGACGAAGAACAGCACCAGCCACAGCGCTGCCGGGATGAGCAGGAGGTAGCCGACGGCCCCGCGCCGGCGCTGGAAGTCGCTCATCGCGCTCAGTCCTCGCTGCCCCGCTGGGCACCGGCAGCGGCGTCCTGGCTGTAGTCGAGCAGGAAGGCGTACTCCGGTCGCCAGGAGAGCTCGACCTGCTCCCCCGTCCGGAACAGTCGGCGGTGCCCGGTGTTCTGCTGGAACACCTGCAGCTCCTGGCCCCACGGCATCCGGACGAGGTACTGGGTGCTGACGCCGACGAAGCTGACGTCGGTCACCACACCGCCCGGGACGCTGTTGCCGGGGGCGTCGAGCTCCTCACCGAGCTCGCCGATCAGCACCTTCTCCGGCCTGATCCCGATCCAGCCCTTGTCGCCGTCGGCGTGGGCGCGATCGACCGGGATCGACACCCCGATGCCGTGCATGTCGACGGTGACCAGGTCGGCGGAGCGCTGCGTCACCGCACCCTCGATGAGGTTCGACTGGCCGAGGAAGTTGGCCACGAACGTCGAGCGGGGGTTCTCGTACAGGTCGGACGGCGAGCCCATCTGCTCGATCACACCGCGGTTCATCACCGCGACCGTGTCGGCCATGGTCATGGCCTCCTCCTGGTCGTGGGTGACGTGGACGAAGGTCTGGCCGACCTCGTTCTGGATCCGCTTGATCTCGATCTGCATCGAGCGGCGCAGCTTGAGGTCGAGGGCGCCGAGCGGCTCGTCGAGGAGGAGGACCTGGGGCTCGTTGATCAGCGCCCTGGCCAGTGCGACGCGCTGCTGCTGGCCGCCCGAGAGCTGGGCCGGCTTCTTGCGCGCCTGGCTGGTCAGCTCCACGAGCTCGAGCATCTGGTTCACCTGCGCCTCGACGTCGGACTTCTTGCGCCGGCGCAGCCCGAACGCGACGTTCTCGAAGATGTCGAGGTGCGGGAAGAGCGCGTAGCTCTGGAACACGGTGTTGACCGGGCGCCGGTAGGGCTTGGCGAAGGTGATGTCGTCTCCGCCCAGCGTGATGGTGCCGGACGTCGGGATCTCCAGCCCGGCCACCATCCTCAGGGTCGTCGTCTTGCCGCACCCCGAGGGCCCGAGCAGCGCGAAGAACGACCCGCTCGGGATGTCGAGGTCGAGCTCGTCGACGGCGGTGAAGGCGCCGAACGACTTGGTCACCTGCCGCAGCCGGAGCCCGTCGAAGTCCTCACCCCCGGGTGCCGCGGTCATGTCCTGCTCAGCCACCTGTGACATCGGACCAGTCCCTTTCGTACTCGACCGTCTGGCGGTCGTCGAGCGGCATGAAGTCGAAGGCCACCGAGAGAGTCTTCGCGTCGGGGAAGATGAGTGCGTTGTCCACCAGGGATGGGTCGATCTTCTCCATCTCCTGCCGGGCACCCTCGACAGGGCAGATGTAGTTGACCCACGCCGCGAGCTTCGCCGCGACCTCGGGCTCGTAGTAGTAGTTGATCCACGCCTCGGCGTTCGACTGGTGCTGCGCGAGGTTGGGCACCAGCATGTTGTCGCTCCAGAGCGACAGGCCTTCCTCGGGCGTCACGAACTTGATGTCGGGATTGTCGAACTGGGCCTGGATCACGTCGCCGGACCACGCCTCGCAGGCGACGATGTTGCCGGCCGCGAGGTCCTGGATGTACTCGTTGCCGGTGAAGGCCCGCACCTGGCCGGCGTCCACCACGCTCTGCAGCTTGTCGATCGCGTTGCCCCACTGGGCGGAGGTGAACTTGCTGGGGTTGGCGCCCACCACCTTGAGCATGAAGCCCATCGTGTCGCGCATCTCGCTGAGGAGCGTGATGCGTCCCTTGAGGTCCGACCGCGTGATCAGCTCCTCGAAGCTGCCGACCTCCTTGGTCTTCGCCGCGTTGTAGGCGATGCCGGTCAGGCCGCTCTGCCACGGCGCGTGGTACTTCAGGTTGGGGTCCCACTGCCGGTTCCGCAGCGGCTCGATGAGGTTCTTGTGCAGGTTCGGGACCTTGGCCGCGTCGAGCGGCTGGATCCAGCCGAGGCCGATCATCCGCGCGGCCATCCAGTCGGTCAGGATGATCATGTCGCGCCCCACCGGCTGGCACGAGGCGAGCTGGTTCTTCACCTTGGCGTAGAACTCGGCGTTGTCGTTGACGTCGTCGGTGTAGTCGACGGTGATGCCGGTGCGGTCCTGGAAGACCTGCAGCGTGGAGGTCGACTTCTTCTTCGGGTCGATGTAGGCCGGCCAGTTGGAGACGATCAGCTCCTTCTCCGACGCCGAGACGTCGGTGGCGCGGCACTGCGCCGGGTCCTGCTGGGCTCCCTCGGTCGCGAAGAACGGGAGCTTCAGCGCCGCCAGGCTGGCCCCCACGAAGGCCACGCCCCCAGCTCCCTGGAGCAGCCCACGTCGGGTGAGCCCCCGATTGTTCGGCATGTCCGGCGTCATCGAACTCCCTTCGAGGCGGTCCCGATGCTCGGATCGTGCCACGCCAGCCCCCCTCCGACAAGCGATCCAGTCGATCTGAAACGTTCACGCAACGAAATCCCTCGTTTTCGGGGACGCCGTTCATCAGCTCGTGATGCCGGCACCCGCCCGCCCGCGGTCGCTCCCGGACGGGTGACGAGCACCCGAGGACGAGCGATCCCGTCGATCGTGGCGTCCCAGACAACGAAATCCTTCGTCCAGGAGCCGGATTTCTTTGACCCGGCGGTCCCGCCCCTGCCAGCATTCGGGACATGAACCGCAAGCCCGAGCGCCCGGCCGCGCAGCTCGACGAGGTGTCCAAGGCGATCATCGAGCAGCTCCAGCAGGACGGCCGCCGGTCCTACGCCGCGATCGGGAAGGTGGTCGGGCTCTCCGAAGCCGCGGTGCGGCAGCGGGTGCAGCGGCTCATCGACAGCGGCGTCATGCAGATCGTGGCGGTCACGGACCCGCTCGAGCTCGGCTTCGCCCGCCAGGCCATGGTCGGCGTACGGGTGACCGGGCCGCTGGAGCCGGTCAGCGACCGGATCGCCGCCCTCGACGAGGTCGACTACGTGGTCGTCACCGCCGGCGCCTACGACCTCCTCGTCGAGGTCGTGTGCGAGAGCGACGAGCACCTGCTCGAGCTCATCTCCGGCAAGATCCGCGCGATCGACGGGGTGGCGGCGACCGAGACCTTCATGTACCTCCGGCTGCGCAAGCAGACCTACTCCTGGGGTGTGCGCTGAGCACCACGACCGACGACTCACGGCTCTCGTTCTGGCACGAGACCGCCGACGACGGGTGGACCCGCCGCACCCCCCTGCCGGGCGACCTCGACGTCGACGTGGCCGTCGTCGGGGCCGGCTACACCGGGCTGTGGACCGCCTACTACCTCGCCGAGGCCGACCCCTCGCTGCGCATCGCGGTGCTCGAGGCGGAGGTCGCGGGGTACGGCGCCTCCGGGCGCAACGGCGGGTGGTGCTCGGCGCTGTTCCCGACCTCGCTCCCGGCCCTGGCCGCGATGTCCGACCGGGCCGGCGCGCTGGCCCAGCACCGTGCGATGCGCGACACCGTCGACGAGGTCGCCCGGGTGGCGCACGCCGAGGGGATCGACGCCCACCTGACCAAGGGCGGCACGATCGTGCTGGCCCGCAACCGCGCCCAGTGGCAGCGGGCCCGCGCCGAGGTGTCCTCCGCCCGCACGTGGGGCCGGGGTGAGGACGACCTGCGGCTGCTGGACCGGCGCGAGGCGGCCGCTGTGCTCGCGGGCGCGGGGACCCGCGGGGCGACGTACACCCCCGACTGCGCCGCCCTGCACCCCGGCCGCCTGGTGCGCGGGCTGGCCCGCGCGGTCGAGCGCCGCGGCGTCCGGGTCTTCGAGGGGACGCGGGTGACCCGGATCGAGCCGGGGCGGGCGCACACCGAGCACGGGGTGGTCCGGGCCGAGACCGTGGTGCGGGCCACCGAGGGCTACACGCCCGCGCTGCCCGGTCAGTCCCGTGCCGTCGTGCCCGTCTACTCGCTCGTCATCGCGACCGAACCGCTGCCGGCCGAGACCTGGCGCCAGATCGGGCTGGCGCGTCGTGAGACCTTCAGCGACCACCGCCACCTCATCGTCTACGGCCAGCGGACGGCCGACGACCGGATCGTCTTCGGCGGCCGCGGCGCGCCGTACCACCTCGGTTCGCGGGTGCGGCCGGAGTACGACCGCGACGAGAAGGTCTTCATCAAGCTGTACGCCGCGCTGCTCGAGCTGCTCCCAATGCTTGCCGGCACCCGGGTGACGCACGCCTGGGGCGGCGCACTCGGCATCCCCCGCGACTGGTGCGCGTCGGTCGGGCTGGACCGCAGCACCGGCCTGGCCTGGGCGGGCGGGTACGTCGGCGACGGCGTCAGCACCACCAACCTGGCCGGTCGCACGCTGCGTGACCTCGTGCTGGGTCGCGACAGCGAGCTGACGTCGCTGCCGTGGGTGGACCACCGGTCGCGCCCGTGGGAGACCGAGCCGTGGCGGTGGCTCGGCATCAACGCCGGGCTGCGCGCGATGACCCTCGCCGACGCCGAGGAGCGACTGACCCGGCGGCCCAGCCTGCTCGCCCGGGCCGTCGCACCGCTGGTCGGCGGGTGATCGCGTGACCCGGCGCGCACTGGTCCGACGCCCCGGGCCCCGACTGGCCGAGGGCCTGCTCACCCACATCGCCCGCACCCCGGTCGACCTCGAGCTGGCTCACCGGCAGTGGGAGGGGTACGTCGCCGCACTCCGCGCCGAGGGCTGGGACACGGTCGAGGTCCCGCCGGCCGACGACTGCCCCGATGCGGTGTTCGTCGAGGACACCGTCGTGGTCCACGGCGACCTCGCCGTGATCAGCCGCCCCGGGGCCGACGAGCGCAAGCCGGAGACGGCCGGGACCGAGGAGACCCTCGCCCGGCTCGGCTACCGGATCGCCCGGATCGAGGAACCCGGCACGCTCGACGGCGGGGACGTGCTCAAGCACGGCGACACCGTCTGGGTCGGCCTCGGCGGCCGGACGAACGCTGCGGGCGTCGACCAGCTCGCGGCGCTGCTCGAGCCGCTCGGCGCGACGGTGGTCGGCGTCCCCGTGAGCCGGGTCCTGCACCTGAAGTCGGCGGTCACCGCACTGCCCGACGGCACCGTCATCGGGCACGAGCCGCTCGTGGACGACCCGGCGGTGTGGAGCTCGTTCCTGCCCGTGCCCGAGGAGGCAGGCAGCCACGTCGTGGTCCTCGACGCCGGCACGGTCCTCATGTCGACCGGGGCGCCTCTCTCACGGACGCTGTTCCAGTCGCGCGGGCTGCGGGTCGTGGCGGTGGACATCGGCGAGTTCGAGAAGCTCGAGGGCTGCGTCACCTGCCTGTCGGTGCGGCTGCGCGGCTGACTCCGCTCAGAAGCCGTTCGCGGCGGTGCGGGCCGGGCGACCGGGGTCGCGCAGCCAGGCGTCGAAGAAGCCGTCGAGGTCCTCGCCGCTGACCCGCTCGGCCAGCGCGGTGAACTCCTCGGTGGAGCCGTTGCCGCGGGCCTTGGTGCGCAGCCAGGTCCGCAGCAGGCGCCAGAAGTCGTCGTTGCCGATGCGATGGCGCAGCGCCTGCAGGGCCATGCCGCCGCGCTGGTAGACCGGCCAGTCGAAGAGGTGGGCCGGCCCCGGGTCGGCCACGTCGAGCGACCAGAAGGACGGCTGGCCACCCAGCGAGTCGTACCAGTCCTCCATCCACTGCTGGGCCCGCTCGCCGCCGTGGGCCTCGGCGTACCGGGCCTCCATGAACGTGGCGGCCCCCTCGTTGAGCCAGATGTCGCGCCAGCTGCGGACCGCGACCGAGTCGCCGAACCACTGGTGGGCCAGCTCGTGCACGACGGTGCCGACCGAGCCCGAGGACAGCACCGGGTAGGTGGGGCGGGTCTGGTTCTCCAGCGCGAAGCCGGGGCTCAGGCCGGTGGTGAGCCCGCCGGTGCTCGAGAACGGGTAGCGGCCCAGCTCACCCTGGAGCCAGTGCACGATCGCGGGGGTGCGCCGCATCAGACGCAGCGAGCGGGCCCGGGTGGGCTTCGGGACCTCCTTCGACACCGCGACCAGCCAGGGCAGCCCGTGGGAGCGACCCTTGCGGACCACGAAGTGGCCGGCGGCGAAGAAGGCCAGGTAGGGCGCCATCGGCTCCGCGGCACGCCAGCGGGTGGTCGCCCGGCGCCCGTGGACGGTGCGCGAGACCCGGCGGCCGTTGGCGATCACGTCCCGGTCCCGCGACACGGTGATCGAGATGTCCATGAGCGCCTTGTCGCGCGGGTGGTCGTTGGCGGGGAACCACCACGTGGCCATGTGCGGCTCGTTCATCGCCACGACCTCGGTGTCGTCGGCCAGCCAGCTGCGCTCACCGTCCCAGGAGCGCTTGCCCGGCCGGCCGGCGTAGCGGACCACGACGTCGTACGTCGACCCCCGCGTCAGCGGGGCGTCGATGCGCAGCTCGTGCCGGTCGGGACGGGACCACCCGACCGGTCTGCCATCGACCCGCACCCCGCGCACCGGGAGCAGGAAGTCGAGCTGGAAGCGGCTCAGGTCCTCGGTCGCCTCGAGGGTGACCACCGTGCGGCCCGAGAGACGCCCCCTCGCGAAGCGGTAGGAGTCGTGGACCTCGTAGCGACGGACGTCGATCCCGCCGTTGCCGTCGAGCGGGAAGTAGGGATCGCCGATCCCGGGGCTGCCCGGGACCGGCGCCGTCCCGGCCTGCGCCGGCAACGACCCGAGCGCCGGGGCGACGAGCGCGGCCACGAGGCCGAGGACTGCGGTCCGGGCCGCACGACCGGCGGACCGGGCCGGGCCGCGGCCCGGGCGTGGTGGCTTCACGGCCAGAACCTAGCCGAGCCGCGGCGCTGCGGGCACGGGACACGACGGAGTGATATATAATTGTAGTAATTCACTCGACTTTGAACCACCAGAAGGAGCGCAGGCATGGATCTCGTCACGCTGGAGGTGCCCGAGCTCGGCAACCGCTGCCACCTCGTCCACGACGGCTCCTCCGCCCTCGTCGTCGACCCGCCCCGGGACCTCGCCGTCGTCGAGCGCGCCGCCGCCACCGTGGGCGTGGAGATCGCGGCCGTGGCGGACACCCACGTGCACAACGACTACGTCTCGGGAGCCCTGGCCCTGGCGCGTCGGCACGGCGCGGACTACCTGCTCTCGGCCGACGAGCACGTCGAGTTCGAGCGCGTCGGCGTGCGCGGTGGTGACGTGCTCACCGTGGGAGGGCTGCAGGTACGGGTCATCGACACCCCCGGGCACACCCGTCACCACCAGTCCTTCCTGGCCACCGGCACGACCGACGAGCCGGGCGTGCTGCTCAGCGGCGGCAGCCTGCTGCTCGGCACCGTCGGCCGCACCGACCTGGTGGACCCGCGCCTGACCCACGACCTGGCGCGGGCGCAGTGGGCCAGCGCCCGCACGCTCGCCGCCCTGGACGACGCGACCCTGCTGCGTCCCACGCACGGCTTCGGCAGCTTCTGCGCCGGGTCCACCCCGTGCAGCACGGGTGGCGACGCCACGCTCGGGGACGAGCGCGCCTCGAACCCCGCGCTGGTGCTGGACCGCGAGGAGTTCGTGGACCAGCTCGTCGCCGGGCTCGGCCCCATCCCGTCGTACTACCGGCACATGGCGCCGCTGAACCGGGCCGGCGCCGGACGCGCCCTCCCCCGGGCCGCCCGGGCGGTGACGGCCCACGACGTCACCGACGCCATCCTACGCGGCAGCTGGGTGGTCGACCTGCGCGGGCGGGCGGCGTACGCCGAGGGGCACGTCTCGGGGTCGGTGTCGGTGGAGTACGGCACCCAGTTCGCGACGTACGTCGGCTGGCTGGTGCCGTGGCAGGACGACATCGTCCTGCTGACCGACTCCCCCACCCTGCTCGCGCCGGCGCTGCGGGACCTCGCCGCGATCGGCATCGACGGTGTCGACACGCACGTCCTGGACGGAGCCGACCAGCTCACGGCGTCGTACCGCCGCACCGACTGGGCCGGCTTCCGCGCCGCCCCCGGCCCCCGCGTGGTCGTGGACGTGCGCCAGCGCGACGAGTACGAGGCCGGCCACCTGCCGGGTGCGCTGCACCTGCCCGTCCAGGACGTCGAGGAGCGGGGCGCCACGCTGCCGTCCGGCGAGCTGTGGGTGCACTGCCGCTCGGGCTACCGGGCGGGCATCGCGGCCAGCCTCCTGCACCGGATGGGTCGTTCGGTGGTGCACGTCGACGACGCGTGGGACCGGGTCGCCGAGCTCGCGATCCCGACCACGCCGGGCCTGGCGGCCTAGCGGACCGGGGCGCGAAAAAAGTGACGAGGGGGCCGTCACCTTTCTAACTGTAGTTAGTTGATCGTGTTTGTACTGCTTGTTTTCACGGGCACCCCGGTGCCCCGATCTCGGAGGAAAGCATCGTGCACACACCACCACCACGCGCCCGCTCCACGCGCGGGAGGCGCCGTCTCCTCGGCAGCGCCGCCGTCGTCCTCGGCCTGGCGACGTCGCTCCACTCGCCGGGCGTCGCTGCGGCGCACGAGGGGGGCGCCGACAGCGACGGCCCGGTCACGACCGACACGGGAGCCGGCTCCCTGGTCCAGACGCTGCTCAGCGCAGCGACCGGCATCGTCGAGGACAAGTCCGCCATCCAGGGCCGGGACGGCAAGGCCTACTGGCTGGAGAACCACGTCGACACCTCGCTGCTGCCGACCGACGTCCTCCAGGGCCTCGGCCTCGACGACACGCTCATCGACCTCGGCCTCGGCGGCAGCGACGCAGGCGGGAGCGTCGAGGACGACGGGATCCCCCGCGAGTACCTCGTGGTCTGGGCCGGCGACAACAACGTCCTCGACAAGAGCGGTGCCGAGCTCACCACGCTCCCCAAGACCGTCGGGACGGACCTGATCGGCCAGAAGGACCTCGTCGGCCCCGACTTCCTCGCCGTCGTCGACGCGACCAAGGGCTCGCCGTCGTACGGCAAGGTCGTCAACACCGCCACGGTCGGCCCGCTCGTGGAGAACGAGCCGCACCACATGCAGTACATCTGGCACAAGGGCAACAACATCTTCGCCGGCGGGCTGTTCACCGACGTGACCTACGTCGTGGACACCTCGCAGCTGCCGAAGCTGGAGCTCAAGGCGGTCAACCTGCCGACCGACACGCTGTGCGGCTCCGTGCCGGACGCCTACTGGGTGACCAAGGACGGCAACGCCTACGGCACCTACATGGGCGGTCCGGACGTGCCCGGCCCCTGCACCTACAGCGACGGCTCCGTCCGCATCGGCAACGGCTTCGCCGGCTCGCCGGGCGAGCTGGTGCGGCTCGACAGCGAGGGCCGCACCGTCGCGGAGGCTCCGGCCACCCCGGAGACCGCCGAGACCGAGCAGCGCTGCGACAACATCCCGGCGCTGCCCCAGCCGACCTGCGCCAACCCGCACGGCGTGCAGGCCCGCGAGGACCTCGACACCCTGGTGACCAGCGACTACAACGAGCCGCGCAACATCATCCTCAACCCGGTGCAGGCGCCGTCGTCGTACCTGCGTCGTCCCACGGTGCGCACCTGGGACATCTCCGACCGCGACCACCCGAAGCTGAAGGCGGTGTCCTTCCTGCCGGACGGTCCGCGCGTCGGCAAGGTCCCGCACCAGGAGGAGCCGCGGGCGGCGATGGAGACCACCGTCACCAACCTGCCCGGGCACAAGGGTGCCTTCGCCAGCACCATGCAGGGCGGCGCGATCTACTACACGCCCGACATCACCGCGGAGCAGCCGCAGTGGCGCGAGGTGTTCGACCTGACCACGTCGAACAAGTACACCGACCCCGCCAGCAGCTGGTACGGCGGCGGCAGCAACGCCGGCTGGACGCAGACCAGCCTGGACGACAAGTACCTCTACGTCGCGATCGTGGGCCGGCCGGCCTCCGGTGACGACAAGGGCTCCCCGCCGTACATCCTCAAGCTGGACATCCAGCAGCTGCTCGCCTCGGGTACCGCGCCGCAGTGCGACATCGACACCCTGGACGAGGTGACCGCGGGTGGCGCCGAGGCCGACTGCCCGGCGATCGTGGACACCCTGCCCGCCCCCGGCGGCCCGCACTGGGGCACGTTCGACAACCTCGAGCTCGGCGAGGACGGGAAGTACCACGAGACCACGGACGTGAAGCGGCTGGCGTACGCCAACTACTTCGTCGCCCGCACCGGCCTCAACGGCGACCACCGCGTGTGCCTGGCCGACGTCCAGCCCGACGAGAGCCTCGCGCTCGACCCGAAGTTCCGCGACGAGCGGACCGGCGAGTCGTGCATCGACTTCGACCGCGACTCGTGGCCGCACGGCGACTGGGGTCCGGCGAAGCCGCACTCGATGCTCTTCGTCACCGCCGATGACGACATCGAGTAGTGGCAACCGCGGGCGGGGCCTCTGGTCCCGCCCGCGGGGTGCCCGCCGCCCCGCCAGGGCGGCCGTCCTGCTGCCGGCGGCGCTCACCGCGGCGCTGGTCGTGGGGGGCTCGGTGCACGCCGGCCTCGGCTCCTCGGGCGACGCCCGGGAGGGCAACGCGCTGGTGCAGGACTGGTCGGCGCGCAGCGGCGGCCAGCAGGTGCTGGGCGGGTCCCGTACGCCGGGGGTCCCCAGCGTCCAGCGGCTGCGCCACGACGACGTCGAGTTCACCGTGACCGTCGCCCCGGCACGGCCCGGGCGCAACCTGGTGCGCATCGACAGCACCCACGTCGGCGAGGGCCACGCACACCGGACCCTGCCGGTCCTGGTCGGGACCTCCGAGGAGGACCTCGTCCGGGCCCGGCCACGGCCCGGCACCGACGGGCTCTGGGCGGTCGTCGACCTGCCGGCGGGCAGCGGCACGGTGCTCGTCACGCACGGCCGCGAGCACCGGGTGCCGTTCGCGGTGGACACCGGGTCCGACACCCCGGACACGGGCGCGTGGACCGGCCCCGACGGACCCGAGTGCCTCGCGTCGGCCACCGGCGCGATCCTCGCCGGTGGCGCCGCACCCGTCGGCTGCCCGGCCGGCTCGCTCTCCCCCGCGGACGGGACCGCGCTGCGGTCCGTCGTCGACACGCTCGCCACGCGCGGGGTGGAGCAGCTGGCCGTGCAGCGCGACGGGTCGGCCCGCAGCCGGGCGGCGTACGACGTCGTGCGGCGCGTGGCGACCGGAGCCGGGATGCGGGTCGTCGACCCGGACCGGACCCCGGCGCCGCGCAGCGCGCTGCTCGTCGTGAGCGGCTGGTCGGAGGCCGCGCGCGGCCTGCGCCGGGTCACCGCGCTGCCGTTGCGCGAGCAACCGGTGCGGTCCGACGGCACCTGGTTGGCACCCTGGCTGCTGACACCCGCTGTGGTCGACTCGACGCCGGGGGCGATCCTCCCGCTCGACTTCGACATCCGCGACGACGCGGCGCAGGAGTACAGCCAGACCCTGGCGAGGTACCTCCCCGGCCAGTCCCCCACCGCGTCGGGCTACCTGGCCTGGCGTGCCGAACGGGGCACCCACCCCGACGACCCGCAGCTGTTCGCGGCCTCGCGAGCGGCGTACATGCCCGCCTCCGGGAACCACGACCACCACGAGACGGTCGTGGCGTGGTTCCCGGGCGGCACCGTCACTCCCGTCGGCCCGCTCGCCCCGTCGAGCTGACGCCCTCAGAAAGGAACCACCATGTCCATCACCGAGAGAACCGGCGCGAGGCGACGCCGCGACGGCACCGCCGCCGACAGCCCCACGCGGGTCCACACACCGACGGAGGCGCCTCCCGCACAGGCCGGCGTCGTCGTCACAGGCCTGGGCGCGGCGCTCGTGCTCGGCGGCATCATCCTCAGCCGCTCCGGACACGTCCCGGCCGTGCTGTTCGCCATCGGCCTGGCGCTGGGCTTCGTGCTCTTCCACAGCCGCTTCGGCTTCACCTCCGCCTGGCGGCAGCTGGTCGCGGTCCGCCAGGGAAAGGCGCTGCGCGCACACATGCTCATGCTGGCCGTGGCGTGCACGCTGTTCGCGCCGATCCTGGCCACGCAGGCGTCGTGGGGCGACGTGCCGGCGGCCCCGAGCCTGGCGCCGATCGGGTTCGGCCTCTTCGTGGGGTCGTTCCTGTTCGGCGTCGGCATGCAGCTCGGCGGCTCCTGCGCGTCCGGCACGCTCTTCGCGATCGGCAGCGGTCAGACCGCGATCCTGCTCACCCTGTCCGGCTTCGTCGTGGGCTCGGTCGTCGGGGCGCTGCACTTCCCGTGGTGGACCAACGACCTGCCCAGCCACGCGCCGGTGTCGCTCGCGGACACCGGGGCCGGCTACCTGGGCGCCTGGCTCATCTCGCTCGCCGTCATGGGCGTGGTCGTCGCGCTCACCTACGCGGTCGGCCGGCGCCGCGACGTACCGCCGGTCGAGCAGGCCCCGGTCGCGCAGGGGGCGGCCCGGGTCGTGCGCGGCTCGTGGCCGCTGTGGGTCGGGGCGCTGCTGCTGGCCGGGCTCAACGTGCTGACCCTGCTGGTGTCCGGCGGCGCCTGGGGCGTCACCTTCGCGTTCTCCCTGTGGGGCTCGAAGATCCTCGACGCCATCGGCGTCGACGTCCTGTCCTGGCAGTTCTGGCAGGACCCCGCCAACCTGGCGAAGTACCAGGCAGGCTTCCTGGCCGAGAAGACCTCGGTGATGGACCTCGGCATCATCGTGGGGGCGCTCGTGGCCTCCGCCGCCGCCGGCGCGTTCGTCGTGCACCGCCGGGTCCCCGGCCGGCTCGCCCTGGGCGCGGTGGTCGGCGGGATCCTGATGGGGTACGGCGCCCGGATCGCCTTCGGCTGCAACATCGGCGCCTACTTCGGCGGCATCGCGTCGTTCAGCCTGCACGGCTGGCTGTGGGGCGTGATGGCGATCGTCGGCACCGTCGCCGGCCTGGCCCTGCGTCCGCTGTTCGGGCTCACGAACCCCAGGCCGACGGACTCCGTCTGCTGACCGGCTCGCGTTAATTCGGTTGCAGCGCCCGGGCACTCGCCAGCACCATGGTCGGACCCGGGCGCTGCACCATCCGCAGCCGTGCCCATGACCGAGAGGAGCAGTGACATGACCACGACTGTCACCGGCCTGTCCGCAGACCGTTCTTCCCTCACCTCATGGAGCACCATCAGCGATGTCCCAGGACTTCACGCAGCACCAGCAGTACTTCTCTGACAACCTCGTCCGGCTCCCGCAGCAGGAGCTCGACGAACCCGATCTCGGCGGCATCGACCCGTCCTTCGTCTTCGACTTCACGGCGTACGACGAGATCGACGACGCCTCCCAGCGCTGGTCCACCTGGCTCAGCGTCGAGCCGCTGTGCCGTGGCCCGGAGCCGCGTCCGGACTGGGTCGTGACCTCGCAGGGCGCGATCGACACCGAGCTCGGCATCCTCAAGACCGGCAAGGAGGCCGACGTCTTCCTGCTCGAGCGGGCCGACCCAGCCGACCCGGAGGGCGGCGTGGTGATGGCCGCCAAGCGCTACCGCAGCACCGAGCACCGCAACTTCCACCGCGCCGCGTCCTACACCGAGGGTCGCAGCACCAAGCGCTCCCGCGACGAGCGCGCCCTCAAGCGCAAGAGCACCTGGGGCAAGGTCGTCGCGGCCGGCGAGTGGGCGGTCTCGGAGTGGGACGCGCTCAAGCGGTTCTGGGAGATCGGGCTCCCGGTCCCCTACCCAGTGCAGATCGACGGCACCGAGATCCTGATGGAGTGGATCACCGTCGACGGGGACAGCGCTCCCCGGTTGGCGCAGACCCGCCCGGAGCCCGCGCTGCTCGCGTCGTACTTCGAGCAGCTGCGGGACGCGATGGCCACCATGGTGCAGCACGGCGTCGTCCACGGTGACCTGTCGGCGTACAACATGCTCGCCGCCGGCGAGCGCCTGGTCATCATCGACCTGCCCCAGATCGTCGACCTGGCCGGCAACGCGGCGGGGATGGACTTCCTGCTGCGCGACTGCACCAACGTCTGCACGTGGTTCCGCTCGAAGGGGCTCGAGGTCGACGAGCACGCGCTGTTCGGGGAGCTGGTGGCGCACGCGTTCTGACCGGACGGGGCGCTAGGTTTCGGCTGTGAAGCGCACCCGGGGCCGCGTCGTCGAGGTCGAGTCGCTGGCGGAGCTCGACCGCCGCATCGCGTGTGGGGCGAGCAGCATGTCCGGCTGGTGGGTGCAGGGGGTCGACCTGTCCGGGCGCAGCGCGGAGCTCGGCCGCTGCGACGTCGCCGGCGCGTCGTTCCTGGGCTGCACCTTCGCCGAGGGCGACGCCGAGCGGATCGACGCCCGGGGTGGGACGGTCTTCCCGCCCATCCCGGGCGTCCCCGTCGACCCCTACCGCTCGGCGCTCTACACCGCCCCCGAGCTGTTCGACGCGCCGTCGTACCCCGCGACACTGGACGCGCGCGCCTTCGCCTGGTCGCGCGACCCGCAGGACCAGGAGGCGATGCTGGCCCGGGCCCTGCACGACCACGCGATCGACCAGGCGCTCGTCGACTGGGTCCGGAAGCGCACGCTGGTGGGGGTCATGGGCGGCCACGCCCTCCAGCGCGGCGAGCCGGGGTACGCCGACGCGGCCCGCCTCGGCCGGCTGCTGTCCGGGTCCCACACCGTCACCACCGGCGGCGGGCCCGGGGCGATGGAGGCCGCCAACCTCGGCGCCCGGCTCGCGGACCGGTCCACGGACGAGCACGACCAGGCGCTCGCGCTGCTCTCCGCGGTGCCGGGGTTCCGGCCGTCGGTGGGTGCGTGGGCGGCGGCCGCGTTCGAGGTCCTCGACCGCTGGCCCGGCAGCACCGAGTCGCTGGGCATCCCGACCTGGCACTACGGCCACGAGCCGCCCAACGTCTTCGCCACCGCGATCGCCAAGTACTTCCGCAACGCCACCCGCGAGGCGATCCTCGTGGAGGTCTGCGACGCCGGGATCGTGTTCCTGCCCGGCGTCGGCGGCACCGTGCAGGAGGTCTTCCAGGACGGCTGCGAGAACTTCTACGCCGACGAGTCCTCGATCGCGCCGATGGTGCTGGTGGGCCGGCGCTACTGGACCGAGACCGTCCCCGCCTGGCCGCTGCTGTCGTCACTCGCCCGGGGCCGGGTCATGGAGTCGCACGTGCACCTCGTCGACACGGTCGAGGAGGCCGCCAACCTGATCGAATCGACCACGCGGGACCGCGCCGGAGCCTAGGGTTTCGGCTCGTGAACCTCACTCGCCGCGACCTCTTCCGCTCCGCCGCTGCCGTCGGTGGCGCCACCGCCCTCACCGGGCTCGGCCTCGGCGGTCTCGCCGAGGCGGCCGTGGCAGGCACCACCACACGACCTGGCCGGACCACCCTCGACCGCGTCCTGGTCAAGGGCAGCGCGGGCCGGGACGGCTGGCGCCCGGTCGTCGCAGGGGCCGGCGAGCAGCACGCGGTGCGCACCGACCTGGGCCCTCGCGCCAAGGCCGGGCGGAAGTCGCGCCGCACTCCCCTGCTCGCCTTCGTGCAGCTGTCCGACGTGCACGTCGTCGACGCCCAGTCGCCGCTGCGCAAGGAGATGGCGGAGGTGCTGTCGAGCTCGGCCTACCGACCCCAGGAGATCCTCACTGCCCACATCGCCGAGGCCATGGTCCGCGAGATCAACCGCGTGGGCCGCGGCCCGGTGACGGGCAGGCCCCTGGCCTTCGCGATCCAGACCGGCGACAACTCCGACAACGGGCAGTACAACGAGACCCGCTGGAACATCGACCTGCTCGACGGCGGCGAGGTCCGGCAGGACTCCGGTGACCTGACCCGCTACGAGGGCGTCATGGACAGCGACCCGACGTTCTACGACCCGCGGTACTGGCACCCCCATGGCGCACCCGCCGGGTTGCCGATCGACGACTACCGCGCGAAGAGCGGATTTCCGCGGGTCCGCGGCCTCCTCGACGACTGCCGGCGCCCCTTCCGGGCCCACGGCCTCACCATGGAGTGGTTCACCGCCTTCGGCAACCACGACGGCCTGTGGCAGGGCAACTTCGTGCACACCGGGCCGGACAACGACATCGCGGTCGGCGACCGGAAGAACACCTCGAAGGGCGTTCGCACCGTCACGCCCGATCCCGACCGCCGCCTGCTCAGCCGCGCCGAGATGGTCGAGGAGCACTTCGTCACCACCGGGCAGCCGCTCGGACACGGGTTCACGGAGAGCAATCGACAGGCCGGCACGGCCTACTACGCCGTCGACCGCGGCGTGAACGACCTCGTGCGCTTCCTCGTCCTGGACTCCGTCAACGAGAACGGCGGCCAGAACGGGTCGCTGGACCAGGCGCAGTTCGCGTGGCTGCAGGAGCAGCTGGCGACGGCGACCGACCGGCTCGTGGTCGTGGCCTGCCACCACCCCTCGTGGTCGATGAACAACCCGACCGCCGGTGCGAGCGGCGCCCGCGTGCTCGGTGACGCGGTGGTGAGCGAGCTGCTGGCCCACGAGAACGTCATCGCGTGGATCAACGGCCACACCCACAGCAACGCCGTACGAGCGCACGTCCGGGAGACCGGTGGGGGTTTCTGGGAGATCAACACTGCCTCCCACATCGACTGGCCGCAGCAGTCGCGCATCATCGAGGTCGTCGACAACCACGACAAGACGCTGTCGATCTTCACCACGATGCTCGACCACGGGGCCCGGCTCGAGCCCGGCCCGGACCTCGACGGACCCGTGAAGCTGGCCTCGCTCGGACGCCTGCTCGCGGCCAACGACCCGCAGGAGCGGTCGGCGGCCCGGCGTGGCCGTCGCAAGGACCGCAACGTCGAGCTGCTGGTGCGCGCGCCGAAGTTCCTGCGCTGAGGGCGCCCGGGGGCGGTCGCGAGACCGCTCCCGGTCAGGCCTCCGTGGCCGCCAGCTGCCCGCAGGCCCCGTCGATCTCCCGGCCGCGGGTGTCGCGGACCGTGGTCGGGATGCCCTTGGCCGCGAGCCGGCGCACGAACTCGCGCTCGTCGGCCGGGTCGCTCGCCGTCCACTTGGAGCCAGGGGTGGGGTTCAGCGGGATCAGGTTGACGTGCACCCAGCCCCAGTCGCCGTAGGAGTTCAGGACGTCGGCGAGCAGGTCCGCGCGCCAGGCCTGGTCGTTGATGCCGCGCATCATGGCGTACTCGATGGAGACGCGGCGTTTGGTCGTGCGGGCGTAGTTCCACGCGGCCTCGACGGTCTCCGCGACGGAGAACCGCGTGTTGATCGGGACCAGCTCGTTGCGCAGCTCGTCGTCGGGGGCGTGCAGGCTCAGGGCCAGCGTGACGGGGATGCCCTCCTCGGCCAGCTGGTTGATCCGGGGCACCAGCCCGACCGTGGAGACGGTCACGCCGCGCGCCGACATGCCGAGCCCGGCCGGGGTGGGTTCGGTGAGGCGGCGTACGGCGCCGATGACCGCCCTGTAGTTGGCGAGCGGCTCCCCCATGCCCATGAAGACCACGTTGGAGACCCGGCCCGGGCCACCCGGCACCTCGCCACGGGCGAGCGCGCGGGCGCCGGCCACGACCTGCTCGACGATCTCGGCCGTCGACATGTTGCGCTGCAGGCCGCCCTGGCCGGTCGCGCAGAACGGGCAGGCCATGCCGCAGCCGGCCTGGCTGGAGACGCACATGGTGGCGCGGTCCGGGTAGCGCATCAGCACCGACTCGACGAGGGCGCCGTCGAACAGCTTCCACAGCGTCTTGCGGGTGGTGCCCTTGTCGGCCTCCATGGTGCGCAGGGGCGTCATCAGCTCGGGCAGCAGGGCCGCGACCAGGTCGTCGCGCTGGGCGGCGGGCAGGTCGGTCATCTGCGCCGGGTCGTCGACGAGGCGGGCGAAGTAGTGCGTGCTCAGCTGCCTGGCGCGGAAGCCGGGCAGCCCCTGCTCCTCGAGGAGCTGCTTGCGCTCGTCGGCGCTCAGGTCCGCGAGGTGACGCGGCGGCTTGCGGCGTCCTCGCGGCTCGTCGAACACCAGCGGCAGGCTGCGGGCGGCGTCGGCGGGCTCGGGCGTGGTGGCGGAGTCGGACATCAGACCCCGATCATCGCATCCCGGGGGCTACGGCTGCGAAAGCGCGACCCCGAGATCGTTCTCACGCCCGACCATGACCCACAGCACCAGCAACGCGACCCCGATGACGACCAGGGCGGTCGCGACCACCCCGATCAGCATGTAGAGGCCGAACCGGCGGGTGCGAGGCGCGACGACCAGGCCCAGCGGGACCGCCAGCGAGATCAGCACGAACGGGAACAGGTCCTCGGCGGTCTGGTCGTCGAAGAGCCAGCTCAGCACGGCGGCGTACAGGCCCGGCACCACGATCACGAAGGCGAGCCCGGTGAAGAACCCGCTGATCGCCGTGAACGTCGGGTGGTCGCGGTGCCACCAGTCCGGCTGTCGCACCGGACCGGCGTCCTGCTCGGTCTGCTCGCTCATCATCGGAACGATCCTTGCAGAACCGGCGTCCGGAGTCAGCCGCCTCGCCGTGCGGCGTCCGACGGCGGTTGTGTCTTGTGGCACCCCGTCCACACGGTCACGCTGTCCTCATGGAGGTGTGGTTCCTCGACGCCAGCGGCGCCCATCCTCGCGACGCGGACGACGTCGTGGAGCTCTTCGCCCACGAGGACGGGTTCTTCTGGATCGACGTGCCGCGGTGGGACGACGATGCCGAGGCCCTGTTGCGCGGCCTGGGTTGTCACCCGATGGTCCTCGAGGGGTGCCGCCAGCGGAACTACGTCCCCACGGTGCACGGGTACGACGACCACGTGTTCGTCACCACGCAGTCACCGTCCCTCGGGGCGGCCGGCCACGTCCACCTGCTCGAGCTCGACCAGATCATCGCCCACCACTACCTGGTCACCGTCCACGGCCCGATCAACCCCGAGGTGGACCCGGCCGTCGCACTGGTCGAGACCGCAGGCGTGCTGGAGCGGGTCCGGGGCGGCCGCTTCCACCCCCGCACCCCCGTCGAGCTGTCGTACGCCGTCACCTCCGCGGTCGCGCGGCGCCAGAGCGGGCTGGTCCGTGAGGTGGCCGCCAAGCTGCCCGGGCTCGAGCAGCAGGTGATTGCCTCACAGCTGCGCGACCCCGAGGCCCTGCTGGAGACGATGTTCCTGATCCGCCACGAGCTGATCACCACCCGGACCATGGCCGCCCAGTGCCACGACATCTGGGTGCGGCTGGCCGGCATCCACCGGATGGCCGACGACCCCGAGGCCGTCCGGATCCTCGACCTGGCCGACCAGTTCGACCGGGTGCGCTCTCTCGCCGACGGCGAGTCCCACTTCCTCTTCGGCGTGATCGAGCTCTACCAGACCAAGGTCCACACCAAGATGACGGTGGCCATGGAGCGTCTCGCCGTCATCGCCGCGGTCACCCTGCCCGTCACCGCCATCGCCTCGGTGTACGGCATGAACGTCATCGTCTCCGAGCAGACCCACTACACCGAGCTGGCGGTCGTCCTCGTCGTCATGCTCGCCGTCAGCCTCGCCCTGCTGCGCTGGGCCCGGCGGCAGGGCTGGTGGTGAGGGACCCCGGGACGGCGTAGCGTTCGAGGGGACGACCAAGCTCTGTGAGGTCCGTGGACCGCCGTCGACCCGGCGCGACGCGGGCCGGTCCCGGCGGTGAGTGATGGCGGATGCACGCGCGGCGCCCGACGAGGTGCGCATCAACGACGCCCCACGGGAGCCGGTGAGCGACCCGACGCTCGGGATCGACGTACCCCGCCCGGACGGCAGGGCGGCCAGCCACCGCCTCGTGACGGTGGGCGACTCACTCACCCACGGCTTCATGAGCGCCGCGATCCACCGCACCGACCTGTCCTGGCCCGCGATCGTGGCCTACGAGCTCGGCCTGACCGCCGAGCAGTTCACCTACCCGACCTACGAGTGGCCGACCGGTCCCGGCGGCCTCCCGCTCGACCTCGAACGGCTCGCGCGCGCGT
This sequence comes from Nocardioides sp. GCM10023255, assembly GCF_042653125.1. Lineage (NCBI taxonomy): Bacteria > Bacillati > Actinomycetota > Actinomycetes > Propionibacteriales > Nocardioidaceae > Nocardioides > Nocardioides sp. GCM10023255. The sequence continues at coordinate 64,039 of NZ_JBHSHU010000012.1, forward strand.
TCGAGAAGCGGTACGGCGACCGCCTGGACTTCTGGGAGCTCGTCGGGGCCGCCGCCTGGCTGCGGTCCTACATGGACCAGGTCGAGGACTACTGGGAGCGGGGCGAGGGATCCGGGCCTCCTGCCACGGGGGCGCCGTTCCACAACATGGCCGTCTACGGCTGGGACCTGCTCGACCCCCAGCTGCAGACGGCGACCACGGTCGCGGCGCGGATCCGGCGGCCCACCGGCGACGACTTCCTCGCCCAGCTCGTGGAGCACCACCAGGACCGCGCCGCCTGGCCGGTCCTGCAGCGGGCGCGCAAGGGCAACCGGCCACGATCCGTCCTCGACGCCGTGACGGACCTGAGCCGGAGCGGCGGTGGCGTGGAGACCCTCGTCGTCGTCCTCGGCTCCAACAACGCCCTGGGCTCGGTGCTCAGCCTCAGCCCGGCGTGGACGCCTGCCGACTACCCGCGCCTGTCCCCGGAGGAGCGGCTGGAGGCGCGCATCGGCTGCAACGTCTGGCGGCCGAGCGCCTTCGCCGCCGACTGGGAGCTGCTCGTGCAGCGGCTGCGCGGCGTCGCGGCCCAGCACGTCGTGCTGGCGACCGTGCCCTCGGTCACCATCGCGCCGATCACCCGAGGCGTCTACCGCAAGGTCAGTCCCGACTCCCGCTACTTCCCGTTCTACACCCGACCCTGGATCAGCGACGACGACTTCGACCCCCGGCACGACCCGCACCTGACGGCCGCCGAGGCGCAGGGCATCGACTCCGCGATCGACGCCTACAACGAGTCGATCATCGCGTCGGTCGCTGCGGCCCGCGCCGACGGCCTCGACTGGTACCTGTTCGACATGGGCTCCCTCCTCGACCGGCTCGCCACCCGGCGCTACATCGAGAGCCCGTGGGCGCGCCCGGCCTGGTGGACGGCGTACCCCCTGCCTCCGGCGCTGCAGGCGCTGGACCCGGTCCCGTCGACCCGGTTCTTCCGCTCCGGACCCGAGGGTCGCACCGAAGGCGGGTTGTTCTCCCTCGACGGGGTCCACCCGACCACGGTCGGCTACGGGATCCTCGCGCAGGAGGTCATCAGGGTGATGGAGCTGGCCGGCGTCGAGTTCTCCCGTCGCGACGGCAGCCCTCGTGCCGGCCCGGTCACCGTGGACTTCGAGCGGCTGCTGCGTGCCGACACCCTGCTGAGCCGGCCGCCGGCCTCCGTCGGCAGCACGCTGAGCCTGCTCGGCTGGCTCGACGACCGGCTCGACTGGGTGCGCACGTTCCTGCCGTTCGTGCCCTCGCCGCTCTGATGCGGACGGGCCCGGTCAGGCCTCGACGACGATGACGTCCGGCATTCCCAGCGCGCGCCAACGCGCCAGGTCGGGCTCGCTGCCGGTCAGCTCGGCCACGAGGGCGGTCCAGGCGGTGCCGTGGCCGACCAGGACCACGTCCTCGCCCGCGTGGGCCGACAGGATCCCCCGGACCGCCCGGAGGACGCGGTCGCGGCAGGCGGCGAGCGGCTCCCAGCCGTCGTACGCCGGGACGTCCGGCGCGGCGAAGGCGCGGACCACAGTGCCGGTGAAGTCGTCGATCCAGTCGGGCGAGTCGCGGACGTGCTCGCGCAGCGCGTCGACCACCCCCACCTCGCCCTCGGTGAGCAGCTGGGCGGTGGCGGTCGCCTTCGGCTCCGGCGAGGAGAACCAGACCGCGCCGGCCGGCAGCCGGCCGGACTCCCGCAGCGCCCAGACGTCGTCGAAGCCGGCCGGGTCGAGCTCCCACTCGTGCGGGGGCACGCCCGGACGGGGGGCGGAGCGTCCGTGACGGACGAGGAAGAGGGTCACCTCAGAACACGAGGTAGTGCAGCAGCAGCCAGATCGGGGCGATCGTGGCCAGCAGCGAGTCGAGCCGGTCCATCAGGCCGCCGTGGCCCGGGATCACCTGGCTCATGTCCTTGATGCCGAGGTCGCGCTTCATGACGGACTCGCACAGGTCGCCGAGCGTCGCCATGACGACCGCGATCAGGCCGAGCAGGACGCCGACCCACCAGTCGCCGTCGAGGAGGTGGACGACCAGCGCCCACCCCACGACGACGCAGAAGAGCACCGACCCGGCGAAGCCCTCCCAGGACTTCTTCGGCGAGATGACCGGCGCCATGGGGTGCTTGCCGAACAGCACGCCGGCGACGTACCCGCCGATGTCCGAGGCGATGGTGACCAGGACGAACGCGATGATCCCCTTCACTCCGTCGTCGTCGAGACCGCCGCCGCCGGTGCCGCCCTCGGCGAGCATCAGCGCGACGAACGAGCCGAGGAACGGCACGTAGACCAGCGTGAAGACCGAGGCGGTGGAGTTCTTGACGTAGCCGTCGATGCCCCGGCGGAGCAGCCAGAGCATGATCACCAGCGCGCTGACCGCGGTCGCGGTGACCAGGGCGTCGGCACCCCAGACGTAGGCGACCACGACCATCACGACCCCGCCGAGCATCAGCGGCTGCTCGGGGATGTCGACGTCCTTGGCCAGCAGGCCCCGGTGCAGCTCCCACACCGCCACGACCACCGCCGCCGCGACGATGAACATGAACGCCGTCTTCCAGACGAGGAGCGACGCGGCGATGGCGGCCAGCAGCACGATCGCCGAGGCGACGGCCTTGCGGAGGTCGCGGCCGGCGCGGCCGTAGCCGGGCGCCGGCACGGGAGCCGGGCCGGGTGAGGTCTCGGTCATGGGCGGGAGCGTCGAGGCCGTCAGACCTCGAGCAGCTCGGCCTCCTTGCCCTTGAGCATCTCGTCGATCACGTCGGTGTGCTTCTTGGTGATCGAGTCCAGCCGCTTCTCGGCCCCCGTGACGTCGTCCTTGCCGACCTCGCCGTCCTTCTCGAGCTTCTCGAGGTTCTGCTTGGCGGTACGACGCAGGTTGCGCACGGCGACGCGGCCGTCCTCGGCCTTGGCGCGGGCGACCTTGATGTACTCCTTGCGGCGCTCCTCGGTGAGCTCGGGGAACACGCAGCGGATCACCTTGCCGTCGTCGGCCGGGTTCACGCCGAGGTCGGAGTCGCGGATCGCCTTCTCGATGTTCTTCATCGCGCCCTGGTCGTACGGCGCGATGAGGATGACCCGCGCCTCGGGCGCCGTGAAGGACGCCAGCTGCTGGAGCGGCGTCGGCGAGCCGTAGTAGTCGACGACGATCTTGCTGAACATGCTGGGGTGGGCCCGGCCGGCGCGGATCGCCGCGAACTCCTCGCGCGTCGCGTCGACCGACTTGTCCATCTTGCTGTCGGCCTCGTTGAGGATGTCGTTGATCACGGCTGCTCCTGGTTTCGTCACGTGCGTGGTTGTTCGGGTCGGGCTGCCGCCCGTTCGGCCGGCGGTGGAGCCCGGGGGATCAGCCTGCGCTGACCAGTGTTCCGATCTTCTCACCCTGCACGACACGCAGGATGTTGCCCTCGGGCTCCATGCCGAAGACCACCATCGGCAGCTTGTTCTCCCCGCACAGCGCGAAGGCGGTCTGGTCCATGATCCGCAGTCCCCGGCTGATGGCCTCGTCGTAGGTCAGCTCGTCGAACTTCGTCGCGGTCGGGTCGATCTTGGGGTCTGCGGTGTAGACGCCGTCCACCCCGCTCTTGGCCACCAGGACCACGTCGCACTTGCTCTCGAGCGCCCGCTGGACCGCGACGGTGTCGGTGGAGAAGAACGGCATGCCCATGCCGGCACCGAAGATCACGACGCGGCCCTTCTCCATGTGCCGGATCGCCCGCCGGGGGACGTACGGCTCCGCGACCTGCCCCATGGTGATGGCGGTCTGGACGCGGGTCTCCACGCCCATCTTCTCCAGGAAGTCCTGGAGGGCCAGGCAGTTCATCACGATGCCCAGCATGCCCATGTAGTCGGCGCGCACCCGGTCCATGCCGCGCTGCTGGAGCTCGGCGCCACGGAAGAAGTTGCCGCCCCCGGTGACCACGGCGATCTGGACGCCGTGCTGGGCCACCGAGGCGATCTCCCGAGCGATCTTCTGGACCACGTCGGGGTCGACGCCGACCTTCCCGCCCCCGAACACCTCGCCGGAGAGCTTGAGCAGGACTCGCTTGTACCCGGTCACGCTGGACCTCCCTGATCGTCCCTGGTCGTCGTCGCCAGGCAGAAACCTATCCGATGAGCCGCCCCGACCCCGATCCGGCGTCGATCGCCCACGGGGAGCCACTCGAGGACGTCACAGGGTCTCCGGTCCGCGGAGAGCGAGGACGGCCGGACATGGCACGAGGGCCGGCCGACGAGCTGTGCTCGTCGACCGGCCCTCGTGGGCGACACTGGGGTCAGGCGCCGACCTCGAAGCGGGCGAACCGCTTCAGGCTGGTGCCGGCCTCGTCGAGGACGGCCTTGACGGTCTTCTTATTCTCGGTGACCGACGGCTGCTCGAGCAGCACGACGTCCTTGAAGAAGCCGTTGAGGCGGCCCTCGGTGATCTTGGCGATCGCCTGCTCGGGCTTGCCCTCCTCGCGCGAGGTGGCCTCGGCGATCTCGCGCTCCTTGGCGACGATGTCGGCGGGGACCTCGTCCCGGGTGAGGTACTGCGGGCGCATCGCGGCAACCTGCATGGCCGCACCCTTGGCGGCGTCCTCGTTGCCGTCGTACTCGACCAGCACGCCCACGGCCGGCGGCAGGTCGGCGGCACGCTTGTGCATGTAGGCCACGACCGGGCCGTCGAAGTAGGCGACGCGGCCGAGCTCGATCTTCTCGCCGATGGTCATCGCGAGGTTCTCGACGACCTCCCCGACGGTCTTGTCGCCGAGCTGGACGGCCTTGAGCGCCTCGGCGTCGCCGGCCTTGGCCTCGGCGGCGGCGTCGGCGATCTGCTGGGCGGCGGCGACGAAGTCGTCACCCTTGGCCACGAAGTCGGTCTCGCACTTGAGCTCGACCAGGGCACCACCGGAGGTCGCGACCAGGCCGGCGGAGGCCTCGCGCTCGGCACCGCGCTCGGCCATCTTCTTGCCCAGCTTGATGCGGATCAGCTCGGCGGCCTTCTCGAAGTCGCCGTCGGCCTCGGTGAGCGCCTTCTTGCAGTCCATCATGCCGGCGCCGGTGAGCTCGCGGAGCTTCTTGACGTCGGCGGCGGAGATGTTCGCCATGTTCGTTCTTCCCTCTGACTGTGTGGGTGGTGGTCACGACGCCGTCGTACGCCGGCCCGCGGGCCGGCGTACGACGCGATGACGTGGGACCGTCAGGCCTTGGTCTCGTCGGCGGCCGGGGCGGCAGCCTCGGCGGCCTCGGTCGACTCGGCGGCCTCGGTGGAGGCGCCGGTGGCCTCGGACGCGGGGGTCTCGTCGGTGGCGGCGTCGCCACCGGTCGCCTCGACGGCGGCCTTCTCGGCGTCCCCACCCAGGAGCTCGCGCTCCCACTCGGCCAGGGGCTCCTCGGCGCCGGGCTCGGCGGTCTCGGCGCCGGCCTTGCCACCGGAGCGGGCGATCAGGCCCTCGGCGACGGCGTCGGCGACGACGCGGGTCAGCAGGCCGACGGCGCGGATCGCGTCGTCGTTGCCCGGGATCGGGAAGTCGACCAGGTCGGGGTCGCAGTTGGAGTCCAGGATGCCGATGATCGGGATGCGCAGCTTGCGCGCCTCCTCGACGGCGAGGTGCTCCTTGTTGGTGTCGACGATCCACACCGCGGAGGGGGTGCGGCTCATCTCGCGGATACCGCCCAGCGACTTGTTCAGCTTGTCGCGCTCGCGGCGCATCTGCAGCAGCTCCTTCTTGGTGCGGCTGCTGCCGGCGACGTCGTCGAAGTCGATCTCGTCGAGCTCCTTGAGGCGGTTGATCCGCTGGTGCACGGTCGAGAAGTTGGTGAGCATGCCGCCCAGCCAGCGCTGGTTGACGTAGGGCATGCCGACGCGGGTCGCCTGCTCGGCGATCGCCTCCTGGGCCTGCTTCTTCGTGCCCACGAACATCACGGTGCCGCCCTTGGCGACGGTCTCCTTGATGAAGGCGTACGAGCGGTCGATGTAGGCCAGCGACTGCTGCAGGTCGATGATGTAGATGCCGTTGCGCTCGGTCATGATGAAGCGCTTCATCTTCGGGTTCCAGCGCCGGGTCTGGTGCCCGAAGTGCACGCCGCTCTCGAGAAGCTGGCGCATGGTCACGACTGCCATGTGAATCTCCTGTTGTGAGGAGCGCACCACCGTGTGCCCGCCCTTGAAGCAGGACGAGCCGGGAGCACGCTCCGGGTTGTTTTCAGTTGCCGCACCCGACGGGAGTCGGCTGCCCTGACGCCCACACGAGACCCGACCCGCTCCGCTGCCGGAGAGGACTGAGGGGCTCGCCCACGGGTGGTCGGGGCCCAGAAGTCAGGCTCCGTCGTGGTCAGCGGGCGTGCGAAGTCAATCCGCAAGGATTGCGTCGACCAGAGTAGTCGACCGCGAGGCTCCCCGGCCAATCAGCGGCGCCGGGCCGGCTGTCGTCCACAGGCGCCCCTCCCGCGGCCCCTCTCCCCAGCTCCGCCCGGGGATCGTACGTCGGGCCCGTGGTCCCGGGCAGGCTGCCGCCATGCAGTCGTCCACCGCCCGCCCGACCCGGTGCCCCGGGCCCGCGCTCGTCGTCGTCCTGGGCGTCGTGCTGGGCCTCCTGTGGCCCTCCGCGGCGCTCGGCGCACCCGGGGCACCGGATCCGGTCGGCGTGTGGCCCCTGCGTCCCGACCCGGAGGTGGTCGCCGGCTTCGACCCGCCCACGTCGCCGTGGGGCGCGGGGCACCGCGGCGTGGACCTGCTGGGCTCCCCCGGCCAGCCCGTCCGCTCGGCGCTGCCCGGGGTGGTCGCCTTCGTCGGCTCCGTCGCCGGCCGGGGCGTGGTGGTCGTCGACCACGGGTCGACGCGCACCACCTACGAACCGGTCACCTCGACCGCCCGGGTCGGCGACACCGTGGCAGGCGGCGACCGGATCGGGCTGCTCGACCTGCCCGGGTCGCACTGCTTCCCCCGCGCGTGCCTGCATTGGGGGTGGATCGAGGGCGAGACCTACCTCGACCCCCTGCGCCTGGTCGGGTTCGGCCCGGTCCGGCTGCTGCCGCTCTCGGGAGTCCTGTCGCGTGCCCCGACGACTCGCGCGGGCCAGGCCTGGCCGGTGGGTCCCGGGACGCCGCCCTCGGCGTCCCTGCCGTACCTCGGGTGGCGGCCGCTGGTCGACCTGGTTCAAGCCCTCGGGTGCGCCTGCTGATACGCCCGCCGGAGCCGGTCGGTGGTGACGTGGGTGTAGAGCTGGGTCGTGGCCAGCGAGGCGTGCCCCAGCAGCTCCTGCACCGAGCGCAGGTCCGCGCCGCCCTCCAGCAGGTGGGTGGCTGCGGTGTGGCGCAGCCCGTGCGGGCCGATGTCGGGCGCGCCGGGGACCTCCGCGATCCGCCGGTGCACCAGGGTGCGCACCGCGCGCTGGTCGATCCGGCCCCCGCGCGCCCCGAGGAAGAGCGCGGCCGCGGACCCCTCGCGCGCCAGCAGCGGCCGGCCGTGCCGGAGCCAGAAGTCGAGGGCCCGCGCGGCCGGGCGCCCGAACGGCACCGAGCGCTCCTTGCGGCCCTTGCCGAAGACCCGGATGACGTAGCGGTCGCGGTCCACGTCGTCCACGTCGAGCCCGACCAGCTCGCCCACCCGGATCCCGGTCGCGTAGAGCAGCTCCAGCATCGCCACGTCGCGCAGCCCCACCGGGCTGCCGTCGTCGGCTCGCTCCGCGGCGGCCCGGATCAGCTCGTCGGCCTCGTCGACGCGCAGCACCGGCGGCAGCTCGTGGTGGGCCTTCGGCGACCCCAGGCTGGCGCCGGCGTCCAGCGGCGCGCGGCCGGTGCGGGCCAGCCAGGCCGTGAAGACGCGGGCGGCGGTGGCGCGGCGCGCGAGCGTCGTGCGCGAACGGCCGAGCGTCTGCTGCTTGGCCAGCCAGCTGCGCAGGGAGCGCAGGTCCAGGGTGTCGACACCCGTGTGCCCGAGGCGGGCGGCGTGCTCGAGCAGGCCTGCGACGTCGGTGAGGTAGGCGCGCACGCTGTGCGGGGCCAGGTCCCGCTCCGCGACGAGGTGGCGTTCGTACTCGCCCAGGACAGCTGCCATCGGCTCGGGCAGCACCTCGCGCTCGTCGGCCCCACCGGCCTCCCGCGCCTCGTCCGCCTCGTGCGTCACACCTCGAGTGTAGGCAGCCGTGCCGTGTCAGGTGTGCGCGAGCGCGGCGAGCCGCCAGCCGTCCTCGTCCTGCTCGACCAGGCCCTTGGCGAGCAGCCGCCCCAGGGCCGAGCCGACCTCCATCAGGCCGATCCCGGCGGCGCGGGAGACGGAGTCGGCGCCGACTCCGCGACCCACGGGCACGGCGTCCAGCACCTGCTGGTCGCGCAGGGTCAGCCGGTCGCGGGACCGGGCGCGGCCGCGGGGGACCTCGACCAGGTGGTCACCCGAGGCTCCCAGCATCTCGAGCACCTCGCTCCCCGAGGTCACCAACGTGGCCGCACCGGACCTGATCAGCTGGTGCACCCCCTGCGAGGGGGCGCTGGTCACCGGGCCGGGGACACCCATCAGCGGCCGGTTGAGCCGCGCCGCCCAGTTCGCGGTGTTCAGCGCGCCGCTGCGCACCGCCGCCTCGACCACGACCGTGCCCCGGGTCAGGGCGGCGATGAGCCGGTTGCGCGAGAGGAAGCGCAGCCGGGTGGGGGCGCAGCCGGGCGCCGCCTCCGAGACGACCGCGCCCTTCCTCGCGAGGTGGTCGATCAGCGGCCGGTGTGCGTCGGGGTAGGCCCGGTCCGCCCCGCACGCGAGGACGGCCACGCTCTGACCCTCGGCGGCCAGGGCACCCCGGTGTCCCGCCTGGTCGATCCCGAACGCCGCGCCGGACACCACCGTGAACCCCGCCCGGGCCGAGGCCGCGGCGATGTCGACGGCCTGGTCGGCGCCGTACGTCGTGGCCGAGCGCGAGCCCACCACGGCGACCGACTCGCCCAGCCCGTCGAGCCGCACCGGTCCGCGGACCCAGAGCCCCAGCGGGACCCCGCCCCGCTCCTGGACCGGGGTGGCGGCCGCGAGGTCGTCGAGCTGCGTCGGCCACTCCCCGTCGCCGGGCACCACGAACCGGACCCCGACCCGGTCGGCCAGCTCGAGGTCGCGCGCGGGGTCGATGGACGAGAGCCGCGCGGCGACGTCGGTGAGCACGCCGTTGACCTCGCGCTGCTCGCGCAGCAGGGAGTAGACCCTGGCCGCGCCGAGGTCCGCGACCAGCACGGCCAGCCGGGGGTCGCCGGGCTCGACCAGCCGGGAGAGTGCGGCCCGCGCCAGCAGCTCCTGCTCGGGGACGCTCATCCGGCCCGCCTCTCGATCGTGGCGAGCATCAGGGGCTCACCGGACCGCAGCCTCAGCGCCACCTCGACCTCCGCCCGCCCCGGTCGCGGGACGTCCCGCAGGTCCGCGACCGTCCACGCCAGCCGGTGCACCCGTGCGGCGCCCCGCTGGGTCAGCGTGCCGCCATAGGTCGCGTCGTCGACGGTGGCCTGCCCCTCGCGGTCCAGCGGCCAATGCTCGCGCAGCAGCGGGCCGGGCGCCTGGGCGTTGAGCCGCCAGCTGCGCCCGGAGTACCGCGCGGACTGGCGCGCCCGCGCAGCCTCCACCCGGATCCGGATCTCCGCGCTCGACTCCCGGGGGGCGAACAGGTCGTTGCGGTCCGTCGGCTTCAGCGGCGCGAGGTTCCGCAGGATGTCGATCCGGTCGGAGACCGGCCCGGTGATCCGCTGGCGGTAGTCGCGGCGCTGGACGTCGCGGCAGCTGCAGGTGTGACGGCCGAGGTGGGGCGCGTAGTCGCCGCAGGGACAGGGGTTGCAGGCCAGCACCACCATGCCACGGGCCGGCAGCGTCACCGACTCGTCGCGGCGGGCCACGGTCACCTCGCCGCTCTCGAGGGGCTGGCGGAGGGCGTCGATGACGTCCGACCGGAACAGCGGGAACTCGTCGAGGAAGAGCACACCGGCATGCGCCCTGCTGAGCTCGCCGGGCCGGACCGCCCCGAGGCCGCCGCCGAGCAGGCTGGTCTTGCTGGCGTCGTGGTGTGGCGCCGAGAAAGGTGGCCGTACCAGCATCCCGTCCCCGGGCTGGAGGGCACCCGCCAGCGAGTGGATGGCCGTCAGCTCGAGCGACTCCTCGGGGGTGAGGTCGGGCAGGATCCCGGGGATCCGCTCGGCGATGCTGGTCTTGCCGGACCCCTTCGGACCCGACAGCAGGAGGTGGTGACCACCCGCGGCGGCGACCTCCACGGCGTACCGCGTGTCGGGCATGCCGACCAGGTCGGCCATGTCGACCTCCTCGATCCGCTCCGAGCCGCGCCAGGACAACAGCCGGCTCCCCGACACCGGCGCGACCGGGGGCGCCTCCGGCACCTCCTCGCCCCGCAGCTCGGCGACCACCTGGGCCAGCGAGCGCATGCCGATGACGCTCATCCCGGGCACCATCGCGGCCTCCCGCGCCTGCGGCTCGGGCACGAAGACCCGGTGCAGGCCCCCACCGGCCGCCGCCAGGACCATGGGCAGCACACCGGGCACCGAGCGCAGCCCGCCGTCGAGGGTCAGCTCGCCGATGAAGGCGGCGCCGTCCAGCGCCGCCGTGGGCAGGCTCCCGGCTGCTCCCAGGACGGACACGGCGATCGCCAGGTCGAAGTGGCTGCCGCGCTTCACCAGGTCGGCCGGCGACAGCAGCACGGTGATCCGGCGGGTCGACGGCCAGTCCAGCCGGCTGTTGGTGACGGCCATGCGGCAGCGGTCCCGCGCCTCGTTCAGCGCGGGGTCCGGCCGGCCGACCAGGGTCAGGCCGACCTGGCCGGGCGAGACGTCGGTCTGCACGTCGATGAGGTGGCCCACCGCCCCGTGCAGGGACACGGTGCGCGCGGTCGCGAAGGCCATCAGACCAGCCCTCGAACGTGGTCGAGCCGGCAGGCACCGCGGGGTGGCAGCAGCACGGCGACCAGGTCGATCCGCACGTCCGGTGGCCGCAGGTCGTGGGCGGTGACCCAGCGCTCGGCGAGCCGTCGCAACCGGTCGAGCTTCTCGGTGGTGACCGCCTCGTGCGGCGTCCCGCAGCCCACACCGCGGCGGGTCTTCACCTCGCAGACGACCAGCACCCTGCCGTCGCGCAGCACCAGGTCGATCTCGCCCTCGTCGCAGCGCCAGTTCCGGTCGAGCACGACCATCCCCTGGGCGCACAGATGGCGCTCCGCGACCCGCTCGCCGTGGTCCCCGAGCGCCCGCCTGCTCTGCGCCGTTGTCGATCCCGTCATCATCCGACCTCCTGCGCCCAGCGTCGCCGCGGGCGGGGACGGTGTCGCGGCGCCGGGAAGGGCGCTGTGGACGAGGGAGGCGGGACGACGCCCTGTGGACGGCTCGTGGCCCCTCCGAAGGGCCCGGGGAGCCCGGAGGACCGGAGGTCAGGCCTTGGGCGGGTCGATGTCCGCGGGGCTCAGCTCCTCGACGTTGACGTCCTTGAAGGTGAGCACCTTGACGTTCTTGGCGAACCGGGCGGGTCGGTACATGTCCCAGACCCAGGCGTCGCTCATCGACACCTCGAAGAACACCTCGCCAGCCTCGGTGCGGGCCTTCACGTCGACCTGGTTGCACAGGTAGAAGCGACGGTCGGTCTCCACGACGTACTTGAAGATCGACACGACGTCGCGGTACTCGCGGTAGAGGGTGAGCTCCATCTCGGTCTCGTACTTCTCGAGATCCTCGGCACTCATCGGCTCTCCTCGTCGCGTCCGCCAGCGTGGTCGGGGACGGTGTTCCACCCCCACTGGCATCGTAGACGCGTGAGGGATGAAGCCGACGTCGTCGTGGTGGGTGGCGGGATCGCCGGACTGCTCTGCGCCCGCGAGCTGCAGCGCGCCGGCCTCGACGTCCTGGTCCTTGAGGCCGGTGACGCGCCGGGCGGCCGGGTCCGCACCGACGTCGTCGACGGCTTCCGCTGCGACCGCGGCTTCCAGCTGCTGAACCCCGCCTACCCCGCGGCCCGCCGCCACCTCGACCTCGACGCGCTCGACCTGCGTGTCTTCGGGCGCGGTGTCGAGGTGCGCACGACCGACGGGCTGGCCACCGTCGCCGACCCGCTCCGGCGGCCGGGCACCCTGCCGGAGACCCTGCGCAGCGGCTACCTCCGGCCGGCCGAGCTGGCGCGGACGGCCGGCTGGGTGGCGCCCGCCCTGGGCCCGGTCTCCCGGCTGCTCGCCGGCCGGGACCGCACCCTGACGGCCTCGCTGGACGCCGCGCACGTCGACGGCAGGCTGCGCCGCGAGGTGCTCGAACCGTTCCTGACCGGCGTGCTCGCCGACGACCGCGGGGACTCGTCGGCGACCTTCGTCAGGCTGCTGCTGCGCAGCTTCCTGCGGGCGACCCCGGGGGTGCCGGCGCTCGGCATGCAGGCGCTGCCCGACCAGCTCGCCGTGCTGCCCGGGCGCCAGGTCCGGCTCGGCACCCGGGTCGTGGAGGTCCGCGCCGACGACCGGGAGGTGGTGGCAGACGGGCTCACCGCGAGCGGGCGGGCGGTCGTCGTCGCCACCGACCCCGCCACCGCGTCCGACCTGCTCGGGCTCTCCCGGCCCACGCTGCGCGGGCTGCGGACCTGGTGGTTCACCGCCCCGGAGGCCCCCACCACGTCCACGCTGCTCCGCCTCGACGGGCGTGGCCGCGCCGCTGGACCGGTGGTCAACACGGTCGTGATGACCAACGTGGCACCGACGTACGCCCCTCGCGGACGACCCCTGGTCCAGGCCACCACACTGCTCCCGAGCGACGCCGGCGAGAGCGACGTACGCCGCCACCTCGCGGAGCTCTACGCAGCGCCGACGGACGACTGGGAGCTGGTCGTCCGCCACGACGTCCCGGAGGCCCTCCCCCTCGTCACGCCCCCGCTCGAGGTCCGCCGGCCCGTCGACCTGGGCGACGGCCTGTTCGTCGCCGGCGACCACCGCGACACCTCGTCCCTCCAGGGTGCACTGGTGTCGGGCGCACGCACCGCGGCCGCCGTGCGCCGTCACCTGGCGACCTCGTGACGGGCGCCCGGTGAACGACGGCGTGCTCGACCCCGAGGGTCCCCCGCTGCCCACCGCGCAGGTGATGGGCCAGTGGTGGTGCGACATCAGCTTCCTGCACTGGCGGGTCGCCCCTGAGGTGGTCGCCCCGCTGCTGCCCCGCGGCGTCCGCCCCGACCTGCACGACGGCAGCGCGTGGGTGGGGCTCATCCCGTTCCGCATGGTCGACGCCGGCCTGGGGCGGGGCCGGCCGGTCCCGTGGCTGGGCACGTTCCTCGAGACCAACGTGCGCCTCTACTCCGTCGACGAGGAGGGCCGACACGGCGTCGTCTTCCGCTCCCTGGACGCCGACCGGCTGCCCGTGGTCGTCGGTGCGAACGTCGTGTTCGGGGTGCCCTACCGCTGGGCGGCCATGGGCGTGTCGCCGCGCACCGCCGGCCCCGACCCCCGCGGATCCAGGCTGTCCTACCGGTCCCGCCGGCGCGGGTCCGGCGCCGGGGGCCGGATCGACGTCGAGGTGGGCGAGCCGATCGGCGACCCGTCCCCGCTCGAGGTCTTCCTCACCGCGCGCTTCGGGCTGCACACGAGCCTGTTCGGCCGGACGCTCTGGGTGCCGAACACCCACCGGGCCTGGCCGCTGCACCGGGCCCGGCTGACCCATCTCGAGGACACGCTCGTGGCCGCGGCGGGGCTGCCCGGCTCCCTGGTGTCGTCACGCCCCGAGTCGGTGCTGTTCTCCCCCGGCGTCCGGACGGTCTTCGGCCTCCCCCAGCTCGTCGGCCACGGGCGGCGCTGAGGTCACCTCGAGCGGCGCGGGGGGCTCGAGACCGGCCGCACGGCGTACGTTGACGAACCGCATCCGGTGCACCGGCGAGGGTCCGTGCTCGGTGAGGGCCGCCGTGTGCACGTCGGTGATGTAGCCCTTGTGGGTCCTGAAGTCGTACGCCGGCCACTCGGCGTCGAGGTCGCGCATGATGCGGTCCCTGGTCACCTTCGCGAGCACCGACGCAGCCGCGATGCAGGCGGCGACCCGGTCGCCCTTCCACACCGCCAGCCCCGGCACGCCCAGCCCGTCGACCGGGAAGCCGTCGGTGAGGACGTAGGCAGGGGGCAGGTCCAGCAGCGCGACGGCGCGGCGCAGCGCCTCCACGTTGGCCACGTGCATGCCCAGCCGGTCGCACTCCTCGGACCCGATGACCACGACCGACCAGGCCAGCGCCCGCTTGACGACCTGGTCGTAGCAGCGCTCGCGCGCCTTCTCGGTGAGCAGCTTGGAGTCGGCGAGGCCCGGGACGATGCCGGACCTCCCGGCGGGCAGGATCGCGGCGCCGGCCACCAGCGGCCCGGCGCACGCTCCGCGACCGGCCTCGTCGACGCCCGCGATCGGCTCGATGCCGTGGCGGCGCAGCGCGCGCTCGTAGCCGTAGAGCCCGGCGTCGCGCCGGACCGTCGAACCTCGGGGAAGCAGACTCATGAAGCACTCACGGCGGGCTCAGGAGGGGTCGGGCACGTCCGCGAAGGTGTCGGGACGGTGCACCCAGGCGAACCGGTCGCTGGGCCAGAGACGGACGAACACCTTGCCGACCACGAGGTCGGTGGCCACGAACTCGTCGCCGGGCACGCAGTCGGTCTCGTCGCTGCGGCACATGTGCGCGCTCGAGTCGGCGGAGTGGCCGCGGTTGTCGCCCATCACGAAGACGTGCCCCTTGGGCACCGGGCCGGCGGTCCAGTCCTTCTCGCAGCGGTAGACCATCGGCCCGTTGCAGTCGAGGCCCTTCTCCTTGACGTAGGAGGCCTCGTCGAGGGGCTGGCCGTTGACCGAGATCCGGCCCTGCTTGTCGCAGCAGGTGATGACGTCGCCCTCGACGCCGATGACCCGCTTCACCAGGTGGCCGCCCGAGGGGTAGAGGCCGACCTTGGCCATCAGCCGTGCCAGGCCGCTCTGGGGACCGGCGGACTCCTCGGGGCTCAGCCAGTCGCCGGGGTCCTTGAACACGACGACGTCGCCGCGCTCGGGGTGGCCGCCGCCCCAGTAGGACACCTTCTGGACCAGGATGCGGTCGTTCTTGACCAGTCCCGGCTCCATGGACTCCGAGGGGATGTAGAACGCCTGGACGAAGAGCGCCTTGATGACGATCGCGAGCACCAGCGCGATGCCGAGCAGGAGGACCGTCTCCTGCCAGACCGGCAGGTGCTTCTTCTTCTTGCGGGAACGCGAAGACCGCGACTCCCCTTCGTCAGGATCGACGACGGACGTGGAGTCGCGGTCTTCGTTGTTCACGCGCAGAGTCTAGGGAGCCGTTGGAAGGAACGGGCTCAGGCCTCGCGGCGCTCCTTGATCTTGGCGGCCTTGCCGCGCAGGTTGCGCAGGTAGTACAGCTTGGCCCGGCGGACGTCACCGCGGGTCACGACCTCGATCTGCTCGAAGATCGGGGAGTTCAGCGGGAAGGTGCGCTCGACACCGACGCCGAAGGAGACCTTGCGGACGGTGAAGGTGCGGCCGACACCGGAGCCGTGGACGCGGATCACGACGCCCTGGAAGACCTGGACGCGGGAGCGGTTGCCCTCGACGACCTTGACGTGGACCTTGACGGTGTCACCGGCGCGGAAGGCCGGGACGTCGTCGCGCTTGAGGGCGTTGCCGAGCTCGGCAATGACGTTGCTCATTGTCTCTCCTCGCGAGTGCCACAGGTCAGCCGCGGTACGGGGAACGGTTCTGTTGTGGGACCGTCGTGCTGGCCGGCGGCGTCACGCTCCCCCTGTGGCAGGAACTGACGCGGATCCCCCGCCCGGAACGAGTCCTCGAGGCGATCCCTGTTTGGCCGACGGGCCGAGGCGCAAGTCTGCCACAGTCGCGACGTACCCCAGAAATCCGGATAGTCCGGCACGTTCTGGGCCACATCGGTCCTCCGGACGTCCGAAACGTGCCGGACTATCCGTCGCGACGGGGCTTGACCAGCCGGACGACCCCGGGCTGGAGCTCGCCGCGGAGGCGGTAGCCGGCCTTCTTGTACATCCGCTGGTTGCGCAGGCTGCCGGCGCCGGTGAAGAGGGCGTACGACGTGGCCTGCGCAGGTGCCGCCGCCTCGATGCGGGACAGCAGGGTGCGACCCAGGCCGCGGCCCTGGAGGTCGGGGGCCACCATGAGGCGGCCGACGTGCCAGGCGTCGTCGTGCAGGCTCGCGCGGACCGCGCCGACCAGCCGCCCCGCCGACCGGGCGACCAGGACGGTGTCGCGGGCGATCCAGGCCCGCAGGTCCTCGAACGTCTCCAGCAGCGCCGGGATCTCGACGCCGGGGTTGTCCTGGGCCTCCTGGACCCAGCAGGCGCGCTGGAGGGTGTAGAGCTCCCCCGCATCGGCGGGCCGGACGAGGCGGACCTCGACGTCGTCGAGGAGCACCGCCGGGTGCGCCAGGTCGGGGCGCCGCTCGGCGGTGCGGCGGACCGCCTGCTCGTGCCGCCAGGTGCGGATCGCGGCGTGGTCGCCGGAGCGCAGCACCGCAGGCACCTCGCGGCCACGCCACTCGGCGGGCTTGGTGTAGACGGGGTACTCCAGCAGCCCGTCCTCGTGCGACTCCTCGGTCAGGGACTCGGGGTTGCCCATGAACCCCGGGATCAGCCGGACCACGGCCTCGGTGATCGCCAGGGCTGCGACCTCTCCCCCGTTGAGCACGTAGTCGCCGATCGAGATCTCCCGCACCTCGGCGCGGGTGCGTGCCTCGTCGAGGACCCGCTGGTCGATGCCCTCGTAGCGACCGCACGCGAAGACCAGGCGGTCCCGGGTCGCCAGCTCGCGGGCCAGCTCCTGGGTGAACGGCTCGCCGGACGGGGTCGTGAACACGACGGTCGCGCCGGACGAGCCAACCGGGACCAGCTCGTCGAGCGCCTCGCCCCACGGCTCGGGCTTCATGACCATGCCGGCGCCGCCGCCGTACGGCGAGTCGTCGACCGTGCGGTGCCGGTCGTGCGTCCAGCCGCGCAGGTCGTGGACCCGCACGTCGAGCAGGCCCTTGTCGCGCGCCTTGCCGGCCAGCGACAGCTCGAGGGGCTCGAGGTAGCCGGGGAAGATCGTGACGACGTCGACCTGCACTAGTCGTCCTCGGGCAGGGGCGTGACCAGACCCGGACGGTCGGCGACGACCACCCGGCCCCCGGCCACGTCGACCTCGGGCACGAGCGCCTGCACGAACGGCACCAGCGTGTCGCGGCCGTCGGGGGTGCGGATGGCGAGCAGGTCCTGGGCCCCGCCGTGCACCACCGCGGTGACCTCGCCGAGCGCGGTCCCCTCGAGGTCGTACGCCGCGAGGCCGATCAGCTGGTGGTCGTAGAACTCGTCGGGGTCCTCGGGGGACGCGTCGGCCGGGATCGAGGCGTGCAGGACGATGCCGCGGGCGGCCTCGGCAGCGGTGCGGTCCGGGATCTCCTCGAAGGTCACCAGCAGGGTGCTCTGGTGCCAGCGGGCGCGGGCCACGGTGACCGTGGTGAGCGGGCTGTGGGACCCGCGGGGCGCCTGCGCGCGCAGCGTCGCGCCGGCCGCGAACCGCCGCTCGGGCTCGTCGGTGCGCACGTCGACGGTGACCTCGCCCCGCACGCCGTGCGGCTTGCCGATCCGGCCGACGACGACCTCGATCGTGGCGTCACCTTCGTTGGTCGGGCTGGTGGGGACCACGGTTGCCTTCCTGCTCTGGGAACCACGAATGGGTGCCGCCCGAGGGCGGCACCCATTCGATCGCGATGCTGGTGGTGGTCACGACGGGCGCGACCACCGGTGGGCTCAGCGGCGCCGGTCGACGTCGACGAAGTCGATGCGAGCCCCACCACGGCCGGCCAGCCCGGAGATCACCGTGCGGAAGGCCGTGGCGGTGCGGCCGCCGCGGCCGATCACCTTGCCGAGGTCGTCGGGGTGCACCCGGACCTCGAGGATCGAGCCGCGGCGCAGCTGCTTGTCCCGGACGACGACGTCGTCCGGGTGCTCGACCACGCCGCGCACCAGGTGCTCGAGGGCCTCGGCGAGCATGGCGCTCAGGACTCGGCCTTGTCGCCGGCCTTCTCGGTGCCCTCGGCGGCCTCGGCCTCGGCGGCCGCACCCTCCGGGGTCTCCGAGGCGGGAACCTCGGCCGGGGTCTCCTCGGCCTTCGGCTCCTCGGCCTTGTCGGCCTTCGCGGCGTCGGACTTCTTGGAGGCGGCCTTCTTGGTCACGGCGTCGCCCCTGGGCTCGCTCGCGGCCTCCTTGAGCGCCTCGTTGAAGATCTCGAGCTTGTCGCGCTTGGGCTCGGCGTGGCGCAGGGTGCCCTCGGCGCCCGGCAGGCCCTTGAACTTCTGCCAGTCACCGGTGACCTTGAGGATGGCCTCGACGGCCTCGGTCGGCTGCGCGCCGACGCCCAGCCAGTACTGCGCCCGGTCGGAGGTGACGTCGATGTACGACGGGTCCTCCTTGGGGTGGTACTTGCCGATCTCCTCGAGGACGCGACCGTCGCGCTTCTTGCGCGAGTCGACGACGACGATGCGGTACTGCGGCACCCGGACCTTGCCGAGGCGCTTCAAACGGATCTTGACCGACACGTTGGTGGTGTCTCCTTGGACGTTTCGTGTGTGGTGAGGGCCGTTCACCTGAGTGGGGACACCGGTCCGGGCTCCTCGTGGGCTCTGCGGCGCCCGGCTGAGAGGGTCCGGGCGCACAGGACTCAGCGGGTGATTCTGCCAGATCGGTTGCATGCTGCCTAAATCGGGCAGGGTACGGCCATGAGCCAGTACCCACCGCCACCGTACGGCGCCGCCCCGCCCCCGCCGTACGGCGCCCCCGTCCCTCCTCCTCCCCCGCGCCGGCCCCGGCCCAGCGGCTGGTGGTTCGTGGTCGGCGGCGGGCTCATCCTGGCCGGCATCGCGATCGGGATCGGCATGTTCGTGTGGACGCTCAAGGGGTTCATGGCGACCGACGCGACGATCCCGGCCGACGGAGCCGCGCACGCCGTGCTGCTCGAGCCCGGTGAGGACAAGATGCTGTGGGTCCACGAGTACGACGCCGCTCGCTGCGCCCTGGTCGACCGCGCCACCGGCGAGGAGGTCACCTACTCGCCGGTCTCCGGCAGCTTCACCCGGTCGTCGGGCGGGAGCGGTGAGTGGGTCGGCGACCGGCGGTTCGACTCGGGGTCGGGGCAGCTCGAGGTGACCTGCGACCGGTCCGGCGGCCCGGCCCAGATCGGACCCGCACCCAGGATCGGCTCGTTCGTCGGCGGCATCCTCGCCACGATCCTCGTCCCGATGTTCCTGGGGGTGCTCGGCCTCATCGTCCTGATCGTGACCGGCGTCCGCTACTCGACCGGTGCCCCGCGCACGCCGCAGGCGGCTCCGTCGTACGGGCCGCCGCCGGGAGGTCCGCCGCGCTGACCGCCACGCCGTCGCACGGGCTGTGCCTGTCAGCCGCCGTCGGGGTACGCGGGGCAGGTCGCCCGGTAGGGCTCGCCGTTCCCGAGGTAGGTCGACCACTCGGTGCGGGTCAGGTTGCGCCCGGCCAGGACGCAGGCCGCCTGGGCCTGCAGCTCGGCGTCGAGGACCCACGCCACGACCCCGGACTGCCCGTTGACCGCGACGGTCGAGCCGTCGGGACGCAGCCAGCCCTCGGTCAGGCCGTCGTGGGCGGCCGACTCGATGGGTTCACCGAGGCGTGAGCGCGAGGCCATGTCGTAGACCTGGACGGTCTGGTCGGCACTCGTCACGACCAGCCTCGTCCCGCGGTCGCCGAACTGCAGCGACGACGTGCTCCCCCGGGCGCCGGGGAGCGTGGCAACGGGGCTGAGGTCCCGGGGGTCGAACTCGGTGATGGCGCCGGCCGAGTCCGCAGCGACCAGCCGACCCGTGGCGCTGATCGCGGTCCGGACCTGGCCGGGCATCCCGGTCGCGAGCCGGCGTCCGCTGGCCACGTCGAAGCGCGCGGTCGCCCAGTCCTCGGCGCCCGCGTACGTCACCAGCACGGACCCACCGTCCGGGGTGACCACCACCGACTGGACCTCGCCGGGCACCGTGAGCACCACCCCGCTCGGTGCCCCGGTCGCGAGGCTGAACCGACGCACGGTGCCCCGGGACCCGTGGGACGCCGTCGCCCAGGCGTCGGTCCCGCCGGGGTCGGGGTGGACCTGCCCGGTCGCGCCGCCCAGCGCCGTCGCGCTCCGGCTCCGGCCGGACTCCACGTCGACCAGACCGCCCTCGCCCCTCCCCCAGTAGGCGAGCGTCCCCGGCCCGGCCCAGGCGAGGTGGTCGGCGCGCGGTGCGTCGGCCACCCAGACGTCGTCGGCGGTCTGGATCACGGCCCCGGCGCCCCGGACTCCTGTCATGTCCCCGTGGGTGCCCACCGGCCCGAACCACCGGTACTGGTGCTGCAGCCGTGGGTCCGGCTCGGTCACCAGGTAGGAGCCGGACGGGTCGTAGCCGAGGACGGCGGCGTACCCGGGGGTGAGCAACCGGGCCATGAGCCCGGACCCGTCCAGCCGCCAGCGGGAGTAGGCCGCCTCGCCCGCCGCGAAGGCGACGAGCTCGCGGCCGTCCCCGCTGACCACGAGGTCCCCCACGCTCCCCAGCTGTGGATCGAGGCGGACACCGGTGCGCTGCCCGGTGGAGAGGCTGCGTTCCTCCAGCTGCCCGAAGTAGTTGCCGCAGTAGGTCCGGTCCACGGCGTCGGCGACCGCGAAGAACGGGCAGGGTTCCGACGACAGCTCGTCGCGCAGGTCCACCGTCCAGCGGCTCGCGCCGGTGCGGAGGTCGATCGCGACCTGGGCCCGGTCGCCGGCGCCGACCAGGACGTCGTCGTCGGTGATGACCAGGTCGTTGTGGGTGGACAGCGGTGGTGCCGGCAGGGTCCGCAGCACCCTGAGCGTGCGGCCGTCGACCTCGCGGACGGGCCCACGCAGCGAGCCGAGGTAGACGTGGTCGCCCAGGTCGATGGTGACGGCTCCCGTGTCACGCCACACGTCGACGCCCCCGGGCCGGGGCAGCCCGGACAGGGTGCCGAGCCGACGGCCGGCGCGCACGTCGTACGTCGCCAGGTCGCCGTCCATCCCTCCCGTCACCGCCACGAGCGTCCCGTCCTGGTTGATCGCGACGTCCCCGCCGCTGAACGGGACCACGAGGGGGCCGAGCAACCGCCGCCCCGTCGCGATGTCGTGCACCACCAGGACCGAGCAGCCGCGCCCGTCGTGGTGGCGCAGCGACCCGAGGCTGCCGCACCGGGACGGGTCGCGGGGCGCGAACGCCAGCTGGGCCACGCGCTGGCCGTCCCTGCTCACCCGGACGACGGAGTAGTCCAGCGCCCGCGGCAGCGGCGGGCCGAAGGGGTGCCGGATGACGCCGGTCGTGATGTCGAGCACCCCGAGGTGGCTGTGCCGACCCGAGACGACGGCACGCTGCGTCTGGGGGATCACCGCTCCGTTGAGGCTGGTGCCGCCGGAGAGGTACTGGTAACCGAGGAAGCCGGGGGACGCGGTGAAGGTACCCAGCAGCGCCGACTGGGCGAGCACGTCCGGCTGGCGCCGGTACGCCTCCACCGCCAGCAGGGCGGCGACGCTGCGGTTGGAGGCGCGCAGGGTGAGGGACCGACCGACCAGCGACTCGCGCTGGGCGGTGAGCTCGGCCGAGCGGGCGGTGTCGCGTTCCTGCCCGGCGGCCCTCCCCCGGTCGACGGCGACGATCCCGGCGACCACGGCCACCACCAGCAGGGCCACCACCCCGCCGAGCAGGGCGCGCAGCCGACGGTTCTGCACCCGCTGGCGGTGCGCCTGCAGCTCGAGCTGGCGCTGCTCGTCCCGCGCCCGCTCCTGCGACGCCGCCAGGAACTCGCTCTCCAGCGGGGTCAGGTCGGACCCGGGCCGTGACTGGAGCTCGAGCGCGGCGGCGAGCCGGGCACCCTGGTAGAGCTCGCTGTCCGGGCGGCCGAGCGAGTCCCACCCCCAGGCCGTGGTGGACAGGTGCCGCGCGATCCGCTGCCCCGCCTTGTCCTCGTCGAGCCAGGCCCGCAGCCGCGGCCAGGCCCGCACCAGCGCCTCGTGCGCGATCTCGCAGGACTCTCCTCCCGAGGTGACCAGGCGGGACCGGACCAGGAGGTCCAGGACCTTGCCTCGCTCCTCGCCGACCGCGGCGTGCGGCAGCGCCGTCCTGACCGGCTCACCGCCGTCGGCCAGGGTCACCATGCGCAGCATGAGCCACCGCAGCTGGGTCCGCTCGGCCGCCGACAGGCCCTCGTAGAGCCGGTCGGCGGACGTCGCCACGGCGCCGCGGATGCCCCCGCAGGCGCGGTACCCCTCCACGGTCAGCAGCGGACCCTCGCGTCGTTGCCAGGTCTCGGTCAGGGCGTGCGAGAGGAGCGGCAGCGCCCCCGGCTGGTGCTCGGCGTCCCGCATCACCAGGTCCACCAGCCCGGGCTCGAACCGCAGCCCGGACTGCCGCGCCGGCTCCTCGATCGCGTCGCGCAGCGCGTCACCGGCCAGGGGCGCGACCAGGTGCATGCCCCGCTCGGCCAGTCGCGAGAAGTCGGCGTCGAGGGTGAGGTGGGCGACGTGGTCGGCCCGCAGCGTGACGACCACCGGCGCCACGTGCTCGGCGTACGACGCCAGCTCGGCGAGCCACGCGGCGGCCTGCTCCTCCGGGCCCAGCGTGAACGCCTCCTCGAACTGGTCGACGAGCAGCACGGGTTCGCCCGGCACCGAGGACCGTGCCAGCGTCATGGCCGCGTGCCCGTCGGACCCCGGGGAGAACGTCGCGACGACGCGCCCCTGCCGACGCAGCGCCGGAGCCAGGCCGGCGTTGAGCAGGGAGGACTTGCCGCTGCCGGACGGCCCGGTGACCACCAGCAGCGGCGCGCCGCGCAGCCGGACGACCAGCTGCTCGATCTCCGCCCGCCTCCCGTGGAAGGTGTCCTCGTCCTCCGCGGTGTAGGAGGCCAGGCCCTTCCACGGGCACCGGGAGGCGGCGACGCGGGACTCGTGGTCGGCCGCCAGCGCCGGGTCCTGGCCCAGGATCGCGCGTTCGAGCATAACGAGGGTCGAGCCGGGGTCGAGCCCCAGCTCCCGACCGAGCACGCGGCGCGCCGCCCGGATGGAGGCGAGGGCGTCGGCCTGCCGCTCGCAGCGGTACTGCGCGAGAGCGAGCAGCGCCCAGCGGCGCTCCCGCAGCGGCTCCTCCCGGACGAGGACGGTGCCCTCCTCGGCGACCTCGCGGTGCTCGCCGGCCTCGAGCCGGGCCTCGAGCAGGTCCTCCTGCGCGGTCAGTCGCAGCTCGACGAGGCGGGATGCCTCGACCCGGCCCGGCATCCACTCCTCGAGCTCGGCGAAGGGGCGACCCCGCCAGAGGGTGAGCGCGTCGGCGAGCAGCCTGGCGGCCCGCTCGGGCGAACCGGTCGCGGAGCTCTCGCGGGCCCGGTCCACGAGGGCCTCGAACTCGTCGCGGTCGAGCTCGACGGCCTGGTCGCGCAGGCGGTACCCCGCCGGGGTGGTCTCGATCGCCGGCGCGCCCAGCACCCGGCGCAGGCGGCTCACGCAGCCCTGGACGACCTTGGTCCAGGAGGCCGGCGGCGACCCGGCCCACAGGGCGTCGGCCAGCTGCTCGGGGCTCACCGACTCGCCGCAGCGCAGGGCGAGGGCCGCCAGGACGACCCGGTCCCGGGGGCCGAGGGCGCCACCGTCCGCTCCGAGCTCCACCGGGCCGAGCAGCCGCACCCTCACCTCTCGAGTGTGGGAGCGGCCGGGACCGCGGTCAACGGCGTTGATACCGGGCTGATACCGCGGCGGCGGGGCGCTGACACCACCGGGGCCGACGTTGGTGGCGGGCCCGATCCCCGGACCCTTCACCGGAAGGAACCATCATGAACGCATCACGCCGGACCGCTCGGCACACCCTGGGTGTCGCTGCGCTCGTCCTCGTCTCGGGTTCCCTGGTCGCGTCAGGAGGCGCGGTCGCCGCTGCCTCCGCTCCGGCCCCGGGGTCCACCCCGTGCGTCATGTCGGCCGACGCCGTCGAGCACTGGACCGAGGCCGGGGCCGTCCTCCCCGCCTGCGTGCGCGAGGCCAACGAGCGCGCCTGGGCGGGCAGCACGCTCGGGCGCTGCACGGTGTCGGCGGAGGCGGCCGAACGCAGCAGCGCCGCCCGCCCCTGACCGTAGGACGTCATCCGCCCTGGTCGTCCGGGCGACCGGCACGGATGAGGTTCCCGACGGGGTCAGGCGACCACGCGACCCCGCAGCACCACCCGGGCCGGGGTCCGCAGCACGCCGAGGTCCTCGAGCGGGTCGCGGTCCAGGACGACGAAGTCCGCGGGGGCGCCCTCGTCGAGGGTGGCGTTCCAGCCGAGCCACTCCCGGGCCCGCCACGAGGCGGCGCCGAGGGCGTCCTCGGCGCTGAAGCCGTACGCCGCCAGCTCGAGGACCTCTCCCGCGATGCCGCCGTGCGGGAGGACCCCTCCGGCGTCGGTGCCGGCGTAGATCGGCACGCCCGCCTCGTAGGCGGACATGATCGTCTCCCGCCGGTGGGCGTGGAGGTCGCGCATGGTGGCGGCGTACGCCGGGAACCTGGCCTCGCCGGCGTCGGCGTACCCCGGGAAGTTGTTCAGCTGCATCACCGTGGGCACCAGGGCGGTGCCGCGCTCGACCATCGTGTCGATCAGGTCGGTGGTGAGCCCGGTGCCGTGCTCGATGCAGTCGATGCCGGCCTCGATCAGCGCCGGCAGCACGGTGGTCCCGAAGCAGTGGGCGGTGACCCGGGCGCCGTGCTCGTGGGCGGCCGCGATCGCCTCGGCGAACGCCTCCGGCGGGAACGACGGCGCGAGGTCACCCTCCTCGCGGGAGATCCAGTCCCCCACCAGCTTCACCCAGCCGTCGCCGCGCTGCGCCTCGCGGGCGACGTAGGACGCCAGCTCGACCGGCTCGACCTCATGGGCGTAGTTGCGGATGTAGCGCTTGGTCCGGGCGATGTGCCGGCCGGCCCGGATCAGCCGCGGCAGGTCCTCGCGGTCGTGCACCCACGCGGTGTCGGCCGCGGAGCCGCAGTCGCGCAGCAGCAGCGCCCCGGCGTCGCGGTCGGTGATCGCCTGCTGCTCGGTCGTGGCCTCGTCGACCGCGCCGTGGTTGTCGAGACCGACGTGGCAGTGCGCGTCGACCAGGCCCGGCACGATCCAGCCGCTCCCGGCGTCCTCGGCGCCGGCGACCCGTTCGTAGGTCACCCGGCCGTCGACGACGTACAGGTCCCGGGCCTCGCCCTCGGGAAGGACCGGACCGCTGAACTTCAGAGCAGGCTGGGAAGCAGTCATGCCCCGGACGCTACCGGCCGCGAGGGGCCGGGCGCCCGGGGCACGACGAGGGTGCCGGGTCAGGGGCTGGTCAGTGCCGCGACCCGTGCGTGCGCAGTCCCCAGCCGTAGGGGTAGAGCGGGTCGTAGTCCGCGTCCCCCACGTTGATCGGCTCCTGGTCCACGCTGCGCGGCCAGCTCACCGACAGCTTGCCGGTGAAGGGACGTCGACCGAAGAGCACGTCCGCGACGCCGGCACCATCGCTTCCCGGGAGCCAGGACGCGACCACCGCGTCGGCCTCGTCGAGCAGCGACGGCGGCAGGATCATCGGCCGGCCCGACACGACGAGCACGGTGCAGCTCGCCGCCTGCGAGCAGACCTCGTCGACCGCCTGCTGGTCGGCCTCGGAGAGCTGCATGGTCTTCGCGGGACGCTGCACGCCGTTGTCGCCCGGGTCGTAGCCCCAGCGCGGGCCGCCCACGTCGCCGAACCCCTCGGCGTACGGCGTCTCGCCGACCACCACGATGCCGGCGGCCCTGGCCGGGACCGGCTTGGAGGCCGTCTCGCTGAACGTGACGTTCTTGGTCGCCGCGTCGCGGATGCCGTCGAGGATCGTCTGACCGGGGATCACGTTGGTCGATCCGCCCTGCCAGGTCAGCGTCCAGCCGCCGGCCTGGTTGCCGATGTTGTCGGCGTTGCTGCCGGCGACGTAGACCGGCTGGCGGCCGCGGTCGAGCGGCAGCGCCCGGCCCCGGTTCTGCAGCAGGACCTGCGACTCGGCGACCGCCCGGCGGGCCACCTTGCGGTGGCCGGTGCTGCCGATGTCCTTGATGTGGGTGCGGTCGGTCATCGGGTGCTCGAAGAGGCCGAGCTCGAACTTGGCGGTGAGGATGCGCGAGACGGCGTCGTCGATGCGGTCCTGGGAGACCTTGCCGTCCTGCACCAGCTGGGTGAGCGTGGTGACGAAGTCCTGCCAGTCGGTCTCGTCGCCCGAGCCCGGCTCCATGAACATGTCGACGCCGGCGTCGACCGAGGTCTCGACCTGGGTGGCGTAGTCGCCGGGGATCTGGTGGATGGCCCGCCAGTCGGAGATGACGAAGCCGTCGAAGCCCATCTCGCCCTTGAGCTCGTCGGTGAGGAGCTCCTTGTTCGCGTGCATCTTGATCGGGTTGCCCAGGCCGTCCTCGGTCCAGTCGACGCTGGAGAACGACGGCATCACCGAGCCGACGTGGTGCTCCTGCACCGCCGGGAGGTACGGCGCCAGCGCCAGCCGGTCGAACTCCTCGCGCGAGACCCGGTCGATGCCCTGGTCGACCGTGTAGTCGCCCTCGCCGGTGTCCCAGGAGGTGAGCCCGTCACCCGCGAAGTGCTTCGCGCTCGCGAGCACCCGGTCGGGGTGGTCGAGCTGGCCGGGCTTGCCCTGCAAGCCGTCGATCGCGGTCTCCATCGAGATGACCAGCCCCGGCTTCTCGCCGAAGCTCTCGTAGGTGCGGCCCCAGCGGTCGTCGCGGGCGACGCACACGCAGGGGGCGAAGGCCCACTGCGGCCCCGAGGCCCGGGTCTCCATCGCGGTGATGTGGCCGATCCGCTTCACGAGCGCGGGGTCGCGGGTGGCCCCGAGGCCGATGTTGTGCGGGAAGACCGTGGCACCGAGCAGGTTGCCGTGCCCGTGCACGGAGTCCACGCCGTACAGCAGCGGGATCCCCAGGCGCGTGTCGAGGGCTGCCTGCTGGAAGGTGTCCACGGTGTCGGCCCAGGCCTCCGCGGTGTTCGGGTCGGGCACCGACCCGCCGCCGGACAGCACGCTGCCCAGGCCGTACGTCGTGACCAGCGACGGGTCGGCGACGACGTCGAGCCGCTCGGCCTGCGTCATCTGGCCGACCTTCTCGGCCAGTGTCATCCGGCCCAGCAGGTCCTCGACCCGCTGCTGCGTGGGGAGCGACGGGTCCTGGTACGGCAGCGTCCCGTCGGCGGACGAGGCGCCGGAGGTGGCCTCCGACGCCTGGAACGGCAGCAGCGCCGCGACCAGGACGCCGGCCACGGCACTGCCGAGGACGACGCCGCGGCGTCGTCGTGGGGGGTGGTTCGACATGGGTTCGTTCTCCTTGCCCGAGCAAGTGGGTCCGGCCGTCGTCGGCCGGGTCGCGCGGTGCGCGTGCGGCTCAACCTAGGAATGACGAAACCGCAGCGTCAATGAGAAAAGATCGCCCTGAACGGTCTTTTTAGTGCGGGGTCCGCACAAACCACCTAGTCTGCCGCCATGGGCACTTCCGGCTCGCTGGAGCGACTGCGCGCGACCAACCGGCGCGCGGTCACCGGCCTGCTCGCGACCGAGGGACCGATGAGCCGGGCCGACCTGGCCCGGGGCACCGGGCTGTCGCGCACCACCGTCTCGAGCCTGGTCGCGGAGCTCATCGACAGCGGACAGGTCAGCGAGACCTCCGACCGGGGCCGTCCCCACAAGGGCGGCAGCGGCCGGCCGCCGCTGCTGGTGACGCTCAGCGCGACCAGCGGCGGGGTCGGCGGCGTCGACATCGGGCACCGGCACGTCCGCGCGGCCGTGGCCGACCGCACCGGACGCGTGCTGGCCGAGGAGGTCCACCCCGTGGACGTCGACGCCGACGGGGCGACGACCCTCGACCGCGCCGCCGCGATGCTGCGCTCCGCGCTGCGTGCGGCCGGGCTCGAGCGCGGCGACCTCCAGGGGGTCGGCATGTGCGTGCCGGCGCCCCTCAACCGCCGCTCGGCCAGGGTCAGCGCCGGGCTCCTGCCCGGCTGGCGGGGTCTGCAGCCCGGCGAGGAGCTCGGTCGCCGCCTCGACGTCCCCGTCTTCCCCGACAACGACGCCAACCTCGGTGCGCTGGCCGAGCTGAGCCAGGGCGCCGCCCGCGGGCTCTCCGACGTGGTGTACGTGAAGGCGGCCAGCGGCCTGGGCGCCGGCATCGTGCTCGGCGGGCGCCTGCACCGCGGCGCCACCGGCACCGCCGGCGAGCTCGGCCACGTGCAGGTCGGCGAGGACGGCCAGGTCTGCCGCTGCGGCAACCGGGGCTGCCTCGAGACGCTGGTGGCCGCCCCGCGGCTGCTCGGCCTGCTGCAGCCGGCGTACGACGAGCCGTTGTCGGTCGAGCGGATCCTCGAGCTCGACGGGCTCGGTGACGCCGGGGTGCGCCGGGTGCTGAGCGACGCCGGCCGCACGATCGGACGGGCGCTGGGCGACCTCTGCAACAGCCTCAACCCCGAGGCGGTCGTCCTGGGCGGGTCGCTGGGCGCCTCCCCGTCGCTGGCCGAGGGCATCCGGCTCTCGATCGACCGCTACGCCCAGCCGGACACGGCGGCGGCGGTGCGGGTGGTGCCGGGCGAGCTCGGGGACCGGGCCGAGGTGGTGGGTGCCATCTCGCTCGCCGTCTCGCGGGTCGCGGTCGCCTGAGCCCGGGGTCGGTCACGGGCACCGGGCGGGCTCGCTCAGGGCAGCTGGTCCAGCAGCCACGAGGGGCTGAGGGACATCGCGCCCACCGCCTGCACGCGGGCCTGCAGCATCCGGTCGGCGGTGACCACGGTGACCCGGCTGCCGCGCTCGGCGGCGGCCCGGGCCTCCGCGACGATCGTGTCGTCCCCGCTGCGGGGCGCGTGCACGGTGCGCAGGTGGGCGTCGCGCCCCGGCCGGACCCCGCCCTTGGCCGCACCCTCGAGGACCAGCACGACCTCGTCGTACGCCGTGTCGGCGACCGCGAGCCCCTCGTGCAGGCGCCGTGCGGCACCGGCGCGGTCCTTCCACCACCCGTCGGGGCGGCTGCCGACGACGTTGGCGCCGTCGACGACGAGGACCGTGCTCATGCCGCCCCTCGGGGCGTCATGCGTTCGGTGGCCTTGGGGCCACGATTCGCATGACGTCCGCTCGGCTCGGGCCTCACTTCAGGAACTTGGAGAAGTCCTTGGGCAGGTCGAGCGCGGCGGCGGCCTTCTCGTAGTCGATCTCCTCGCCGGCCGGCGCACCGAAGGGGTTGCCGCCGGAGGCAGCCTTCTCCTTCTGGGCCGCGGCCTGCTGGGCCGCCTTCGCGGGGTTGCCGGAGACGCGCTTGCCCTTGCCCTTCTTGGGCTGCTGCTTGGCCTTGCCGCGCTTGCCGCCACCCATGCCGGGCATCCCCGGCATCCCGGGCATGCCCGGGATCCCGCCGCCACGCGCCATCGACTGCATCATCTTGCGCGCCTCGAAGAAGCGGTCCACGAGGCTGTTGACGTCGGACACCTGGCGACCCGAGCCCCTGGCGATGCGGGCGCGGCGCGAGCCGTCGATCATCTTGGGGTTGGCGCGCTCGGCCGGCGTCATCGACTGGATGATCGCCTGGATGCGGTCGATCTCGCGCTCGTCGAAGTTCTCGAGCTGCTCGCGGAACTGCCCCATCCCGGGCAGCATCCCCATGATCTTCGACATCGAGCCGAGCTTGCGGACCTGCTGCATCTGCTCGAGGAAGTCGTCGAGGGTGAACTCGCCGCCCTGGCCGGTCAGCTTGGCGGCCGCCTTGGCGGCCTGCTCCTGGTCGAAGGCCTTCTCGGCCTGCTCGATCAGGGTCATCATGTCGCCCATGTCCAGGATGCGCGACGCCATCCGGTCCGGGTGGAAGAGGTCGAAGTCGGTCATCTTCTCGCCCGCGGAGGCGAACATGACCGGCTTGCCGGTGATCGACGCGATGGACAGCGCAGCACCACCGCGGGCGTCGCCGTCGAGCTTGGTGAGGACCACGCCGTCGTAGCCGACGCCCTCGAGGAACGCCTGGGCCGTGGTGACCGCGTCCTGGCCGATCATCGCGTCGACCACGAAGAGGACCTCGTCGGGGTCGACGGCGTCGCGGATGTCGGCGGCCTGGCGCATCATCTCGGCGTCGATGCCGAGGCGGCCGGCGGTGTCGACGATGACGACGTCGTGGAGCTTGCGCTTGGCCTCCTCGATCGAGGCCCGGGCCACGCTCACGGGGTCACCGACGCCGTTGCCCGGCTCGGGGGCGAAGACCGGCACCCCCACGCGCTCGCCGTTGACCTCGAGCTGCTTGACCGCGTTGGGACGCTGCAGGTCACAGGCGACCAGCATCGGGGTCTTGCCCTGCTCCTTGAGCCACAGCGCGAGCTTGGCGGCCAGCGTCGTCTTGCCGGCACCCTGGAGGCCGGCCAGCATGATGACGGTCGGCCCGGTCTTGGCGTAGCGCAGCCGGCGGGTCTCGCCGCCGAGGATCGTGACGAGCTCCTCGTTGACGATCTTGACGATCTGCTGGGCCGGGTTGAGGGCCTGGCTGACCTCCTCGCCGCGGGCCCGCTCCTTGACCGCGCCCACGAACTCCTTGACCACGGGCAGGGCGACGTCGGCCTCGAGCAGCGCGATCCGGATCTCCCGGGCGGTCGCGTCGATGTCGGCCTCGGACAGCCGGCCCTTGCCGCGGAGGTTCTTGAAGGTGTCGGCGAGCCGGTCGGAGAGTGTGGCGAACAAGTCGGTCCTCGTCAGTCGTACGTCGGCCGGGTGACGGCCAGTCGAGGGTCAAGCCTAACGGGGGTCACCCGAGAGCGCCGCCCTGACGGCGTGAGCAGCCTCCGCGGCCCGCCCGTCACCGAGCGCGGCGGCCGAGTCCTCCTGCAGGTAGAACACGTCCACGGCCTGCGGCCCGAGCGTGTCCACGTGCGCGGATCGGACCGCGATGCCCAGCCGGGCGAGGGCCGCACAGGTCAGGTAGACCACCCCGGGGCGGTCGGCCGCGCGGACCTCCAGGACGGTGGCCTGCCGCGACGCCTCGGGACGTACGGCGACCGCCGGCGCGAGCACCTGCGCGTCGGCCGGGCGGAGCCGGCCGGCCGGGTCGACCCTGCCGTCGACGACCGCGTCGTACCGCTGCCGGAGCACCGCCTCGTCGAGGTGCTGCTCGGCGACCTCCCACACCGAGACGGCGTACTGGTCCTGCTGCCAGGCACGGGCCGCGCGCACCGGCACCCGTTGCAGGGCCAGCACGGCGGCCGCGTCGGCGAGCAGGCCGACCCGGTCGGGGGCGACGACCGTGACCCGCGAGCCGTCGTCGGTCGCCTCGACGCGGACCGCGGCCCCGCCGGCGCGGACCTCGGGCGGGATCGGCACGTCGTCGGCCACCACGGGCGGCGGGGTCGCGCCCGCGTCGAGCGACGCGGCGGCGCGGCGCGCCAGGTCGCGCACCAGGCCGGCCCGCCAGCTCGACCAGGCCTTGGGGGCGGTGGCGCGGGCGTCGGCCTCGGTCAGCGCGAGGAGCAGCGAGAGCGCCTCGGCGCTGCCGACGCCCCCCGTGACCAGGTCCACGGTGGCGGGGTCGTCGGGGTCGCGGGTGGTGGCGGTCTCGGCGAGCAGCAGGTGGCGGCGTACGAGCCGGGCCACCAGCTCGACTCCCTCGGGGTCGAAACCCATCCGGGTCGCGATGTCGCGGGCGACGGGCTCCCCCGCGACGCTGTGCTCGGTCAGGCCGCCCTTGCCGATGTCGTGCAGCAGCGCGGCCACCATCAAGACGTCGGGGCGCCGGACGTCGCGGATGAGCGACGAGGCCTCGATGCAGGTCTCGACCACGTGCCGGTCCACGGTGAACCGGTGGATCGGCGAGGCGTGCGGCAGCAACCGGACCCGGTCCCACTCGGGGAGGATCCCGGCCAGTGCGCCGGTCTCCTCCAGCGTCTCCCACACCGGCAGCAGGCCGCGCCCGGACGCGAGCAGCCGCACCAGCAGCTGGCGGGCCTCCGCGGGCCAGGGATCGGGCAGCGGCGGGCACTCGCGGACCAGCCGGGCGGCGGTGGGCGGCGCCAGCACGGCGTCGTGCTCGGCGGCGGCGGCGCAGGCGCGCAGCAGCAGCAGCGGGTCCTCGGCCGGCCGGGCCCTCCCGTCCAGCACGACCTCCCCCGAGGACAGCGCGACACCGGGAGCGAGCGGGGTCAGCGAGGGCTTGCGGGCGCCGCGCACGGTGGCGGGCCGCGTGAGGACGCCGTCGACCCGCCGCCAGGTGAGCCGCGAGAGGTGGGTGATGCGCCGGCCGAGCTCGCGGACGTGCACCTGTGCGGTCCCGGCGTCCGGCAGGTGCAGGCGCTCGGCCAGCCCGTCCCACGCCTCGGGGGCGATCCGGTCGGTGGCGCGGCCGGCCAGGCCCTGGACCACGTCCCGCACGTCGAGCAGCGCGAGCCGGGTGCGCTCGAGGTCGGCGTGCGGCACGTCCACCAGCCAGGTGGCCACCAGCGCCTTGAGCACGGTCGCGTCGCGCAGGCCGCCCTCCGCCTCCTTGAGGTCCGGGACGGAGAGGTGGGCCAGCTCCCCCACCAGCTCGTGGCGCGAGCGCACCAGGTCGCGCAGCGCGGGCAGCTGGGCGCGGGCCTGGCGCCGCCAGTGCGCGAGCATCGTCGTGCGCAGCCGGAGCGTCAGGTTGGGGTCGCCCACGAGGTGGCGCAGGTCCAGGAGCCCGAGCGCCACCCGCAGGTCTCCCCCGGCCGCGGCGACCATCTCCGGCAGCGTGCGCACCGAGTGGTCGAGCTTGGAGCCGGAGTCCCACAGCGGGTACCACACCTGCGCGGCCAGCTCCCCCAGCTCGACTCCCTCGTCGGCGACCAGCACCACGTCGAGGTCGGAGTGCGGCGCCAGCTCCGAGCGCCCGTAGCCCCCGACCGCCACCAGCGCCACGCCCACCTGGGGGCCGCCGCAGCCGTCGTACGCCGCGGCGCACAGCGCGTCCGCCGCGGCGGCACGCTCTGCGCGTTCGGGAGCCGTCATCGCCTGCCGGTCAGATCGCGGCGTCGTCGCGGTCGCCGGTGCGGACCCGCACCACCGACTCGATCGGGGCGACCCAGACCTTGCCGTCGCCGATCCGGCCGGTGGCCGCGCTGGTCAGGATCGCGTCCACCACGGCGTCGGCGTCCTCGTCGCCGACGACGATCTCGACCCGGATCTTGGGAACCAGCGCGATGTCGTACTCCGCACCCCGGTAGACCTCCGTGTGCCCCTTCTGCCGGCCGTAGCCGCTGACCTCGCTCACCGTCATGCCGGTGACGCCGACGGTCTCGAGGGCGGCGCGGGTGTCCTCCCACTTGTGCGGCTTGATGACCGCGGTGACCAGCTTCATGGACGTGGTTCCTCTCGCTGCTGGGTGCTGCGCTGACTTCTGGGCTGGCTGCCGGGCCGGCTGCCGGGCTGGGTGATGGCGCCCAGGATCCCGTGTCCCGACGACCGGGCGCCGGCGGTGGCGTGCAGGTCGTACGCCGTCTCGGCGTGCACGACGAGGTCGATCCCGCTGACCTCGTGCTCCTCGTCGATCCGGAAGCCCATCAGCCGGTCGATGACGAGGCCGATGATGCCCGACACGACGAACGCGTAGACGAGCACGACGCCGCCGCCGAGGAGCTGGCGCCCGAGCTGGTCGACCCCGCCGCCGTGGAGCAGTCCGTCGACACCGGTGGGCGCGGCCGACGTGGCGAGCAGCCCGATGCCGAAGGTGCCGACCAGTCCCCCGACCAGGTGCACGCCGACGACGTCGAGCGAGTCGTCGTACCCGAAGCGGTACTTCAGCCCGACCGCCCAGGCGCAGACGACGCCGGCGACGGCGCCCATCACGATCGCGCCCATCGGGGACAGCGAGCCGCAGGAGGGAGTGATCGCGACCAGGCCGGCCACCATCCCGGACGCCGCGCCCAGTGACGTGGCGTGGCCGTCGCGGAGCCGCTCGAGGGCGAGCCAGCCGAGGGCCCCGGCTGCGCCGGCCACCAGCGTGGTGGTGAAGACGACGGCCGCGGCCTGGTCGGCGCCCAGGGCGGATCCGGCGTTGAAGCCGAACCAGCCGAACCACAGCAGGCCCGCGCCGAGCATCACGAGGGTGAGGTTGTGCGGACGCATCGGGTCCTTGCCGAAGCCGACCCGGTGGCCGAGGACCAGCGCGAGGGCGAGCCCCGAGGCTCCCGAGCAGATCTCGACGGCCGTGCCACCCGCGAAGTCGACGAGGCCGACCCGGTTGGCCAGCCAGCCGCCGACGTGGTCTCCGCCGGAGAAGTCGAAGACCCAGTGCGCGACGGGTGCGTAGACCAGCAGCGTCCAGACCGAGACGAAGACGATCCAGGCGCCGAAGCGGGCCCGGTCCGCGATCGCGCCGGACACCAGTGCGCCGGTGATGACGCAGAAGAGCCCCTGGAAGACCGCGAACAGGATCAGCGGGACCGTCGAGCCGCGGTTGCTGTCGGGCGACATCAACCGGCCGAGGCCGGCGTACTGCGTCGGGTCGCCGAGCAGGCCGGCGCCGAGGTCGTCGCCGAAGGCCAGCGAGTAGCCGACCAGCACCCACAGCACCGTGATCACCGCGAGCGACCCGAACGTCATCATCATCATGTTCAGCACGCTCTTGGAGCGGACCATGCCGCCGTAGAAGAGCGCGAGGCCCGGGGCCATCAGCAGCACCAGCGCGGAGGCCGCCAGCAACCAGGCGGTGTCACCGGTGTCGAGGGCTGCGGTGGCGGCGAGGGCGAGCGGGGCGGTCATGGGCCCCCACCCTCGCCAGCGCCTGTTACGCGCGCCCGCCGGTTGTGTTTCAGGCGCGTAAACGAGCGCTCGACGACCCATGTAACGCGGTGTCCACGGCTCTGGTGCGGCGCCGCAGCACCAGAGCCGTGGACACCGCGTTACATGCGAGAAGAGCGATGCCCCCGGCGTACGCGCGGCGTACGCGCGACGCGCCGGGGGCCTCACTCAGAGCGCGGCTTCGTCGCGGTCGCCGGTGCGGACCCGGACGACGGTCTCGACGGGGCTCAGCCACACCTTCCCGTCACCGATCCGGCCGGTCTGGGCGGTCTTGACGACGATGCCGACGACGTCCTCAGCGTCCCCGTCGTCCACCACGATCTCGATGCGGATCTTGGGGACCAGCGCGATGTCGTACTCCGCGCCGCGGTAGACCTCGGTGTGGCCCTTCTGGCGGCCGTAGCCGCTGACCTCGCTGACGGTCATGCCCGTCACGCCGAAGGTCTCGAGGGCCTCGCGGACGTCCTCCCACTTGTGCGGCTTGATGACCGCGGTCACGAGCTTCATGCGTTCGCCCCTTCCGTGACGGTGCTCTTGGCCAGGACCGACGTGGACGGCAGGCCGCCGCTCATGCTGGTCCCGAGGTCGTACGCCGCCTCGCCGTGCTGGTCGGCGTCGATGCCCTCGACCTCGGCCTCGTCGCTGATCCGCCAGCCGAGCGTGTACTTGATCGCCAGGCCGATGAGGGCCGTGAAGAAGGCCGACCACACGATCGCGATGGCCGCCGCGCCGACCTGGTCGCCCAGCGGGCCGAGGCCGCCGCCGTAGAACAGGCCGTCGATGCCGCCGGGGGCGGACGCGGTGGACAGGAAGCCGATCAGCACGGTGCCGACGACACCGCCGACGAGGTGGACGCCCACGACGTCCAGCGAGTCATCGAGGCCGAACCGGTACTTCAGGCCGACCGCGTAGGCGCAGGCCGCGCCGGCGATGGCGCCGATCGCGATGGCACCCGTCGTGTCGACAGCCCCGCAGGAGGGCGTGATCGCGACGAGGCCGGCGACGATGCCCGACGCGGCACCGAGCGAGGTGGCCTTGCCGTGCAGGACCCGCTCGACCGCCAGCCAGGCCAGCATCGCGGCACAGGTGGCGACCGTGGTGTTGAGGAAGGTCACCCCGGTCTCGGACATGAACTGGGCGACGTCCTTCTCCTCGCTCGCGCCGGTGAGCACGATCGAGCCGACGTTGAAGCCGTACCAGCCGAACCACAGCAGACCCGCGCCGACCATGGTCAGCGTCAGGTTGTGCGGCTTCATCGGCTCCTTGGCGAAGCCGATCCGCTTGCCGATGATCAGCGCGAGCACGCCGCCCGCCACACCGGCGTTGATGTGCACGACCGTGCCGCCCGCGTAGTCCTGGGCACCGAGGTGCTCGGAGATGAACCCGCCGCCCCACACCATGTGGCCGAGCGGGAAGTAGCTCAGCGTGACCCACAGCGGGAGGAAGACCACCCACGCGGAGAGCTTGACGCGGTCGGCGATCGCCCCCGAGATCAGCGCCGCGGTGATCACCGCGAACGTCATCTGGAAGCAGACCGCGATGTAGGAGTCCCAGCCCACGTCCTTGAGGCCCCACAGCGAGAACGGGTTGGCGAAGACGCCGCCGACGTCGCTCGGGCCGAAGGACATCGACCAACCCCACAGGACGTAGACGATGCCGACGATCCCGAGGGAGACGTACGACATCATCATCATGTTCAGCACGGACTTCGAGCGGCTCATGCCGCCGTAGAACAGCGCCAGCGCGGGAGTCGTCATCATCAGGACGAGGGCTGTCGCCACGATCATCCAGGCGTAGTAGCCGTCCACAGAACCTCCAGGGATTTCGATCCTTCGAGGACGGAGCACTTGTGCGCCGAGCCCGTGATCTCGACCGCCGACCGCGCTGTCGGCCAGGGCTCCCGCCCCATTGGCAGAAACCCTGCGGCCCGGAGGTTTCGACGTACGCCGCGCTGTGTTGCGGTCAGGAAACGAGTTCCCGCGTCGTGTTACTTCCGTGTGAACGACGCCCCGGATGAATCACCGGTGCACCGGCGATTCCTGACGTTCCCAGCCGGTGCACCGGCTGGGAACGTCAGGAATCGGCTGAGAAGTGCGGGCGGTGGTCAGCCCAGGAGGGCGTCGACGAAGGCGCCCGCGTCGAACGGCGCGAGGTCGTCGGCCCCCTCGCCGAGGCCGACCAGCTTCACCGGGACGCCCAGCTCGCGCTGCACGGCGACCACGATGCCGCCCTTGGCGGAGCCGTCGAGCTTGGTCAGCACGATGCCGGTGACGTCGACGACCTCGCTGAACACGCGGGCCTGGATCATGCCGTTCTGGCCGGTGGTCGCGTCGAGCACCAGCAGCACCTCGGTGACCGGGGCCTGCTTCTCGATGACCCGCTTGACCTTGCCGAGCTCGTCCATCAGGCCGGCCTTGTTCTGCAGCCGCCCGGCGGTGTCAACGATGACGGTGTCGGCGCCGGTGTCGACGCCCTCCTTGACCGCCTCGAAGGCAACGCTGGCCGGGTCGGTGCCCTCGGGACCGCGGACGACGTCGACGCCGACCCGCTCCCCCCACGTGGCCAGCTGCTCGACGGCGGCGGCACGGAAGGTGTCGGCCGCCCCGAGGACCACGCTGCGGTCCTCGGCGACGAGGATGCGGGCGATCTTGCCGACCGAGGTGGTCTTGCCGGCACCGTTGACGCCGACCACGAGCACGACGCCCGGCTTGCCGTCCGCGCCGCTGACCTGGAGGCGACGGTCCATGGTGGGGTCGACCAGGGCGAGCAGCTCCTCGCGGAGCACGGCGCGGGCGTCGGCGCCCTGGCCGCCGTCGACGCGCATCCGGGTGCGCAGCTTCTCGACCAGCTCCTGGGTGGGCGCCACGCCGACGTCGGCGGTCAGCAGGGTGTCCTCGATCGACTCCCAGGTGTCCTCGTCGAGCCGGTCGCGCGAGAGCAGGGCGAGCAGGCCGCGGCCCAGGCCGCTCTGCGAGCCGGCGAGGCGCTGGCGCAGCCGCACCAGGCGGGACGCGGTGCCCTCGGGGCGCTCGAGGACCGGCGCCTCCGGTGCGGCGGGCTCGGTCGGCGCCTCGGGCGCGACGACCGCCGGTTCCTGCGTCGGCGCCTCGACGTCGGCCTCGGTCGGCGGCGGCACGATGACGTCGGTGCCACCTCCGGCCGGGGGCGTCTGGCGGCGGCGGCCACCGACCAGCAGGCCGACGCCGAGGCCCACGACGAGCAGGGCGACCAGCGCGATGACGACGATCAGGGCGAGCAGATCCATGGGGTCAATCCAACCAGAGGGGCCCGGGGGCCGGACGAATCAGGGAACCAGTCGGGAGGAGGGGTCAGGCCGAGCGGCGGGCGTCACCACGACGGGCCGTGAGGCCCGACGCGTGCGCGTCGCCGTCGGGGACGCCGTCGACGTTCTCCACGATGGGCAGCGCCTCCACCGCCTTCGTCATCGCGTCGCCGAGCCACGGTGCGGCGGGCAGCTCCTCGCCCCGGTGCGGGAATGCCACGAAGGCCACGACGAGCCCGGCGAGCACGAGGATGACGAGCATCACGAGGACGATCACGAGCATGGGTGGGTTCCTCCCGGAAGGTGGTCGATGGTGGGCGTACCCCCTTCTCCACCGTCGCACACACCCGTACGCCGACCCGCGTCGGCGCCCCGGGCCGCCGCCGTGGGGGTGGCCGACGTCACTCGGCGGGCCGGCCCCCGTCGGGTGCGACCCGGAGCAGCGGCTCGACGGCGCGGCGGACGAGGACGGGCATCGGGGTCACGGGGCGGGCCGGGTCGACGTTGTCGACGTAGACGTGCACGAAGCGCCCCTCGGCCGCGGCCTCGTCGCCCTCGCCCTGGAAGAGCCCGACGCGGTAGACGACCGAGGAGGTGCCGACCTTGTCCGCCACCACGCCCACGTCCACCGGCTCGGGGTAGCCCACCTCCGCGAAGTAGCGGCAGGAGACCTCGGCCACCACGCCGATGGCCGGCAGCTGACGGATGTCGACGCCGGTGGCCTCGGCGAGGTGGTTGTTGACCACGGTGTCGATCAGCTCGAAGTAGCGGGCGTTGTTCATGTGGCCGTAGACGTCGATGTCGGCCCAGCGGGTGGTGACCCGCTCCCAGTGGACGTACTCGTCGCGGGTCGGTCGCGCTCGCGCCACTACGCGGGCTCCGTCTCGCGCAGCCGCTGGCTGATCACCGCGGAGACGCCGTCGCCGCGCATGGTGACGCCGTACAGCGCGTCGCCGACCTCCATGGTCCGCTTCTGGTGGGTGATGACGAGCAGCTGGGAGTTCTCCCGGAGCTCCTCGTAGATCTCCAGCAGCCGGCCGAGGTTGGTGTCGTCGAGGGCGGCCTCGACCTCGTCGAGGATGTAGAACGGCGACGGTCGGGCCTTGAAGAGCGCGACCAGGAAGGCCACCGCGACCAGGGACCGCTCGCCACCGGAGAGCAGCGAGAGCCGCTTGACCTTCTTGCCCGGCGGCCGCGCCTCGACCTCCACGCCGGTGGTCAGCATGTTGGCGGGATCGGTGAGCACGAGCCGCCCCTCGCCGCCGGGGAACAGCCGGGCGAAGGTGGAGTCGAAGGCGCGCTCGACGTCGGCGTACGCCTCGGTGAACACCTGCTCGACCCGGGTGTCGACCTCCTTGACGATGTCGAGCAGGTCCTTGCGGGTCTTGCGGAGGTCCTCGAGCTGCTCGGTGAGGAACTTGTGCCGCTCCTCCATCGCCGAGAACTCCTCGAGCGCGAGCGGGTTGACCTTCCCGAGCATCGACAGCGCCCGCTCGGCGGCCCGCAGCCGCTTCTGCTGCTCCTCCCGGACGAACGGCACCGGCTCGGGGACCGTGCCGTCCTCGTTCTCGCTGGTCGCCGGGACCGGCTGATCGGGGCCGTAGTCGGCGACCAGCCCGGCCGCGTCGAGACCGAGCTCCTCGAGCGCCTTCTCCTCCAGCTGCTCGATGCGCATCCGCTGCTGGGCGCGCGCCATCTCGTCGCGGTGGACGGAGTTCACGAGCTCGTCGTGCTCGCGCCCCAGGTCGCGCAGGCGGGCGCGGACGTCCATCAGCTCCTGCTCGCGACCCCGACGGGCCTGCTCCACGGCGGCCCGCACCTCCGCGGCCCGGTGCACCGAGACCTCGAGGCGGCCGAGCACGAACGTCGCCGCGGCGCCGACGGCCTCGGCGGCCCTGCCCTCGCGCAGCAGGCGCTCGCGGCGTTCGGCGGCGCGGGCCCGGGCCTCGCGCTCGGCCCGGGCCGCACGGACCAGCGAGTCGGCGCGACCGTGCATGGCACGGGCCCGCTCCTCGGAGGTGCGCAGTGCCAGCCGGGCGTCCATCTCGCCCTGGCGGGCGGTCCGGGCCTCCTCGGCGAGCCGCTCCCGCGCCTCGGTGTCGGGCTCCTCCTCGGGCGCCTCCTCCGCCCGGGCCAGCCGGGCCTCGAGCTCGGCCAGCCCCGCCAGGTCCTGGTCCCGGGCGGCCTCGGCCTTCTCGATCGCCTGGGTGACCCGCTCGGCCTCACCGCGGGCGGCGCGCGCCTGGGAGCCGTACTGCCCGAGCTCCTCGGCGACCGCCGCGAGCGTGGCGTCGGACTCGTGCAGCTTCGCGAGCGCGACGTCGGCGCGCTTCTGCGCCTCGAGCCGCTCGTTCTCCAGGCGGGACATGTCGAAGCCCAGCCGCTCCGAGGAGGCGATCGCCTCGGCCAGCTGCGCGGCGCACTCGTCGACGGCCGCCTGGATCTCGATCAGGCTCGGCTGGCTCGAGGAGCCGCCCGACGCGAAGTGGGCGCCGAGGACGTCGCCCTCGCGGGTGACGGCGGTGACGTCGGGCAGGTCGGCGACCAGGCTGCGCGCGGCGGCCAGGTCGTCGACGACCGCGACCTTGAACAGCAGCCGGGCCAGGCCCGGCCGGAGCTCGTCGGGGCACTCGACGACGTCCACGGCGTACGTCGCGTGGCCGGGCAGGCCGGGCCAGCTGCCGGGCTCCTCCCCGGGAGCGCCGCCGAGCAGCATGCCGGCGCGGCCGAGGTCGTCGTCCTTCAGCAGCCCGATCGCCCGCACGGCGGCGTCCGCGTCGGTCACCGCGACGGCGTCGGCTGCGGACCCGAGGGCCCCGGCGACGGCGGCCTCGTAGCCGGCGCGCACGGTGAGCAGCGCGGCCACCGAGCCGAGCAGCCCCGAGACCGAGTCGGAGGCGGCCAGCAGGGCGCCGGCGCCGTCCTTGCGGTTGAGGCCCATCTCGAGGGCGTCCTTGCGAGCCAGCAGGCCGGTGCGCTCGCGCTCGGCCTGCTGGGCCTCGTCGCGAGCCTTGGCCAGCCGCTCCTCGATGTCGTCGAGCAGGGCGCTGGCGGCCTCGTGCTCGGCGTCGAGACCCTCCTCGCCGGCGTCCAGCCCGGCCACCTTCGTCTCCAGCGAGGTGAAGTCGCGCTGCGCGCGCTCGGCGCGAGCGAGCGCGTCCTGGCGGGCCAGGGTGAGTCGCCCCACCTCGTCGTCGGCGGCCGCGGCGCGGGACTTCAGCGCGTTGACCTGGCCGTGCAGGCGGGCCAGGCCCTCCCGCCGGTCGGCCGCGGCACGCTGGAGGGCGGCCACACGGCGCT
This sequence comes from Nocardioides sp. GCM10023255, assembly GCF_042653125.1. Lineage (NCBI taxonomy): Bacteria > Bacillati > Actinomycetota > Actinomycetes > Propionibacteriales > Nocardioidaceae > Nocardioides > Nocardioides sp. GCM10023255. The sequence goes on from NZ_JBHSHU010000012.1 coordinate 105,417, forward strand.
CCTCCTCGGCCGCGGCGTCCTCGGCCGCCTTGCGGGCCGCGACCGCCTGCTCGAGGGCGGTGCGGTGGCCGTCGACCTCGGCCGCGATCCGCTGCTCCTGCTCGCGGACCCGCTCCGCCTCGGCCTCGAGCTGCTCCGGGTCGCGGCCGGTGCGCTCCTGGTCGGACTCGGCGGTGCCGGCCGCGTTGCGGACCCGCTCCGCGGCCAGGGACTGGGTGCCGCGCAGGCGCTCCCGGAGACCCGACAGGGCGAACCAGGTCTCCTGTGCGGCGGAGAGCGCCGGCAGGTCCTCGCGGAGGGCCGCCTCGAGCGCGGCCTCGGCCTCGCGGGCGGCCGCGATCGCGGCCTCGACCTGCTCGCGGCGCTCGAGCAGCACCGACTCGTCGGCCAGCTCCTGCTCCAGCGCGGTGCGCGCGGTGACCAGGTCGTCGGCCATCAGCCTGGCCCGGGCGTCCCGGACGTCGGCCTGCACGGCGGCGGCCTTGCGGGCCACCTCGGCCTGCCGGCCCAGCGGCTTGAGCTGGCGCCGGATCTCGGTCAGCAGGTCGTTGAGCCGGGTGAGGTTGCCCTCGGTGGAGTCGAGCTTGCGGAGCGCCTTCTCCTTGCGCTTGCGGTGCTTCAGGACGCCCGCGGCCTCCTCGATGAAGCCGCGGCGGTCCTCCGGGGTCGCGTGCAGGATCGTGTCGAGCTGTCCCTGCCCAACGATCACGTGCATCTCGCGGCCGATGCCGGAGTCCGAGAGCAGCTCCTGCACGTCCAGCAGCCGGCACGAGCTGCCGTTGATGGCGTACTCGGACCCGCCGCTGCGGAACATCGTGCGACTGATCGTGACCTCGGCGTACTCGATCGGCAACGCGCCGTCGGAGTTGTCGATGGTGAGCAGCACCTCGGCGCGACCCAGCGGGGGTCGGCCGGAGGTCCCGGCGAAGATGACGTCGTCCATCTTGCCGCCGCGCAGCGACTTCGCGCTGGCCTCGCCCATCACCCAGGCCAGCGCGTCGACCACGTTGGACTTGCCGGACCCGTTGGGGCCGACGATGCAGGTGATGCCGGGCTCGAGCTGGAGGGTGGTCGAGGAGGCGAAGGACTTGAACCCCTTCAGGGTCAGGCTCTTCAGGTACACCGCGCGGCTCCTCACCATCGTCGGGCCGGCGGGAGGTCCGCAGGCCCATCAAGGGCTCCCGATCAAGGGCACTGAGACGCGGCTGCGTCGTCGCAGCACGCCGAGGGGGAAGCTCAGCGCGACTCACCCTACCGGCCGCCTCCCCCCGTTCCCCGCATCTCGGCGCGTCCGCCCGACCGCGCCGGTACGCCGCTCAGGCGGGTGCGGGCGCCGGCTCCTCGTCCGCGTGGGCGATGTGGGACAGCTGGCCCCAGATCAGCACGACGAACACCGCGGAACCGACGAACGCGAACCAGAACGGCCCGGTGACGCCCCAGTGCCGTGCCACGAGGCCGCCGATGGCGGAGCCGACCACGAGGCCGCCGTAGACGCCCACCATGTTGACGCCGCTCACCCTGCCCTGGAGCTCGGAGGGCACCGCCCTCTGGCGCACCGTGATCGACGTGGTGCCCCAGATGAACGCATGGGCACCGAAGACGAAGAAGATGCCCATGGCCACCCACGGCCGCGTGGTCAGGGCCAGCGCCAGGTGCGTGAGGGTCTCGATGACGAGCCCCACGCGCATGATGTTGCCGAGGGAGACCCGGCGGGTGATCCAGCCGTAGGACAGCGTGCCGAGCAGGCCGCCGACGGCCGAGATCGTCGTGAGCAGCCCGAAGCCGACCGCACCCATCCCGAGGTGCCGGGTGGCGTACAGGACGAGCACCGACCACGCCGCTCCGAAGGTCACGTTGAAGACCAGGATGGTCAGCACCAGGGTCCGGACCGCGGCGTGGTTGCGCACCCAGCGGAACCCCTCGGCGATGTCGCGGCGGATGTGGCTCTGCACGCCGGGCTCGCGGCCGTGCGGCGGGAGCACGATGCGCGACACCAGCACGGCACCGAGCGCGACCAGCACGGCCTGGGTCAGGAACGGCAGCGCCATCGCGGTCGCGAACAGCGCGGCGCCGATCGGCGGGCCGGCCAGCTGGTTGACGGTGATGAAGCCCGTCTGCAACCGGGAGTTGGCCAGCGCGAGGTCGGCGCGGTCCACGAGCATCGGCAGCAGCGTGCTCGAGGTGTTGTCCGCGAACACCTCGGCCGTGCCGAGCAGGAACATCGCCACGAGCACGAGCGTGATCGACACGGTGTCCGTGAGCACCGCGAAGGACAGCAGCACCAGCACCACGGCGCGGAGGAGGTCGACAGTGACCACGATCAGCCGTCGGTCGAGCCGGTCCGCGATCGCCCCCGCGTGCAGGGCGAAGAGCAGCGGCGGCAGCCACTGCAGGAGCGCGGCGAGCGCGACCAGGAACGCGTCGTGCGTCTGCGAGGCGACCAGCAGCGGCCCCGCCGCGAGCGCGATGCCGTCACCGAGGTTGGACACCCACGACGAGGCCAGGAGCCAGCGGAAGCCGCGCCCCAGGCGCTGGGGCACGACGGTCTCGAGGAGGCGGCTCACAAGGAGGGAACGCTAGTCGCCGCCATCACCGCGCGTCACCGGGATTAGTGCGGCCGCGACGGGGCAGCATGCGGGTCCACGACCACCCATCTCGAGGAGACTCATGCACAAGCGAACCATGGCCGCCGTCGTCGCAGCGGTGCTGACGTGCTCGACGGTCGGCGCAGCAGAGGCCGCGCCGGCACCCGCACGAAGCGCGACGAGCATCACCGGCCAGTGGAAGGGCGCCGTCCAGGGCGACGACGGCGGCCCCGCCGGCTACACCGCGAAGGTGACCATCACCAGGAAGGACGGGAAGCTCCACGGGAAGGTCGTCTACCCCGACCTGTGCTCGGGCAATTGGGTCTACAAGGGGAAGAAGAACGGCTGGTTCCGGTTCCGCGAGGTCATCACCAAGGACCCGGGCGCCGCCACCTGCGTCTCCCCGGTGGCCGTGAAGACCCGCCGCAAGGGCGAGAAGCTGCGGGTCGTCTGGCGTGAGCCCGAGTCCGGCGACACCGGGTACATGACCGCCCACCGACGCTGACCCGCGCCGGCGCCGACGCCGGCGAGCACCGGTCGACCCGGACGTCGCACGACCCGCCCTGCGGTGCAGGGCGGGTCGTGCCGTGTCGGGGTCAGCGGCGCCGGGTCCGGCGACGTGCGGCGAGCGCGAGCGCCACGGCGCCCCCGACCAGGCCGAGCGGCACCGCGCCCTCCCGGGCGCGGTCCGCGGTCGAGCTCGACGGGACGGAGCCCGGCTCGGGCTCGGCCCCGACCCCGTCGCCCGGCACGTCGACGGCGTAGACGTCCAGGCCGCGCACGAGGTCGATCGAGTAGACGACGTTGGTCTTCTGGCCGGTCTGCCGGCCCCGGGCGTCGTACGCCGGCACCCACATGCTGTCCCACACCTCCGAGGCACCCCAGACCGCGTGCCCGTAGGACCTCAGGTGGCGCGGATGGCGGGCGTCGACGAGCTGCGTGCCGCCGCCGTAGTACCCGACGGCGACGATCCCGCCCGGACGGAAGTCGAACCAGTGCGAGGAGCAGAAGGCACCCCGCGGCAGCGGGAACGTGCCGAGGTCGGCGAGCTCGACCTTGTCCAGCGGCACGATGGCCGACCTCGTCCCGTCGAGGCGCTTGACCCACCAGGTCTGGAACGAGCCCGCCCGGGAGCAGTCGGTCTGCTCGTAGTCCTCCTCGGTGGTGAGCAGCACGTTGCCGTGCGCGAACGACGGCTTGGCACCCGGCCGGAATGCCTTGGCATGCGGGCGGAACGAGTTGTGCAGGATGAAGTCGTTCCAGCCCGGGTGGCGTGGATCGGTGCCACGCCCGGCCCGGCCGGTGGTCGTGATCAGCCGCGGGTGTGCCGGGCGGTCGGTGCGCCACATCGACGCACCGTTCCAGCCGGTGTGGGTGCCGATGCCGGCGGCGTCGAAGTTCCACTTGTGCCCGGCGGTGGGTGACCAGAACGGCTGCGTGCCGGGCTCCCCGGGCGTGGCGTCGACCTCCCGCGGGTGGTCGAGGTCGCGCAGGTCGAAGATCGAGAAGTGGTCGCCCTCCCCCGCCGAGTAGGCGTAGGTGCAGTTCGCCGACGTCACGCAGGCGACGGTGTGGGTGCTGGTGGTGCCGGGCGCCCGGGACGCGATCACCGGGTCGCGCGGGTCGGTCACGTCCACCACGATCAGCTCGCCGCCCCCGACGTTGGCGTGCTGGACGTCGCCGGGCGACGCCTGCACGCTGTCCACGCCGATGAGCGCGAAGCGTCGGACGCCGTCGGCGGTCCTGCGCTCACCGCAGTTCATCGCCTCGTTCTCGAACAGTGCGTTCGGCAGGACGCCGATCACACTCGGGTGCGCGGCGTCGCTCACGTCCCAGACCCGCACGGAGTCGACCCCGCTGGTCACGAGGATCGGCGCCGTCCGCATGAAGCACCCGGAGATCCCGACCTGGGAGGGGTTCGAGGACAGGTGTGCGACGTTGGGGCTGGCCAGCAGCCCGCCACCGGATCCGCCGGCGAGCACCGCCTGAGCCGGTCGTGGGCCCCCGTGGTCGCCGTGGGCGAGGGCGGGCGGGGCCGCGCCGAGAGCGGCGCCGAGGGCGAGGACGGCGCCGGTGAGCGCGACAACGGGACGCATGGCGGCTCAACGAGCCACCGCGACCGTGGTCACGGACGGTTGCTGCGTCCGCGGTCAGGCGGGCGCAGGCGAGGGTGCAGGGCCGCTCAGGCGGGCTGCATCTCCTGCATCGAGGCGGACTCGAGGTCGAGCAGCACGGCGGCGTGGTCGGCCGCGAGCCGGTCGTTCTCCTCGGAGAGCCGGCGGACGAGAGTCTCCAGCTCACCCACCCTCGCGCGCAGCCGGTCGTTCTCGGCCACGAGTCGGGCGGGGGTCCGCAGGTCGCTGTTCATGTATCCGATCAGCGCCTTGGCCATGGATAAGCCTTCCGGGTGGGAGGGAAGCCCGTGGGTGTCCGGGCCGTCTTCAAGAGTCCCACCGGATCCGCGTGCGGTCAATCTGCCGAAGGCAAAGCCTGACGGGCCACCCGGCGGGCGCGCGGGGCCGGCTGGCAGACGGGGCAGAAGTACGACGACCGGTTCATGAACGCCACCCGGCGGATCGGGGTGCCGCACCGCTCGCAGGGCTCACCCTCGCGGCCGTAGGCGCGCAGCGACCGGTCGAAGTAGCCGGACTCGCCGTTGACGTTGACGTAGAGCGCGTCGAACGACGTGCCGCCCTGGCCGAGCGCGTCGGTCATCACCGCACGGGCGTGGCCCAGCAGCTCGCGGACCTGGGCTGCGGTCAGCCGCTCCCCCGGTCGCTCGCCGTGGATGCGGGCGCGCCACAGGGCCTCGTCGGCGTAGATGTTGCCGACGCCCGAGACGAGGTTCTGGTCCAGCAGCTGCCGCTTGACGCCCGAGGCGCGCCGGCGGACGCGGCGTACGAACTCGTCGTCGTCGAAGTCCGGGTCGAGCGGGTCGCGGGCGATGTGGGCGATCTCGGACGGCAGCTCGGCGCCACCAGCGGAGACGGAGAGGCCGCCGAACATCCGCTGGTCGACGAAGCGCATCTCCCGGCCCTCGTCGGCGCCCTCGAGGGCGAGGCGCACCCGCAGGTGGCGCTCGGCGGGAGCGTCCGGCGGCTGGACCAGGATCTGGCCGCTCATGCCGAGGTGCCCCAGCAGGGCGTCCCCGTTGTCGAGCGGGAGCCAGAGGTACTTGCCGCGGCGACGGGCCGCCTCGATGCGGCGTCCGGTGAGGGCCGCGGCAAAGCCGGCCGGACCACGCAGGTCGCGGCGGACGGGACGGGGGTGCAGGACGTCGACCCGGGTGATGGTGGCGCCGAGGACGTGGCGCTCGAGACCGGCCCGGACGACCTCGACCTCGGGGAGCTCGGGCACGTCAGCTCGGGTGCGTCAGCTGTCGCGCGCGGCGGACTGCGCCGCGCCGATGGCGGGGTCCTCCACACCGAGGTCGGCGGCGATCTCTCCGTACGCCGTCTCGGCGGCGGCCTGCTCGGCCTCCTTCTTGGAGCGGCCCACGCCGTTGCCGTAGAGCCCCTCGCCGACCCTGACCTTGGCGGTGAAGGTCTTCATGTGGTCGGGCCCGTCGTCCTCGATGACGTACTCGGGGACGCCGAGGCCGTGCTCGGCGGAGAGCTCCTGCAGGGAGGTCTTCCAGTCCAGGCCGGCACCCATGGCGGAGGCGGCCTCGATGAGCGGGTCGAACAGCCGGTGCACGACCTCGGCGGAGACGACGAAGCCGCCGCTGAGGTGGACCGCACCGAGCACCGCCTCGACGGTGTCGGACAGGATCGACGCCTTGTTGCGGCCGCCCGTGGACTCCTCGCCGCGGCCGAGCTTGACGTGCTCGCCGAGCCCGATGCCGCGACCCACCTCGGCGAGCGCGCGGGCGTTCACGACCGCGGCACGCAGCTTGGCCAGCCGACCCTCGGAGAGATCGGGGTGCGTCCGGTACAGCGTCTCGGTGACGACGACGCCGAGCACCGAGTCGCCGAGGAACTCCAGGCGCTCGTTGGTCGGCAGTCCGCCGTTCTCGTAGGCGAAGGACCGGTGGGTGAGGGCTCGCTCGAGCAGCTCGGGATCCAGCTCAGGGTTCCCGAGCGCTGCTCGTAGCTCGCCGTAGTTGGTCAGTGGACCGGGTCTGGTCAGAGGACCTGACGACGGTCGGCCCGCGCGCCGTACTGGCCGCACTCGCCGCACGCACGGTGCGGGAGGTGCTTGGCACCGCAGGCGGGGTTCGCGCAGGTCACCAGGGACGGCGCGACGGCCTTCCACTGCGAGCGACGGTGACGCGTGTTGCTGCGCGACATCTTCCGCTTCGGGACAGCCACTGTTCTCTCCTCTTACCTTGACCGGGACGTCCGGCCGCACGTGTTACTCGGGTTGTTCGTGGTCTTGCTCGAGCTTGGTCAGCTTCGCCCACCGCGGGTCGATCGCCGCCTCGTGCCCGTGGTCCGGGTCGTCTGCCAGACGGGCCCCGCACTCGGGGCACAGTCCGGGACAGTCGTCCTGGCACAACGGCTGGAACGGCAGTGCGAGCACCACCGCGTCCCGCAGCAGCGGCTCGAGGTCGAGCAGGTCGCCCTCCAGCTTGCTGACCTCGTCGTCCTCCTCGGAGTGGGACCGGTCGTGAGGGTCGTCGTAGACGAACAGCTCCTGGAACGTCGCGGACAGGTCGTCCGTGATGGGCTCCAGGCACCGCACGCACTCGCCCTCGAGCGCGGCTGTCGCCGTGCCCGTGACCAGCACCCCCTCCATGACCGCCTCCAGCCGCAGGTCCAGTTCGACCGGCGAGCCTTCGGGGACACGAAGGACTTCGATGCCCAGATCTGCCGGTGCCGGAACCGAACGTGTCACCCCGCGCTGGGACCCCGGGCGGCGGCCGAGCTCGCGGGTGTCGAGCACGAGCGGCGCTCTCGGGTCCAGTTTGCTCAGGGGATTCACTTCCAGGTCCGGACAGGACAGATCGCGAAGAATGTTAACGGTCGAGGGCTCGGGACGGCAAAACAGGCCCCCACGGATCAGTCCTCCCCGGACGCCGAGCGTTCGTGGAGGCGCTCGACGAGGCGCCGGTGGACGGAGGCGGGGAGCAGCCCGGACACGTCACCGCCGAACGTCGCCACCTCCTTGACCAGGCTGGAGGCCAGGAAGGAGTACTCGGGGCTGGTCGGCACGAACACCGTCTCCACGTCGGCCAGCGAGGCGTTCATCTGGGCCATCTGCAGCTCGTAGTCGAAGTCGCTGACCGCGCGCAGACCCTTGACGATCGCGTGGATGTCCCGCTCCGCGCAGAACGTCGTCAGCAGGCCCTCGAAGCCGGCGACCTCCACGTTGTCGAAGCCGCTGCAGACGTCCTGGAGCATCTCCATGCGCTCCTCGGCGCTGAACAACCGACGCTTGGACTTGTTGACCCCCACGGCGACCACGACCTCGTCGAAGAGCCGCGAGGCGCGGGAGATGATGTCGAGGTGTCCGTTGGTGACCGGGTCGAAGGATCCGGGACAGACGGCTCGGCGCACTTGCTACTCCTCGGGGGCTGGCGTTGAGGCGGCGTGACCGTACCAGAGCACGGTCTCGCCGTAGCGCTTCTCCCGGGTGCCGCTGAAGCCCTCGGGCCAGCGGGGCTCCGGGCTGCGGGCGGACCGCTCGACGACCACCAGCGCGCCCGGCACGAGCCAGTGCTGGGCCACCAGCGCCCGCAGGTCGGCGGCCACGGCGGTGTCCTCCAGGGGGTACGGCGGGTCGAGGAAGGCGACGTCGTACGGCGCCGCGGGGGGCCGGCGCAACGTGGTCGAGACCGGGGCCGCCACCACGTTGGCCCGGCTGAACCCCAGCGCGCGGGCGTTGTGGGAGATCAGCGCAGCGGTCCGGCGGTCCTGCTCCACCAGCGTGACGACGCCGGCGCCGCGCGACCACGCCTCCAGGCCCACCGCGCCGGAGCCGGCGTACAGGTCGAGGAACCGCAGGCCGTGCAGCGAGCCGCACCACGACTCCACCGCCGAGAAGAGCGCCTCGCGCACCCGGTCGCTCGTCGGCCGCGTGCTGGCGCCGCGCGGCGTCGTGATCCGCCGTCCCCCTGCGGCTCCGCCGATGATCCGCGTCATGCCCCACCCCCGTGCGACAAGGAGAGCCCCGAGCACCCGGCGCGGGCGCTCACGACTTCTCCATGAACTCAGACTGCACCGACCGCTCCATCTCTTCCACCGCCGCGGCCAGGCCCGGAGCCTGGCGCAGCTCGAAGTCGGCGTCGAGCAGGTCCTTGGCCGCCGCGCGGGCGTCGAGGATGGTCTCCTCGTCGCGCAGCACGCGGAGGTTCTGCAGGCTGGACCGGAAGCCGGACTGGTTCTTGCCGAGGACGTCGCCCTCGCGCCGCTGCTCGAGGTCGACCCGGCTCAGCTCGAACCCGTCGGTGGTGCGCGCGACCGCCTCGAGGCGGTCGCGGGCCGGCGAGCCCGTCTCGGCGCGGGTGACCAGCAGGCACAGCCCGTGGTGGCCACCGCGACCCACCCGGCCGCGCAGCTGGTGGAGCTGGGAGACCCCGAACCGGTCGGCGTCGAGGAGCACCATGGCGGTGGCGTTGGCCACGTCGACCCCGACCTCGATCACCGTCGTCGAGACGAGCACGTCGATCTCGCCCGCGGCGAAGGCGCGCATGGTGCGGTCCTTCTCGTCGGCCGCCAGCTTGCCGTGGAGGACCCCGATGCGCAGGCCGGGCAGCCGGGCGTCGGCGAGGTCGGCGGCCACGTCGACCACCGAGCTGAGGCCGGTGCCGGTGCGGTCCACGACGAGGTTGCCGTCCTCGTCGAGGTCGAGCTGGTCCCGCTCCCCCTGCTCCATCTCGTCGCGGACGATGCGCGGGCAGACGACGTAGGCCTGGTGGCCCTTGCCGACCTCCTCGCGCAGCCGCTCCCACACCCGGTTGATCCACAGCGGCTGCTCCCCCAGCGGGACCACGTTGGTCTGGATGGGGGCGCGACCCGACGGGAGCTCGGTCAGCGTGGAGGTCTCGAGGTCACCGAAGACGGTCATCGCGACCGTGCGCGGGATCGGGGTCGCGGTCATGACCAGGACGTGCGGGGGGCTGGCGGCCTTGTCGGTGAGGGCGGCCCGCTGCTCGACGCCGAAGCGGTGCTGCTCGTCGACGACCACGAGGCCGAGGTCGGCGAACATCACCCGGTCCTCGAGCAGCGCGTGGGTGCCCACCACGATGCCGGCCTCGCCGGTGGCGATGCGCGAGAGCGGGGCGGTGCGCTGGGCCTTGGTCATCGAGCCGGTCAGGAGCTCGACGTTGGTGGCGTCGGCGGCGCCGCCGAGCATGCCGCCCGCGGCCAGGTCGCCGAGCATCGCCGTGATCGACCGGTGGTGCTGCTGGGCCAGGACCTCCGTGGGCGCCAGCAGCGCCGCCTGGCCACCCGAGTCGACGGTGCGCAGCATCGCACGCAGCGCCACCACGGTCTTGCCGGAGCCGACCTCGCCCTGGAGCAGCCGGTGCATGGGGTGGGGCTGGGCCAGGTCGGCCTCGATCTCGGCGCCGACGGTCCGCTGGCCCTCGGTGAGCTCGAACTGCAGCCGCGCGTCGAAGGCCTCGAGCAGCCCGCCCGCGCGGCCGGTGCGCGCCTGCGCACCGAGCGCCATCAGCTCGCGCCGCCGTCGGGCGAGCACCAGCTGGGTGACCAGGGCCTCCTCGAAGCGGAACCTGCGCTGCGCGCGGCGCACCTCGCCGAGGTCCTGGGGCGCGTGGATCCAGTGGTAGGCCTCCTGGATGTCGAGCAGCCGGTAGGTCTCCCGCACCTCCGCGGGGAGCAGCTCGGGCACGTCGTCGAGGACCGTGAGCGCGAAGGTCACCGCACGCTGCAGGTCCCAGGAGTCGACGCCCTTGGTCTGCGGGTAGATCGGGTAGAGGTCGCGCATCGCGTCCAGCGACATCTGCGCGGCGTCCTCCTCGCCGGACCCGAACAGCACCGTCTGCGGGTTGGTGAGCTGCCACTCCCCCCGGAAGGTGCCCGCCTTGCCGAGGAAGATCCCGCGGCGCCCGACGCACATCCGGCCGGCCTGCCACTCGCTGATGCGCTGGGACTTGGCGAAGAACGACATGCGCAGGGACGGGCCCTCGGTGCGCACCACGACATCGAGACGGTACGCCGGGCGGCCGGTGCGCCGGTCCTGGTAGGTGTTGACCTTGCTGCGGACCACGTCGCCGACGATCGTCAGCAGCTGTCCTTCCTGCAGGTCCTCCAGCCGCGAGACCTCGCCGGTCTCGAGGTACCTGCGGGGGAAGTGGCGCAGCAGGTCGCCCACCGTGCGCAGCCCGAGCCCCTCCACGATCCCGGTGCGCAGACCGCGCTTGGCGTTGCCCCCGAGCACGGACTCGACGGGTGAGGAGAGGGTGATCATGCGCGGCTCCGGCTCACTCGACCGACATCAGGAGCTGGTAGCGCTCCTGACCCCCGTCGTACACCACGACGTCGACAGCGGGGTGGTGCTCCTCGACCCACGCGGCGCTCCGCGCGGCCAGCTCGGCGGGGTGGGGGTGCGCTGCGGCGTCGTCCGCGGGCGCCCCGGCGACGATCGTGACCAGCTCGCCGCCACCGCCCAGGAGCCGGTCGAGCACGTCGGTGGCCACGGCGTACAGGTCCTCGCCGACGAGCGCGAAGTCGCCCGCGACCACGCCGAGGACGTCACCCGGCTCGCAGGGCCCGGCCATCGTGATGGCCCGACGCGCGGCGATGGTGACGGCCCCGTGCCGGGCGTGCCGGGCGGTGGCCGTCATCTCGAGCACGTCCTGGTCGAAGGTGCGGCCGGGCTCGTGCACGGCCAGCGCCGCCAGCCCCTGCACCTGGGCCTGGGTGGGGATGACCGCGACGCGCAGCCCGTGGTCCTCCTCGGCGGTGCGGGCCGCGATCTCGGCCACCCGCACGGAGTCGGGGTCGTTGGGGAGCACCACCACCTCCACCGCACCGCAGGTGGTGATCGCCTCGAGCAGCTGGCCGGTGGAGGGGCGCCGCCCCGGGCCGCCGTCGACCACCACCGCGCCGGCCTCGACGAACAGCTCGGCCAGGCCGGGGCCGGCGGCCACCGTGACGATGCGCCGACCCGCCCGCTCGCGGGCGCGCTCGCGGGCGCGATCCACCTGCTCGGCGAAGTGTGTGACCCGTACCCGGTGGGGGCGTCCGGCCTCGATGCCCGCCTCGATCGCGGCGCCGACGTCGTCGACGTGGACGTGGACGTTCCAGAGCCCCTCGCCACCCACGACGACCAGCGAGTCGCCGAGGCCGGCCAGGGTCTTGCGCAGCACCGCCACCCGGTCGTCGTCGGCGTCGAGGAGGTACATCACCTCGTAGGCGGGGCCGTCGGCGGTGAGGTCGCCCTCCCGGGCCTCGGGGTGCGGCACGGGGATGTGGTGCCGGCCGAACGGCGCAGTCACGGGCGTCGGGCGGCGCCCGGTGAGCACGGTCTCGGCGGCGTCGAGGATGACGCTCACTCCCCGCCCGCCGGCGTCGACGACCCCGGCGTTGGCCAGCGCCGGGAGCTGCTCGGGGGTCCGCGCCAACGCCTCGCGGGCCGCCGCGGCGGCCGCCGTGAACACGTCGCGGGCGCGGGCGCCGGGGTCGACCGCCCGCTCCTCGGCGGCCTCCGCCGCCGCGCGGGCGACGGTCAGCATGGTGCCCTCGACCGGCGTGCCGACCGCGGCGTAGCTGGCGTCGGCGGCCCGCCGCAGCGCCTCGGCCATGACGACCGCGTTGCGCTCGTCGGGGCGCGACGCGGCGATCCGGTGGCAGATGGCGCCGAGCATCTCGCTGAGGATCACCCCCGAGTTGCCGCGGGCCCCGAGCAGCGCACCGCGGCTGCACGCGGCCAGGGCGGGCCCGCGCTCGGCCCGGGGGTCTCCCCCGGTCGCCTCCCGGATCGCGTCGCGTGCGGCGGAGACGGTGAGGAACATGTTGGTGCCGGTGTCCCCGTCGGGCACCGGGTAGACGTTCAGCGCGTCGATCTCCTCGCGCGCCTGCGCCAGGGCGTCGGTGGCGATGTCGACGAAGCGCAGCACGACGGAGAGCTCGATCGTGCCCCCGTGCGGTACTTCCATCGCCTGCCTCTGCCGCCTGCCTGTGACCCTGCCGTCCGACCTTGCCGTGCGACCCGAGCCCGTCGCCCGCTCCGGAGCGGTCACGGGTACGCCGGGTGAGGGCCACAGGATAGGGCGTGGCACCATGGAGTCGCTCCGCACCGCCCGCAGGACGTCGCGGGCGCGGGTCGCCCCAGCGGCGGCCCGTCACGATTCGCACCGGGCCGGGGGCATCGGATACTCTGGCTCGGTTGCCCGCTCGCTCGGGCCCATTTTCTGGTACCTCGATTTCTTCAGGAGTTCACGGTGGCTGCCGTCTGCGACATCTGCGCCAAGAAGCCTGGCTTCGGCAACAACCGGCCGTGGTCGCGCAAGATCACGAAGCGACGCTTCGACCCCAACATCCAGCGCGTGCGGGCGACCGTGAACGGCACCCCCAAGCGCCTCAACGTGTGCACCGGCTGCCTCAAGGCCGGCAAGGTCACGCGCTGACGCAACCACGAAGGCCCCCGAGAGCGCACCGCGCTCCCGGGGGCCTTCTGCGTGCGTGAGCAGGGGCCGGCTCGCCGCTCCTGCTGCGTCAGAAGTGCACCCAGCCGGTGGGGCCGTCGTACGCCGCACCGTCGACCGTGACCACCGGGCCGTCCTCGCCCGCCTCGGCGACCGAACCGACCACCGACCACCCCTCGGGCACCGAGCCCTCGGGGAAGGTGGCCAGCAGGGCGTGGTCGTCACCGCCCCCGAGGATGAACTGCAGCGGGTCCGCGCCCAGGGCGGCGCCCACGGCCTGCAGGGGGTCGGGCACCGCGAAGGCCGAGCGGCGCACGTCGATGGTCACCCCGGAGTCCGCGGCGATGTGCCCGGCGTCGGCGAGCAGCCCGTCGGAGACGTCGATCATGGCGGTGGCGCCGGCCTCGGCGGCGACCTGCCCCGCGGCGTACGGCGGCTCGGGGCGCCGGTAGGCCTCGACGAGCACCCGCGGTGAGCGGAACCCGCGGCCGAGCACCGCCAGTCCCCCGGCCGCCCAGCCCTGGCGTCCGCAGAGCGCGAGCACGTCCCCGGGCTCGGCCCCGGACCGCACCACGGGCGCCTGCGTGCACGCGCCGAGCACGGTCACCGCGATGACCAGCTGGTCGGACCGGGTCACGTCCCCTCCGACCACGCTGGCGCCGACGAGCGCGCACTCGTCGGCGAACCCGCGGGCGAAGTCGAGCGCCCACTGCACCGGCAGGTCCGCCGGGGCGGCCAGCCCGATGGTCAGCGAGGTCGCCCGGCCACCCATGGCGTTGACGTCGGAGAGGTTCTGCGCGGCGGCGCGGTGCCCGACGTCCTCCGCCGAGGCCCACTCGCGGCGGAAGTGGCGACCCTCGACCATGAGGTCGGTCGAGACCACCACGTGGCCCGTCCGCACGCGCAGGACGGCGGCGTCGTCACCGGGGCCGATCAGCACCTGCTCCCCCTGCTCGAAGACGTCGGTGAGGGCGCTGATGAGACCGAACTCGCCGGCGTCGGCGAGCGTGGCGTCGGGGGGAAGGGCCATGCGCTCATCCCACCAGATCCCACTCCACGGCCCGGACATGGGCGCACCTATCGACAGCCGCGGGTCGCACGGTAGGTTGACCGGCACACGATCCCCGCACCACACGAGGAGTCCACGATGGTCGTCCAGGCGTACATCCTGATCCAGACCGATGTCGGCAAGGCAGCCGAGGTCGCCTCAGCCATTGCCCAGGTCAAGGGGGTCACCCTCGCCGAGGACGTCACCGGCCCGTACGACGTGATCGTCCGCGCCGAGGCCCGCAACGTCGACGAGCTCGGCAAGCTGGTGGTCTCGAAGGTCCAGAACCTCGAGGGCATCACCCGCACCCTGACCTGCCCGGTCGTGCACATCTGAGTGCCTGACCGCACCGCACGTCGACGACGCCCCGGGTCCACCAGGACCCGGGGCGTCGTCGCGTCCTCCTGCCTGCTGCTGGTCGCGTGCAGCGCCGGTCCCCCGGAGATCGACAGCGGCGACCTGTCCGCCGCCGACGCCCGGACCTGCCGCGAGCTGGTGGCCGACCTCCCCGACACGCTGGTCGGACAGCAGTCGGTGGAGGTCAGCGGCGACAGCGCGTACGGCGCCGCCTGGGGCGACCCTCCGATCGTCCTGACCTGCGGCGTCGGACCCGCCGACCTCAGCGACCTCCCCGGCTGCTCCCAGGTCGACGGTGTCGGCTGGCTGGTGCCGCCCGACGAGACCGGGGGCGACCGGGACGCCACGTTCACCGCGGACGGCTACCGGCCGCGGGTGCGGCTGGAGGTGCCCCGCGACTACCTGCCCGAGAAGGCCGCGGCCGCGCTCGGCGAGCTGGCCGGCCCGGTCAAGCGACACCTGGAGCGCGTGGAGCGCTGCCTCTAGCTCAACGCAGGCCGGTGTCGCGCTGCAGGGCCAGCTGGATGAGCCGGTCCACCAGCGCGGGGTAGTCCAGCCCGCTGGCGGCCCACATCTGCGGGAACATCGAGGTGGGCGTGAAGCCGGGCATCGTGTTGATCTCGTTGACGACCAGCGAGCCGTCGGGCATCACGAAGAAGTCGACCCGGGCCAGGCCCTCGCACCCGACCGCGTCGAAGGCGCGGGCCGCCATGTCCCGCAGCGCGCCGGAGAGGTCGTCGGGCAGGTCGGCCGGGATGTCGATCTCGGTGTGCTCGCCGGGGAGGTACTTCGCGGCGAAGTCGTAGAACTCGTGGTCGCCGCCGACCCGCAGCTCGGCGGGGAGACTGGTCTCCGGCGTGCCGTCGAGCGCCTGGAGCACGCCGCACTCGACCTCACGGGCGCCGTCGGCCGAGACCTCGACGAGCACCTTCGGGTCGTGGCGCAGGGCCTCCTCGATCGCCTCGTCGATCTCGGAGGCGTCGTGGGCCTTGGAGATCCCGAAGCTCGAGCCGCCCCGGGCGGGCTTCACGAAGAGCGGGTACCCCAGCGCGGCCGCTCGCTCGCGGCACGCCTGCGGGTCCCGCGCCCACTCCCGCGCCGTGACCGTCACCGACGGCATGACCGGGAGGCCGGCCGACTGCAGGACCACCTTCATGTAGGCCTTGTCCATGCTCACCGCGGAGGCGAGCACGCCGGCGCCGACGTACCGCACCCCGGCCATCTCGAACATGCCCTGGATGGTGCCGTCCTCGCCCCACGGACCGTGCAGGAGCGGGAAGACCACGTCGACCTCGCCGAGCTTCTGCGGCGGCTGGGAGGGCTCGCTGACGACGAGGTCGGTGGAGCCGACCTGCTGGGCCAGCGCGACCGAGGACCCGGTCGGGTCGACCTCGGGCAGCTTGTCCGCGCTCTCGATGCGCAGCCGGTCGGGGTCGCCGGACTCGAGCACCCACCGGCCGTCCGTGGCGATGCCGACCGGCACCACGTCGTACTTCGTGCGGTCGATGGCCTGCAGCACGCTGCCGGCCGTCACGCACGAGATGCCGTGCTCGCTGGAGCGGCCGCCGAAGACGACGGCGACACGAGGCCTGTGCTGGGTGGCGGGGGTGGGCTCGTTCATCGCCCTGACACTATCCACCTAGGCTCGGGGCCATGTCCCAGGACTCGCCCGCCACCCCCCAGCCAGTGTCCGGCCCCACATCCGTGCCGCTCGACCCGTCGTGGAGGCCCTCGACGGTCGCGGTGACCGCCGGGCGGCCGGGGCACGCCCCCGACCAGCCGCTCAACGAGCCGCTCGTGATGGCCTCGACGTACGTCGCCGGCGGCGACCTGGAGTACGGCCGTTACGGCAACCCGACGTGGACCGCGTTCGAGGAGGCGCTCGGCGCCCTCGAGGGTGGGCGGTGCCTGACCTTCGCCTCGGGTCTCGCCGCGGTCGCCACGGTGCTCGACCTCGTCGGGAACGACGCCAAGGTGGTCGCACCGCGGCACGCCTACAACGGAACCGTCCTGCAGCTCGGCGACCTCGAGTCGCGGGGACGCCTGCGGACCGAGCTGGTCGACATCACCGACACCGACGCGGTCGCGGCCGCCTGCGAGGACGCGGCCCTGGTCTGGCTGGAGTCCCCGACCAACCCGGCGCTGGAGGTCGCCGACATCGAGACGATCCGCAAGGCGGCGCACGACGCCGGGGCCTACGTCGTCGTCGACAACACCTTCGCCACTCCCCTGCTGCAGAAGCCGCTGGACCTCGAGGTCGACCTCGTCGTCCACTCCGCCACCAAGTACCTCGCCGGCCACAGCGACGTCCTGATGGGGGCGGTGGTCACCCGCGACGAGGAGCTGTACGCCGTGCTGAAGGGGCGGCGCGACCTGCTCGGCGCCGTGCCGGGCACGCTCGAGTCGTGGCTGGCCCTGCGCGGGCTGCGCACCCTCCACCTGCGCGTGGAGCGGGCCCAGGCCAACGCCCAGGAGCTGGTGCGGCGGCTCTCCGCGCACCCGGCGGTGGGCGAGGTCCGCTACCCGGGGTTCGGCGGCATCGTGTCGATCGTGCTGGCGCAGGGGGCCATGGCTGCGGACCTGCTGACCCGCAAGACCAAGCTCTGGGTGCACGCGACCTCGCTCGGTGGCGTGGAGTCGACCTTCGAGCGGCGGCGCCGCTGGAAGTCAGAGCCCGCGACGATCCCCGACGGCCTGGTCCGGCTGTCGGTGGGCATCGAGGACGTCGACGACCTCTGGGACGACCTGGCGCGGGCGCTCGACACCCTGGTGTGATCGCGGCACGCTCGCTGCTCGCGCGCCGCCGCCCTGCTCAGTCCGTCTCCGCCTTGGTGTCGCGGGCGATGAAGGCGTCCATCATCTCGTTGGCCGTCATCCGCCCCGCCACCACGGCGTCCACGTGCTCGGCGATCGGCGCGTCGATGCCGGTCCGCCGGGCCAGGGCCAGCAGCGAGGAGCAGGACTTCGCGCCCTCGGCGACCTGCCGGGTGGAGGCGTAGATCTCCTCGGTGGTCATGCCCTGGCCGAGCTTCTCGCCGAAGCTGCGGTTGCGCGAGAGCGGTGAGGAGCAGGTGGCGACCAGGTCGCCGAGGCCGGCCAGGCCCATCAGCGTGAGTGGATTGGCGCCGAGGGCGGTGGCGAGGCGAGCCGTCTCCGCGAGCCCGCGGGTGATCACCGACGCCGTCGTGTTGTCGCCGAAGCCCAGGCCCACCGCCATGCCGACGGCGAGGCCCACGACGTTCTTGTAGGCGCCTCCGAGCTCGCAGCCGAGGACGTCGGTGCTGGTGTAGGGACGGAAGGCGGGCGAGTGGATGCGGTGCTGGATCAGCTTCGCCACCGACTCGTCCTCGCAGGCGACCACGGAGGCGGCCGGCTCGCGTCGGGCGATCTCCGGGGAGAGGTTCGGGCCGCTGACGACGGCGATCCGCTCCGGGCCGGCACCGGTGATCTGCGCGATGACCTCGCTCATCCGCTCCAGCGTGCCGAGCTCGACGCCCTTCATCAGGGAGACGATCACGGCGTCCCGCTCGATGTACGGCGCCCACTCGGTCAGGCTCCCACGCAGGGACTGCGAGGGGGTCGCGAGCACCACGATGTCGGCGCCGTGCAGGGCCTTCTCGACGTCCGAGGTGGCCGAGACCGTCCGCGGCAGCTCGATGCCGGGCTGGTAGTCGGGGTTCTCGTGGCCGTCGTTGATCGCGCGCGCCAGCTCCTCGCGACGGGACCACAGGACGACCTCGTTGCCGGCGTCGGCCAGCACGATGGAGAACGCCGTGCCCCACGACCCGGCGGTGAACACGGCGACCTTGCCATGCTTCGTCGGCTCGTGGTTCATGGGCGCTCCTTCTTCCGGGACTTCTTCTCGGGCTTGTTCGGGTTGCCGGTCTGGCGCACGCCGGCCTTGCGCATGTCGAACCGCTCGGCGGGTGCCTGCTCGCCGCGGATGTCCTCGACCAGCGAGGTGATCGCGGCCATGATCCGCTCGGTCGCCTGGTGGGTGACCGCGGGCGAGGGCGGCAGCGCGAGCAGGTCGGCGAGGTCGACCGGGTCGCCGACCTTCATGGTGATCCGCTTGCGCGGGAACAGGTCGGGCTTCCTGGCGTAGGGAGCCAGCAGGTCCTGGGCGCCCCACTGCCCCACGGGGATCACCGGGCATCCGGTGGCCAGCGCGATCCGTGCCGCGCCCGACTTTCCGGTCATGGGCCACATGCCGGGGTCGCGGGTGATCGTGCCCTCGGGGTAGACGACGACGCACTCGCCGTCCTGCACCGCGCGCACGGCGGCGTCGTACGCGCCGACGGCGTTGCGGCTGAGCCGCTCGACCGGGATCTGCCCTGCGGCCGAGAGGAAGTACGCGAGCGCCTTGTTCCTGAACAGGCCGGACTTCGCGAGGTAGCGCGGGAGTCTGCCGTGGTCGTAGACGATGTGCGCAGCGGTCAGCGGGTCGATGTGGGAGATGTGGTTGAGCACGAGGATGAAGCCGCCGGTCTCGGGGATCTTCTCCCCGTCGATCCACTCGTGCTTCGTCGTCGCGAGCAGCGCGGGCTTGACGATGGGCACGGCGATGTTGAACGCCCATCCACGCCGCTGCTGCAGCTTGCGAACCTTCACGTGCGTCCCTGTCCTCACTCCGGCCCCACGGCCGTGGCGCTCTCTACGTGGAGTGCAGGCTACTCGGTCGTAGCCGTCGGGTGCCTCGCCACGACACACCGGCGCGACCGCTCTCAGGACGGCCTGACAGGATCGTCACGATGACTTCTCCGCAGTACGTCGTGCTGGTCCCGGTCAAGCCACCGGCCCACGGCAAGTCCCGGCTCGCGGGCGCCTCCGACGAGCGCCGCCGCGAGCTCGCGGCCGCGTTCGCCCTCGACACCGTGTCCGCGTGCCTCGCCGCCGACCGCGTCCACGCGGTGCTGGCCGTCACCGACGATGCTCCGTTCGCCGCTCGACTGGCCGCCCTCGGCTGCTCGTCCATCCCGGACGGCGTCACCGGCGACCTCAACGCCACCCTGGGCCAGGCGGCAGCCGAGGTGGACCGGCGCTGGCCGGGGCTCGTTCCGGTCGCGGTCTGCGCGGACCTGCCGGCGCTGCGTCCCGAGGAGCTCGACGACGTGCTGGGCCGGGTGCCGGCGGACACCGCGGCGTTCGTGGCCGACCAGGAGGGCGTCGGCACCACGCTGTACGCCGCGCCGTACGCCCTGTTCGCGCCGCGGTTCGGTCCGGGGTCCCGCTTCGCGCACCTGGGCACGGGCGCGCTCGAGATCGAGGGTGCGCTCCCGACCCTGCGCCGTGACGTCGACGACCTCGACGACCTTCGCGGGGCCCTGGCACTCGGGGTCGGCCGCCACACGGCCGCGGTCACTGCGTCGGCGCCCGAAATGCAGTGATGGTGGGCCTCCCGGAGGAGGCCCACCATCAGGCGCCGCAGCTGGTCAGGACTTCTTGGCTGCGGTCTTCTTCGCTGCGGACTTCTTCGCGGGCGCCTTCTTGGCCGGCGCCTTCTTGGCCGGCGCCGCCTTGGCGGTGCTGGTCTTCTTGGCCGGGGTCGACTTCTTGGCCGGCGCCGACTTCGCGGTGCTGGTCTTCTTGGCTGCCGCGGACTTGGTCGCCGTGGCGGTCTTCTTGGCGGGCGCCTTCTTCGCCGGCGCCGCCTTGGCGGTGGTCGTCTTCTTGGTGGGCGTCGACTTGGCAGCCGTCTTCTTGGCCGGCGCCGACTTCGCGGTGCTGGTCTTCTTGGCGGCCGTCGACTTGGCAGCCGTCTTCTTGGCCGGCGCCGCCTTCTTGGCAGCGGACGCCGCGGCCTTCGCGGGAGCCGCAGCCTTCTTGGCCGCGGTGCCCGAGGCCGCCAGGGTCAGCTTGGGCAGCTTCTTGGCGCCGGAGACGACGTTCTTGAGGTCCTGGCCGGGGCTGAACTTGGGGACCGCCGTCTTCTTCGCCTTGATCCGCTGGCCGGTCTGCGGGTTGCGGACCCAGCGCGCCTCGCGGATGCGCTTCTCGAAGGAGCCGAACCCGGTGATCGCGACCTTCTCGCCCTTGGCGACCTCGCGAGTGATCGTGTCCAGCACGGAATCGAGCGCGTGCGCGGCAGCCTTCCGGTTCCCCTCGTACCGCTGGGCCAGCGCGTCGATGAGCTGAGTTTTGTTCACTAGCTTCCCTTCCAATGAACTGTGGGCCGAGCCCGTGCTCGACTTTCTTCAACGCACGCTAGGTATTCGTGGCCTTTGCCACAATCACCACGCCGACTATTTGGCGTTCTTTTTTCGCGGCCGTCCAGACCGATATCCCGCA
This sequence comes from Nocardioides sp. GCM10023255, assembly GCF_042653125.1. Taxonomy (NCBI): domain Bacteria; kingdom Bacillati; phylum Actinomycetota; class Actinomycetes; order Propionibacteriales; family Nocardioidaceae; genus Nocardioides; species Nocardioides sp. GCM10023255. Next base: position 126,247 of record NZ_JBHSHU010000012.1, read on the forward strand.
TGGAATCAGGGAATCGCCGTCGATTCGCGTCGTCGCGTGAAAGACGAAGTGCCCGAATCCCCAGTCCTGCTTGGGGATTCGGGCACCTCGAGGTCGGGTCAGTCAGGGACAGATGCGAGCAGTCCCCCGGCAAGGCGTCGTCACGGGCCGGCTCCCGCCCGAGGCCGAATGTCAGAGCGTGGCGGGCTTCCAGGCCGGGCGGGAGGACTCGTACGACGCGATGTCCGCCTCGTGGCCGAGGGTGATGCCGACGTCGTCGAGGCCCTCGAGCAGGCGCCAGCGGGTGTAGTCGTCGATGTCGAAGGAGTCCTCGATCGCGTCGGGGCCCTCCCCCGCGCGGACGGTGCGGGACTCGAGGTCCACGGTCACCGTGGCACCCGGGCTCTCCTCCAGGAGGTCCCAGAGCCGCTGCACGACCTTCTCGTCGACCTTGGCCGCGACCAGGCCCGCCTTGCCGGCGTTGCCGCGGAAGATGTCGCCGAACCTCGGCGAGACGACGGCCTTGAACCCGTAGTTCTGCAGGGCCCAGACGGCATGCTCGCGCGACGAGCCCGTGCCGAAGTCGGGGCCCGCCACGAGCACCGAGCCGCCGGCGTACGCCGGGTTGTTGAGCACGAAGGACTCGTCGTTGCGCCAAGCCGCGAAGAGGCCGTCCTCGAAGCCGGTGCGGGTCACGCGCTTGAGGTAGACCGCCGGGATGATCTGGTCGGTGTCGACGTTGCTGCGGCGCAGCGGGACGCCGACGCCGGTGTGGCTGGTGAACTTCTCCATCGGATGTCCTTCGGTGGTCTCAGTCGAGGTCGGCGGGCGAGGAGAGGGTGCCGCGGATGGCGGTGGCGGCGGCGACCGGCACCGACACCAGGTGAGTGCGGCCGCCCTTGCCCTGCCGCCCCTCGAAGTTGCGGTTGGAGGTCGACGCACTGCGCTCACCGGGCTGGAGCTGGTCGGGGTTCATGCCCAGGCACATCGAGCATCCGGCCCCGCGCCACTCGGCGCCCGCCTCCTTGAAGATGACGTCGAGCCCCTCCTGCTCGGCCTGGAGGCGGACCCGGACCGAGCCGGGCACCACGAGCAGCCGGGTGTCCTTGTCGACCTTGCGGCCCTCGACGATGGCCGCGGCCGCGCGCAGGTCCTCGATGCGGCCGTTGGTGCACGACCCGACGAAGACGGTGTCGACCTTGACGTCACGCATCGGCGTGCCGGCCTCGAGGCCCATGTACTGCAGGGCCTTCTCCGCGGCGATGCGGTCCTGGGCGTCCTCGAAGTCCGACGGGTCCGGCACGCTGGCTCCCAGCGGGACGCCCTGCCCGGGGTTGGTGCCCCACGTGACGAACGGGGTCATCGTGCCCGCGTCGAGGACGATCTCCTCGTCGAACTGCGCGTCCGCGTCGGTGACCAGCGTCCTCCAGTGCTCGACCGCGGCGTCCCAGTCCGCGCCCTTCGGCGCCTCGGGACGACCCTCGATGTAGTCGAACGTCGTCTGGTCGGGAGCGATGAGGCCGGCCTTGGCGCCCCACTCGATGCTCATGTTGCACACGGTCATCCGGGCCTCCATCGAGAGCTCCTCGATGGCCTGGCCGCGGTACTCCACGATGTAGCCCTGGCCGCCGCCGGTGCCGGTGTGCGCGATCAGGGTGAGGACGAGGTCCTTGGCGGTGACACCCTCGGGCAGGCTGCCGTTGACGGTGACCGCCATGGTCTTCGGCTTGGCCTGCGGCAGCGTCTGGGTCGCGAGCACGTGCTCGACCTCCGACGTACCGATGCCGAAGGCGATGGCGCCGAAGGCGCCGTGGGTGCTGGTGTGGCTGTCGCCGCAGACGATCGTCATGCCCGGCTGGGTCAGCCCCAGCTGCGGGCCGACGACGTGCACGATGCCCTGCTCGATGTCGCCGAGCGGGTGCAACCGCACCCCGAACTCCTCGCAGTTCTTGCGCAGCGTCTCCACCTGGGTGCGGGAGACCGGGTCGGCGATCGGCTTGTCCCAGTCCACCGTGGGCACGTTGTGGTCCTCGGTGGCCAGGGTCAGGTCCGGGCGGCGAACGGTCCGGCCGGCGAGACGCAGGCCGTCGAACGCCTGCGGGGAGGTGACCTCGTGCAGGAGGTGGAGATCGATGTAGAGGAGGTCCGGCTCTCCGTCGGCGGTCCGGACGACGTGCTCGTCCCAGACCTTCTCGGCCAGGGTCTTGCCCATGACTGTCTCCCTCTTGCTCGTTCGTCTTCTCTGTTCACCTCGGCGGTCGACCCGGTGGGGACCACGCTCTCGAGGACGTCACACAGGCTACCGCTTGCATCCCATGATCTGAGACGGCAGTATTGCCATATGGACAACTCTAGCGGAGTCGGCGTCCTCGACAAGGCCGCCCTCGTGCTCACCGCCCTCGAGTCCGGCCCGGCGACCCTGGCCGGCCTCGTCGCCGGCACCGGCCTCGCCCGCCCGACGGCCCACCGGCTGGCCGTGGCGCTCGAGCACCACCGTCTGGTCGCCCGGGACATGCAGGGCCGCTTCGTGCTCGGCCCCCGGCTCGCCGAGCTCTCGGCCGCCGCCGGCGAGGACCGGCTGCTCGCGACGGCCGGGCCGGTGCTGGCCCGGCTGCGCGACATCACCGGGGAGTCGGCGCAGCTGTGGCGCCGCCAGGGCGAGCACCGGGTCTGCGTGGCCGCCGCCGAGCGGCCCAGCGGCCTGCGCGACACCATCCCGGTGGGCTCGCAGCTCACGATGCGGGCGGGCTCCGCCGCGCAGGTCCTGCTCGCCTGGGAGGACCCCGAGCGGATGCATCGCGGGCTCCAGAACGCCGCGTTCTCCGCCGCCGCCCTCTCCGGCATCCGCCGTCGCGGCTGGGCCCAGTCGGTGGGCGAGCGCGAGCAGGGCGTGGCCTCGGTCTCCGCCCCCGTCCGCTCCCCCAGCGGCAAGATCATCGCCGCCGTCTCGGTGTCCGGGCCGCTCGAGCGGCTCTCCCGCCAGCCCGGCCGCATGCACGCCCCCGCCGTCCTCGCCGCGGCCGAGCGGCTCTCGGAGTCCCTGCGCCGGGCCGCCGCCGAGTAGTCGAGTCGGCGCAACTGCCGCCGCGAACGACGTCGAGTCGGCGCAACTGCCGCCCCGAACGACGTCGAGTCGGCGCAAGTGCGTCGCGTTGCTCACGAGCTTGCGCCGACTCGAGCTCTATTGCCGGCGAGCTTGCGCCGACTCGAGCACTTTTTCCGGCGAGCTTGCGCCGACTCGACCCTTCAGAAGAGGGCGTGGGCGGCCTGCTCGAGCTCGAGGAGCGTCTGCTTGCGCTCGAGCCCGCCGGCGTAGCCGGTGAGGGTGCCGTCGGCGCCCACGACGCGGTGGCACGGAACCACGATCGGGATCGGGTTGCGGCCGTTGGCCAGGCCCACCGCCCGGGAGCCGTGGCCGGTGAGGCCGAGGCGCAGGGCGATCTGGCCGTACGTCGCGGTCTCGCCGTACCCGATCGTGCGCAGCTGCTCCCAGACCCTCTGCTGGAAGGCCGTGCCCACCGGCGCGAGCGGAAGGTCGAACTCCTTGAGGTCGCGGTCGAAGTAGGCGCGCAGCTGGCGCACCGCCTCCACGAGCACGGGGAGGCTGTCGTCGCGCTCCCCCCGCGGCCGCGTGCCGCCGTCCTCGAACGGCGAGAACTCGATCGCGGAGATCGCGCCGTCGGTCTCGATGATGCGCAGCTCGCCCACGGGGCTCTCGGTCACGGTCCACATGTCAGTCCTCCTCGTTCTCGGGTCCCGATGCCGCCGACACGGGCGGCATCAGGGTGTTCCACAGGTGCATCAGGGCGTAGGAGCGCCACGGGCGCCAGTCGTCCTGTCGGGCGACGGCGGCGGCCGGGTCGTGCCCGAGGCCCGTCAGCGCATTGCGCACGCCCACGTCGGTGGGCAGGAAGACGTCGGGGTGCGCCAGGGCGCGCAACGCGACGTAGTCGGCCGTCCACGGCCCGATGCCGGGCAGCTCCAGCAGCGCGGCCCGGACGCCGTCCCGGTCAGGGCCGCGGTCCAGGGCGACCTGGCCGGACGCGAGCGACCGTGCCAGGCCGACCAGCGCTCTCCCCCGCGCCCGCGGCATGGGCAGTGACTCCGGATCCACGTCGGCCAGGGCCTCGGGGGTCGGGAACAGGTGGCTGAGGCCGGGGATCGAGCTCTGCACGGGCCGGCCGTGCTCGGCGACGAGACGACCGGTCACCGTGCAGGCCCCGACGACGCTGACCTGCTGGCCGATCACGGTGCGGATGGCGACCTCGTCCCCGTCGACCTGGCCGGGCACGCGCAGACCGGGCTGCCGTCGCACCAGCGGCCCGATGACCGGGTCGCCGGCGAAGTGCTGGTCCACCGCGAGCGGGTCGCAGTCGGCGTCCACGAGGCGCCGGGTCCGCTCGACCGCGGCCGCGGTGTCGCGCAGGTCGTGCAGCTCGAACGTCGCGGCCACGAAGGCGGTCTGGCCCTCCTCCAGGGCGTCACCGACGTCCAGCCGCACGGTGCCCGGCCCGTGCGGCAGGTCCAGGGTGCGGGCGTACCAACCGTCGCCGGCGACCTCCACGCCCGGCACCAGGTGGTAGGCCAGGAAGTCCAGCAGCGCCCGGCCTGCGAAGGGCGTTCGTACGGCGAGCCGCATCGTGACCGTGCCCGTGGCCGGACGCCCGCCCCGGCGGCCGCGCAGCTCGGTCGGCGAGGCGGCGTACACCTCGCGCAGGGTGTCGTTGAACTGCCGCACGCTGGAGAACCCGGCCGCGAACGCGACGTCGGCGTAGGTCAGCTCCGTGGTCTCGATGAGCACGCGAGCGGTCTGGGCGCGACGCGCCCGCGCGAGCGCGAGGGGTCCGGCGCCGAGCTCGGCGGCGAGGATCCGGCTGAGGTGACGGGGGGTGTAGCCGACCCGGCGAGCGAGCCCGTCCACGCCCTCGCGGTCGACGACCCCGTCGGCGATCAGCCGCATCGCCCGGCCGGCCGCGGTCGCGGCGACGTCCCAGTCCGGGCTGCCCGGCGTCGCGTCGGGCAGGCAGCGCTTGCAGGCGCGGTAGCCCGCCGCCTGGGCCGAGGCGGCGCTCGGGTGGAAGGTGACGTTGGCGAACGCCGGGGTGCGCGCGGGACATGACGGACGGCAGTAGATGCCGGTGGTGCGGACGGCGGTGTAGAAGACACCGTCGAAGCGGCGGTCCCGCGACTTCACGGCCCGGTAGCAGGACTCTCGGTCGAGTCCTGCAGCCGAAGTGGTGCTGGGGGCGGTGTCCATGCGTCCATCATCACCCACGCCACCGACCGGTTCTGGCGGGAATCGGACACGGCCTGTGCCGGCGGTGCAACACTGAGCGCCCGGATCTCGTCATAGTCTCCGAGACCTCACCCGCGGACCGAAGGACGACGATGCCCGCAGCCACCGATCGGCGTCACCGCTCGCGCGTGCTGCGCGTCATCCTCGTCGCGGAGCTGGTGGTCGCGCTGGTCACCGGCGTGGGCGTGGTCCTGGCCTACCGGCACCTCGACGCCAACATCACGGCCGGCCCGGCCATCAAGCACCACAACACCAAGTTGCCCAAGGCCGCCGACCAGCCGCACGAGCCGCTCAACATCCTGATCATGGGCAACGACACCCGCGACTGCGCGGGCTGCCACGTCGACGGCGAGACGGGCGGCGGGGTCTCGGACACCACGATCCTGCTCCACGTCGCGGCCGACCGGAAGTCGGCGTACGGCATCTCGGTCCCCCGCGACCTCCTCGTCGACCGCCCGGACTGCACGGTCGACGGAAAGGTCGTGCCGGGCGGGAAGGACGTGCTCTGGAACGACGCCTTCGCCCGCGGCGGCCCGGAGTGCACGGTCGAGCAGTTCGAGTCGGTGTTCGCCCCGGTGTACGTCGACGAGTACCTGACGATCGACTTCGCCGGCTTCAAGGACATGGTCGACGCGATCCACGGTGTGGACGTCTGCATCCCGGAGCCGCTCGACGACCCGACGTACCTCCACGTCCACTTCGACGCCGGCGCCGACGTCCATCTCGACGGTCGGCAGGCCCTCAGCTACGTGCGGTTGCGCCACGTCCTCAGCGGCACCGACATCGGCCGGATGAAGCGTCAGCAGTCCTTCATCGCCGCGATGACCAACAAGGTCCTCTCCGCCGACACCCTGACCCGGCCCGACCGCCTGCTCGGCTTCGCTAACGCACTCACCAGCTCGCTCCAGGCCAGCCCCGACCTGGCCAGCGCCAGCGCGCTCGTCGACCTCGCGGGGCAGCTCAAGGACGCCGATCCGACGCACATCAAGTTCGTCACCATGCCGAACTTCCTCTACGCCCCGGGGACGGCCGGCTACCCGCACGTGGGCCTCGACCCGTCGTACGAGAAGCTCATCCAGCACGTGCACGACGACGCCCCGCTGGGCTCGTTCGTGCGCGACTCGCTGTCGGCCGACGGCCCGAAGAGGCACGCCTCCAGGGCCCAGCGCGACGCAGCCGCGGAGGCGGGGATCTGCGCCTGAGTCGCGAGCGTCACACCGTCGCTGCGGCCGGGCGCGGTCACCGATGCAAGAAGGCCCGGTCCTGGTGGACCGGGCCTTCTCTGTTGCGCACCCCCGACCGGATTCGAACCGGCGCTACCGCCTTGCCACGCTGCGCGGCGTGCCAGCACGCAACAGGCCCCCAGCCCGGAGGGCTGGGGGCCTGTTCTGGCTTGTACCCCCGACCGGATTCGAACCGGCGCTACCGCCTTGAGAGGGCGGCGTGCTAGGCCGCTACACAACGGGGGCTTGCCTTGCTGCTCTTCTCGAGCAGCGGGTGAAACCTTAGCGAAACCGCCGGTTTCACACCAAATCCCGGCCGGCTGACCGGGACTTCGCTGGGATACTAGGACTCGAACCTAGACTAACTGAACCAGAATCAGTCGTGCTGCCAATTACACCATATCCCATTGACTTTGGCTGGTTCGGATCACCGCCCCGAGCCGAGAAGGAACCTTACACGCGACCTCTCGGGGCCGCCAAAACGGCCTCGCGCGACGTCGTTTCCAGGCCCGTGCGGCGGGCCACGAGCAGCGCCAGGCCGAGGTAGACCAGCGACTGGGTGAGGGTCACCGGCAGGGTCCACCAGCTCCCTCCCGTGGGGTTCAGGGTCGACCCCATGTCGCCGAACGCGAGGGCGAGGCCGAAGGCCAGCCAGTTGTTCAGCACGTGCATCGCGATGCCGGCCTCGAGGCCCCCGGTGAGGACCACGAGCGTGCCGGCGACCACGCCGAACGCGAAGCGGTCGAAGAACACCGGCGCGCTCTGGGCGCCGTGCGCCAGCGCGAACAGGACGGCCGGGCCCACGACCGCCGCCCACCGGCTGCGGAACAGGCCGCCGAACGCCTGGGTCAGGTAGCCGCGGAAGGCGTACTCCTCCCCGGCGGCCTGCAACGGCGTGAGCAGCAGCACGACCAGCAGGAAGTCGCGCGTGGTGCTGGTGAAGTCGTTGACCGAGGCACTGACCTGCGGGTCGCTGGACGACGACGGCACCATCGCCGAGACCATCAGCGTCGCGATCAGCGAGAGGACGGCCAGCCCCAGGCAGGTCGCGAACCAGCGCCAGCGGATCCGCGGCCGGACCGACGCCAGCCAGCGCGGCAGGATGCCGTGCACGAGCCGGACGACCGCCCAAGTGACCGGGATCGCCGCAGCGAGCACCAGGTTGAGGTAGGCCAGCCCCAGGGGCGTCGGGTCCTCCAGGTCGACCAGCCGTTGCAGGCTGTCGCCGACGTCACGCCCGGCGACGGCGTACCCCAGGGCGAAGAGCACCTGGAGCAGCAGCGGCACCACGCCCAGCATCACCACCACGAACCCGACCGTCCCCACCACCGGGCGCCACCAGCCGGGCCGGCCGCCGCGCTGGACGAGGTGGTAGGGCAGCCCCTCCTCGGGGACGGACGGGCCGCTCATGTCAGGCCAGGGCGCTGCGCAGTCGACCGAGCCCGCGCTCGCGGCCCAGCAGCTCCAGCGACTCGAAGAGCGGCGGCGAGACCCGGCGACCGGTGACGGCCACCCGGACCGGCCCGAACGCGACGCGCGGCTTGAGCCCCATCTCCTCGACCAGCGTGGCCTGGAGGGCCTCCTGGATCGCCGCCGCCGACCACTCGTGCAGACCGGCGAGGGCGTCGTACGACGCCTGGACGACCTGCTTGCCCTGCTCGTCGAGCACCTTGGCCACGTCGGCCTCGTCGCGCGTGAACGACTCCTCGTCGGCGAACAGGAAGCCGAGCATGTCGACGGCCTCGGTGAGCTTGTTGATCCGCTCGGCGACCAGGGGCATGGCCAGGTCGAGCAGCTGCCGGTCCGCGAGGTTCCTGGGGTCCATGACCCCGGCCGCCTCGAGGAACGGCAACACCCGCTCGGTCATCTCCTCGACCGACAGCATCCGCATGTGCGCGGCGTTGATCGCCTCGGCCTTCTTCAGGTCGAAGCGCGCCGGGTTGGGGTTGACGTCGCCGATCTCGAACGCCTCGACCATCTCGTCGAGCGTGAAGATGTCGCGGTCGCCCGAGATCGACCAGCCCAGCAGCGCGAGGTAGTTGAGCAGCCCCTCGGGCAGGAAGCCCTGGTCGCGGTAGGCCATCAGGTGGGCCTGCGGGTCGCGCTTGGAGAGCTTCTTGTTGCCCTCGCCCATGACGTAGGGCAGGTGGCCGACGCGCGGCACCGTTCCGTTGCCGACGCCGATCTGGTTCAGCGCGTCGTAGAGGGCCAGCTGCCGCGGCGTCGAGCTGAGGAGGTCCTCGCCGCGCAGGACGTGGGTGATCTCCATCATCAGGTCGTCCACCGGGGCGACCAGCGTGTAGAGCGGGGCCCCGCTGGCCCGGCACAGCGCGAAGTCGGGGACGAACTCGGTCTGGAAGGTGATCTCGCCCCGGACCAGGTCGTCGAAGGTGATCTCGCCCTCGGGCATCCGGAAGCGCACGATCGGCTCGCGGTGCTCGGCCCGGAAGGCCTCGACCTGCTCGTCGCTCAGCTCGCGGCAGAAGCCGTCGTACCCCATCACCTTGGAGCCGGACGCCTTGCGGCGCGCCTCGACCTCCTCGGTGGTGCAGTAGCAGTCGTAGGTGAACCGGCTCTCGCGCAGCCGCGCCAGCACGTCGGTGTAGATCTCCGAGCGCTCGGACTGGCGGTACGGCGCGAACGGGCCGCCCTTGAGCGGCCCCTCGTCCCAGTCGAGGCCCAGCCACTGCAGCACCTCGATGAGGCCCTCGTAGGACTCCTCGGTGTTGCGGGCGGCGTCGGTGTCCTCGATGCGGAACACGAACGTGCCACCGTGGTGGCGGGCGAAGGCCCAGTTGTACAGGGCCGTCCGGGCGAGCCCGACGTGCGGGCTGCCGGTCGGGGACGGAGCCATCCGGACGCGGACGGGAGTGCTTGTCAACGCAGTGCCACCTTGTTCGTGAGAGTGCCGAGTCCGGCGATCGAGACCTCGACCTCGTCGCCGACGTTCATGGGGCCGACACCCTCGGGGGTGCCGGTGAGGATGACGTCGCCCGGGAGCAGCGTCATCACGCTCGAGACGTGAGCGATGAGCGTGGGGATGTCGAAGATCAGGTCGCTGGTGCTGCCGTCCTGCACGACGTCGCCGTTGAGGAACGTCTGGATCTTCACGCCGTCGGCGAACGTCTGCGGGTCCAGGTCGGTCTCGATCCACGGGCCCAGCGGGCAGAACGAGTCGAAGCCCTTGGCGCGCGTGAACTGCACGTCGGACTTCTGCAGGTCGCGCGCGGTCACGTCGTTGGCGATCGTGTAGCCGTGGATGACGTCGGTGGCCTGCTCCGGCGGCACGTCGCGGCAGATGCGGCCGATCACGACGGCCAGCTCGCCCTCGTACTGCAGGTTCTGGGTCTGCGGCGGGTAGAAGATCGGGTCGCCCGGGCCGACCACGCTGGTGTTGGGCTTGAGGAACATCAGGGGCTCGGAGGGCACGTCGTTGCCGAGCTCGGCGGCGTGGGCGGCGTAGTTCCGGCCGATGCCCACCACCTTGCTGCGCGGCAGCACCGGCGCCAGCAGCCGGACGTCCTCGAGGCGGTGCTCCTGGTCGAGCAGCTTGACCCCGACGTACAGCGGGTCGCCGGCCAGGGCCACGACCATGCTGTCCTCGGCGGGTTGCCCGAACTCGTCGAGCTCCCCCGTCACGACTCCGTAGAGCGGGTCTTCTCCGGTGGTGAATCTCGCGATGCGCACCTGCCGAGCCTATCGACCTAGGGTTTGTGCCCGTGGAGGTGCTGGACGAGGTCGAGTGGAGGGCGTGCGCTGCCGCACACGCCGAGCGCGTGGACGCGTTCGTGCAGCCGCACCTGGCCCGCCGCGAGTCGCGGGTCAAGCACCCCGTCCACGACTTCCTGTTCACCTACTACTCCCAGCGCCCGGCGCAGCTGCGCCGCTGGCACCCGGGGTACGGCGTGGGGCTGAGTGGCGACGCCTCGGCGTACGCGGGCCTGAAGGGGTACGTCGACGGCGACGTGGTCACGGTCTCCGAGGAGCACGTCGCCTCGCAGCGTCTGCTGCTCGAGTCGCTGCACACGCTGCTCTCGGCGACGGCGGGCAGGACCCCGAACTTCGGCTGCTTCGGCATGCACGAGTGGGCGATGGTCTACCGGCTCGCCGAGGACGAGACCCGGCACGCCGACTGGCCGCTGCGGCTGGGGCCGGAGGGGACGGACGCGGTGGTCGAGTCGCACCGGATCGCGTGCTCCCACTTCGACGCCTACCGGTTCTTCACCGGGCCGGCGCGTCCGCTGAACACGCTCTCCCCCACCTCGGCGGACCGGCCCGCTTTCGAGCAGCCGGCCTGCCTGCACGCCGGGATGGACCTCTACAAGCACGCCTTCCGGCTCACCCCGATGATCTGCTCGGACCTGGTGGCCGACTGCTTCGAGCTCGCGCGGGACATCCGGGTGCTCGACATGCGCGCCGCGCCGTACGACCTCGCCGACCTCGGCTTCGACCCGGTCCGGGTCGAGACCGCCGAGGGCAAGCAGGAGTACGCCGCCGCACAGCGGGTCTTCGCCGAGCGGGGTGCGCCGTTGCGTGCCCGGCTCGTCGCCGAGTGCGAGCGCCTGCTCGCGGTCTAGCGTGGGCGCATGCGACTCGGACGTGCCCTCGCCGCCCTGCTCCTGCTGCCCCTGCTCCTGGGGGTCCTGACCGCGCCGGCCGACGCCGGGGGTGACCCGCGCTGGGTCTTCTACACCAACGAGAAGACCCGCTACACCTCGCCGTGGTACGCCGGGGCGCACCGGATCATGGTCCGCTACGGCTGCACGCCGGCGCCCTACTACGACCCCGACCCGCGCTGCGCGCACGACCGGGGCTTCCACCACGGGATCGACATCGCCATGAAGTGCGGCACCCCGCTGTACGCGCGCTTCCGCGGCCGGGTGGTGTCGCACGAGTCGCTGGGGCCGGCGTACGGCACCAACCCGATGCTGATCCGCAACCGCCACCGCGGCTACGACCTCGTCATCGGCCACACCCGCAAGGTCTTCGCCCACCCGGGCGACCGGGTCCGCCGGGGCGAGAAGATCGCGCTGGTCTCCGACAACGGGGCCCCGGACGGGTGCCACCTGCACTTCGAGCGGCGGGCGGTCGGGGGCGGGCTCGACAGCGCCGTCCTGCCGCGCCGGCTGCTCAAGCTCACCGCGAAGGAGAAGTCGTGACCGACGACCGGGTCCTGCGCAGCTTCCTGGACGCGGACGGACGGCTGCACACCATCCCGTCCAAGCGCTCCAAGCTGCTGGTGGTGCTCGACCACCTCGCCCAGTCGTTCGAGCCGGGCGAGCGCTACCCCGAGGCGAAGGTCAACGAGGTCCTGAACGAGTTCCATCCCGACCACGCCGCGCTGCGCCGCTACCTCGTGGAGAGCCAGTTCCTGACCCGTGAGGACGGCGTCTACTGGCGCAGCGGGGGCACCGTCGATGTCTGAGGCCTCGACCGGCACCGGCTTCCGCGACGAGGACTGGTACGGCGAGGACCTCGGCGCCGCGCGCTTCGAGGAGTGCACGTTCACCGGCGTGGACCTCAGCGAGGTCAGCACCGCCGGTGCGACCTTCGACCGGTGCACCTTCCACAACTGCCGCTTCAACGCGTCGGTCCACCAGAGCTCGGCGTTCGTGGCCTGCGACTTCCGTCGTACCAGCTTCTTCGACACGACGTTCGAGGGCTGCAAGATGCTCGGCTCGGTGTTCTCGGAGTGCACCCTGCGGCCGATGCGCGTGACCGGCGGCCAGTGGCGCGGCGTGACGGTCCGCGGCGCCAACCTCTCGAAGCTCGACCTGGCCGGCCTCGACCTGCGCGAGGCGGACCTGTCCCTCGCCGACCTGAGCGGGACGTCGCTGCGCGGCGCCCGGCTCGAGGGGGCCACGCTCCGCGACACCGACCTGGGCGAGGCCGACCTGCGCGGAGCCCGGCTGGACCGGGTCGACCTGGCCGCCGCCCGCCTGCGGCGTACCCGCCTGGACCTCGCCGGTGCCGTCCTGCTCGCCGAGCTGCACGGCGCCGAGGTGGACGTCGCTCCCCCCGGATAGTCCGGCACCTTCTCGTCGTCACCGGGACAGTCCGGCACGTTCCGGTCACGCCGGCACCGGGGCGAGGTGCAGGAAACGTGCCGGACTACCGGGTGGCAGCGTCCTGGTGCAGCCGGATCCCGTCGACCACGATCGCGAGGCCGAGGTCGAAGTCGGACTCCTCGCGGGGGGCTCCGTCGATCGCGCCGGCGCTGCCGGCCTGGAGGTGGGTCTGCTCCTCCGAGACGTGGCCGAAGACGAAGTGCAGGAGGGTCCGCGCGGCGGTACGACGCAGCTCGGGGGCCAGGCCGCCGTCGGCGAGGGCGTCCCCGAGGGCCTGCTCGGGCTCGGCGGCCCCGAGCCCGAACGCGTGCACGGTCGCGACCACCTCGGCGCCGTCGCGGTAGGCCAGCATCGCGTCGCGCAGCTCGGAGCAGACGGCGACCACGCGCTCGTCCCAGGCGAGCCCGACGGCGCGCTCACGACGACCCCGGGCCAGGATCTCGTCGGCGACGGCCGCCAGCAGGGTCTGCTTGTTGGCGAAGTGGTGATAGAGCGCGCTCGGCTGCACCCCCAGCTCGGAGCCGAGCCGCCGCATGGTCAGGTCGGCGAGGCCGTAGGTGTCGAGCACGGCGATCGCCCGCTCGACGACGTCGGACCGTTGGTAGCGCATGGGACTCCTGGGCTCGGGGCGGCCCCGCTTTGACGGGCACCGGCCCCGAACCTAACCTGAACGCCGTTCACCTGACCACCCGGACAGGCCGCTCCCCCGAGAAGGAACCCACGTGACGAGCAACGACTCCGCCCGGCGCAGCACCGACCTCGCCCTGATCGCCGGCTTCGCCGCGCTCGTGGCGGTCTGCGCCGTGCTGCCGTCGATCAACATCACCGGCCCCGTGCCGATCACGCTGCAGACCTTCGGGGTGCTGCTGTCCGGTGCGGTGCTCGGCGCCCGGCGCGGCTTCCTGGCCGTGCTGCTCTACCTCGTCGTGGGAGCCGCCGGCCTGCCGGTCTTCGCGAACGGCGCCTCCGGGCTGGCCGTCTTCAGCGGCCCGACGGTCGGCTACCTGGTCGGCTTCCCGCTGGCCGCCGGCCTGTGCGGCCTGATCGTGGAGCGCCTCCCCCGACGCACGATCCAGTCCAGCGTGCCGGCGATCTTCCTGGCCGGGCTGGTCAGCAGCGCCCTGTGCATCCACACCCTCGGCATGGCCGGACTGGTCTGGCGCATCGACGGCATGACCTGGTCGGCCGCCTTCGACATCGACAAGGTCTTCTGGATCGGCGACGTCATCAAGAACGTCGCGATGGCGCTGGTCGCCACCGCGGTCCACCGCGCCTTCCCCGACCTGCTCGACCGCCGTCCGGTCGAGTCCCGGGAGAGCTCGCTCGCCGCGTGAGCACCATCCGGCTCGACGCGGCCACCGTGCGCGTCCCCACCGCCGACGGGGACGTCTGCATCCTCGAGGAGACCACCCTCGAGCTCACCGAGCAGCGGATCGCGCTGGTGGGGGCCAACGGCTCGGGCAAGTCCACCCTCGCCCGGTTGCTCAACGGCCTGGTCTCCGCCACGAGCGGACGGGTGCTCGTCGACGACCTCGACGTCGCCCGCCAGGGACGGGAGGTACGCCGCCGGGTGGGCTTCGTGTTCACCGACCCGGCGGCCCAGCTGGTGATGCCGACGGTGGTCGAGGACGTGGCGCTGTCGCTGCGGCGGACCCACCGGAGCAAGGCGGACCGCCGCCTTGCGGCCCTCGAGGTGCTGGCGTCGTACGGCCTCGAGGAGCTCGCGGACCGGAGCGTGCACACGCTCTCGGGCGGGCAGCGCCAGCTGCTGGCCCTCGCCGGTGTGCTGGCGACCGGGCCGCGGGTGCTGGTGGCCGACGAGCCCACGACGCTGCTGGACCTCGCGAACAGCCGCCGCATCGGCGAGCTGCTGCTCGGTCTCCCCCAGCAGCTGGTGCTGGTCACCCACGACCTCGAGCTCGCCGCCCGGTGCGAGCGGGCGCTGCTGGTCGACGGAGGGCGGGTCGTCGCCGACGGCGAGGCGGCCTCGGTCGTGGAGCACTACCGGGCCACGGCATGAGCATGCTCGGCCTGCACCAGCCGGGCTCGACGCTGCTCCACCGCCTCCCGGCCGGAGCCAAGCTGCTCGGGCTCCTCGTCGCGGGCGTGCTCGTGGTGGCGCTGCGCGGGCCGCTCAGCAGCCTCGTGCTGCTGGTGGCCGCCGCGTCGCTCCTCGCCTGGTCGGGCGCGGGCGTGCGGGTCACCCTCCGGGCGCTGCGCGGCATGCTGCTGGTGGCCGTGGCCCTGGGCGCCTACCAGCTCTGGCAGCGGGGCTGGCCGCGCGCGGTGGAGTCGGTGGGTGACCTGCTCGCCCTCGTGCTGCTCGCGACCGTGCTGACCGTCACCACGTCGGTCGACGAGATCCTCGACACCGTCACCCGGGCGCTGCGGCCGTTGCACCGCCTGGGCGTCGACGCGGACCGGGTGGCGCTGGCCTTCGCGCTGATGATCCGGGCCGTCCCCACGACGATCGCGATCGCGGACGAGACCCGGGACGCCGCCCTGGCGCGCGGGCTCGAGCGGGATCCCCGGGCGCGGCTGACGCCGATGGTGATCCGGGTGGTCGCGCACGCCCGGGCGACGGGCGACGCGCTGCACGCCCGCGGGATCGGCGAGGACTGACGGATGAGTCACCGGTTCACCGGCGACTCCGCCGGGTGCCTCACCCCGTGCGGACGCCGTGCTCCACGCACTCCGCCGACCACCCCCGCGGGGTGACCTGGACCTTCATCCGGCGGCGGCAGGAGGGGCAGAAGCGCGGGGGCTCCAGCACCAGCCGACGGGCGCACGACGCGTGGTCCCGCTCGTCCCGGAGCTCGCCGCAGAGGCCGCAGTAGGTCTCCACTAGAGGGTCTTCGCGAGTTCCTTGATCGGCATCCTGAGGTCCGAGAGGAGTGCGAGGTCCTGGTCGGCGTCGCGGCCGAGCGTCGTCAGGTAGTTGCCGACGATCACCGCGTTGATCCCACCGAGCAGGCCGTCGCGGGTGCCGAGGTCACCGAGGGTGAGCTCGCGGCCGCCGGCGTACCGCAGGATCGTGCGCGGCATCGCCAGCCGGAACGTCGCGATCGTGCGCAGCGCGTCGGCGGAGTCCATGACCGGCAGGTCCCCGAAGGGGGTGCCGGGGCGGGGGTTGAGGAAGTTGAGCGGGACCTCGTGCGGGTCGAGCTCGGCGAGCTGGGCGGCGAGCTCGGCCCGCTGCTCGAGGGTCTCGCCCATGCCGACCAGGCCGCCGCAGCACAGCTCCATCCCGGCTGCACGGACCATCTCGCAGGTCTCCCAGCGCTCCTCCCACGTGTGGGTGGTCACCACGTTCCTGAAGTACGACCGTGCCGCCTCGAGGTTGTGGTTGTAGCGGTGCACGCCCATAGCGGCGAGGTCGTCGACCTGCGCCTGGGTGAGCATGCCCAGCGAGCAGGCGACGTTGATGTCGACGGCCTCCCGGATCGCCCGGATCCCGTCGCGGACCTGCGACATCAGCCGCTCGTCGGGACCGCGGACCGCGGCGACGATGCAGAACTCGGTGGCCCCGGTCGCTGCGGTCTCCTGCGCCGCCCGGACCAGCTGCGGGATGTCGAGCCACACCGATCGCACCGGCGAGGTGAACTGGCCGGACTGGCCGCAGAAGTGGCAGTCCTCGGGGCAGCCACCGGTCTTGAGGCTGATGATGCCCTCGACCTCGACCTCCGGGCCGCAGTGCTTCAGGCGTACGCCGTGGGCGAGCTCGAGCAGCTCGGGGACCCGGTCGTCGGGGAGCCGGAGGACCTCCACCAGCTCGTCGTACGACAGGCCTTCGCCGTGGTCGAGGGTGGTGGTGCGGGCGCGCTCCAGGATGTCGGTCACGGACGTCATCGTAGACCAGAACTGAACACCGTTCTGAACGGCGTTCAGGAATGGGCCTAGACTCGGGTCCGCCATGAGCCGCACTCCCGAAGCCCCTGCCGCCCACGAGGCCCTGCTCGATCTCGACCGCACCCACGTGTGGCACCCCTACACCTCGATGACCGAGCCGGCACCGACGCGGCTGGTCACCGGCGCCCGGGGCGTGCACCTGACCCTGGCCGACGGCACCGAGCTCGTCGACGGCATGTCGTCGTGGTGGGCGGCGATCCACGGCTACAACCACCCCGCACTCAACGCGGCCCTGACCGGGCAGGCCGCCCACTTCGCGCACGTGATGTTCGGCGGCCTGACCCACGAGCCGGCCATCCGGCTCGCCCAGCGGCTGGTCGACCTCGCCCCGGCCGGGCTCCAGCACGTCTTCCTCGCCGACTCCGGGTCGGTGAGCGTCGAGGTGGCCCTGAAGATGGTGCTGCAGTACCAGCGCGGCGTCGGCCACCCCGAGCGCACCCGGATGCTGACCGTGCGCGGCGGCTACCACGGCGACACGTTCGGCTGCATGAGCGTGTGCGACCCGGTCGGCGGGATGCACTCGATGTTCGTCGACGTGCTGCCGCAGCAGGTGTTCGCGCCCCGCCCACCCGCCTCCGAGGACGGCGTCGCCGCCTGGGCCGCAAAGCTCGAGGCGGTCGCCGCCGAGCACGCCCACGAGCTGGCCGGCATCGTGGTCGAGCCGCTGCTCCAGGGCGCGGGCGGGATGCACGTCTACCCGGCGGCCTGCCTGACGGTGATGCGGGAGGTCGCCGACCGGCACGGGCTGGTGCTGGTCCTCGACGAGATCGCGACCGGGTTCGGCCGCACCGGCAGCTTCTTCGCCGCCGAGGCCGCGGGCGTGACGCCCGACATCCTGTGCCTCGGCAAGGCGCTCACCGGCGGGTACCTCACCCTGGCCGCCACGCTGTGCACACCGCGGGTCGCGGCCGGGCTGTCGCACTCCGAGTCCGGGGTCCTGATGCACGGGCCGACGTACATGGGCAACCCGCTCGCCTGCGCGGTCGCGCTCGCCAGCCTCGACCTGCTCGCCGGTGGGGACTGGCGGGCCGACGTCGCGCGCATCAACGCCGGGCTGCGTGCGGGACTGGCACCCGTGCGGCACCTGCCGGGCGTCGCCGACGTCCGGACGCTCGGCGCCGTCGGGGTGGTGCAGCTCGACCACCCGGTCGACGTCGCCAAGGCCACCGAGGCCGCGATCGAGAACGGCGTGTGGCTGCGCCCGTTCCGCGACCTGATCTACACGATGCCGCCGTACGTCTCCACCGACGACGACGTCGCCCGCATCTGCGCAGCGATCGAGGCCGCGGCGGGTGTCGCATGAGCCGCTGGGAGGAGTGGCTGGCCGGGCAGGCCGAGCAGCGAGACCGGGACGGGCTGCGGCGTACGCTCACGCCGCGCGCGGCCGGCGACCGGGTCGTCGACCTGGCCGGCAACGACTACCTCGGGCTCTCGCGACACGCCGCGGTGGTCGCGGCGACCGCGGCCGCGGCCCGCACCTGGGGCGCCGGCGCCAGGGCATCGCGTCTGGTGACGGGCACCTTGCAGGTCCACGCCGACCTCGAGTCCGCGCTGGCGGCGTACCTCCGCCAGCCGGCGGCGCTGGTCCTCTCGTCCGGCTACCACGCCAACCTCTCGGTCGTCGGCGCCCTGGCCGACCGTGGGTGCACGGTGGTCTCCGACGCCCACATCCACGCCTCGCTCGTCGACGCCGTCCGGCTCTCCCGGGCCTCCCTCACCGTCACCCCCCACAACGACGTGGCCGCGGTGCGGGCCGCGCTGGCCGGCGCCGGCGAGCAGCGCGCGCTGGTGCTGGCCGAGTCGGTCTACTCGGTGCTCGGCGACCGGGCGCCGCTGGTCGAGCTGGCCGCCGTCTGCGAGGAGCTCGACGCCCTCCTGGTCGTGGACGAGGCCCACGGCCTCGGCGTCCACGGCCCGGGTCTCGTGGCGGAGCTGGGCCTGGCCGGCCTGCCCCACGTCGTGGTCACGGCGACGCTGTCGAAGTCGCTCGGCAGCCAGGGCGGAGCCGTGCTCGGCCCCGGCGCCGTCGTCGAGCACCTGGTCAACCGGGCGAGGCCGTTCATCTTCGACACCGGCCTGGCCCCGACGTCGACCGCGGCCGCGCTCGCCGCCCTGGAGGTGCTGCGCGACCACCCCGACCTCCCCCGGCTGGTGCACAGCCGGGTCGCGGACCTGGCTGCCGCGCTCGGCGTCGCGCCACCCGCCGGTGCGGTGCTGTCGGTGCCGATGCCGTCACCGCGGGCCGCCCTCGCCGCGCAGGCGCAGGCGCTCGCGCACGGCGTCCGCGTCGGGTGCTTCCGGCCGCCGTCGGTGCCGGACGGAGTCTCCCGGCTGCGGGTGACGGCGGGCGCCGGAGTTGCCGCCCGGGACTGGGCACGCGCCGTCGAGGTGCTCGTCGCGGTCGTGAAGGACCACGCGTGAACGCCCGGCCCGGCCGCGTCGTCGTCGTCACCGGCACGTCCACCGGTGTCGGCAAGACCGTCGCGACCGCCGCCCTGGCCCGGCGCGCCCTCGACGCGGGCGAGGCGGTCGTGGTGGTGAAGCCGGTGCAGACCGGCGTCGCCGATGGCGACTCGGACGCCGAGGAGGTGCACCGGCTGACCGGGTGTGCGGTGCAGGAGCACACGGCGCTCGACGAACCCCTCGCCCCCGACACCGCGGCCCGTCGCGCCGGGGTGCGGATCCCGTCGGTGGCGGAGCACGCCGACCGGGTCCGGGTGCTCACGGAGTTCCACGACACGGTGATCGTCGAGGGCGCGGGCGGGCTGCTGGTGCGGCTGGACACCGACGGCGGCACGTTGCTCGACCTGGCCGCCGCGCTCGCCGAGTCGGTGCCGACCGAGGTGGTCGTGGTCGTGGCAGCCGGGCTCGGCACCCTGAACCACAGCGAGCTGACCGTCGCCGCGCTGCGCGCCCGCGGGCTCGAGCCGGCCGGACTCGTGGTCGGCTCGTGGCCCGCCGCACCCGGGCTGGCCGAGCGCTGCAACGCCGAGGACCTGCCCCGCGTCACGGGCGTCCCCCTGCTCGCCACGATCCCTGCGGGGGCAGGCGCGCTGGACCGGCCGGCCTTCGCGGAGCAGGCGCCGGGCTGGTTCGATTGAGCCGGTGCCGGGCCGGGCACTTGTGACGCTCCGTTGAGGGCTCTGGTGCTCCGTTGCAGGGGGGGTCCCAGAGTCCCTGACGGAGCGTGACAGGCAGCGGGCGCTCACCACCCCGGCGGGTGCCGGTCCCTCCAGGGGGCGGCGGCCTCGACCTGCGCGGCGAGCGAGAGCAGCAGCTCCTCCTCCGCGGGCCGGGCGGCGAGCATCACGCCGACCGGGAGGCCGGACACGGTCTGGTGCAGGGGCAGCGAGACGGCCGGCATGCCAGTGACGTTCCACGCCGAGGTCCAGGGTGTGAACGCCTTCTGGGCCTCGAAGTCCGCGGCCGGGTCGTCGTCGTCGCGCAGCGCACCGACCGGGAGCGGTGGGGTGGCCAGAGTGGGGGTCAGGACCGCGTCGTACGACGCCAGAGCGGTCAGCGCCTCGGCGGCAAAGCGGCGCATCGCCCCGATCGCCAGGCCGAACTCAGGCCCGCTCACGGCCCGGCCCCGCTCGGTCAGCCACCGGGTCAGCGGGCGCAGCAGGTGCTCACGCTCGGGCGGGACGACGGAGAGCGCGGTCAGCACCGACCAGCAGGTCTCGAAGACCGGCACCGCCTCGCGCGGCAGCGGCACGGGGACGTCGACGACCTCGTGGCCGAGCGACTCCAGCAGCCGCGAGGCGTCCTCCCAGGCCTGCACGCAGTCCGGGTCCACCGCCACGTCGGCGATCACCGGCTCCACGAACCGCGCGACCCGCAGCGGCCCCGGTTCCCGGTCGCACGCCGACAGGAAGGACGCGGCGGGGGCGGGCGCCCACGACGGGTCCCCCGGGCGGCGGCCGGCGAGCACGTCGAGCAGGGCCGCGGCGTCGCGCACCGTGCGGGCCAGCGAGCCGGCGGTGGCCAGCCCCACCGGGTCGCCGTACATCGGGAACCCGCTGATCCGCCCGCGGCTCGGCTTGAGGCCGACCAGCCCGCAGCACGACGCGGGGATCCGGATCGAGCCGCCGCCGTCGGACCCCTGGGCCACCGGCACCAGCCCGGCAGCCACGGCCGCGGCCGCGCCGCCCGAGGAGCCGCCGGCCATCCTGGTCGGGTCGTACGGCGTCACGGACGGGGCCGCCACGTCCGGCTCGGTGTAGCAGGGCGAGCCGAACTCGGGGGTGCTCGTCTTGCCGATGCTGACCATGCCGGCGGCCTCGATGGACAGCGTCACCCCGTCGGAGACGTCGGGCACGAAGTCGGCGAAGGCCGCGGAGCCGAAGGTCGTGCGCACCCCCGCGGTCAGGTTCAGGTCCTTGATCGCGGTGGGCACCCCGAACAGCGGCGAGGCCGCCTGCTCCCCCGACCCCAGCTCCCCCAGCGCCAGCGCGGCGGCCCGCTCCCGCGCCGGCTCCGGGGTGAGCGTGACGAACGCGCCGACCGAGTCGAGCCGGTCGGCGCGTTCGAGGTAGTGCTCGACGAGCTCCGCGGGTGACACCTCGCGGCGCCGCACGAGCTCGCCCTGCTCGAGCGCGGTCAGGTCGTGGAGGTCGGCCATGCGCCGACGCTACCCACCCCGCGCGAACGGGCAGCCGCGGTCAGGCGGCGACCGCGGCGTCGTACTCCGCCAGCGTGGTCACCGCGCCGACGAGGCGCTCGAGCACGGCGGCGTCGCTGAGCACGTCCACCTCGAGGGCGGACTGGGAGACGGTGACGTCCTCGACCACCACGGCGCCCGCGATGCCGGCGGAGCGGGCGGTGTCCTGGTGCGCCCACTTGCCGCCGTACGGCGTGGGGGTGGCACCGACGACACCGAACGGCTTGCCCTTGATCGCGCCCTGCCCGTAGGGGCGGGAGAGCCAGTCGATGGCGTTGTTGAGCACGGCCGGCATGGTGCCGTTGTACTCGGGGGTGACCGCCAGGACGCGGTCGGCGCCGCCGACCAGGTCACGCAGCGCGGAGGCCGCGGCGGGCACGCTCTCGCCGTCGAGGTCCTCGTTGTAGAACGGCAGCTCGTGCAGGTTCTCGGCGATCTCGACGGTGACGCCGGCCGGGGCCAGCTCACGCAGCTTCTCGGCGATCCGGCGGTTGAGCGAGTCGGCGCGCAGGCTGCCGACGAGGACGACGATGCGGGTGTCGGTCATGGAATGACTCCTGAGGGGTCGGGGGTGGTCCAGTCACGAGGCTAAACGGACCGCAGTCCGTTTCGCATTCCCCAGTCGGGACCTTCTTCCCGCGACCTCGCCGCCCGCCCCCGCCTAGAGTGAGCGACGTCATGTCCGAGCACACCCTTCTCCCCCTCGTGGACGCGCCCACGCGCGAGCGCCGCGACGCGGCCCGCAACCGGCTGGCGCTGCTCGAGGCGGCCCAGCGCCTGGTGGACCGCTGCGGCGTCGACGGGGTGACCATGGACGCCGTGGCCGCGGCCGCCGGGGTGGGCAAGGGCACGGTCTTCCGACGCTTCGAGTCCCGCGAGGGGCTGATGGCGGCGCTGCTGAACCACTCCGAGACCGAGTGGCAGGCCGCGGTCATGTCGGGGCCCCCTCCGCTGGGTCCGGGCGCGGACCCGTGGGACCGGCTGATGGCCTTCGGCCGCTCGCGGCTGGAGACCACGTTGCTGCACGCCGACCTGATCCGCGAGGCCGGACGGGCCGGCTCCCGGTCGTACGCCGCCTACTCGTTCGCGGCCATGCACGTGCGCTACCTGCTCGGGCAGCTGCAGGTCAGCGGCGACCTCCCACTGCTCGCGACCGCGCTGATGGCGCCCCTGGAGGCGCCGATCCTCGACCAGCAGGTGCGGATCGAGGGGATCGACGTGGACCGCGTGTACGCCGGCTGGGTCGACCTCGCGCGCCGGATCGTCGGCCGGCCCGCCTGAGCCGGGAACCCGGAGCCGGCCGCGCGCGTCCGACCTCCAGGAACGGGGGCGAGAGATGGGGGCACCAGTGCGCACGATGATCCTGGCCGCGGCCGGACTGCTGCTCGCCGCCTGCGGCGAGACGCAGGTGGGCGTGGACAGCCCGGTGGCCGACCCGTACGACGGCCCGCTGACCGTCGCGCCGCGCCCCGACAGCCCCGACCCGGCCAAGCGCGGCGGCTCGGCGGCCCTGGCCCTGGAGTGCGAGGGCGACGTCTATGCCGCCGGCGGGGGCGACTACGCCGACAGCGGGCTGGAGACGGTCCAGGACGACCCGCGCGCCGCGTTCTCGGACTTCGCCGACCAGGAGGGGGGCGCCTACCCCGGACCCGTCGACGACTTCGTGGTCGAGCGGGTCGAGGACGGCCGGGTGCTGCTCTCCTACGACGTGGACGGCGAGACCAAGGTGGCGCTGGTCGTCGCCGACGGCGTCCGCGACTGGAAGGACGACACCGGGTGGGGCGTCGAGGCCTGGGCGCAGTGCGACCCCGCGGAGCTTCCGGCCGGGGTCGCCGAGGCGCACGGCGACGAGGTCTGGGAGGACGCGCAGGGCAACCGGGTCCCGGTCACGACCGTCACGTCCCACCGCGGGCCCGAGCACTGCGACTGGCAGGACATCGTCTTCCTGAGCATGGGCAGCGAGAGGTACCCCGCCGACCACCTGTTCCTCCGCGACGAGGAGGGCCTGCTCCAGGACCTGCTGCGCACCACCTTCTCCGACTCGGTCGCGCTCCCCCGCGACGCGACCGACACCGGCTACCAGCACGACGGCCGCCGGCTGTGGCTGGCCGCCGACGGCAGCGCGGCGTACCTGGTGAGCACCAGCGACCGGACCGACGTCGAGCGCTGGCCGGCGGCGAGCTCGCTCATCGGCTGCGACTGAGCGCCGCCGGTCCGGGCCGGGCGGGCGCTCAGCCGGTGTGGTGCCGGCGCAGGCCGAACGTCAGCCCGTCGACCAGGGCTCCCCACGACGCCTCGATCACGTTGTGGCCGACGCCGACGGTGACCCACGACGACTCGCCGTCGCTCGTCTCGATCAGCACCCGGGTGATCGCGTCGGTGCCGTGTCCCTGGTCGAGGATGCGGACCTTGTAGTCGATCAGCTCGAACTTCGCGACCTCCGGGAACGCCTGGCCGATCGCCGAGCGCAGCGCCGCGTCCAGCGCGTTGACCGGGCCGTTCCCCTCCCCGGTCACGACGTAGCGCACACCCGCGGCCCTCAGCTTCACCGTGGCCTCGGAGACCGCCTCGTCGTCCACGGTGCGGTTGCTCAGGGTCTCGGTGATGACCCGCCACGACTCCACCTCGAAGTACGACGGCCGCACGCCCTCGACCTCCTCCAGGAGGAGCAGCTCGAAGGAGGCGTCCGCGGCCTCGAAGGTGTAGCCGCGCGACTCCAGCTTCTTGACCCGGTCGGTCACCCGGGTCACGAGGTCCCTGTCGCCGGACAGGTCGAAGCCCAGCTCCCGGCCCTTGAGCTCGATCGAGGCCCGGCCGGCCATGTCCGAGACGAGCAGCCTCATGTCGTTGCCGACCTCGACCGGGTCCAGGTGCTGGTAGAGGTTCGGGTCGACCTTGATCGCGCTCGCGTGCAGCCCGGCCTTGTGGGTGAACGCCGACGTGCCGACGTAGGGCTGGCGGGAGGCCGGCGGGACGTTGGTGACCTCGGCGACCGCGTGCGCGATGCGGGTCGCCTCGCGCAGCAGCCCGTCGGGCAGCACCCGGTGGTCCAGCTTGAGCTGGAGGTTGGCCACCACCGAGACGAGGTCGGCGTTGCCGGTGCGCTCGCCGTACCCGTTGATCGTGCCCTGCACGTGGCTGGCGCCGGCGGCTACCGCCGCGAGGGTGTTGGCCACCGCGCAGCCGGTGTCGTTGTGGCAGTGGATCCCCACCCGGACGCCGGTGGTCTCGATGACGTCGTGCACCACGTCGGCGACCCAGCCCGGGAGCATGCCGCCGTTGGTGTCGCACAGGGCGACCACCTCGGCGCCCGCGTCGTACGCCGTGGTCAGCACCTCGAGCGCGTAGTCCCGGTTGGCGCGGTAGCCGTCGAAGAAGTGCTCGGCGTCGAGGAAGACCTGCTGCCCCTCGGCCCGCAGGTGGGAGACGGTGTCGCGGACCATGGCGAGGTTCTCCTCCAGGGTGGTCCGCAGGGCCAGCTCCACGTGCCGGTCGTGGGACTTGGCGACCAGCGTGACCACCCCGGCGCCGCTGTCGCGCAGCGCGGCCACCAGCGGGTCGTCGGCGGCCCGCACCCCTGCCCGGCGGGTCGCCCCGAACGCCGCGAGCTGCGCGTGCCGGAGGTCGAGCTCCTGCGCGGCGCGGCGGAAGAACTCGGTGTCCTTGGGATTGGCGCCCGGCCAGCCGCCCTCGATGTACCCGACCCCCAGGCCGTCGAGCTGGCGCGCGATGCTCAGCTTGTCGGCGACGGAGAGGTTCAGCCCCTCCTGCTGCGCACCGTCGCGCAGCGTGGTGTCGTAGACGTGGAACGCGCCGTGCAGGTCCATCGGTCAGTCCCTTTTCCTTGAGCAGTCGTGAAGCGGTCCGGGCAACAAAAAAACCTCCCGTGGCACGAGAGGTTGGCGCGTCGGCGGCCCCGGTCGGGGCGACGACGCGCTAGGGAATGATCCCGTTCTGCTGCATGCCGTCCATGCTGCCACGGGTGTCCGCAGGGCGGGCGTGGATCTCGCCATACGAACCACCCCCCCCGGCCGCGGCTCAGCCCAGCGGGAGGCCGTCGGGAATCGTCAGCCCCGCGAACGGCTGGTCCCGGAACGGGACCCACGAGGTGCCTGCGGTGTCGACCCGGATGGCCAGCAGCAGCGTCAGCGCGAGGACCACCAGCACCGCCCCGATCCAGGCCTGCGGCGACGCCGAGGCCGGGTTGACGAGCCGGCCCAGCGGTGAGCGGACCCGGGACCCGCCGGGACCGAGCCACAGCGACGCGGCGAACACCGCGCCGCTGGCGGCGAGCGTCGTGGACACGCTCGCGGCCACCGCGTAGCAGATGAGCGCGGCGGCGACAGCGAGGCCGAGGCTCCAGAGGGCGAGGAGGACGCTGCCCGCGATCGAGCGGACCAGGTGCCACGGCGCCGCGACCAGGAACTGCACGCCGTCGTACCACTTCCGGCCGCGCAGGCGCCGGCGGTCACCGGCCGCGCTGGCGGCCAGGGACCCGCTGCGCAGGAGCCAGGTCAGCGCGACCAGGAGTGCCGTGGCCGGCCACGGGAACGCCGCGACCGCCCCACCGGCCGCGAGCGCAAAGCCGCCGAGCAGCAGCCCGCGGCGCAGCCGCTCGGGCCACGGCACTGGCGGCGCTGCGGCCGGCCAGGGCTGCGCGTCGTCCGACCAGCCCTCGTGCTGCCGGTCGGACCACGCGGGACCCTCGTCGGGGAAGATCCGGGTGGTCGGCTCCGGGCCGTCGACCAGGGTCTCGTGACGGAGCTGGTCGGTGGGGTCGTCCGCCGCTGACTGTGCCGCGAGCGCCAGCGGGACGGTGTAGGGGTCCTCGGCCGGCGCGGCGGCCGGCGGGACGCGGGTCGCGTCCGGGCGCAGCCAGCGCAGCAGGTCCTCGACCGTGGGGCGGCGAGCAGGGTCCGGGTCGAGGGCGGCGCCGACGATGCCCCGCAGCTCGGCGGGCAGCCCGTCGAGGTCGTGCTCACCGCGGCGGACGCGGTCCATGATCGCCATCGACGGGCCGCGTCCGAACGGCGGCCGGCCGGTGCCGGCGTACGCCACCGTCGCCGCCCATGAGTGGACGTCGGACGCGGTCGTGGCGTCGTCGCCGTAGAGGATCTCGGGGGCGAGGTAGCCCGGGGTGCCGAGCAGCCAGCCCGTGTGGGTCAGCTTGGGGTCGTCGGCGACCCGGGCCAGGCCGAAGTCGATGAGGATGGGCGTGCGCCCCTCCATCAGGACGTTCGAGGGCTTGACGTCGCGGTGCAGCACGCCGACCGCGTGCACCGAGGCCAGCCCCTCCGCGAGGCAGCCGGCGAACCAGGTCAGGTCACCGCCGGTGATCGGCCCCTCGTCGACGACGTGGTCGTGGAGCGAGAGCCCCGGGACGTAGCGGGTGGCGACGTACGGGACCTCCGCCCAGGGGTCCGCGTCGACGATCTCGGCGACCCACCGGCTGCGGATCCGGCTCAGCGAGCTGACCTCGCGGGCCAGCCGCTGACGCGCCTCGTCGTCACCGACGATGTGGGGGCGCAGCACCTTCAGCGCCACCCGCTCGCCGCCCGGCCTGCGGGCCAGGTGGACGACGCCCATGCCGCCCTCGCCGATGCGCGCGAGGAGGGTGTAGTCGCCCACGGTCCTGCTGACGGGCAGGTCGGGGCGTGGTGCGGTCGTCACGGGAGGAGGTTACCTGCGCCGGCGTGCCGGCGCGGTCGGGCGCGCTGCCTCAGACGATGCGGTGCATCCAGCCGAAGGTGTCCTCGGCGCGGCCGTACTGGATGTCGACCAGGGCCTGGCGCACCTTCGTCGTGAGCTCGGTGCTCGCCGGTGCGGGCACCTCGCCGCCGTCCCACTTCAGCGAGCCGACGGGGGTCACCACCGCGGCGGTGCCGCAGGCGAAGATCTCGGTGATCCGGCCGCTCGAGACGCCCTCGCGCCACTCGTCGATCGAGAACTTCCGCTCCTCGACCTGGTGGCCCAGCTTGCCGGCGAGCTCGATGATGCTGGAGCGGGTGATGCCCTCGAGGATGGTGCCGGTCTCGGGGGTCACGATGCGCCCGTCGTCGAAGACGAAGTACATGTTCATCCCGCCGAGCTCCTCGACGTACCTGCCCTCCTGGGCGTCGAGGAACACGACCTGGTCGCAGCCCTGGGCGGTCGCCTCCTGCTGCGCG
The DNA here is from genome assembly GCF_042653125.1 of Nocardioides sp. GCM10023255. NCBI lineage: Bacteria > Bacillati > Actinomycetota > Actinomycetes > Propionibacteriales > Nocardioidaceae > Nocardioides > Nocardioides sp. GCM10023255. The sequence continues at coordinate 153,549 of NZ_JBHSHU010000012.1, forward strand.
ACCAGCGAGCTGGCGTAGTTGCCGCCGGTCTTGGCCGCGCCCATGCCGCCCCGGCCGGCGCGGGTGTACTCCTCGGTGAGCCACAGCGTCACCGGCTTGACGCCGCCCTTGAAGTAGGAACCCGCCGGGCTGGCGATCACCATGAACGTGACGTGCTGGCTGGGTCGCACGCCGAGGAACTTCTCGGTGGCGATCATGAACGGGCGGACGTAGAGGCTCTTCTCCCCCTCCGCGTCCGGCACCCAGCGCCGGTCGACCTTGACGAGCTCGTCGACGGCCTCGACGAAGTCGGCGACGTCGAGGACGGGGAAGGCGAGCCGCTTGCTCGAGCGCGCCATCCGGGCGGCGTTCTCCTCGGGCCGGAACGACCAGATCGAGCCGTCCTCGTGGCGGTAGGCCTTCATGCCCTCGAAGGTCTCCTGGGCGTAGTGCAGGACCGCCGTGGCCGGGTCGAGCGTCAGCGGCCCGTAGGGCTCGATCCGGGCGTCGTGCCAGCCGGCGTCCGGGGTCCACTCGACGGTGAACATGTGGTCGGTGAAGTGCTGGCCGAACCCCGGGTTGGCGAGGATCTCGGCGAGGCGCGCGTCGTCGACCGGCTGGGCGTTGTGGGTGGTGCTGATCTGCATGGGGCTCACGGTAGTCGACCTTTCGGGAAGCGGGAGGGGCAGCCGGGGGCCGCGCGGTCGACTTGTCAGGTGAGACCGGCACTCGTCAGGGGACGCACCACCTGGCAAGTGCCGGTTCCACCGGCTGACCGGTGGAGCTGCGCGCGGCCTCAGCCCGCTACTCGCGCGGCGATCGCGTCGCCGACCTCGGAGGTACGACGCGTGGTGCCGGGGGCGCGGTCGGCCAGGTCGGCGATGACGGCGGTCTCGACGGCCGCCGCCGCGTCGGCGTACCCGAGGTGGTCGAGCAGCAGCGAGGCGGACAGGATCGCCGCGGTGGGGTCGGCCTTCTGCTGCCCGGCGATGTCGGGAGCGGAGCCGTGGACCGGCTCGAACATGGAGGGGGCGGTGCGGTCCGGGTTGATGTTCCCGGACGCCGCCAGCCCGATGCCGCCGGTGATCGCGGCGGCGAGGTCGGTGATGATGTCGCCGAAGAGGTTGTCGGTGACGATCACGTCGAAGCGCGCGGGGTCGGTCGTCATGAAGATCGTCGCCGCGTCGATGTGCAGGTAGTCCACGGTCACGTCGGGGAACTCCTCGGCCACCTCGTTGACCAGGCGCGACCAGACGGCCCCCGCGTTCACCAGCACGTTGGTCTTGTGGACCAGGGTGAGCTTGCGGCGGGGCCGGCGCTGGGCCCGCGCGAACGCGTCGCGGACGACCCGCTCCACGCCGAACGCCGTGTTCACCGAGACCTCGGTCGCCACCTCGTGGGGGGTGCCCACGCGCAGCGCGCCGCCGTTGCCCGTGTAGGGGCCCTCGGTGCCCTCGCGGACGACCACGAAGTCGACGTCGCCGGGGTCGGCCAGCGGGGAGGAGACGCCCGGGAAGATGCGGGACGGGCGCAGGTTCACGTAGTGGTCGAGCTCGAAGCGGAGCCGCAGCAGCAGTCCCCGCTCGAGGATCCCGGGCGGGAGGTTCGGGTCGCCGGGCTTGCCGCCCACCGCGCCGAGCAGGATCGCGTCGTGGCCGCGGATCTCCTCGAGCACCGAGTCCGGGAGCACCTCGCCGGTCGCGAGGTAGCGCTCCGCGCCGAGGTCGTAGCGGGTCGGCTCGAACTTCACCCCGCTGGGCGCGCCGGCCTCGAGGACCTTGAGCGCCTCGGCGGTGACCTCCTGGCCGATGCCGTCGCCGGGGATGACGGCGAGCTTGAGCGTGCCGGAGCTGGGGTTCGGGCTGCTGGTGGACATGGGCGGAACGTTAGTTGTCGTCGGGGCGCTGGCCGCCGTTGTCCCGCAGGTCGAGCGAGGCCTGGACCGCCGCGTGCGTGTTCTCGACGCTGCGGGGGTTCTCGGGGTGGTGGCTGGCGGGTCCCCACTCGGGATACATGTCGTACATCGGAGTTCTCCTCTGGTGATCGGTGCCGCTGGTCGGGCGACTGCGGCTGCTGGATGAGTCGTGCACGTGGGTCGTGCGCTGAGACGCCCCGCGGCGGGGGCTGGTCGACTCATGGATCACATGAGAGGAAACGGGAACCATCAGGTTGCGGGTCGCGCACGTGCTGTGGGGTGCGGTCCCGCCGCGGAGGCGTCTTCAGATGAGACGTGAAGCCGTGCAACGCCGAACTCCGCGGCGAGGTGGCCTCACTCGCAGTGCTACTGCTGGGCCTCGCCGCGGCGCTCGATAAGTACGAACACGCTCCGCATGGTGTGGAAACCGTACGACGCGGGCCCGGGTCGGCGACACGTCTTTTCGCGGACTGCTCAGGATGCGAGACGACGTTCCCAGGATGAAAGACTCCGCAGCATGAGTGCCCCACCCGAGCTCCCCGACATCGTGTCCCGCGCGTTCGCCGTCTCCCGCAAGTCGGGCTACGTGTCGTTCTGCCGCAACGAGACCGGGCGCCTGCTGGCCACGCTGGCCGCGACCCGGGGCGGGACGATGGCCGAGTTCGGCACCGGGTGCGGGGTCGGGACGGCCTGGCTGCGCTCCGGCGTGCGCGGCGACGCGCGGATCGTGACCGCCGAGCTCGACCCGAAGCTGGCCGGCGCGGCCGCGGAGATCTTCGTCGACGACCCGCAGGTGGAGGTGCTCGCAGCGGACTGGTCGACGCTGCTGGACAAGGGACCGTTCTCGCTGCTGTTCCTCGACTCCGGGGAGCCCACCGAGGTCGGCGTCGACGCGATCGCCGACCTCGTCGAGGAGGGCGGGATCGTCGTCCTCGACGACTTCACGCCGTGCGAGATCTGGCCGCCCATCTCGGGCGGTCGCGTCGACACCCTGCGCGAGCAGTGGCTCACCGACGAGCGGTTCACCGCCGTCGAGGTGATGGTCGCCTCGGACGCCTCCACCCTGATCGCCACCCGCCGCTGACGCGGCACCGGGCCGGCGCACCTGGGCGCCGGCCCGACGCGTCTACGGCTGCGACCTCACCTCGCCCTGACCTTCTTCCACCTGGTCGCGCGCAGGACGTGGTCGCTGCTGTCGAGGCTCGTGACCCGCCAGCTGTACCGCCCCTTGGCCAGCGCTGTCGTCGGCGCATAGCTGGTGGACGCCGTCGTGGCCGTCTGCTCGACGTACGAGCCGCGTCGGAGCTCCCACCGGTAGGAGGCAGCCTGCCGGGTGGCCCGCCAGGTGAAGAGCCCGTGCGTTCGGCTGACCCTGCGACCGGGCTGCAGCAGCTTCGGCAGCTGGGCGGCCACCCGGAAGCGGTGCCACGGGCCCCATGCACCGGCATGGACGTCGTAGTCGGTGCGGCGTACCCGCCACACGAAGTCCTTGCCGAGCGCCTGCAGCGGCTCGCTGGCCGTGTAGGCCGCCTGGCGGATGTTGGTCACCTTCAGGGCCAGGTTGGCCGGCGACGCCGTGGTGTCGCTGTTCCGGTAGACCTCGAGGTCGTAGTAGTGCGCGTACGGCAGCGGGCGCCACCGGAAGGGCTGGACGCCGTTGACGACGTCGCCGTCCGACGGCGACGTCACGTCCGGCCTCGGCGAGCTCTTGGTGAACTGGCGCACCGGGCTCCAGGTGAGACCGTTGCCGGCGCCGTCGATCGCCTGCACCCGCCAGTAGAGGACTCCCTCCGGGTAGGAGTGCGCGAACTCGGTGTACGTCGTCTGGTCCACCACCTGCTCGTAGACCGCGTCCTGCCGAGTCGCCGCGAACGACGGGTTCTGCGACACCTGGATCCGGTAGCTGCGAGCGGCCTGCGTCGGGTGCTCCCCCGTCGCCGGGTCGGTCGTCGCCTGGTTGGTGGCGAGGTAGTCGGTCCAGTCGAAGGTGACCTGGTCGGCCACGACCGCGTCGTCGGCGGGCGAGACCAGGTTGATCGCCGGCGACTTCTTCTGGAAGGCGTTGGACGCCTCGTCCGGTGTCAGTCCGCAACCGCTGGCGTTGCAGGAACGGATGAACCAGTAGTACGCCTCCCCGGCCTGGGTGTCCGGCAGCGCCTCGAACGGGGCGAAGCGGGTGTTGGACGTGCGGACCCAGGTCGACGGGCTGCCGATGTCGCCGTAGCCGTCCACCATGTTCGTGAAGTTGCGGTCGTGGGCCAGGTAGACGATGTACGACGTCGCCCCCGGCGCCGGGTCCCAGTCCAGCACGGGCGTCGAGGTCACGCCGGCGCAGACCCCACCCCCGTCGGCGAGCGAGGCGGTGCAGGGCGAGGATCCGTTGCCGTCGATGACGAGCCGCTGGCCGGTGACCGGCCCGAGCTGGCCGGTCGGCGCGGCCGGCGGGTCCCAGGTGAAGGAGCCCACCTCGGAGAATCGGCCGTTGACGTCGGGGCCCCACTGGCTGTTGTCGTCGATGGCGCGCACCCGCCAGTAGTACGTGCCCTTGGCGCCGGGCATGCAGTGCTCCCAGTAGTACGAGTAGCCGGACCAGCCCGGCGTGTAGGTGGTCTGCGTGGTCGGGCAGGACCCGAAGCTCCCGGGGATCGAGAAGCCGGGGTCGGTGCCCACGTCGAGGATGTAGCTCGCGGCGTGCTGCGCCGGGGTCCACTGGAAGGAGAGGTCGCCGGCCGGCGTGGAGTTGGAGGCAGGGCTCACCAGGGTGGGCTTGTCCGGCCAGGTGCGCCGGAAGACGCCGGTGCGGTCCGGGTAGACGGGCCACTCCTCGGTCTGGCCGAACACGTCGCGGGCCCGGACCTGCCACCAGTACGACGCGTTGTCGTAGGTCGTGGGAGGCGAGTAGCGGGTCCCGGTGACGTACTGGCGGTCGGTGATGACGTTGAAGCCGTTGTCCGTGCTGACCCGGACCTCGTAGTCGACGGCGCCAGGGACCGGGTCCCACTGCAGCACCACGTCCTCCATGGTGTCGTCCGTCGCCTTGAGGCCGACCCGGGGCAGCGGCGAGATGGAGTAGGACCACTCGGCCGAGGGACGGGAGTTGACCTCGTTGCCGAAGAACGCGCGCACCCGCCACCAGTAGGTGCCCGGCTGCTGGGTCTCGGTGGGCACCAAGGACGTGGTCCGGGTCGTGTAGGACTCGGTGTCGACCCAGTCGCGCTCCTCGCCGTCGATCTCCACCTGGTAGCTGCGGGCGCCCCGGACCGGGTCCCACGTCAGCACCGGGGGATGTGCGGGCTGGTCGAGGACCGACCCGTCGGCGGGCTCGGCCAGGACCGGGCCGCTGCGCTGGGAGTGGTTGAACGAGGCCGTGGCCCACTTGCTCCAGCCGCCGCCCCTGGTCGCCGAGACGCGCCAGTAGACCTTGCCGAACGGCACGACCGCGGTCGGCGTGGCGTGGGTGTTGACCGTGACCACGTCGAGGATCGAGTCACCGAACGACCGCGTGGTCGCGGCCTGCACGTGGTAGGACGTCGCGCCCCTGACCGGCTTCCAGGACAGCACCACGGCCGTCTTGCTCGACTGGCTGTCCAGCCCCGACGGCCTCGCCACCGCGGCCAGGGCCGGCGTTCCGGCCCACCCCACGAGCAGTGGCGCCAGCACCGCCAGGACCAGCATCCCGATGCGCGCGCCGGATCGGGCGCGACGTGTCTCCCCCATTGTTCCTCCCCCTGTCGTCAGGGGACGCAGCGTTGCAGCGCACCTGCGGCGTCGGGGGGCGAACAGACCAAGCGGGAACGACCGGCCGGAGGCGGCTGGCCCGATCGGGGGGTCCGGTCGACACCGGGGGGACTACTCCGGATCGTCCGTCCGGACCGGGCCGGCGGCAGGGGTCGGGGTCAGGTCGACGGTCCAGCGCGGCAGCCAGCGCTGGGTCAGCGGTCCGATCGCGAGCGCGTAGAGCACCGTGCCGAGGCCGGCGACGCCGCCGAGCAGCAGCCCGACCAGCACGACGGCGACCTCGAGGGCGGTGCGCACCAGGCGCAACGACAGCCCGGTGCGCCGGTGCAGGCCCGTCATCAGGCCGTCACGAGGCCCGCGACCCAGCTGGGCCCCGATGTACATCGCGCTCGCGAGCCCGCACAGCAGCACGCCGCCGACGGTCAGGCCTCCGCGCAGCGCCAGCTCGTCGGGACGACCCAGGAGCGCGAGCGTGGCGTCGGCGGAGAACCCGACCACGAGCGCGTTGGAGATGGTGCCGATCCCGGGTGCCTCCCGCAGCGGGATCCAGGCGAGCAGCACCACGAAGCTCATCACCACGACCGCCTGGCCCAGACTGATCGGCACGTGCCGGATCAGGCCCGAGTGCAGCACGTCCCAGGGCGCCAGGCCCAGGTCACCGCGGACCATCATCGCCAGCGAGACGCCGTACAGCACCAGCCCGACGTAGAGCTGGGGCAGCCGGCGGGCCAACCGGCCCGCACGCAGCTGGGCGACTGGGCCGAGGTCGGTCAGCCCGGGACGGGCGGTGACGGGGGTGGCGATCACGGACATGGTGCCATCCTGACGAGCGATTGGCCTTCTCCTCAATAGCCAATTGTGGTTCAGTGGACTGCATGACCCAGTCCACAGCCCGCGCCGTGAGTGCCACCCGGGTCGCCACCCTGGTGGAGGGCTTCGACCGCACCCCGGCCTACGCCGGCCTCGCCGACGCGCTCACCCTGCTCATCGGCGACGGCCGGATCGGCCTCGGAACCCGCCTGCCCAGCGAGCGCGAGCTGACCGAGGCCCTCGGCGTCTCGCGCACCACCGTGACCCGGGCGTACGCCGCCCTGCGCGACACGGGCTACGCGGAGGCCCGGCAGGGATCGGGCACCTACACCCGGGTGCCGGGAGGACGGGCCCGCGCGCACGACCGGGCCCTGCTCCCCCGACCCGGCGACGACGAGGCCATCGACCTCAACTGCGCTGCCGCGTCCGCGCCACCCGGCGTGGCGGCGGCGTACGCCGAGGCCGCGGCCGACCTGCCGGCGTACCTCGGCGGCCACGGCTACTTCCCGGCCGGTCTCCCCCAGCTCCAGCAGGCCATCGCCGCGACGTACGACGCCCGTGGCCTCCCGACCCACCCCGACCAGGTCATGGTGACGCCGGGAGCGCTGAGCGCCGCCTCGATCGTCGCGCAGGCGTTCACCGGCCCCGGGGACCGGGTGCTGGTCGAGTCGCCGGTCTACCCGAACGCCACCCAGGCGATCCGGCACAGCGGCGCCCGGCTGGTGCCCGCCCCGGTCGACCCCGACGGCTGGGACCTCGACGCCGTCGGCGCCACCCTGCGGCAGTCGGCCCCGAAGCTGGCCTACCTGATCCCCGACTTCCAGAACCCCACCGGCCACGTGATGACCGACGCCCAGCGCGAGGAGTACGCCGCAGCCCTGCGCCGCACCCGCACCGTCGCCGTGGTCGACGAGGCCCACCAGGCGCTGGCGCTCGAGGGCCAGGAGATGCCGCGGCCGTTCGCGGCGTACTCACCGGAGGCGATCACCATCGGGAGCGCCAGCAAGAGCTTCTGGGGTGGCCTGCGGCTGGGCTGGATCCGCTCGCCCGAGGGCCGGATGGACGACCTGACCCGGGCGCGGGTCGGCCTCGACCTCGGCGCGCCGGTGATGGAGCAGCTGGTGCTCGCCCGGTTGCTGGCGGACGCCGGCCCGATCCTCCGCGACCACCGGGCGCGGCTGCGCGAGCAGCGCGACGCCCTGGCCGCCGCGCTGCGGGACCTCCTTCCCGAGTGGCGCTTCCGGCTGCCCGCGGGCGGCCTGGCCCTGTGGTGCGAGCTGCCCGGTCCGCTCGGCACCGTCGTGGTCGCGGAGGCCGAGCGGCGCGGTGTGATCATCGCGCCCGGTCCGGTCTTCGCCGCGGAGGGTGGGCTCGACCGGTTCGTCCGCATCCCGTGGACGCGTCCTCCCGAGGAGCTCGAGGAGGCGGTGCGGCGCCTGGTCGCTGCGTGGGAGGTCGTGCGCGGCCGCACCGGCCGGGCCGAGAGCGGCGCCGGCCGGGTGATGGTGGCCTGACCGAGGCGCCTCACGCGCAGGTGAACTGCTCGCGGTCGACGACCAGCTCACCGTGGGCGTTGAGCGTCACCTTGCCCGAGCCCCGCAACGTGTACGTCGACCCGTCGGTCCCGCGCAGGGTGCTGCGCAGCCGGAACTGCGCGACCCGCAGGAGGTCGTCGCCCTCCGGGGTGGTGCCCAGGAATATGCCGTCGACCTTCTCCCGGTAGGTGCCGGTGTAGGTCGGCAGTGCGGTGTCATCGGGGATCAGCTCGACCAGTCCGTCGACCGCCCCGTTGACGTGCACCTCGCCCGGCTGCTGGCCGCCCGGCGCGGTGACGGCGCGGTACCCCCCGTGCCGCACCTCGTGGAAGGTGCCGGCCCAGGGGACGCACAAGCCCTCCCCCGCGGCGAAGTGCTCGGCCGCGTCGTAGTCCTCCGGGACGAAGCCGTGCTCGGCACCGGCGGTGGCAGGGGCCGGGGTGCCGACGAGCGCTGAGACCGCGGCGGCTGCGGCGACGACGGAGAGCAGGGCGCGCTTCGACATGTCGATCCCCGTCAGCCGATGACGCAGAACAGCGCTGCGACGGACAGGGCGAGGGCGCCGACGACGGCCGCGCCTGCGCTGGTGGCGGACAGCGACCCGAGGCGGCGCCGGTGCTCCATCGCCAGGGCGACCGCGGTGGCGCCGAAGACCAGCGGCCAGCTCGACCAGAAGGCGACGACGGTGACGGCCGCGGCCACGGCGAGCCCGAGGGCGGTGCGCGACAGCCGCCGGGGTGATCCTGCCCGTGCCCAGAGGCCCAGCGAGACCGCGATCACCGCGGCGGCGAGGACGAAGCCGGCGTAGGCGAGCAGGTCGCTCGTCCCCACCCCACTGTCCGACCCGGAGTCGGCGTTGAGGTCGAACGCCTCGCCCGCGGCCATGGAGGTCGCGAAGACCGCGGCCCCGAAGGCCGAGGCCACCAGCGGATGGAGGACGTCCACGCCGTGCGAGTGGACGGTCGTTGCCGGTGTGGTCATTGGCTTGCTCCCTCTCCTGGGGTGTGGGACCCGGCCAGCACAGCACCGCGACCGCCGGGCCGGATGAGCCTCGAGACCCGGCCCGCCCGGGAGGGTCTCCCGGGTGTCCCGAGACCCCGGTCCCGGGACAGCACGGCCCTCGCGGGCGCACACTGCAGACATGTGGGCCGAGCGTCACGAGCGGTGGGTGCGGGCAGCCGGCTGGTCCCTGGCCGCCCTCGCCCTCCTGCTGCTCGCCACGGTGCCGTTCTCCATCTCCGGGGGCGTGTACACGCGGCCGGACGTGGTCGCCCCGGCGCCCGACGGATGGGTCGCCCCGGCCGTGGTCTCCTTCGCCCTCTCGGGAGCGGCGCTCATCCACCTGCGACCGCGCAACGCGATCGGCTGGCTGCTCGTCGGGTCCGCGCTCCTGCAGGTCGCCAACGTGGCCGCCGACGCCTACGCGACGCGCGCCCTCACCGACCCCGACGGCTCGCTGCCGCTCGGCCTGCCCGCTGCCTGGCTGGCGTCGTTCACGTGGTTCCCGTCGCTGCTGCTGCCGATCATCGTGCTGCCGCCGCTCTACCCCACCGGCCGACCGGCGTCACGGTTCTGGTCCTGGCACGTGCGCGTTGCGCTGCTGGGCATCGCCCTGGCCGTGCTGGCCGTCGCGACCGGGCCCGGCGGCGTCGACGACACCGTGCGCGGCACCGAGCTCCCCTGGGACGCACCCTCCTGGTGGATGTACGTCGTCGGCCCGCCGGCCGGCGCGCTGCTGATCGGGACCGCCGCGGTCACCATCGTCGGCACCCTGGTCCGCGTGGTGGGCGCCCGCGCACCCGAGCGGCAGCAGCTGCTGTGGCTGCTCGTCGTGGTCACCGCGATGCTCGCCACGGTCTTCAGCGAGTACCGCGTGCTGTTCGTGGTGTCGTACTGCCTGGTCCCCGTCGCCGTCGCGGTGGGGGTGCTGCGGTACCGGCTGCTGGGCATCGAGGTGGTGGTCCGCCGCACGCTGCTCTACGTCCCGCTCACGCTGCTCGTCGCCCTGGTCGTCGGGGGCCTCACCACGACCCTCGCCCGACTCGCACCCGACGGACCGCTGCCGCTGCTGGCCGCCTCCGCGGTCGTGGCGGTCCTGGTCATCCCGCTCGCGGCCCGGCTGCGGGTGCTGGTCGACAGGTTCGTGCGCGGACAGCAGGCGGACCCCCTCGCCGTCGTCGACCGACTGGGCGCCGGGCTGGCCGTCGAGCACGACGACCCGGTCGTCGCGATGCTCGAGGCCGTCGCATCCGCGGCCGGTGCGACGTACGCCGCGGTACGCGACGACGAGGGGCACCGGCTCGCGGCCGTCGGGGAGCAGACCGCGGTCACCCTCGACCTGCCGCTGCGCCACGGCGGCTCCGTCCTCGGCACGCTCTCGGTCGGCCCCCGACGCGGCGCGCGCGAGGTGGCGGACACCGACGCCCGGCTGCTGCTCGCGCTCGCGCCCCACCTCGCGGTCGTCGTCCGCTCGCAGCGGCTGACCGCTGACCTCGCACAGGAGCGGGCGCGCGTCACCGAGGCGACGCTGGCCGAGCGCGACCGCCTGCGCAGGGACCTGCACGACGGCCTCGGGCCCTCCCTGTCCGGCATCGCGCTGGGGCTGGAGGCGGCCGCCACCGCGCTGCGGAGCGACCCGGACGCGGTCGCCGAGCTGCTCGCCCGGACCCGGGACGAGTCCGAGGCAGCGGTGCGCGAGGTCCGGCGGGTCATCGACGGGCTGCGGCCGACGTCGCTCGACCTGCATGGCCTGGAGGGCGCCGTCCGCGACACGGCCTCCTCGCTCGGCATGGGCAGGCTCGGCGCCCCCTGCCTCGAGCTCTCCGCGGACCGGCTCCCGGCCCTGCCACCCGCCGTCGAGGAGGCCGCCTTCCGGATCCTCTCGGAGTCGCTCACCAACGTGGTGCGGCACGCGGACGCGCGGCGCTGCGCCGTACGCCTGGCCCGCGCCAACGGCGACCTGCGCCTGCTCGTGACCGACGACGGCCACGGCTTCGCCGCCGGGCCCGGCCCCGGGCACGGTCTCGACTCGATGCGGCGGCGGGCCGCGGACCTGGGCGGGACCCTCGAGGTGGGGCCGGCCCGTCCCCACGGGACCGTCGTCAGCGCCGTGCTGCCCCTGGCAGGGACGTCATGACCATCCGCGTGGTGCTGGCCGACGACCACCCGATGTACCGCTACGGCCTGACGGCGGTGCTGCAGCAGGCGGACTCGATCGACGTCGTGGCGGACGTCGGGGACGGCGCCGAGCTCGTGGTGCGCGTCCGCGAGCTGGAGCCGGACGTGGTCATCACCGACCTGTCGATGCCGGGCCTCGACGGCCTCCAGGTGACGCGCCGGTTGCTGGAGGCCAGCCCCGACCTGCCGATCCTGGTCCTGACCATGCACGAGGACGACGAGCACGTGTTCGCCGCGCTGCGCGCGGGTGCCCGCGGCTACCTGGTGAAGGGGTCGGACGGCGCGGAGATCGTGCGCGCCGTGGAGTCGGTCGCAGCGGGCGAGGCGGTCTACGGCGCGTCCGTCGCGCGGCGGATCGTCGCGTACCTGGGCGGCCCCGACCGCACCCCGGCCGCTCCCCCGACGCCGGCCTTCCCGCACCTCACGCCCCGCGAGCGCGAGGTCCTCGAGCTGCTGGCCGAGGGCTGCCGCAACCACGAGATCGCGCGGCGTCTCGGCATGTCGGAGAAGACCGTCCGCAACCACATCTCGCAGGTGCTCGCCAAGCTCCAGGTACCGGACCGCACCGCGGCCGCCCTGCGCGCCCGGGAGGCGGGGCTGCGCCCTCCGAGCGGGTGAGTGCCGGTTCGTCCAGAACGTGCCGGACCATCCGTCAGACCAGGTTGACCGCGCGCACCGACACGGCGTCGATGGCCTGCTGGATCTCGGCGAGTGCCTCGTGGGGGATGGCGGAGTCGACGGAAAGGGCGACGAGCGCCTGGCCACCCTTGGAGTCGCGGGCGACCTGCATGCCGGCGATGTTCACGCCAGCGTCGCCGAGGATCCCGCCGACCGTGCCGACCATGCCGGGCCGGTCGGAGTAGCGGAAGAACGCGAGGTGGTCGGTCGGCTCGATGTCGACGTCGAAGCCGTTCACCTCGACGAGCCGTTCCTTCTGGTTGATCCCGATCAGGGTGCCGCTCACCGAGACCTGTGACCCGTCGGCGAGCGTGCCGCGGATCGTGATCAGGTTGCGGTGGTCGGGGCTCTCCGGGTCAGCGACGAGGCGTACGGCGCAGCCGCGCTCGGCCGCGAGCAGCGGTGCGTTCACGTAGGAGACCTGCTCCTCGACGATGTCGGCGAACACTCCCTTGAGCGCGGCGAGCTCGAGCACCTTGACGTCGTAGTCGGTGATCTCGCCGCGGACCTCCACGTCGATCTGCTGGGCCACCTCCCCCGCCAGCCCGGTGAAGACCCGCCCCAGCTTCTCGGTCAGCGGGATGCCCGGCCGCACGTCCTCGGCGATCACGCCGCCCTGCACGTTGACGGCGTCGGGCACCAGCTCGCCGGCCAGCGCGAGCCGCACCGACCGGGCGACCGCGAGGCCGGCCTTCTCCTGCGCCTCGTCGGTGGAGGCGCCGAGGTGCGGCGTCGCGACGACGTTCTCGAGCTCGAACAGCGGGCTGTCGGTGCAGGGCTCCTGCGCGAAGACGTCGAGCCCGGCGGCCGCCACGCGGCCCTCCTTGAGCGCGGCGTAGAGCGCGGTCTCGTCGACGATGCCCCCGCGTGCGGCGTTCACGAGGACGAGGGAGCGCTTGACCTTCGCGAGCTGTTCGGCGCCGATCAGCCCGATCGTCTCGGGGGTCCTCGGCAGGTGCACCGACATGAAGTCGGCCTCGGCGAGCAGGGTGTCGAGGTCGACCAGGCGGACCCCCATCTGCGCGGCGCGGCCGGCCTGCACGTAGGGGTCGTGGGCCACGACCCTCATCCCGAAGGCCGAGAGCCGCTGGGCGACGAGGACGCCGATCCGGCCCAGCCCGACGATGCCCACGGTCTTCTCGTAGAGCTCGGTGCCGGTGTAGCGCGACCGCTTCCACTCACCGTGCCGCAGGGCCTGGTGCGCGGGCGAGATGTGCCGGGCCGCGGCCAGCATCAGCCCGACCGCGAGCTCGGCGGCCGAGACGATGTTGGAGGTGGGGGCGTTGACCACCATGACGCCGGCCTGGGTGGCCGATCGCACGTCGACGTTGTCGAGTCCCACGCCCGCGCGCGCCACGACCTTCAAGCGGGACGCGGCGGCCAGCGCCTCGGCATCGACCTTCGTCGCCGAGCGGACCAGGATCGCGTCGGCGTCGGCGATGGCGGGCAGCAGCTCGCCACGGTCCGCGCCGTCGCAGGAGCGGATCTCGAAGTCCGGGCCGAGCGCCTCGACGGTGGCCGGGCTCAGCTCCTCGGCGATGAGTACGACGGGCTTGGTCACAGCGGTGTCCTCGCTCCTGGAGGTACAGGTTGGCATGCACGACGCTGTGCGGCTTTCCACACTACCCGAGCGCACGTCGCGAAATCGGTTGTGTCCGCGCCCATCCTCGCCGCTACTCTTCCTCCGTGGACATCGCCTGACGACCTCGAGCCCTCCCGCCCGCGCGGGGCCCTTCTCGTCATACCTGGAGCGCCCATGTCCACCACTCTCACCATTGCCGGCCTCGACGTCTCGTTCGCCGCCCGCACGCTCTTCACCGGCCTCGACCTGGTCCTGGCCGACGGCTCGGTGACCGCCGTCGTCGGCCCCAACGGTGCCGGCAAGTCGACCCTGATGCGGACCATCGTCGGTGAGCTGCCGGTGGAGTCCGGCTCCATCAGGCTGGCCCCGCGCGACGCGACCGTCGGCTGGCTCCCGCAGGTGGTGCCCGACCCGACGGAGTCCCTCCTCGACTACGCCCGCCGGCGTACCGGCGTCGGGGCCGCCGACCGCGACCTCGAGCGCACCACCGCGGCCCTCGCGGCGGAGGAGCCCGGGGCCGACGAGGAGTACGCCGCGGCGCTGGACCGCTGGCTGGCGCTCGGTGCCGCGGACCTCGAGGACAGGCTGCCGCAGGTGGCCGCGTCCGTGGGTCTGGACGTCGCCCCGGACCGCCCCCTGGGCAGCCTCTCGGGCGGCCAGGCGGCCCGGGCGGCGTTGGTGGCCGTGCTGCTCAGCAGGTACGACGTGCTGCTGCTCGACGAGCCGACCAACGACCTCGACGCCCGCGGGCTCGCGCTCGTGGTGGACTTCGTGACCTCGCACCGCGGGCCGGTCCTGATCGCCAGCCACGACCGCGCGTTCCTGGACCGGGTCGCCACCGACGTCGTCGAGCTCGACCTTCCCCAGCAGCGGATCGGCCACTACACCGGCGGCTGGTCGGAGTACGCCGCCGCCCGCGAGCTGGTGCGTCGCCAGGCCCGGGAGGCCTACGAGACCTACGCCGGCCGCCGCGACGACCTGCTCTCCCAGGCCCGGCGCCGCGACGACTGGGCCGCCAAGGGTCGCCGCAACGTCGCCGGCGGGGACGAGCCGGACAAGCACATCAGGGAGAAGCACCGGGCCCGCGCGGACCGGCAGGGCGCCAAGGCGGCGCGGCTGAAGAAGGCCGTCGACCGCCTCGACGCGGTCGAGCAGCCCCGCAAGGAGTGGGAGCTGCGCTACTCGATCACGCCGGGACCGGACCCGGCGGCCGTGGTCGCCACGTTGGACGGCGCCGAGGTGGTCCGGGACGGCTTCCGGCTCGGACCGGTCGACCTGACCGTGGGACGCGGCGACCGGATCGCGATCGCGGGCGACAACGGCAGCGGCAAGACCACCCTGGTCAAGGCGCTGCTGGGCGACCTCCCGCTGTCCGCCGGCCGGCAGTCGCTCGGGACCCGGGTCCGGACCGGCGTCCTGGACCAGCGCCGGACGTTGCTCGACTCCGACGCGTCGGTGGTCGACGTCGTGCGCGCCGAGCTGGCGGGCCCCGACGGCCAGGGGCCGGGCCGCGGGGAGGTGCGCACGCTGCTGGCGAAGTTCGGCCTCGGCAGCGAGCACGTCGACCGCCCCGCCCGCACCCTGTCCATGGGTGAGCGGACCCGGGCGCTGATGGCGGTCTTCCAGGCGCGGGAGGTCAACGTGCTCGTCCTCGACGAGCCGACCAACCACCTCGACGTGGCCGCCATCGAGCAGCTGGAGTCGGCCCTCGCCGACTACCCGGGCACCCTGCTGGTGGTCAGCCACGACGAGGCGCTCGTCGAGTCGCTGGGGGTCACCCACCGCTGGCACGTCGACGCGGGCCGGGTGTCGGTCTCCCAGCCCTGACGTCGACCCGTCGCGAATTCACCTGCGAGAACGTCGACCCGTCGTGAATTCACGACGGGTCGACGCCCTGAGGCGTGAAGCTGCGACGGGTCGGCGCCCTGCGCCGTGAAGCTGCGACGGGTCGGCGCCCTGCGCCGTGAAGCTGCGACAGGTCGGCCTCAGGTGAAGAGCGCCTGGCCGACGTACTCCCCCGGCCGCGCGCCCGGCGGGACCGCGAACAGCGCGGAGCCGGAGACCTTGAGGTACTCCATCAGCGCGTCGACCTTCGCCATCTTCGTCTGCACCGGGATGAAGTGGGTCCGCGGGTCGCGCACGTAGGCGAGGAAGAACAGGCCGGCGTTGAGGCCGCCGAGCGCGTCGGTGCCGTCGACGAAGTTGTAGCCGCGGCGCAGCATCCGCACCCCGTCGTTGTGGTCGGGGTGCACGACGCTGACGTGGGAGTCGCGCGGGATGATCGGCCCGTCGCTCCCCGGCATCGAGAAGTCGGGCTCGCTGAACTCCTCACCCCCGGACAGGGGCGCACCGCTGGCCTTGGTGCGGCCCACGAACGCCTCCTGGTCACCGAGCGGCTGCCGGTCCCAGACCTCGATGGTCATGTTGATCCGGCGCGCGACGAGGTAGGAGCCACCGGCCAGCCAGTCGGCCGCCGCGTCGTCGCCGGCACCGACCCAGACGTGCTCGTCGAGCGCGTCGGACTCCTCCGCCTTGACGTTGGCGGTGCCGTCTTTGAAGCCGAACAGGTTGCGCGGCGTGGACTGGGCGGTCGAGGTGGTGGAGGTGCGCCCGAAGCCGAGCTGCGACCAGCGCACGGCGACCACGCCGAAGCCGATCCGGGCGAGGTTGCGGATCGCGTGCACGGCCACCTGCGGGTCGTCGGCGCACGCCTGGACGCACAGGTCGCCCCCCGAGCGCGCCGGGTCGAGGTTGTCACCCGGGAAGTGCGGCAGGTCGCGCAGCGCCTCGGGTTGCCGGTCAGCGAGGCCGAAGCGGTCCTTGCCGTCGGCGTCGCGGAACAGGCCGGGCCCGAAGCCGAACGTGATCGTCAGGCCGCCCGGGTCCAGACCGATCGCCTCGCCGGTGTCGTCGGGCGGCAGGTTCGCGGCACCCTCGACCGGCCCGATCTCACCGGCGGGCAGCCCCCGGGTCATCCGGTCCGCCGCCTCGGTCCAGGACTCGAGCAGCGCGATGAGCTGGGCCCGGGACCTCGTGGTGACGTCGAACGCGGCGAAGTGGAGGCGGTCCTGCGCGGGGGTGACGATGCCGGCCTGGTGCTCGCCACGGAAGGCGTACGCCGCGCCGGCACGGCCCGGCGTGCCGACGCTGTCGTCGGCGGTAGCCCGGCCGGCGACGAACGCGCCGGCCACGCCGACGGCGGCGGCGCCGCCCCCGACCAGGCCGCGGCGGGAGACGTTCAGCGGTCCGGACATGGTCAGCCGATGACCGCCGCGGTCAGGTGGGACAGCGGCTCTGCGAGGGCGTTGACCGCGTCGGCGAGCTGCTTGACCTCCTCCGGCGAGAGGTAGTCGTAGGTCCGGAAGCCGTCGCCCTCGCGCTGCGCGTCGAGCAGCTCCTGGAGCGCGTCGAAGCGCTCGTCGAGGGTCTCCTCGAGCTCGGGGTCGTTGCGCTCGAGGACGGGCTCGAGGACCTCGAACGCCTTCTTGGCGCCGTCGACGTTGGCCTGGAAGTCCCACAGGTCGGTGCGCGACCAGTACTCCTCCTCGCCGGTCACCTTGCCGGTCGCGACCTCCTCCATCAGCCCGCGGGAGCCGTTGGCGATCTGGTCGACGGTGAACTCCAGCTCACCGATGCGGCCGTCGAGGGTCTTGGTGTTGGCCAGGAGGTCGTCGGCGAAGACGGCGCGCTGCTTCATGGTCAGCGACTCGTACTTCTCGGCACGGGCCGGCCAGAGGTCCTTCTCGATGCGGTGCCAGCCGGTCCACTTCTGGCCGGGCTCGAGGTCGGCCTCGCGGGCGTCCATCTTCGGGTCGAGGTCACCGAAGGACTCGGCCACCGTCTCGATCCGCTCCCAGTGGGTGCGGACCTCCGGGTAGAGCGCCTTCGCGGTCCGGTCGTCCCCCGACTTGTACGCCGCGACGAACTTCGCCGTGCCGGCGAGCAGCTGGTCGGACTCGTCCTGGACGAACTCGCCGTACTCCTCCTGCGCCTTGTCGACCATGGCCTGCTCGTCGGCGGAGGTGTCGACCTTCTCCCCCGAGTCGGTGACGGTGAAGTCGGCCCGGATGCCGTCGCCCTTCATGCCGGGCTTGCACGCCGTCACGTAGGTGCCCGCGGCGGCGTTGACGACCAGCTGACGGGTGAGGTTCGGCCCGATGTTCTCCACCTCGCCGACGATGCGCTCGCCGTCCTCGTCGTACAGGTAGAACTCGGTGACCTTCGAGCCGTCGTTGGTGACGTCGAACGTCAGCTTGCCCGACGGGGCCTCGTCGACCGAGAGGTCGCAGGCGTCGTCGGTGGAGCTGACCGTGATCGTGCGGTCGTCGTCGCTCGCGGTGTCGGTGGAGCCGTTCTGGGTGCAGGCGGCCAGGGCGGGGACCGCCAGGAGGGCGGCCGTGAGCAGGGGAAGACGCATCGGGGTGAGGGTCCTTCAGGTGCGTGCGGTCAGGGCGGGGACGGTCAGTGGGCGACCGGGGCGGGCTGCGGCTGCTTCGCGGGCTGCGGCTGCGCCGAGCGGCGGCGTACGCCGAGGAAGAACAGGGTCATCGTCGGCACCGCGTAGAGCAGCCAGGCGACCGCCTCGAGCACCGTGGTGACCGGCGAGAAGTTGAAGACGCCCTTGAGGAGCGTGGCGTACCACGTGCCGGGGTCGATGGTGCCGGACACGTCGAACGCGATGGTGTTCAGGCCCGGCAGGATGCCGGCCTCCTGCAGGTCGTGGATGCCGTAGGACAGCACGCCGGCGGCGACCAGGATCAGGAACGCGCCGGTCCAGGTGAAGAAGCGGCTGAGGTTGATCGAGATCGCGCCGCGGTAGATGAGGTAGCCCAGCACGACGGCGGTGGCCAGCCCGAGCGCGGCACCGAGCAGCGGCTGCCAGGTGGCGGTCGCGGCACCGGCGGCCTCGCGGGTGCCGGCCTGGGTGGCCGCCCACAGGAAGAGCGCGGTCTCCAGGCCCTCGCGCCCGACGGCGAGGACGGCGACGAGCGCCAGAGACCAGCGGGTCCCGTCGGCGGCCCTGTCGATCTGGCCGCGCAGCTCCCCGCCCATGGCGCGGGCCGCCCGGGCCATCCAGAAGATCATCCAGGTCACGAAGCCGACGGCGACGATCGAGAGCGTGCCGCCGATGGCCTCCTGCGCCTCGAACGTGAGGCCGCGCGGACCCCAGGTGAGGAGCGCGCCGAACGCGAGGCTGACCGCGACCGCGAGCCCCACGCCGGCCCAGATGCGGGGCAGCAGGTGACGGCGGTCCGTCTTCACGAGGTAGGCGACGAGGATGCTCACGACGAGCGCGGCCTCGAGGCCCTCGCGAAGGCCGATCAGGTAGTTGGCGAGCACGGCGCTTTCCTTTGCAGGTGAGGCTGGGCTTACTTAGGTACGCCTAACCTTACAGCCGCCGCCCCGGTCCGCGGAACCCGCGTCCGGCCCCCGGTCCGCGCGAACTGGGTCACACTCCCCCGTCGAGTCGGCGCAAGCTCGCCGCAGCAAGAGGTCGAGTCGGCGCAAGCTCGCCGCAGAAAGAGGCCGAGTCGGCGCAAGCTCGCCGCAGAAAGAGGCCGAGTCGGCGCAAGCTCGCCGCAGCAAGAGGCCGAGTCGGCGCAAGCTCGCCGTGAAAAGAGGTCGAGTCGGCGCAAGCTCGCCGCAGCAAGAGGCCGAGTCGGCGCAAGCTCGCCGCGAAAAGAGGTCGAGTCGGCGCAAGCTCGCCGCAGAGAGAGGTCGAGTCGGCGCAAGCTCCTCACTCAGCGCGGAGCCGGCGCCGACCCGACAGGGTCAGACGGCGCAGCCGTCCGGGCCACAGGCGTCCCCACCGCCGACCAGGTCGAGGCCGGGCCGCGACTCGGCCCAGGCGCGCTCGAGGACGTGGTCGAACACCTCACCCGGCTGGGCCCCGGAGACGCCGTACTTCTCGTCGATGACGAAGAACGGCACGCCGGTGGCGCCGTAGGCCCGGGCCCGGGCGACGTCCGCCGCGACGGCCTCGGCGTACTCGTCGGTGGTCAGGACCTCCTTGACCCGGACCTCGTCGAGGCCGACGCCGGTGGCGACGGCGGCAAGGACCTCGTGGTCACCCACGTCGCGGGCGTCGAGGAAGTACGCCGCGAGCAGCGCCTCCTTCAGCTGCACCTGGAGGGCGGGACCGGCGGTCTCGAGTGCCAGGTGCAGCAGACGGTGCGCGTCCACGGTGTTGGTGTGCACGTTGTCGAAGAGCCGGAACGCCAGGCCCTCCTCGGCGGCGAGGTCGATAAGCTGCTGCTGCATCTGCCGCATCTCGGCCTCGCTGCGGCCGGACTTGCGGGCCAGCACGCCGGTCGTCAGCTCGTGGCCGTGGTGCGGCGCCGAGGGGTCGAGCTCGAACGAGCGGTAGACCACCTCGACCCGGTCGGCCGCAGCCGGGTCCGACTCCGCGAGCCGGGCCAGAGCACCCTCCAGCCGGCGCTTGCCGACGTAGCACCACGGACAGACGACGTCACTCCAGATCTCGATGCGCATACGTGGTGGAACGTTCAACCATCCCGGTCTTGTTCCTGAAATGCGATAGTCCGGCACGTTCCTGACATGCAGGAACGTGCCGGACTATCCGTCAAGAACGTGCCGGACTATCCGTCGTCAGCGGGCGGAGGTGCCCTCGACGTAGTCGGAGTCGTGGCTCTTCACCCACGACATCAGCTTGCGCAGCTCGCGACCGGTCTTCTCGATCGGGTGCTGCTCGGCCTGCTCGCGGAACTTCTTGAACTCCGGCGAGCCCGCCTCCTGGTCGTCGATGAAGCGCTTGGCGAAGGAGCCGTTCTTGATGTCCTCGAGGACACCCTTCATGTTCTCCTTGACGTGCTCGTCGATGACCCGGGGGCCGGAGACGTAGTCGCCGTACTCCGCGGTGTCGGAGACCGACCAGCGCTGCTTGGCGATGCCGCCCTCGTACATCAGGTCGACGATCAGCTTGAGCTCGTGCAGGCACTCGAAGTAGGCGACCTCGGGCTGGTAGCCGGCCTCGGTGAGCACCTCGAAGCCGTACATCACCAGCTGGCTGGCGCCACCGCACAGCACGGCCTGCTCGCCGAACAGGTCGGTCTCGGTCTCCTCGGTGAAGGTGGTCTTGATGCCGCCCGCGCGCAGGCCGCCGATCGCCTTGGCGTAGGACAGCGCGAGGTCCCAGGCCCGGCCCGAGGCGTCCTTCTCGACCGCGACCAGCACCGGCACGCCGCGCCCGTCGACGTACTCGCGCCGGACCAGGTGGCCGGGGCCCTTCGGCGCGACCATGAAGACGTCCACGCCCTCGGGCGGGGTGATGTAGCCGAAGCGGATGTTGAACCCGTGGCCGAACACCAGGGTGTCGCCCTCGGCGAGCTGCGGGGCGATCTCCTCGGCGTACAGCTTCCGCTGGTGCTGGTCGGGCGCCAGGATCACGATGACGTCGGCCTCCTCGGCCGCCTCCGCCGGCGTGAGCACGCGCAGGCCCTCGGCCTCCGCCTTCGCCCGGCTCTTCGACCCCGGCTGCAGGCCGACCCGGACGTCGACGCCCGAGTCGCGCAGCGACAGGGCGTGGGCGTGGCCCTGGCTGCCGTAGCCGATGACGGCCACGTTCTTGCCCTGGATCAGGGCGAGGTCGGCGTCGTCGTCGTAGAACATCTCAGCCACTGGGGCTCTCCTTCTGGGTTGTCTTCTGTGTACGTCGGGTGGTGCTGGTGGTCAGCCGGTGGCCGCCGGCGGCGCGGGGATCGGGACGGGGCGCAGCGTCCGCTCGCTGATGGACCGGGAGCCGCGGCCGATGGCGACCATGCCGGACTGGACGAGCTCGCGGATGCCGAAGGGCTCCACGACCTTCAGGAACGACGCGAGCTTGTCGCCGTTGCCGGTCACCTCGATCGTGATCGCGTCGGTCGCGACGTCGACGACCCGGGCCTTGAACAGGCCGACGGCGTCGAGGACCTGGCCGCGGGTGTCCGCGTCGGCCCGGACCTTGACCAGGAGCAGCTCGCGGTTGACCGAGGCGGTCCCGTCGAGCTCGACGATCTTGATCACCTCGACCAGCTTGTTCAGCTGCTTGGTCACCTGCTCGAGCGGGGACTCCTCGACGTTGACCACGATGGTCATCCGGGAGACCTCGTCGTGCTCGGTCGGGCCCACGGCCAGCGAGTCGATGTTGAAGCCGCGGCGGCTGAACAGGCCCGCGATCCGGGCCAGGACGCCCGGCTTGTTCTCGACCAGGACGCTCAGGGTGTGCTTGCTCATCGACGTCCTCCGTTGCTGCGTCGCTCACTCACGGGTTCCGGACCTCCCAGTCGTCCTCGACGTCGTCGAACTTCGGCGCCATGTCGCGGGCGTACTTGATGTCGTCGTTGCTGGTGCCGGCGGCCACCATCGGCCACACCATCGCGTCGCGGTGGACCCGGAAGTCCACGACGACGGGGACGTCGTCGATCTCCATCGCCTTGGCGATGGTCGCGTCGACGTCGGCCGGGCTGTCGCACGAGAGCCCCACGCAGCCGTAGGCCTCGGCGAGCTTCACGAAGTCGGGGATCCGCTTGGAGTGCAGGTCGGTGTTGGAGTAGCGCTCGTTGTAGAAGAGCGTCTGCCACTGACGCACCATGCCGAGCGACTCGTTGTTGATCACCGCGACCTTGATCGGGATGTCGTTGATCGCACAGGTGGCCAGCTCCTGGTTGGTCATCTGGAAACAGCCGTCGCCGTCGATCGCCCACACCGTGGTGTCCGGGCAGCCGACCTTCGCACCCATGGCGGCGGGCACGGAGTAGCCCATGGTGCCGAGACCGCCGGAGTTGAGCCAGGTGTTCGGCTTCTCGTAGCCGATGAAGTGCGCGGCCCACATCTGGTGCTGGCCGACGCCGGAGGTGTAGATCGCGTCCGGGCCGGCGATCCTGCCCAGCCGCTCGATGACGTACTGCGGCGCGAGGCTGCCGTCGGCGGGCTCGTCGTACCCCAGCGGGTAGCGCTGCTTGATCCCGGCCAGGAACTCGACCCAGGCCTCGTAGTCGCCGGTGTGCCCGGCGTCGGCCTCGGCCTTGAGCGCCACCAGCAGGTCGCTGATCACCTCGCGGCAGTCGCCGACGATCGGGACGTCGGCGATGCGGTTCTTGCCGATCTCGGCGGGGTCGATGTCGGCATGGACGACCTTGGCACCGGGGGCGAACGAGTCGAGGTTGCCGGTGACCCGGTCGTCGAAGCGCGCCCCGAGGCTGATGATCAGGTCGCTGCGCTGGAGGCCGGCCACCGCCGCGACGGTGCCGTGCATCCCGGGCATGCCGAGGTGCTGGGGGTGGCTGTCGGGGAACGCGCCCCGCGCCATCAGCGTGGTGACCACGGGCATGCCGGTGAACTCCGCGAGCACCTTCAGCTCGCGCGACGCCCCGGCCCTGATCGTGCCGCCGCCCACGTAGAGCACCGGCCGCCTGGCCTCGAGGATCAGCTTGGCCGCCTCGCGGATCTGCTTGGAGTGCGGCCGCGTGACGGGACGGTAGCCGGGCAGGTTCAGCTCGGTCGGCCAGCGGAACGACGTGGCGGCCTGGAGGGCCGACTTCGCCACGTCCACGAGCACCGGGCCGGGCCGCCCGGTCGAGGCGAGGTAGAACGCCTCGGCCACCGTCCGGGGGATCTCGGCGGGGTCGGTCACCAGGAAGTTGTGCTTGGTGATGGGCATCGTGATGCCCCGGATGTCGGCCTCCTGGAACGCGTCGGTGCCGATCATCGACGCGCCGACCTGGCCGGTGACCGCCACCATCGGGACCGAGTCCATGTGCGCGTCGGCCAGCGGCGTCACCAGGTTGGTCGCGCCCGGGCCGGAGGTGGCCATGCAGACGCCCACCTTGCCGGTGGCGGCGGCGTACCCCTGGGCGGCGTGGCCGGCCCCCTGCTCGTGGCGCACGAGGATGTGGCGGATCGCCCGGGAGTCCATCAGGGGGTCGTACGCCGGGAGGATCGCGCCGCCCGGGATGCCGAAGATGTTCTCGGCACCGGCCGCCTCCAGCGACTTGATCAGGCTCTGCGCGCCCGTGATCTGCTCGCTCATCTGGTGCTTCCTCGTCCTCACTGTCTGCGATCTCGCCCGTCCGGGCCCCGGCCAACAAAAAACCCCTCGGCCGTTGGGCAACGAGGGGTCGACGCGCGTGCTGTGGTCGGTGGACTCAGCTCACGCGTCGCGTGCGTACAAGAATCTGCTGGCGCATGCGAGCACGGTAGCCGTCGGGCCTCGTGTCCGTCATCCGAGTCTGTCAGGCGTCCCACTATCTGGTACGCCGGTCCCGGGTTCCGAGACGCTCAGGCGGCTGAGGTGGACCCTCAGCCGCGTCCCTCCGGCGTGCACACGCAGGCCCGGTTGCCCTCCGCGTCGGCGAGCACCCAGAACGCCGGCGCCTCCTCGTCAGAGACCATCGTGCCGCCGGCCGCGAGCGCCGCGTCGATGCGCGCCTGCGCCTGCTCGATCGGCACGATGACGTCGAGGTGCCACCGCTGCCGGGGGGTGTCGTGGGCGTCGGTCTCCTGGGTCCAGACCGTCGGCAGCCGGCCGTCGCGGTCGAGGATCTCGCGACCGGGGAAGGACCGGCTGTCGTCGAAGCCGAGCAGCGCACGCCAGAACGGGAGCACCGCGTCGCGGTCGGCCGTGTCGAGGCCGAGCTCGAGGGTGGAGATCCTGTCGGGCGCTGCCGGCACGCCCTGCGCCGCCGCGAGCTCGCTGATCCGGCGGGCGAGCCGCAGGTCGCGGTCGGTCACACCGCCCACGTCGTGGCTGACCAGCTTCACGGCGAGGAACGGGTAGCGCAGGTCGAGGTCGGGATGGTGGTCGGCCTCCTCGGCCGCCGCCGCGATGGCGTCGGCGAGGGCGATGCCGGTCGCGAAGTCGCCGGTCGCGAACCGGGCGTGCAGCCCGCCGACCAGCCAGCGCCAGTCGTCGAGGCCGGCCTCCTTGACCTCGGCGTACCTGCGGATCGTCCTGTCGTCGCTCACGGCAGCACCTCCTGTCCGATCGGGCCTGGGTTGACGGCGATCTCCCAGCGGAAGCCGTCGGGGTCGCCGAAGTAGCCGGTGTAGCCGCCCCAGTCGCGCCGGACCGCCGCGGTGACGGGGTCGGCCCCGGCCGCGCGGGCGGTCTCGAGGACGGCGTCGGCCTCCTCCTCGGTGCGCACGTTGTGGGACAGGGTGATCGGCACGAGCCCCTCGCCCCGGCGGATCGGGCCGACCTCGGCCTCGAAGCCGCTCTCGCTCCACAACGAGAGCACGACGTGCTCCCCCACCTTGATCATCAGCACCTCCCCCGGGACGTCGAGCGCCGGCGTCCACCCGAGGCCCTCGACGTAGAAGGCGCGGGTCGCGTCGAGGTCGCGCACAGCCAGGGTCACGAAGCTGATCCGCTGGTCCATGGCGACACTGTGACACAGGCCACCGACATGCCCCTACGCTCGTGAGGGTGAGCCACGACGACATCGACCCGACCGTGCCGCCCTCCGGGACCGGATGCGTGGAGTGCGACGCCGGCGGCGGCTGGTGGGTCCATCTCCGGCGCTGCGCGCGGTGCGGCCACGTCGGCTGCTGCGACAGCTCGCCGGCGCAGCACGCCACCGCCCACTACCGCGCGACCGGGCACGCGGTCGTCACCAGCTTCGAGCCGGGCGAGGACTGGTTCTGGGACTACGCCCGGGAGAAGGGGGTCGTCGGCGTCGCGCTGGCGCCACCGACGTCGCACCCCGAGGACCAGCCGGCGCCGGGTCCGCGCGGCCGGGTCCCCGCGGACTGGCGGGACCACGTGCACGGCTGAGTGTCGCTACCCCGCCGTGATGCGCTCGAGCTCGGGGTGGGCGTCGCGCGAGAACGTCGCACGGTAGTCCCGCGGCGAGGTTCCCAGCGAGCGCTGGAAGTGGCTGCGCAGCGTGACCGCCGACCCGAAGCCGCTGCGGTGCGCGACGACCTCGACCGGCAGGTCGGTGGTCTCCAGCAGCCGCTGGGCCAGCAGCGTGCGCTGCTGCAGCAGCCACTGGTGGGCACTGGTGCCGGTTCGCTGGCGGAACTGGCGGGTGAAGGTGCGCCGGCTCATCACGGCCCGGTCGGCGAGGTCCTCGACCCCGAGGGGCTCGTCGAGGTGCTCGAGCGCCCAGCGCATGGCGACGGCCAGCCCGTCGTCGTCGCGCACGGCGGGGACGGGTACGTCGACGTACTGCGCCTGGCCACCCGACCGGTGCGGCGGCACCACCATCCGCCGGGCGACCGCGTTGGCCACCTCGGCACCGCTCAGGCTGCGCAGCAGGTGCAGGCACAGGTCGATCGCCGCGGCGGTGCCGGCCGAGGTGAGCACGTCCCCCTCGTCGACGTAGAGCACCTTCGGCTCCACCCGCACGAGCGGGTACCTCGTGGCCAGCTCGTCGGCGTACCGCCAGTGGGTCGTGGCCCGGCGCCCGTCGAGCAGCCCCGCCTCGGCGAGGACGAACGCTCCCCCGCACAGCCCGGCGATCCTCGCCCCGCGGGCGTGCGCGCGGCGCAGCGCGGCCAGCAGCCGGGCGGGCGGGGCCTCGCCGGCGAGCCGCCCCCACCACGGGACGATGACGATCTCGGCGTCCTCGAGGACCTCGAGGCCGTACGGCGTCTGCAGCGTGACCCCGCTGCTGGTCTGCAGCGGGCCACGCTCGGCCCGCGCCACCAGCACCTCGTGGCGCGGCAACCCCATGTCGCTGCGGTCGGCGCCGAGCACCTCGCAGGGCACGGACAGGTGGAACAGCGGGGTCCGGTCCATGGCGACCACGGCGATCCTGGCCATCGGGCCTCCTTTCGTCGGCCCCAGCCTAGGGACCGGACGTCGCCGTCACCACGGCCCGCGGGCCATCTGTCGCTCGGTTCGGGCCACACGCGCATCGATGGCCCGAATCTGGCGAACCCTGTCCTGCGGGCCACTGTCGACTGGCCCCGGCCGGTCGCACGCTGGGCGGGTCAGATCCACCCGTCCGGAAGGTCCTCAGATGCCCAACCCCCGCTCCCTCGGCGCCGTTGCCGCGGTCGTCACGACCCTGACCTGGGGTGGTCAGTTCGTCGTCGCCGCCTCGGCCTTCGACCAGGTCGACCCCGTCTGGCAGACGGCCATCCGGTACGGCTCGGCCGGTCTCGTCCTGCTCGTCCTGCTCGCCGCCGTGGAGGGGCGTACGGCGTTCGCCCGCGACGCGCAGCTCCCCCGCGTGGCGGTGCTCGGCACCATCGGCTTCGCCGGCTTCAACCTGCTCGCCTTCGTCGGTCTCACGATGACGACCCCGCAGGCGGCGTCCCTGATCGTCTCGACGATGCCGCTCATCACGGCGTTCGTGCTGTGGGCCCGTACCGGCGTCGTACCTCGGCCGGCCACCTGGTGGACCAGCGCCGTCGCCCTCCTCGGCGTGGCGCTCGTGCTCGGCGACGGGCACGTCGGGCGGGTGCTGCACGGCGGCGTCGGGTGGGGCGAGCTCCTGGTGCTCCTCGGTGCCACCTCGTGGGTCGTCTACACGACGGGGGCGGCGACGGTGCCCGGCTGGTCGCCGCTGCGCTACACCGCGCTGAGCGCCAGCGCCGGCAGCGTGGTGATCATCGCGATCGCGGTCGCCCTCAGCGCCGTCGGCGTGCTGCACGCGCCGGCCCCCGTCGACGTGGCGGCCGTGGGGTGGCAGCTCGCCTACATCACGCTCGCGGCCGGGGTCGTGGCCGTGCTCTGCTGGAACCACGCCATGCGCGCGCTCGGCGCCCAGGACGGCGTCCTGTTCATCAACCTGGTGCCCGTGACGACGTTCGCGCTCCAGGCGCTGCGCGGCGACTCACCCCACCCCGGGGAGCTGCTCGGCGTCGCGGTCACCCTGGCCGCGCTGGTCGCCAGCAACCTGCTCGCCCGGCGGGCTCAGCCCACCTCGGCCACCAGCACCTCGCGGACGGCCTCGAGCCCGCGGCGTACCTCCTCGAAGGAGGTCGAGAGCGGCGAGAGCCCGATCCTGAGCCCGTCCGGGTCCCGGTAGTCCGGGATCACGTCGCGCTGCCACAGCGTCGCGGTCACCTCGCGCATCCGCGGGTGGTTCAGCGTCACGTGGCCACCGCGTCGCTTCGGGTCCCGGGGCGAGGCGAGCGTGACGCCGGCCGGCGCGAGCAGCTCGTCGGCCACCGCGACGGCGTACTCGGTCAGGGCCACCGACTTGTCCCGGACCGCGGGCATCCCCACCTCGTCGACGAGCGCCAGCATGTCCTGCACGGCGAGCATCCCCAGGATCGGCGGCGTCCCGGACAGGAAGCGCCTGATCCCGTCCGCGGGTGCGTACTCGGGGCCCATCAGGAACGGGTCGGCGGCACCCATCCAGCCCTGGATCGGCTGGGTGAGGTCGGCGAGGTGGCGCTCGGCGACGTAGACGAAGGCCGGCGAGCCGGGTCCGCCGTTGAGGTACTTGTAGGTGCAGCCCACGGCGAGGTCCACCTCGGCCGTGTCGAGCTGCAGCGGCACCGATCCGACCGAGTGGCTGAGGTCCCACAGCACGAGCGCGCCGGCGTCGTGGGCGATGCGGGTCAGCTCGGGCAGGTCGGCGAGCCAGGCCGAGCGGTAGGCCACGTGGCTGAGCAGCACCAGCGCCGTCTGCGCTCCGACGGCCCCCGCGAGCTGCTCGGCGGTCACGCCGGCGGTCGGGTCCGCGTCGATCCAGCGCAGCCGGACACCGCACTCGCGCTCGAGGCCCTGGGCCAGGAAGCGGTCGGTCGGGAAGTTGTCGCGGTCCACGACGACCTCGGTGCGTCCCGGCCGTGCCGCGAGGGCCGCGCGCATGGCCTTGTAGAGCAGCACGGTCGTGGAGTCGCCGATCGTGGTCTGGCCGGGACCCGCACCGAGGCAGGTCCGCCCGAGCTCGTCCCCGATCGCGAGGGGCAGCTCGAACCACCGCTCGTCCCACCCGCGGATCAGCCGGCCGCCCCACTCCTCCTCCACGAAGCGGGCCAGCCGCGGCCCGGTCACCCGCAGCGGACGGCCCAGCGAGTTGCCGTCGAAGTAGACCAGCGGCGCCTCCGCACCGACGAAGTGGTCACGGTACGACGCCAGCGGGTCGTCGCGGTCGAGCTGCTCGGCCATGGGATCAGTCACGCGCCATGTCTACCGGACCCGGTGCCTCCCGGGCCGGCCGACGCGTCAGCCAGCCGACGCCGAGCCCGATCACGACGCCGATGACCGTCTCGACGCCGCGGTCCCAGAGCAGGGTGCCGGCAGGGGTCGGCGCGACGACGTGCACCATCAGCAGCGCCAGCGGGGTGACCGCCACCAGCGCCAGCGCGTAGTTGCGGCCGACGAGCAGCTCCGCGGCGACCTGGAGCAGCACGATCACGCCGATGAGCACCAGCCCGCGGGGGTCGAGCGCGAACAGCACTGCCGCGACGGCGAGCCCCAGCCCGGTGCCGACGACGCGGTGCAGGCCGCGGGAGGCCTGGTGGCCGAGGTCGCGAGCCGCCAGCGGCACGACCGCGGAGACCATCGCCCAGTACGGGTGCCCGATCCCGGCCGCCGTCGCGATCGTCCCGGCGAGCAGCACCGCGAGAGCGTTGCGCAGCGCGTGCCGGCGCGCGACCTCGGCGTACCCGCTGCGTCGTACGGCGGGGCGTGGCGCGGCAGGCTCGGTGCGGGCCCGGCGCCACCAGCCCCCCGCCGCGCCGACGAGCACGGAGAAGGCCGCGGAGGAGCCCGCGACGGCCACCGCCGCGAGCACGTCGACGGGAGCGCTCGGGAGCGAGGCGCACGCCGCGAACGCGAACACCAGGAACAGCGGCCCGGGCGGGTGCCAGTCCTGGGCGTCGGAGACGAGGGACCCGCCGGCCGCCACCAGTGCCGTTGCGGGCACCGCCAGCCAGGCTCGGTGCGGCGAGAGGCCCACGACGACACCGGCCGCGGTCGCCGCGGTGAGCAGCACCGCCAGCGTGGCCTGCATACGGGTCCGCGACAGCTGCAGGTGGTTGCGCCCGTAGAGCGAGGTGAACGCGCCGAACGCCGCGTAGATCGACCACTCCTGCCGGCCGACGGCCCACAGGGCCAGCAGCGGGACGAGGACGCTGACGCCGGCCCGCAGGGCCACCCGGTGGGCGCCGGCGTGGGGGCCGACCGCGAGCAGCCGGGAGGTCAGCTGGTGACCGCGCCGTGGGCGGCGGACTGCACGACCTTGGCGTACTTGCCGAGCACCCCGCGGGTGTACTTCGGCGGGTGCGGCTCCCAGCCCTGCTTGCGCGCCCCCCACTCGTCGTCGCCGTCGATCTCGACGTCGAGCCGGCGGTTGGCGACGTCGAGCGTGATCCGGTCACCGTCGCGGACGAAGGCGATCGGGCCGGCGTCGACGGCCTCGGGGGCGACGTGGCCGACGCACAGGCCGGTCGTGCCACCGGAGAACCGGCCGTCGGTGAGCAGCAGCACGTCCTTGCCGAGACCGGCGCCCTTGATGGCGCCGGTGATCGCCAGCATCTCGCGCATGCCGGGACCGCCCTTGGGACCCTCGTAGCGGATCACCACGACGTCTCCGGCGGTGATCCGGCCGGCGGCCAGGGCGTCCATGGCGGCCCGCTCGCCGTCGAACACCCGGGCCGTGCCGGTGAAGACCGACTCGTCGAACCCGGCGGACTTCACCACCGCACCCTCGGGCGCCAGTGTGCCCTTGAGGATGGTCAGGCCTCCGGTCCTGTGGATCGGCCGGTCGAGCCTGCGGATGACGTCGTCGTCGACGGCCGGCGGGGCCAGCGCCTCGAGGTTCTCGCGCATCGTGCGCCCGGTGACGGTCAGGCAGTCGCCGTGCATCAGGCCGGCGTCGAGCAGCGCCTTCATCACCATGGGGATGCCGCCGACCTTGTCGACGTCGTTCATGACGTACTTCCCGAAGGGCTTGAGGTCGCCGAGGTGCGGGACCTTGTCGCCGATCCGGTTGAAGTCGTCGAGGGTCAGGTCGACCTCGGCCTCGCGGGCGATCGCGAGCAGGTGCAGGACCGCGTTGGTGGAGCCGCCGAGCGCCATGACGACGGTGATGGCGTTCTCGAACGCCTCCTTCGTCATGATCTGGCGGGCGGTGATGCCGCGCCGCAGCATCTCCACAACCGCCTCCCCGGAGCGGTGCGCGAAGCCGTCCCGCCGCCGGTCCACGGCCGGCGGCGCGGCCGATCCGGGCAGCGACATGCCGAGCGCCTCCCCCACCGCGGCCATGGTGTTGGCGGTGTACATGCCACCGCAGGCGCCCTCACCCGGGCAGATCGCGCGCTCGATGCGGTCGACCTCCTCGCGGCTGATCTTGCCGGCCAGGCAGGCACCGACCGCCTCGAAGGCGTCGATGATCGTGACGTCCCGGCCGTCGACCTGCCCCGGCATGATCGACCCGGCGTAGAGGAACACGCTGGCCAGGTCGAGCCGCGCGGCCGCCATCAGCATGCCCGGCAGCGACTTGTCGCAGCCGGCCAGCAGGACCGAGCCGTCGAGCCGCTCGGCCATCATCACGGTCTCGACCGAGTCCGCGATGACCTCGCGCGACACCAGCGAGAAGTGCATGCCCTCGTGACCCATGGAGATGCCGTCGGAGACCGAGATCGTGCCGAACTCGAGCGGGTAGCCGCCGGCCGCGTGCACGCCGTTCTTCACCGCCTTGGCGAGCCGGTCGAGCGACAGGTTGCAGGGGGTGATCTCGTTCCAGCTCGACGCGACACCGATCTGGGGCTTGGCGAAGTCCTCGTCCCCCATGCCGACCGCGCGCAGCATGCCGCGGGCGGCCGCCTTCTCGAGGCCGTCGGTGACGTCGCGGGAGCGGGGCTTGATGTCGATCTGTCCGTCCTGGGCGCGCTCGTCGGTCATGGCGTGGAGCCTAGTCCGGGTCGAGGGCACCGCCGGGCCCAGGCTCGTACGCCGAGAAGGTGCACGGGTGCGGCCGGAAACCCCTCGCGACCGTCCCGGCCGTGCCTACAGTGCCGTCATGCTGGAGCCGCACCTCGGCGCTCGGGTGGCCGGGGCCTTCGCGCTCGGCGGGCACGCCACCCTGACGGGGCCGGTGGCCGCCGGCCGGCTGGGACGCGTGTGGCGGCTGGAGACCGACCGCGGGACCTGGGCGGTCAAGGACACCCCGCACCCGGTCTCGGCCGCCGAGGTGGCGCGGGACGCGGCGTACCAGGACACCGTGCGGGCGCACGGTGTGCCGATGCCCGCGGTGGTCCGCGCCCCCGACGGCTCGGCACTCGTCGACGTGGAGGGGCCGGTCCGCGCCTACAGCTGGGTCGACGTGCAGCCACGTGAGCAGCGGCTGGACCCCGTCGCGGTCGGCCGGCTGCTGGCGGCCGTGCACGCCGTGCGGGTGCCGACCCGCGAGCCCGTCGACGGGTGGTACGTCGACGCCGTCGACCACGCGGTCTGGGACGTCCTGGTCACCCGGCTGGAGTCCGCCGGCGCGCCGTTCGCCGGTCGGCTGGCCACACTGCTGCCGGCGATGGGCGAGGCGGCCCGCGTGCTCGCCCCGCCGGACGACGTCCAGCTCTGCCACCGCGACCTCTGGGCCGACAACCTGCTGCGACGCCACGACGGTGGCCTGGTCGTCCTCGACTGGGAGAACAGCGGCCCGGCCGGCCCCGCCCACGAGCTCGCGATGGTGACCTACGAGTTCGGCTGCGGCGAGCCGGCCCGGATGCGGGCCGTGCGTGACGCGTACGCCGACGCGGGCGGAACCGCCCGGATCACCGGACCCGCCGACCTCACCATGCTGGTGGCCCAGACCCACCACATCCTCCAGACCGGGTGCGAGCGCTGGCTCGCGTCGGTCGACGAGGAGGGGCGCGCGGACAACGAGGCCTGGGTCTCGGAGTTCCTCGACGACCCGGTCGACGGCGGTACCGTCGAGCTGCTGCTCTCCGCCCTGGCCTGACCGGGGGTCAGCCGGCCTCGGCGACCGCCCTGAGCCGGGCGAGCCCCTTCTCGAAGTCCCTGCCGACCAGCCTGTCCATCGGCACGACCTTCGCCAGCACCCTGCCGAAGCCGCGGTGCTCGCCGTCCATCCGCCAGGTGACCTCGGTCCCGGACCCGGTGGGCACGAAGGTGAACGTGACGTCGTTCGTGGCCGCCCACGGCTTGAGGAAGGCCAGCTTGATCCCGATCGCCTCGGACGTCGACGACGTGATCTCCATGCTGCCCTCACCGGCCTTGCGGTTGCCGGCCCACGCGTAGTAGGCCCCCACCCCCGAGTCCGGCCCGGAGTAGGTGCGCCGCAGGTCGGGGTCCAGCCCCTCCCAGGGCGACCAGGCGGTCCACGCGTGGAAATCGACCACCAGTGCGTGCACCCGCGCCGGCTCGGCCTGGACCTGCGTCGAGCGGACGACCTCGAAGTGGCTCATGCCGACATCCTGCTGCGTCCGCCTCGGGTTTGCCACGTCACACGTCGGGTATCGGAAAGTGTTCGGCCGAATCGCCGGACCCAGCCCGACCCTCGGTGGAAAAGAGATGGTGCACATGTCCACGGACACCCAGCCCAGATCGGCGGAACGGACCGATCTCAAACGTCATGTCGGAGTGGTCGGCCTGCTGTTCGCCAGCGTCGGCTCCATCATCGGCTCCGGATGGCTGTTCGGCGCGCTGAACGCGGCCGTGGCGGCCGGGCCGGCGGCCATCATCTCCTGGGCGCTCGGTGGCGTGATGATCCTGCTGATCGCCCTCGTCTACGCCGAGCTCGGGACGATGTTCCCGCTGTCCGGCGGCGTCGTCCGGTTCCCCCACCTGGCCTTCGGCTCGTTCGCGAGCTACTCCGCCGGCTGGATCACGTGGGTGGCGGTCGCGACCACGGCCCCCATCGAGGTCGAGGCTGCGCTGCAGTACGCCACGAAGTACGCCCCGTTCACCGCGGCCCACACGGTCGCCGGCGAGACCGTCTACACGCTGACCGGCCTGGGCTACGTGAGCGCCGTGATCCTGATGGCCCTCTTCGTCGTCGTGAACTTCTTCGGCGTCCGCTGGTTCGCCCGGGTCAACAACGCCCTGGTCGGGTGGAAGGTCTTCATCATCCTCGTCGTGATCGCCGCGTTCCTCCTGAGCGCGGTGCACGGCGAGAACTTCACCAGCCACGGCTTCATGCCGCAGGGCTGGCACGGCGTCTTCACCGCCATCGCGACGTCCGGCGTCGTGTTCTCCTACCTCGGCTTCCGCCAGGGCATCGAGTTCGCGGGCGAGACCGACAACCCGCGTCGCAACGTCCCGATCGCGGTCGTCGGCTCAGTGCTGATCACCGGCCTGATCTACATCGCCCTGCAGGTCGCCTTCATCGGCGCCCTCGACCCGGCCAACCTGGAGAAGTCCGGCAGCTGGTCGGCACTGTCGTTCAGCGGCGACTTCGGGCCGCTCGCCGCGGTCGCGACCGCGCTCGGCCTCGGCTGGCTGGCGGTCCTGCTGTACGCCGACGCCATCGTCTCCCCCGGTGACACCGGCCTGATCTACACGACCACGACCTCGCGCATCTCCTATGCGATGGCGAAGAACCGCAACGCGCCGCAGGCGCTGGCCCGCACCACCGACCGCGGGGTCCCGATGATCTCGCTGATCGTGACGTTCTTCGTCGGCCTGATCGTGTTCCTGCCGTTCCCCAGCTGGCAGCAGCTGGTCGGCTTCATCACCTCCGCCACGGTGCTCTCGTTCGCCTCGGGCCCGCTGGTGCTGGGAGCGCTGCGCCGCCAGCTGCCGAACGCCGAGCGGCCGTTCCGGGTCCCGGGCGGCCACGTGATCCCGGTGCTCGCCTTCTGGGCCTCGAACATGATCGTGTACTGGTCCGGCTGGGACATCGTCTGGAAGCTGGGCGTCGCCGTGGCGATCGGCTTCGTGCTCCTACCGATCTACAAGGTGCTCGGCAACGACGTGCCCGAGCTCGACTTCGCCGCCGGCGCGAGCTGGGTGCTCCCCTGGCTGGGCGGGCTGGTGCTGCTGTCCTGGATCGGCAACTACCCCGAGCCGGCCGCCGGCAACCTCAACCTCCTGACGTTCCAGTCCTCGGTCCCGCTCATCCTCGTCTTCTCGGTCGCCATCTACGCGCTGGCGATGAAGTTCTGCCTCCCCACCGGGGAGATGGAGCGCCACATCGAGAACACGCGCGCCGAGGCCGCGCTCGAGGACGAGGAGCTCGAGGGCTCGCACTGACCCGAGCCGTCGCACGAGCACGCCAGACCCGCCCCGGCCGTCGTCGGGGCGGGTCTGCTGTTCGGGGTCAGACCGCCGCGGCCCGCACGCACATCACGTCGGGCAGGTCGCTGACCACGTTGCGCCAGGTCTCGCCGCCGTCCGCCGAGCCCCAGACCGCGCCGTTGCGGGCGCCGAAGTAGAGACCCGCCTGCTCGTGGCCGTCGGCGCACATGGCGTCGCGCATGACCGCGACGTAGAACCCGTCGGGCAGCCCCTTGCCGAGCTCCTCCCACGACTCCCCGGCATCCCGCGAGCGCCAGACCCGCGCCTTCGCCTGCGGTGGGTAGCGCCCGTCGCCGCCGTTGATCGGGAAGACGTAGACGGTGTCGGGCTCGTGCGGGTGGACCACGACCGGGAAGCCGAAGTCGGCCGGCAGTCCGTCCGCGATCGACTGCCACGAGGCGGCGTGGTCGTCGGAGCGGTAGACACCGCCGTGGTTCTGGAGGAAGAGCCGCTCGGGGCGGGAGGGGTGCCGGGCCACCTTGTGCACGCACTGGCCGAACTCGGGGTACTGCTGCCCCTCGGGCAGGAACTCCGCCCGGATGCCCTGGTTGCGCGGCTCCCACGAGGCACCGCCGTCCGCGGTCTGGTAGACGCCGCCGGTCGAGAGCGCGGCCGTGACCGAGGCCGGGTCGGTCGGGTGCGGGAGCACGGTGTGGAAGGCCTGGCCGCCGAAGCCGGCGTTCCACTGCGGGCGGTGCGGGTGGTCCCAGAGCGCCTGCTCGAGCGCGAAGCTCGCACCGCCGTCGGTCGAGCGCCAGACCGCGCCCGGCTCCGTGCCGGCGTACACGACGCCGGGCTCGGCGCCGGGAACGAGCTGCCACACCCGCTCGACCTTGGCGTCGGAGCCCTCGGGGAAGCGGATCGCGCCGCCCGGGGTCTCCTCCCAGGAGGCGCCGAGGTCGTCGGAACGACGCACCTGGGGACCCAGCCACGGACTGGAGGTGCCGACGAGGAGCCGTGGCCGCTCCCCCCGCGTGTCGACCAGGCAGGAGTAGACCTCCTCCATGTCGAAGTGGGGACCGGTGAACCGCCACTCCTCGCGCGCCTCGTCGGAGGTTCCGATCCACAGGCCCTTGCGGGTGCCCACCAACAGCACGGTGTCCATCCAACTGCTCCCTTCGCGACGCGCCCCTGACCCCGTTGATCACAGCATGCGCCGCCGACACCTACATTGACCCGGTGACGTCTCGGATTTCACCGGTCTGGCTGGTGCTTGTCGGGATCCTGTCGGTCCAGTTCGGCGCGGGCGTCGCGAAGAGCCTCTTCGACGAGGTCTCCCCCACGCTGATCGTGTGGCTGCGGCTGGTCACCAGCGCGGTCGTGCTGGTCGCGATCGCGCGCCCGGCGCTGCGGCGTACGGGCCGGGACTGGCTGGTCGTCGCGGGGTTCGGGGCCAGCCTCGGGGTCATGAACTGGGCGATCTACCAGTCCTTCGCCCGGATCCCCCTCGGCATCGCGGTCACCGTCGAGTTCGTCGGCCCGCTCGCGCTGGCGGTGCTCGGCTCCCGGCGCCCGCGGGACCTGGTCTGGGTGGGCCTGGCGGCGCTGGGCGTCGCCCTGCTGGGCCTGGAGCGCGGCGACGTCACCCTCGCGGGCGTGCTGTTCGCGCTGCTCGCCGGCATCGCCTGGGCGACCTACATCCTGCTGAGCGCGCAGACGGGACGCCGGTGGCCGGGCCTCGACGGGCTGGCGGTGGCCAGCGTCGTGGCCACCCTGCTGCTCACCCCGCTCGCCCTGGGCGCCGGTGGCTCCGACCTCGCGGACGGGCGGGTGGTGCTGCTGGGCGCGCTGGTCGGCCTGCTCAGCTCGGTCATCCCCTACAGCTGCGAGCTCGTCGCCCTGCGGTCCCTGAGCCCCGCGGTCTTCAGCATCCTGATGAGCCTCGAGCCGGCCGCCGCCGCGCTCGCCGGCATCGTGGTGCTCGGGGAGTTCCTCGAGCCCGTGCAGTGGGTCGCGATGGCCTGCGTGGTGATCGCGAGCGTCGGCGCGACGCGCAGCGGCCACGCCATCACCGAGCCCGTCCCGGACTGATGCGGACCGGGGCAGGCGGAGTTCACGTAGACGTCACACGACGTTGACGCCGGTGACGCGCACGGCTCCTAGCGTGGAGGCACGACCACGTCACGGGAGCCGCTCATGTTCACCACCGCACTGCTGACCCAGCCGCTGTCGCCGCTCACGCAGCCGGCCCACCGCCTGGCGAGCGCCGTGCTGAGCTGGCCCGTCGAGTCCCAGCAGCGGGCTCGACGCAACGCCCTGATCGCCTCCACGGCACTCGCACAACGGCGTGCGGAGCTCGACGAGGTCGAGGAGTTCCTCGCCGCTCTCGGCAAGGGCTCGTTCGCGGAGGAGGCAGCCCGCAGGGCTGCGAACGGCTGAGCTCACCGGGCTCTCCCCCCTCCCTGGGGGACCCGGTGAGCTCAGCCACTCCTCCCACGTCGCAGCTCGACGCTGGGGCACAATCGGGCGCATGCCCGCCCCCGCCACGCGCACCGCGACCACCACCGCGGTCGGCTTCCACGACGTGCTCTCCGACGACGGGACCCGGCTGCGGGCCTGGACCAACGACCCGGACGGCGTCATCGACGGCCCCACCGTGGTGCTCTGCAACGGCCTCGGCACCAACCCGTGGGCCTGGCCGGCGCTGCTGAGCCCGGACTGCGGCGTCCGCGTCGTGTCGTGGAACCACCGGGGCACCGGCGGCTCCGACCGACCCACCGATCCCGACCGGGTCGGCATCGAGGAGTTCGTCGAGGACGGGCTGTCGGTCATGGATCACTTCGGCATCGACCGTGCGGTGCTGGTCGGCTGGTCGATGGGCGTCAACACGATGTTCGAGCTCGCGCTCGCCCACCCCGAGCGGGTCTCCGGCCTGTTCGCGGTGGCCGGCGTCCCGGGCGACACCTTCTCCACGATGCTCGGCCCACTGCTGCTCCCCCGCTTCGCCGCCCGAGCGATCACGGTCAACCTCTCCCGCGCGCTGAGGCTCGGCGGCCGGCTGCTCACCCCCGTCGCCTCCCGGCTCCCGGTCGGGCCCCGGGGCATCGCCGTGCTCTCCCGCACCGGCTTCATGTTCCCGGTGCCCGACCCCGAGCTGGCGGCGCACGCGGTCGCGGAGTTCCTCAAGACCCCGGTCGAGTGGTACTTCCACCTCGCGCTGCGCACCTCCGAGCACGCCCGGGTCCCGCTCAGCCAGATCCGGGTCCCGGTCGTGCTGGTGGCCGGCACCTTCGACGTGCTCGCCGGCGCCCGGCACATGGCCACCGCGGCCGAGCGACTCGTGGACGCGACGTACGTCGAGCTGCGGGGCAGCCACTTCCTCCAGATGGAGCACCCCGACCGCGTCCACGGCCTGCTGCGCGCCTTCCTGGAGCGGGTGGGCTGACGTGCGGACGCGCGAGGCGTCGTCCCTGGCCGGGTGCCTGCTCGCGGCGTGCGTCCTCGCGGGGTGCTCCGAGAACGGGTCTCCGCGCCCCGACGAGACGGTCACCGCCACCGCGTCGCCGACCGGTGGCGCGTCGTCGCAGGAGCCGTCCACGCCGTCCACGTCCTCGCCCCGTCCGGCCCGGCCGCCGCGCGTCGTGGGCACCGTCGCCACCGGCCTCAGCGTGCCGTGGGGCATCGGCTTCCTGCCGGGCGGAGACGCGATCGTCACCGAGCGGGACACCCGCCGGGTGCTGCGCATCCACGGCCCCGCACACCGGGTCGAGGTCGTCGACACGCTCGACGACCCGGTCGGGCCCGGCGACGCCGGCGAGTCCGGGCTGCTCGGTGTCGCGGTGTCCCCCGACTTCCGCAGCGACCGCACGCTGTACCTCTACCTGACCACCGCGGTCGACAACCGGATCGTGCAGACGACGTACGACGGTGGACGCCTGGGACCGCTCGAGGTGGTCCTCGACGGCATCCCCAACGGCTTCATCCACGACGGCGGCCGGCTCGCGTTCGGCCCCGACGGCTACCTGTACGCCTCGACCGGTGAGACGGGGGTCGGCG
Organism: Nocardioides sp. GCM10023255; assembly: GCF_042653125.1. Taxonomy (NCBI): domain Bacteria; kingdom Bacillati; phylum Actinomycetota; class Actinomycetes; order Propionibacteriales; family Nocardioidaceae; genus Nocardioides; species Nocardioides sp. GCM10023255. Next base: position 192,119 of record NZ_JBHSHU010000012.1, read on the forward strand.
ACCTCGCCCAGGACAAGGACTCCCTGGCCGGCAAGATCCTGCGGATCACCCCCGACGGCGACCCCGCCCCCGGCAACCCCTTCCCCGGCTCGCCGGTCTGGTCCTACGGGCACCGCAACGTGCAGGGCCTCGCCTTCGACGACCGCGACCGGCTGTGGGCCTCGGAGTTCGGCCAGGACACCTTCGACGAGCTCAACCTGATCGAGCCGGGGCACGACTACGGGTGGCCGATCGTCGAAGGGCGTGGCGGTCGCGACGGGCTCACCGACCCCCAGGTGGTCTGGGACCCCGAGGTCGCCTCCCCGTCCGGGCTGGCCTTCGCCGACGGCCACCTCTGGCTCGGCTCGCTGCGCGGGCAGCGGCTGTGGCGCATCGACGTCAGCGGTCCCCGGGCCACCGACCCCACGGACTTCTTCGTCGGGCGGTACGGCCGGATGCGCACCGTCGTCGTCGCACCCGACGGCCGGCTCTGGGTGACGACCAGCAACCGCGACGGCCGGGGCGACCCGGTCGCCGGCGACGACCGGATCCTCCTCGTCGACCCCGTGTGACCCGGTGGACGAGGTCGTCCCGACGAGGCCGAGCTGCGCTCCCGCGGTGTCGCCGTGCACCGGACGTCGTAGAACGACCAGGACCCGCGCAGCAGGGCACGCAGGATCGGCTAGCCCGCCGCCCGGCTCGGCTCGCGGGTGCCGATCGTGCCGGTGACGGTCGCCCGCCGCGACGCCCGCCGCAGCGTCGTCAGCACGGCCGGGCCGAGCACCACCAGCGCGAGCGAGTTGGTGATCGCGCGGCCGGTGTCCCAGCTGCCCGTGGAGGTCAGCAGCGTGTAGACGCCGAACCGCTGCAGGTTCTCCCACACCGGGTCACCAGGCACGAACGACAGCGAGCCCTCGTGGCCCGGCACCTCGATGCCGAGGGTGAAGGGCCAGCTGGAGAGGTTCATCAGCAGGCCGAACGCGTACGCCGCGAACACGCCGTACACCACCAGCATGAGGATCTCGGCCCGACCGGTCACGCGTCCCGGGAGCAGGCCGGCACCCATCCCGACCCACGCCGACACGAGCATCTGGAACGGCAGCCAGGGCCCCACCCCGGCCGTCATCAGCGCCGAGGCGAACAGCGACGTGCAGCCGAGCACGAAGCCGAAGCCGGGCCCGAAGACGCGGCCGGCCAGGATCAGCAGGAAGAACACCAGCTCCACGCCGGCCACGCCCGCCGAGAGGCCGCGCAGCAGCGCGTTGATCGCGCTCAGCACGCCCAGCACCGCGAGGACCCGCGGGTCCATGCCGCCCTCGCTCACCTCCGCGAGGACCACCGCGATGACGATCGGCAGCAGGGCCAGGAACAGGAACGGCGGATCCACACGCGCGTGGTCGGGCACCCGCACCAGCAACGGCCAGGCGAGCATCATCAGGCCGGCGATCGAGGCGACGGCGAGCACCACCGCAGACCGGGGCGCGAGCGCGACGGCGGGGCGGCTCATGAGGCGTCCAGCGCGGCGACGACCTCGTCGACGCGCAACCACGGGGCGCCGAGGACCTTGGTGACCTGGGGGGCGAAGGCGGGCGACTCGGCGACCACCCGGCGTACCGGCCCGGAGGAGACGACCTCACCCTCGGCCAGCACGACCACGTCGTCGGCCGCCTGGGCCACGAACTCGACGTCGTGGGTGGCCACCAGCACCGCGTGCCCGTCCGCGGCGAGGTCGCGCAGGATCCCGGCCAGCACGTGCTTGGCGGCGTAGTCGAGGCCGCGGGTCGGCTCGTCGAGGAGCACGACGTCGGGTCGGGTCGCCAGCACGAGCGCCAGCGCGAGCGAGAGCCGCTGCCCCTCGGAGAGGTCGCGGGGGTGGTGGTCGTCCGGGATCCCCGGCACCAGCCGGTCCAGGATCCGGCGGCACTCGCCGGAGCCGCCGTCCGCCGCGGCGCACTCCTCGCCGACCGTCTCGAGATAGAGCAGGTCCGCGGCACTCTGCGGCACCAGCCCGACCAGCGAGCGACGCCCGGCGGCATCGAGCCGCGCGGGGTCCAGCGCCCCGACCCGCACGTCCCCGGAGTGCCGGCGACCGCTGCCCTGCAGCGCCCACAGCAGCGACGACTTGCCGGAGCCGTTGCGCCCCATCAGGGCGGTGACGCGACGACCGGGGAGCGCGACGTCGACGTCGCGCAGCGCCACGGTCGGCCCGTGCACCACGGTCACCCCCTGCGCCTGCAGGCCCGCCTCGGTCGCGACCTCGGGCTGCAGGGGCGGCGTGCCCAGCCGCTCGCCGAGGCCACGGGCCCGACGCCGCGCGTCGCGGACGCTGAGCGGCAGCGGGTGCCAACCGGCGGCGCGGCCGAGCTCCACGATCGGCGGCACCACCGGGGAGTCGGCGAGCAGGTCGACCGGCTCCCCCACCCGCACGGCGCCGTCCCCGGTCATCAGGCACATCCGGTCGACGAACGGCACCACGCGCTCGAGGCGGTGCTCGGCCAGCAGCACCGACACCCCGAGGTCGTGCACCAGCCGGGTCAGGGTGGCGAGCACGTCCTCGGCCGCCGTGGGATCGAGGGCGGACGTCGGCTCGTCGAGCACCAGCAGCCGGGGGTGCATGGTCAGCACGGAGCCGATCGCGACCCGCTGCTGCTGCCCGCCCGAGAGGGTGCGCAGCGCCCGGTGCCGCAGGTCGGCGATGCCGAGCAGGTCCAGCGTCTCCTCGACCCGGCGGCGCATCGTCTCCGGCGGTAGCCCGAGCTGCTCCATGCCGTAGGCCAGCTCCTCCTCGACCGTGTCGGTGACGAAGCCGGCGGCCGGGTCCTGGCCGACGTACCCGACGACGTGCGCGCGCTCGCGCGGCGGACGACCCACGACGCTCTCGCCGTCCAGCAGCACGTCGCCGTCGAGACGACCGCCGCTGAACCGCGGGACCAGCCCGGTCACGACCCCGAGCAGCGTCGACTTGCCGACCCCGGTGGGGCCGGACACGAGGACCAGCTCGCCCTCGTCGATGGTCAGGTCGACCCCGTCGAGCACCGGGGCGTCGTCGTAGGCGAAACGGATGCCGCGCAGCTCGATCATGCCGCCACCTCCTGCCGGACGGGTCGCGGGGCGACGTACGGCGTGGGGGGCGGCGGCGCGCAGAGCCCGCCGCCGAGCGCGACCGCGACCGCGAGCAGCGACACCGCGCTGACCTGGGGGAACGTCGATAGATCGGGGAACGCGAGCGGCACCTGGTGGCGCGACACCCACCAGCCGAGCGCGCCGGTGACCACCCCGGCGGCGACCACGGCGAGCTCCGGCCACTCCCAGGGGTCGGGCCGGTAGCGGGACCGCTCGACCCGGCGCCCCGCGCTCAGCAGGCCCACGACGGCGGCGAGCGTGCCGGCGGCGAGCATCGGGAGCGCGAGGTAGCGCGGGGCGGTCCGGTCGAGCACCGCGTAGACACCCACGCAGATGCCCCCGAGACCGGCCAGCATCAGCGCGCCGGTCAGCCGCCGGCGCCCGGCCGAGAGACCGCCGGTGCGGCCGTAGCCGCGGGCGTCCATCCCGGCGGCGAGCGCCAGGGAGCGCTCGAGCGCGTCCTCGAGCACGGGCACCAGGAACCGGCGCAACCGGCCGACGCGGCTCGTGTCCCCGGCCCGGAGGCTCTGCGCGGCGCGCACCCGCCGCGCGCTGTCGGCGAGCTGCGGCAGCACCGAGACCGCGACGACCAGCGCCGTGCCGATCTCGTAGAGGGCCGGCGGGACCGAGCGCAGCAGGCGCTTGGGGTTCGCCAGCGAGTTGGCGGCGCCGACGCAGATCACGATGGTGCCGAGGCGGAGGCCGTCGTAGAGCCCGGCCAGCAGCGACTCCAGGGTCACCGGCCCCAGCAGCGTGATGCCCGCGACCCAGTCGGGCAGCGGCACCTCGGGCAGGTCGAGCAGCACGGTGCCGGCGTACCCGCCCCCGAAGACCAGCCGGAAGACCACCCGCACGACCACGATCACCACGGCCATCCCGACGTAGAGCCGGAAGGACCGCGCCCACGGCTGGTCCGACCGCCGCGCGACCACCACCACCGTCGTCGCCGCCACCAGGAGCAGCAGGACGAACGGGTTGGTGGTCAGCGAGGCGGCCGTGGCCAGGCCGATGGCCCACAGCCACCAGGCCACGGGGTGCAGGTCGCGCGGGAGTCGGGAGCTCACGGTCCGGGGGTCCCCCGTCTGCGGCGTACGACGGCCGTGCCCGCCGCGGCTGCGAACAGCAGGCCGATGGCGGCCGGGGCCACCCACGACGGCAGGCCACCCGAGTCGGTGCCGGGCGGGTCCGAGGTCGCCGAGGCGGGGCTGGGGGACGCACTGTCCTCCGCGGAGGGCGACGCCCCGTCGGTCGGACCGTGGGTGTGCTTCTTCTTCTCCGCGGAGTCCCGCTTCTCCGAACGCTTGCCGGCCTCCTGCTTCGCCATCTGGTCGTCCGGGACCGCCGAGCCCGAGGCCGACGGCGACGTCGAGGTGGAGCCCGACGGGGAGCTGCCGTCGGTCGTGCCTCCGGACGGGCTGCTCCCCCCGGTCCCGGGACCGGTGCCACCGCCGCTGGTCGTGGGATGGGCCGTGGGGTGCGGCGTCGGGCTGGGAGAGCTGCTCGCGTGGGCCCTCGGGGCCGCCCCCGGCGGGGACTTGGTGGAGCTGCCGTTCCACGACAGGGCCACGTAGCCGCCCTCGGGGACCTCGAGCGCGTCCACGCCCTCGGTCGCGTAGGTCCAGGTGCCGGAGGTGCCGTCGGACCACCACAGGCCCCAGTAGGCGTCCGCGGGAGGCGTGCGGACGCAGGACTCCTCGTCCTGGGTCGGCAGGCCGTCGACGCGGCAGACGAAACCGGGCTGCTGCTGCACACGGGTCAGCGTGAAGCCGGACTCGGTGAGCTGCTGGGCGGCGGTCTTGCCGGCGCCGCCGGAGTCACAGACCTGCTGCAGCCCTCCCCCGAGCTCGTGGTAGTCGACGACCACGGTCACGCCGTCGGCGTCGGGGCAGGCGGCGGCCGTCGCCGGCGCGGCGGGTACGACGAGCCCGGCCGCCGCGGTCAGCACGACCGCGGCGGCGAGGCGGGCGACGAGCGCGCGCATCAGCGGCAGTTCTCGACCTGCAGGTAGGCCAGGGCCGGGGCGGCCTGCGAGGTCGCCCGACGCCACTGGTCGCGCTGCGCGTCGCCGATGCCGTCGCTCTTGGCAGCCTTGAACGCGGCGCGGTCGTAGGCGATCGCGCCCTTCTCGCCCGCGAGCGGGGTGCCGGACACGTCGCCCGAGACCTGCAGGCCCTTGACCCACCGCGCAGCCCTGGCCGCGGGCTTGCAGGCGCCCGCCTCGGCCAGCGCCCACCCGGCCAGGCCGGTGCTGTTGGCGTTGCTGGCCTCGGTGGCAGGGCCGCCGCCGAAGCTGCCGTTGTCCTTCTGGTGCCGCTTCAGCCAGGCCACGGCGTCCTTGATCGCGGACCGCACGGCCTTCGTCTTGTGGGGCGTCGCCCTGAGGTTCAGCACCGCCAGCGCCGTCACGTCGGTGTCCGGGGCGCTGGTCGTGGCGCGCTTGCCCGCGTCGCAGCTCTGGTCCTTCTTGGCGAGGCCGGCGAAGTTCAGCCGAAAGTAGCCCGCGCTGCACTGCTGCTCCAGCAGGAACCGGACCGCCTCGTCGGCCTTGCCCGACCCGGCCTTGGCGAGCCCGCGGGCCGCGAGCGCCTGGCCGATGGTGTTGGCGTAGTCCGTCTGGGCCTTGTCCTGGATCCGGCCGACCGTGGGCTTGCTGCTGCTGACCCGGGCCGCCAGTCGCTTGACCAGGTCGACGCCGCCGAACGAACGCGGATCGGCACCGGTCGTCTCGGCCAGCACGAGGGCCTTGGCCACCGAGCCGGCGTAGACGTCGTCGCCGAAGGTGGTCCAGGCGTCGACGTTCCCGGCGAGCGCCTTGCGCACCTGCTTGACCGCCGGGCGGTGGCCGCCGATGGCGTCCAGGGCGATCGCGGTGTCGGCGGTCAGGCCGTAGTCGTCGAAGTCGTACTGGTCGTTGTGGACGAGCCCGTCGGTCAGCTGGCGGTCCAGCCACTGCCCGCTCCGGTCGGCGGGGGCCGCCTGGGCGGCGCCGGCGATGGTGGTGGCGATGAGGGCGCCGGCGGCCAGGACGGCGGCCGGACGGTGGAGGTGACGCATGGTGTTTCCTTCCCGCTGCAGAGCGGGCAGGAACCGAGGCCGGAGGCCGGGCGCCACCCGCTGCTTTCCTCGACAGCGTGTGATCAGGACGCGTCGCAGCGGGTGCTCCGGCTCGCAGTCCCGATCCTGCCGGGGCAGGTGCGGGACGGCCTACGGTTGCGGGTCAGCGCCGGACTTCGACCGGCTTTCCCCAGTGCGGGCGTGATGAGTGGTGGCGGCAGCCTACCAACGCCGGACGGCCAGGTGTCAGTGCCGTCCGTCACCGCCCCGGAACGACGCCGACTCGGCGCAAGCTCGCCGCACAACGACGCCGAGTCGGCGCAAGCTCGCCGCGCAACGACGCCGAGTCGGCGCAAGCTCGCCGCACAACGACGCCGAGTCGGCGCAAGCTCGCCGCACAACGACGCCGAGTCGGCGCAAGCTCGCCGCACAACGACGCCGAGTCGGCGCAAGCTCGCCGGTTGCCGACGAGCTTGCGCCGACTCGACCCGAATTCCCACGGCACTTGCGCCGACTCGACCCGGATTCCCACGGCACTTGCGCCGACTCGACGTCCTAGGAGAGCTTCTCCAGGATCAGCTCGCGGACCCGGGCGGCGTCGGCCTGGCCGCGCATCTCCTTCATGACCGCGCCGATGAGCGCGCCGGCCGCCGCGACCTTGCCGTCGCGGATCTTGTCCGCCACGTCGGGGTTGGCTGCGATGGCGTTGTCGACCGCGGTCCCGAGGGCGCCGTCGTCGGAGACGATCGCGAGCCCGCGGGACTCGACGATCTCGTCGGGTGTGCCCTCGCCGGCCAGCAGTCCGTCGAAGACCTGGCGAGCCAGCTTGTCGTTGATCTTGCCCTCGTCCACCAGCGCCTGGACGCGTGCGACGTCACCCGGGGTGACGGCCAGCGAGGTCAGCTCCACGCCGGCCTCGTTCGCGCGTCGCGCCATGTCCGAGAGCCACCACTTGCGCGCCGCCTGCGGGGTCGCACCGGCCGCGATGGTCTGCTCGACCAGGCCGAGCGCGCCGGCGCCGACGGTGTCGCGCATCTCGAGGTCGGAGAAGCCCCACTCGGCCTGCAGGCGGGCCCGCTTCTGGGTGGGGTTCTCCGGCAGCGTGCCGCGGAGCTCCTCGACCCACTCGCGCGACGGCGCCACCGGCACCAGGTCCGGCTCGGGGAAGTAGCGGTAGTCCTCGGCGTCGGACTTCTCACGACCGCTGGTCGTGATCCCGGTGTCCTCGTGCCAGTGCCGGGTCTCCTGCAGGATCGACCGGCCCTCCTCGAGGACCGCTGCGTGCCGCGACATCTCGTAGCGGACCGCCCGCTCGACCGAGCGCAGGGAGTTGACGTTCTTGGTCTCGGTGCGGGTGCCGAGCACCCCCGAGCCCTTGGGGGCCAGCGAGAGGTTGACGTCGGCGCGGATGGAGCCCTGGTCCATCCGGGCGTCCGAGACACCGAGCGCGACGATCAGCTCGCGCAGCTGGGCGACGTACGCCTTGGCGATCTCCGGCGCCTTGGCGCCGGCGCCCACGATCGGCCTGGTGACGATCTCGATCAGCGGGATGCCGGCGCGGTTGTAGTCGACCAGCGAGTAGTCGGCGCCGTGGATGCGACCGGTGGCACCGCCGACGTGCAGGGACTTGCCGGTGTCCTCCTCCATGTGGGCGCGCTCGATCTCGACCCGGAACGTGTCACCGTCGACCTCGACGTCCATGTAGCCGTCGAAGGCGATCGGCTCGTCGTACTGGGAGGTCTGGAAGTTCTTCGGCATGTCCGGGTAGAAGTAGTTCTTCCGGGCGAACCGGCACCACTCCGCGATCCGGCAGTTCAGCGCGAGGCCGATCCGGATCGCCGACTCCACGGCCTTGCCGTTGACGACGGGCATCGCACCGGGGAGACCGAGGCAGGTCGGGCAGACCTGGGTGTTCGGCTCGGCGCCGAACTCCGTGGGGCAGCCGCAGAACATCTTCGAAGCGGTGTTGAGCTCGACGTGGACCTCGAGGCCGAGCGCCGGGTCGAAGCGCTCGAGCACCTCGTCGAAGGGGACCAGGACATCGGCGGTCATCGGGCCGCTCCTTCCAGGGCAGGGGCCTTGTCGAGCAACGGGCCGCCCCACTGCTCGAGCAGCGCCGCCTCGAGGGCGGCGCCGACCCGGTAGAGCCGGTCGTCGGCCAGGGCCGGGGCGAGGACCTGGACGCCCGCGGGGAGCCCGTCCTCGTCGGCCAGCCCGCTCGGCACCGAGATGCCGGGCACGCCGGCCAGGTTGGCGGGGATGGTCGCGAGGTCGTTGAGGTACATCGCGATCGGGTCGTCGAGCTTCTCGCCGAGCTTGAACGCCGTGGTCGGAGCGGTCGGCGACACCAGCACGTCGGCCTTGTCGAACGCGGCGGCGAAGTCGCGGCTGATCAGGGTCCGGACCTTCTGCGCCTGGCCGTAGTAGGCGTCGTAGTAGCCGCTGGACAGCGCGTAGGTGCCGAGGATGATGCGGCGCTTCACCTCGTCGCCGAAGCCGGCGTCACGCGTGGCGCGCATGACCTCCTCGGCGCTCGGGTTCTCGATGTGCTCCGGCAGCACCCGCAGGCCGTAGCGCATCGCGTCGAACTTCGCGAGGTTGCTGGAGGCCTCGGCCGGCAGGATCAGGTAGTACGCAGCCAGGGCGTGCACGAAGCTGGGGCAGGACACCTCGACGACCTCGGCGCCGGCCTTGACCATCAGGTCGACCGACTCCCGGAAGCGCGCCAGCACGCCGGCCTGGTAGCCGTCCCCGCCGAGCTCCTTCACGACGCCGATGCGCACGCCGGTCAGGTCGCCGGCCGCACCCTGCCGGGCCGCGTCGACGAGCGACGGGAGCGGCTGGTCGATGCTGGTGGAGTCGAGCGGGTCGTGGCCGCCGATCACCTCGTGCAGCAGCGCGGAGTCGAGCACGGTCCGGGTCACCGGGCCGGCCTGGTCGAGGGAGTTGGCGAGCGCGACGAGCCCGTAGCGCGACACACCGCCGTACGTCGGCTTCACGCCGACCGTGCCGGTGACGGCACCGGGCTGCCGGATCGAGCCGCCGGTGTCGGTGCCGATCGCCAGTGGTGCCTCGAACGCGGCGACCGCAGCGGCCGACCCGCCTCCGGAGCCGCCGGGGATCCGGTCGAGGTCCCACGGGTTGTGCGTGGGCCCGTAGGCCGAGTGCTCGGTGGAGGAGCCCATGGCGAACTCGTCCATGTTGGTCTTGCCGAGGATCGGCAGGCCGGCCTGCTTCAGCCGGGCGACGACGGTGGCGTCGTACGGCGGGATCCAGCCCTCGAGGATCCTCGAGCCGCAGGTGGTGGGCAGGCCCTCGGTGGCCAGCACGTCCTTGACCGCGATCGGCACGCCGTCGAGGGCCGAGGCGGGGTTGCCCGCCGCCCGGCGCTCGTCGGCCGCGGCGGCCTGCGCGAGCGCACCCTCGGCGTCGACGTGGAGGAACGCGTGGACGGCGCCGTCGACCTCGGCGATCCGGTCGAGGTGGGCGCGGGTGACCTCGACCGAGGTCGTCTCCCCTGCCGCGAGCGCGTCGGCGAGCTCGGCCGCCGTACGGCGGATCACTGCTCGTCCCCGAGGATGCGCGGCACCGCGAAGCGCTGCTGCTCCTGCGCCGGGGCGCCGGCCAGCGCCTGCTCGGCGGTGAGGCACGGGCGCACGACGTCGTCGCGGAAGACGTTCGTCAGCGGGATCGCGTGGGAGGTCGGGGGGACGTCTTCGCCGGCGACCCCGCTGATCGACGCCACCGACTCCAGGATCACCGACAGCTGCGGTGCGAGGTGGTCGAGCTCGGCGTCGTCGAGGTCGATCCGGGCGAGGTCGGCCAGGTGGGCGACCTCGTCGCGGGTGATATCGGGCATGGGCTCAATCCTAGGAGAGCCCGGCGCGGCGGCTCCCCCCGCCCGGCACCGGGCGGCGGCGCGACGTCCGTCAGCCCTGACCTGGGCGGTGCTCGCCGTCCTTGGTCCGCTTCCCGTGGGACGCGGCCCACGGCGGCTTGCCGGGGTGGGAGCCACGCTGGGTCGTGCCAGGGGACGGTTCGGAGGGCGCGGACCGGTCCGCCGGCGGTGAGGACGTCGGGGACGGGGTGTCCGACGACCCGCCGGAGCGGCTCGGCGTCGACCGGCCGTGCTCGGGGGCGGGCACCGTGGCCCGCGGCGGCACGCTGCCCGGGCGCGGTCAGCCAGGTGGCGACCGGGCGTCGCGCGCCCCGGTGCCGGTGTGCGGGGCGCGTGGTGCGTGGAGAATCCGCGCCACCGGAGTGGCCGTGCCGCTTCACCCTTTGGGGCGGACCTTCGTGGTTTCACGCCCGTTGGTGCCCGGATCCCTCCCGGCTCCGCCTAGAATCCGCGCACGGGACGCATACGCCACTCGGGCCTGCGCGCGACGGCGGGAGCAGCGGTGACCACCTCGGTCCGGGAGCGGCACGCACGTCTGCTCGCCGAGTCACGCTCGGCCGAGCCTCGGGCCCGGCTCGCGCAGGCCTCCACGCGCGCGGAGTTCCTGCTCCGCCTGTCCCGCACCGTCTCGGCGATCCAGAACCCGCAACGTGCCCTCGAGACGCTGGTCGCGGTGCTGCTCGAGGAGATGGTCGACGTCGCCCAGGTGGTCGTGCGGACCGGCCAGTGGCAGCTGGTGGCCGGCGCCGTCCAGGACGGACCACTGCGCAGCCGGTCCTCGCGGCTGGTCGACGGCACGCCCGTGGACCTCGACAACGCCCTGCGCCGGGGGCTTCGTGACGACGTCGTGGTGCCAGCGGGCGGGCCCGCGCGGCGCGAGGCGCTCGCGGCCTTCCTCCCCGACCCCGACCTGCTGGCCGAGGTCGACGCGCTCGGCACCGAGCAGCTCGCGGTGCTGCCGCTGGCGGCCCGGGGGCGCTCATTCGGCGTGCTGGTGATCGGCCGGGCCCCCGGGTTCGGCTTCGGCGACGCCCAGAACTTCCTCGACGACCTCGCCGCCCGCGTCGCGGTCGGCCTCGACGCCACCCTCGTCGTGGCGGAGAGTCGGTACGTCGCCTCGGTGCTGCGCCGCTCGCTCGCGCCTGCCGAGATGCCGCGCGTGCCCGGCCTCCAGCTCGCGACGTACTACCGGGTCGCCCACCAGTCCCAGGAGCTCGGCGGGGACTTCCTGGACGTGCACGGCCCCGACGACGACCTGATCCTGCTGTGCGGCGACGTCGCCGGGAAGGGCGTCGAGGCGGCGGTCCACGCCAAGCGGATCCGCAACGCGGTCCGGACCGCCTCGCACGTCGACCGCGCACCCAGCTGGATCCTGGGCCTCACCAACCGGGTGCTCGTGGCCGAGGCCGAGGAGTTCTCCGAGGGCATGGCGACCGGCGTCTGCGCCCGCCTGCGTCCCTGCGACGGCCACCTGCGCGTCGACCTCGCCAACGCCGGGCACCCCCCGGCGCTGGTGGTCCGGGCGGACGGCACGCTGGAGGAGGTGACCGCCGACGGGGTCGCCCTGGCCCTGCTCGACGGCGCCGTCTACGGCGAGACGCAGGTGCAGCTCGGGCCGCTCGACACGTTGCTCGTCCACACCGACGGCGTGACCGAGGCCCGTGGCGCCGACGACCTGTTCGGCGACCACCGCCTCCGGGCGGCGTTGCGCGACCTCGGTGGCCTGCCGCCGTCCGCCCTGATCGAGTCGGTGGCCGTCGCGGTGTCCGACCACCTCGGCGAACGCGCCCACGACGACATCGCCCTGCTCGCGGCCCAGTTCAGCCCGGACTCCCCGTGACCGGGGCGACGGCCGCGGTGGAGGGCGCCGACCTCGACGCCTACTGGTCGGCCGTCGCGTCCGGGGACGAGCGGACGGCGCACGCCACTGCGGCAGCGGTCCGGGAGCGCGGGGTCCCGCTCGACGTGCTCCTCGACGGGCTGGTCATCGCCACCCAGCGCCGGGTGGGCGCCCTGTGGGCGGCCGGCGAGTGGACCGTGGCCAGGGAGCACGCCGCCACCGCGGTGAACGAGGCGGTGGTCCGGCGGCTCGGCGACACCCTCGCCCCCGTGGACACCGGTCCGCTGCTGGCCGTCGCCTGCGTCGAGCGCGAGTGGCACTCGCTCCCGGCCCTGGTGGTGGCGGTCGGCCTGCAGGCGCACGGCTGCCGCGTGGCCTACCTCGGGCCCAGCGCCTCGCGTGACCACCTCGTGAGCGCGATCCTCGACACCGGCCCGCGGGCGGTCCTGCTCAGCGCCTCCCTGACCTCGTCGTTGCCCCGGGTCCGCCGCGCGATCGAGGCGGTGCGCGGGACCGGGACACCGGTGGTGGTCGGCGGCCGGGCGTTCGACGACGACGGGGTCCGGGCGCAGCGGCTCGGCGCCACCGGCTTCGCCCCGAGGCCGGAGGACGCCGTGCGGCTGGTCGCCTCCCTGCCCGTCCACGCGGCCCCCGTCCCGGCCCTGCGGCACCCGGGCGCGCTGGAGGCGCGCAGCATCGAGGCCGAGGTCGACACCATCAGCCGGGACGTCATCGCCGCGATCGGCGCCACCCTGGGCCTGGACACCGGGACCGGGGCGACCAGCGTCGACGACTGGCGGGTGGTGCTCGCGACCTTCGTCCCCCACCTCGTCGACTGCCTGGCCGGCGCCCTGCTGACCGAGGACCCCCGCGTCGTCGCGGAGAACCGCGGCTGGCTGGAGGGCGTCCTCGCCGGACGCGGCGCGCCCCCCGGCGCGGTACGGGTCACCGAGGAGGCACTCCGGCAGCGCCTGCACGACCACCCCGAGGCCGTCCGCCTCCTCGACGGGGTGTGACCCAACCGATCCGGGACCCACCGCATCCTTCGTGGTGACCACTCGAGGAGGATCGATGGCACGACCACTGACGGACGACGAGTTCACCGAGTTCGTCCATGCCACCTGGCCGGGGCTCTACCGCACCGCCTATCTCATGCTCGGCGAGCACCAGCTCGCCGAGGACCTGGTGCAGACGTCGTTGGCCAAGACCTACGCGTCCTGGCGCAAGGTGCAGGACCTCGCCGCCGCACCGGCGTACGCCCGCGTCGTGCTCGCGAACACGGCCGCGTCGTGGTTCCGGCGCCGGTCCTGGCGCAACGAGCACCCCACCGAGCTGCTGCCGGAGCAGGAGCTCCACCACGACCCGAGCAGCCGGCCCGCCGTCGTCGGCGCACTGCGGATGCTGCCGCCGCGACAGCGGGCGGTCGTCGTCCTGCGCTACTACGACGACCTCAGCGTCCGCGAGGTCGCCACCGCCCTCGGCGTCAGCGAGGGCACCGTCAAGAGCCAGACCTCGGACGCGCTGGCCCGCCTTCGCGGCCTCCTCGGCGACGCCGTCGTCCCCCAGACCCTGGGAGCCCTCCATGACTGAACGACTCTCCACGCTCCTCCACGAGGAGGCCTCCTCCCTCGAGGTCCCGACCCCCGCCGCCGGGGCCGTCCTCGCCCGCGGGCGCACCCTGCGCCGGCGCCGGCGCGGCGCCGTCGTGGTCGCCGCGGCGGCGGCGCTGGCCGTGCTGGGCTCGGGTGCCACGCTGGCGACGGACGCGTTCCGCCACGACGACCGCGCCGTCGAGCCCGCCGGGACCACGTCCGACTTCGCCTCCACCGGCGCCTTCGCGATCGGGTCCGACCTCCACATCGGCGGCCGGGTCGTCGACCTCGGGGAGCCGGTCAAGGCCGTCTACTACACCTCCGCGGGCGCTGTCGTGCGCAGCGGAGACCGCGCCGCGACCGATGCGGCCGGCGACTCCCACTACACGCTGGTGACCCCGGACGGCGCACGGTCCGCGATCGACGTGACCACGGGCGACCGGATCGTCGGCCTGGAGCCCGACAGCACGCACCTCGCGTACGCCGCGGCGCACGGCGACCGCTGGGACGTGGTGGTCCACGACGTCGTCTCCGACACCGAGCTGGCCCGGGTCACCGTCGACGGCACGTTCACGTGGGGCGGCTGGGAGGCACCCCCGGTGGTGCTGGACGGCGACACGGTGTGGGTGCACTTCGACGGCCGGTGGACCGAGGTGGACTGGCGGACCGGACGGGCCCACGAGGTCCCCGGCACCGACGGCGTGTTCGAGGCCGCGGACGGGTCCTACGCGACCCGCGACGCCGGGGACGCGTGGACCGTCCATGCCATGGCGGACGGCCGGGTGACCGGGACCGTGCCGCTGCGCAGGGGGTGGTACGCGTTCTTCTCACCCGACGGTCGCTACCTGCACGCCTTCGACAACGAGGGCATGGGCGACGACGGCCCGGCCGCGGTCGTGTACGACGCCCGCACCGGGCGCGAACGCGACGTCGCCGGCCCCCTGGACGACCTCGGCTGGACGCCGGACGGTCACACCATGGAGGTCCGCGGCCACACGCTCTCGACCTGCACGCCGGTCGGCGGCGACTGCACGGCGTACACCGTCGAGGGCGGCGGGCAGCTCAAGCTCGGCGGGAACCCGTACGGCTCCTGACGTCACTGCCGTCACGGCGCCGCGCCCCCGGGCCGGCGCCGTGACGTCGCTCAGAGAGCGTCCGGTCCCCCGTCGAGCAGCCGCTTGAACGCATCCTCGTCGAGGACCGGCACGCCGAGCTGCTCGGCCTTGTCGGCCTTGGAGCCGGCGTTCTCCCCGACCACCACGTAGTCGGTCTTCTTCGACACCGAGCCGGCGGCCTTGCCACCGCGGGCCAGGATCGCCTCCTTGGCGGAGTCGCGACTGAAGTCGACCAGGGAACCGGTCACCACGACCGTCAGCCCCTCGAGGGTGCGCGGGGTCGACTCGTCGCGCTCGTCGGCCATCGAGACCCCGGCGCGCTCCCACTTGTCGACGATGTCGCGGTGCCAGTCGACCGAGAACCACTCGATCACCGACTCGGCGATGGTCGGCCCGACCCCCTCGGCCGCGGCGAGCTCCTCCTCGGTGGCCGCGCGGATCGCCTCCATCGAGCCGAACTCGGTGGCCAGCGCGCGGGCCGCCGTGGGCCCCACGTGGCGGATCGAGAGGGCCACCAGCACCCGCCACAGCGGCACCTGCCTGGCCTTGCCGAGGTTGTCGAGCAGGCGTCGGCCGTTGGCCGAGAGCACCGGCTGGTCGCCCTCGTCCTTCTTCGGGGCGCGCGTGAACAGCGGCGCGCGGCGCAGCGCGGCCTCGTCGAGGTCGAACACGTCGCCCTCGTCGGTCACCACGCCGGCCTCGAGCAGCGCCACGGCCGCCTCGTAGCCGAGCCCCTCGATGTCGAAGGCACCCCGGCCGGCCACGTGGAAGATGCGCTCGCGCACCTGGGCCGGGCACTTCTGGTGGTTGGGGCAACGCAGGTCCTTGTCGCCCTCCTTCTGCTGCACCAGCGGGGTGCCGCAGGCGGGGCACTCGGTCGGCATCACCCACTCCGGGAGCCCCTCGGGCCGCAGCGCCAGCACCGGCCCGACGATCTCGGGGATCACGTCACCGGCCTTGCGCAGGATGACCGTGTCACCGGGCCGCACGTCCTTGCGCTTGACCTCGTGGGCGTTGTGGAGCGTCGCCATCTCCACCGTCGATCCGGCCACCCGGGTCGGCACCATCCGGCCGAACGGCGTCACCCGCCCGGTCCGGCCGGTGTTGACCTCGATCGCGAGCAGCTCGGCGTTGACCTCCTCGGGCGGGTACTTGTAGGCGATCGCCCACCGGGGGGCCCGGCTGGTCGAGCCGAGCCGCCGCTGCAGCTGCACGTCGTCGACCTTGACCACCACGCCGTCGATCTCGTGCTCGACGTCGTGGCGGTGCTCGCCGTAGTGCTCGATGAACTCCTCGACCTCGGCCAGGCTGGAGAGCACCCGGACCCGGTCGGAGACCGGGAGGCCCCAGGCCGCGAGCGCGTCGTAGGCCCGGGACTGCGACGCGGGCTCGAAGCCCTTCCGGGCGCCGATGCCGTGGCAGACCATGCCGAGCGCGCGGGTGGCCGTGACCCGGGGGTCCTTCTGCCGCAGCGAGCCGGCGGCCGCGTTGCGAGGGTTGGCGAACATCGGCTTGCCGGCGTCGGCCATCGACGCGTTGAGCCGCTCGAACGCCTCCACCGGGAGGAACACCTCGCCGCGCACCTCCACCAGCGCCGGCACGGGGAACTCGTCGGTCGGGGTGAGCCGGTGCGGCACCGAGTCGATGGTCTTCACGTTGGGCGTGACGTCCTCCCCGGTGCGGCCGTCACCGCGGGTCAGCGCGCGGACCAGGCGTCCGTCCTCGTAGAGGATGTTGATGGCCAGGCCGTCGACCTTGAGCTCGCACAGCAGGGCGGGGTCGGCCACGCCGTCGCGGGCCAGCCGGGCGTGCCAGGCCGCGAGCTCCTCGGCCGAGAAGGCGTTGTCGAGGCTCTCCATCCGCTGAAGGTGGTCGACCGCGGTGAACTCGGTCGAGACCGCTCCCCCGACCTTCTGGGTGGGCGAGTCGGGAGTACGCAGCTCGGGGAACTCCTCCTCGAGCTCCTCGAGCCGTCGCATCCTGAGGTCGAAGTCGGCGTCCGAGAGCGTCGGGTCGTCGAGGACGTAGTAGCGCCAGCGCGCCTCCTCGACCTCCTCGGTGAGCAGCCGGTGCTCGTCCCGGGCCTCGTCGGTCGCCGGGGTCGGGGCAGCGTCGGTCTTCTCCACGGGTCTATCTTGCCGAACACCACCGACAGCCCGGTGACGCCGACACCCGCGAAGGCCCATCCGCGCGCGGGGCGGCTCCGAACCACCGACGTGGCAGCCGTGGAGACGACCGTGACCGACCCCTCGCTCCGAGTCCTCGACCCGCCCGGGCGCCCGCGCGCGGTGGTGCTGATGCTGCACGGCGGCAAGGAGCGCTCCACGACGCCGGTCGACGGGCGCAGCGCCTCGTGGCGGCGTACGGCCGCGATGCAGCGCGCCATCGCCCCGCGCGTCCACGCGGCGGGCGCGAGCACCTGGCTGCTGCGCTACCGCGAGCGTGGCTGGAACGGCGGCAGCGGGCCGGTCGCGGACGGGCGCCGGGCCCTCGAGCAGGTACGACGCGCGCACGGCGACGTCCCGGTCGTCCTGCTCGGCCACTCGATGGGCGCACGCACCTCCGTGCACGTGGCCGACGACCCGTCGGTGGTCGGCGTGGTGGGCCTGGCGCCGTGGTTCCCGGCCGACGAGCCGGTCACCGCCCTGGCCGGCAAGCAGCTCGTGGCCGCCCACGGCCGGCGCGACCACATCACGTCGTACCGCGCCACGGAGGCGTTCGTCGCCCGCGCCCGGGGCGTGGCCGCGCGGGCCGAGCTGCGGGACATGGGACCGGTCGGCCACTACATGCTCAAGCGGGTCGCGGCCTGGAACGACGTCGCCGCGGAGGCGGCGCTCGCCCAGCTGGGCTGACCCCGGGCAAGCCGGCCGGGTGGACCAGACCACCCGGGGTAATTCGGTCGAGGGGGAATGGTGCCCCGGCCTACCCTGTTCGACGAAACGAAACCGTTTCGTTTCATCGACGCAGGAGAGCCATGACACCCGCCCCCGCCACCGACACCGCGGTCAGCCGACCCCGCGTCGAGGGCGACCGTGAGCAGCAGATCCTCGACGCCACCCTCGAGGTGCTGGCCGACGTCGGCTACGACCGGCTCACGATGGACGCGGTCGCGACCCGCGCCAAGGCATCGAAGGCCACGCTCTACCGCCGCTGGAACGGCAAGGTGAGCCTGGTCATCGACGCCCTGCTCTCGGTCAAGACCACGCCCGAGGTGCCCGACACCGGCTCGCTGCGCGGCGACCTGATCGCCTCGTTCTGCGGTATGGGCGGCCTCACCGACGAGCAGTCGGTCGGGACGTTCGCCAGCGTCCTCACCGCGATCCACCGCGACCGCGACTTCGCCGAGGCGTTCCGCCGCGACGTCATCGGCCCCAAGTCCCAGATCGCCCGCACCGTCTTCGAGCGGGCACGGGACCGGGGCGAGCTGGCCGAGGGCGTCGACATCGACCTGTTCGCGCCGGCGCTCGCCGGCATCGTCCTGCACCGCATGTACGTCATGGGTGAGCTGCCCGACGAGGCGCTCATCACCCGTGTCATCGACCAGATCATCCTCCCGGCCGCCACCGGCCGGCGCTGACCGGATCCACACACACCGAAGGACCTCTCTCATGACCGACGTCACCCAGACCGAGGCGCGCGCCCCCGGGCAGCACGCCCACCTCGGATGGGCCCTGGTGCTCATCTCGGTCGCCCAGCTGATGGTCGTGCTCGACGCGACGATCGCCAACATCGCCCTGCCCTACATCGGGCAGGACCTCGACATCTCCCAGGCGAACCTGTCCTGGATCGTCACCGGCTACGCGCTGGCGTTCGGCGGCCTCCTGCTGCTGGGCGGACGCCTCGGCGACCTCTACGGCCGGCGCCGGATCTTCATGACCGGCCTGATCGTCTTCGCGGTCGCCTCGCTGCTCGGCGGCCTCGCCCAGAACGAGGCGCTGCTGCTGGGTGCCCGGGGCCTGCAAGGCTTCGGCGCCGCCCTGGCCTCCCCCGCTGCCCTGGCGCTGATCACCACGACCTTCCCGGCCGGCCCGCAGCGCAACCGCGCCTTCGCGGTGTACGCCGCGATGTCCGGCGCGGGCGCGGCGGTCGGCCTGATCCTCGGCGGCTGGCTGACCGGCCTCGACGGCGTCGGCGGCCTCGAGTTCAGCGGCTGGCGGCTGACCTTCCTCATCAACGTGCCGATCGGCCTGGCCGCGGCCGCGCTGGCCCCGCGCCTGCTCGCCGAGTCCGAGTCCCACCACGGGCAGCTCGACATCCCCGGCGCCCTGACCGGCACCCTGGGCCTGCTCGGCATCGTCTTCGGCCTGACCCGCGCCGGCGAGGCCGCGCACGGCTGGGACGACCCGTGGACGATCGCCTCGCTCGCGGCCGGTGTCGCGCTGCTCGGCCTCTTCGCCTGGGTCGAGTCCCGGGTCGAGCACCCGCTGCTGCCGATCCGCATCCTCCAGAACCGCACCCGCGCGACCAGCTTCGTCGTGATGATGCTGGTGCCCGCGGCGATGTTCGCGATGTTCTTCTTCCTCAGCCTGTTCATCCAGCAGCTCGTCGGCTACAGCCCGCTGCGCACCGGCTTCGCGTTCCTGCCGTTCTCGGTCGGCATCGTGATCGGCGCGGGCCTGTCGTCCAACCTCGTGGCCCGGATCGACCCGCGCTGGATCGCCGGGGTCGGCACGCTGCTCGCCGCGGGCGCGCTCTTCGGCTTCTCGAGGCTCGCGATCGACGACTCGCCGTCTGCCGTGGTCCAGGCGATCGCCAGCGGCACCCCGGCCGGCGCCGACGTGAACTACTGGACCTCGATCCTGCCCTTCATCGTGATGATGTCGATCGGCATGGGCATGACGTTCGTGCCGCTCACCCTGACGGCGGTCCACCACGTCCGTCCCGAGGACTCCGGCATCGGGTCCGGGGTGCTGAACACCATGCAGCAGGTCGGTGGCGCGCTCGGCCTGGCCACGCTGAGCACGGTCTCCCTGCACTTCACCAACACCCGTGCCGACGAGATCGGTCCGGGCCTGGCGCAGGCCGCCCAGGGTGCGGGCATCGACCCCACGGCGCAGGTGCCCGGGACGTCGCTGTCGTTCCTGCAGGCCGCCGGCTTCCAGGCCACGTTCACGGAGGGCGCGACGCACGCGTTCCTCGTGGGCTCGGGGATGATCCTGCTCGCCTCGCTGCTCATCTGGGTCTTCCTCGACGTCAAGCACGAGGAGCTGGCCACCGACGGCCCCGAGGGTGCCGTGCACGTGGGCTGACGCCCGTCGTACGACGAGGGCCCGGTCACCGCAGTGGTGACCGGGCCCTCGTCTCTTCGAGGGTGCGGCTCAGGACAGCGCGTCCTCCAGGGCCTTGATGAACGCCGGCAGGTCGCCGGGGTTGCGGCTGGTGATCAGGTTGCCGTCCACGACGACCTCCTCGTCGACCCAGTCACCGCCGGCGTTGCGCACGTCGTCGGCGAGGCTGGAGTACGACGTCAGCCGCCGGCCCTTCGCGAGCCCGGCCGAGACCAGCAGCCACGGCGCGTGGCAGATCACCGCGAGCGGCTTGCCGGCCTCGGTGACGGCCCGGACGATGGCCTGCGCCTTCGCGTCGGTGCGGATCGTGTCGGCGTTGACCGTGCCGCCGGGCACCACCACCGCGTCCACCGCACCGGTGTCGAGGTCGTCGAAGGTGCCGTCCACCTCGATCTTCTGCTTCGGCTCGGTGTCACCCTCCACGGCCTGGATGGGATCGGTCCCGCTGGAGTAGATCCTCACCTCGGCGCCCGCCCGGGTCAGGGCGTCGCGCGGCTCGACGAGCTCGGCCTCCTCGAAGTGGTCGGTGGCGATGATGGCCACCTTCTTGCCGGTCAGGTCGCTCATGGGCACTCCTCTCGGGGCTCGGTTGTCTCCCTCCTGAGTACCCGCCACCCGGTGAGCGATGCCCCTGGGCTCAACGCCCGGCGTCCTGGGCCGCCTCGAGGTCGAAGTCGAGCAGCCGCTTCTCGACGCGCACCCCGACGGTCCGGCTGCCGAGCACGCGCTTGACCAGGAACCACTCGGTGCGCGCCTCCACCCGCTGGCGCGACTCGGGGCCTTGAAGCCCGAGAGCCGGATACCCACCACCTGGCGGGCGCGCAGCTGGAGGCCCCACACCTCGCCGCCCTCGGCAGCCCGGCCCGGCACCCAGGCCAGGTAGCGCGGGCCACGGCGTCCCGACAGCTCCACGCAGTGCCCCTTGAAGCGGGCCGTGCGGCACGGGTCCGTCGCCAGCCAGGCCGGGCCGCCGCGGGAGGCCAGCACGTCGATCGCACGCCCCGGGAACTGGCCGTCGCCCTCGCGGTGCACCCGGCCGCCCACCGCCCCGACCCCGAAGTCGGCCTTGACCGGCGAGGTCCGCGGGCGGGCGTAGTAGAGGTAGCCGCCGTTGAGGAACGGGTAGGCAACGGCCAGCGCGTAGTCGGTCGCCGGGAGGAGGTCGTAGGCGTGCGGGTCCGGCTCGCCGCCGCTCCAGTCCTGCAGGTCGGCCCCGGCGTCGACGACGTCCTGGGTGGTCATCAGGTGGAGGCGGTCGTCACGGACGAGCTCCTCGAGGGTCGGGACCGGCACCCGCAGCTGCTGCTTGCGGGGGTCCTTGCGGATGACCTCGCCCGCGGTGAGCGCCACGACCTGCTCGCCCTCGCGCTGGAGCACCACGGCGACGTAGCCGGGGTCCTCCTCGGGCTCCTCGACGTCCCAGAGCAGGAAGGCCCGACCGGTGGTGTCGTCCGAGAGCCGGACGCACCCGTCCGCACCGTCGCCGCGGCACGGGTGCGGCGTCACCTCGGGGCTCAGGGTGACCCGCACCAGGTCGCCGTCGTCCTCGCCGCCGTACCCGTAGCGCAGGTCGGCGCCGAGCAGGCCCCGCGGCGAGCGCCGGTCGGTGTACGTCGCCTGGAGGTGGTTCGGCTCCGCCGGCAGGTGGTCGAGCGCCACGGCGGCGATGGCCCGCTGGGTGATCGGCACGTCACCCGCACCAGCGGCCGGGCCGCTGCCGCTCGCCCCGGTCGCGAGCAGGCCCACGACCAGCAAGGCCAGGCTCCCGGTCGCCAGCAGTCGTCTCGTCATCGTTCCCCCTGTGTTCCGCCCCGAGAGCGGGTCAGCCGGTGAGCTCCCGCGCGGCGGCGCGCAGGAGCGCGGGCGCACGGCGCGCCCACTCCTCAGACGCACCGGCCAGCCCGCAGGTTGCGGTGAGCACCAGGCCGGATCCGGTCGTTGCCGGATCGAGACCCACCATGTCCAGCCACCGGTGCACCGACTCGGCCAGCTGGCCCGGCGTCGGCGCGGTTGCGGGTGGGGTCGTCGGCAGCACGCCCAGCGCGACGCTCTCGCCGGCCTCCAGCGCCTCGGCCAGCACGTCGTGGTCGGCGGCGCTCATCTGGGACAGGTCGACCGAGAGGCCGCGGGCGCCCGCGCCCCGGAGCAGGCCCAGGGGCGTGCCGGCAGCGCAGGTGTGGACCCACGGCTCGGCGCCTTCCTCGGCGATCGCGGCGAGGACCCACTCCAGGGCCGCCGAGGCGTGCGGCAGGTCGACGCTGCGGTGCCGGTGGAAGCCGGAGGCGGTCGGCACCCGGCCGGCGAGGACGGCGGCCAGGACGGGCTCGTCGAGCTGGACGACGAGCCGGTCGACCCCGGGGAGCCGCCGGCGTACGTCGCGCACGTGGACGCGCAGCCCCTCCGCGAGGGCCTGGGCCAGCTCGCGCCGGGCACCGACGTCGCTGAGCACGCGGTCGCCGCGCGGCTTCTCGACGGTCGCGGCCAGCGTCCACGGACCCGCGACCTGGATCTTGAACGCGCCGCCCTCGACCGGCAGCGCGCCCTCGGCCAGCTCCTCGAGGCCGTCGAGGTCCTGGCCGAGCAGGCTGCGCGCGCGCCGGTGGTCGATCCCGGGGCCGTCGCTGCCGGTCAGCCGCCAGCCGGCGGGCTGCAGGTCGGCGCCCAGCTCGCTGACGACCGCCAGCGCCCGACCGGTCATGGTGGCGATCGCCCCGCGACCGGGGACCTCGGGCAGGTGGGGCAGGTCGGGCAGCTCGCCGAGGACCAGGCGCACGGCCTCGTCGTAGGCACGCTGGTCCTCGCCGGGCATCGACCCGACGCCGGTGGCGATCGTCATGAGCCCACCCGGTCCCGTCGGGTCGCGGAGATCGTGGCGGACCCGACCACGCGGGTGCCGTCGTACAGCACCGCCGCCTGGCCCGGCGCGATCCCGTAGGCGGGGTCGAGCAGCTCGATGTCCAGCTCGTGGCCGGCCGCACCGACGGTCACCACCGCCCGGTGCTCCTCGCCGTGCGCGCGCAGCTGGACGGTGCCCTCCAGCCGGCCGGGCACGGTGCCGCACCAGCGCGGGCGGATGCCGGTCAGCCCGTCGACGGCGAGGCGCTCGCGGGGGCCGACGGTGACCGTGCCGCTGACCGGCTCGATGTCGAGGACGAAGCGGGGCTTGCCGTCGGGCGCCGGTCGGCCGATCCGCAGCCCCTTGCGCTGGCCGATCGTGTAGGCGTAGGTGCCGTCGTGCTGCCCGAGCACCTCCCCCGACGCCTCGTCGACGATGTCGCCGCCGTGGTTCGGGGCGCGCTCGCCCAGCTTCTCGCGCAGCCAGCCGGCGTTGTCACCGTCGGCGACGAAGCAGATGTCGTGGCTGTCGGGCTTGTCGGCCACCAGCAGGCCCCGCTCGGCCGCTTCGGCCCGCACAGCCGTCTTGGTCGAGTCGCCGAGCGGGAAGAGCGAGTGCGCGAGCTGCTGCTGGTCCAGCACCCCGAGGACGTAGGACTGGTCCTTGCCGGCGTCGACGGCCCGGTGCATCTCGATCAGCCCGTCCGCGCCGGTGCGCAGCTGCGCGTAGTGGCCGGTGGCGACCGCGTCGAAGCCGAGCGCGAGGGCGCGGTCCAGCACGGCCGCGAACTTGATCTTCTCGTTGCAGCGCAGGCACGGGTTGGGCGTGCGGCCGGCGGCGTACTCGTCCATGAAGTCCTCGACGACGTCCTCGTGGAAGCGCTCGGAGAGGTCCCAGACGTAGAAGGGGATGCCGATCACGTCGGCGGCCCGGCGGGCGTCGTTGCTGTCCTCGATCGTGCAGCAGCCGCGGGCTCCCGAGCGGTACGACGCGGGGTTGCGCGACAGGGCGAGGTGGATGCCGGTGACGTCGTGGCCGGCCTCGGCAGCGCGGGCTGCGGCGACGGCCGAGTCGACGCCGCCGGACATGGCGGCGAGGACCCTCATGCCGGCCTCTTCGCCATCCTGGCGCGGTCGACCACCGGCGCGATGGCCTCGACGAGGGCGTCGACGTCGGCCTGGGTGGAGGTGTGCCCGAGGGAGAACCGCAACGAGTGCCGGGCGGCCTCGTCGGTGCAGCCCATGGCCAGCAGGACGTGGGAGGGCTGGGGAACGCCCGCCGAGCAGGCCGAGCCGGTGGAGCACTCGATGCCGCGGGCGTCGAGCAGCATCAGCAGGCTGTCGCCCTCGCAGTCGGGGAAGCCGAGGTGGGCGTTGCCGGGGAGGCGGTGCACGCCGGTCGGGTCGAGCGCGGCGCCGTGCAGGTGCGCGTCGGGGACCGCCTCGATGACCCGGGCCACCAGGTCGTCGCGCAGCGCGCCGACCCGGACGGCGTGGTCGGCCTGCTGCTTGACCGAAAGCTCCACGGCGGCGGCGAAGCCGGCGATGGCGGGGGTGTCGATGGTGCCGCTGCGGATGTCGCGCTCCTGGCCGCCCCCGTGCACGAGCGCGGTGACCTCGACCTCGCGGCGTACGACGAGGGCGCCCACGCCGTAGGGCCCGCCGACCTTGTGGCCGGTCAGGGTCAGCGCGTCGACGCCGGAGGCGGCGAAGTCCACCGGCACCGCCCCGACCGCCTGGACGGCGTCGGTGTGCACGGGGATGCCGTGCTCTGCGGCGATCGCGACGACCTCGTCGATGGGCTGCACGGTGCCGACCTCGTTGTTGGCCCACATCACCGAGATGAGCGCGACCGAGCCCGGGTCGCGCTCCACGCTGGACCGCAGCGCGTCCACGTCGAGGCGGGCCCGGGAGTCGACCGGCAGCAGCTCGATCTCGGCACCCTCGCGCTCCGCCAGCCAGTCCAGCGCGTCGAGGACGGCGTGGTGCTCCACGGCGGTGGACAGGATGCGGGTCCGGGACGGGTCGGCAGCGCGTCGGGACCAGTAGATGCCCTTGAGGGCCAGGTTGTCGGCCTCGGTGCCCCCGGAGGTGAAGACCACCTCGCCGGGACGGCAGCCCAGGGCCCGTGCGATCGTCTCGCGGGACTCCTCCACGACACGACGGGCCTTGCGGCCGGACGCGTGCAGCGAGCTGGGGTTGCCCACGTCGAGCAGGTGCCGCGTCATCGCCTCAACGGCCTCAGCACGCATCGGCGTGGTGGCGGCATGGTCGAGGTAGGCGGTACGGGTGGTCATCGCACCGACCAGCGTACGGCGCCCCCGGCTGCGGCGCCCAACCGCCGGGGACCGTCAGGCCAGGCGCTCCAGCCAGGCGTGCTCAGGGTGGAGCCGGAGGACGGCGTCGCGCAGCCACGCACGGGCCGCGTCGCCGAGCAGCGGCCAGGTCCGGTCGAGGTCGCGGTCGTCCTTGGGCCGGGCCAGGGCGGCCTTGTAGAGCAGCGCGATCTCCGGCTTCAGGTAGCGGATGCCGTCCGCGGCCACCCAGGTGACCTCCTCGAGCGGGGCCACGTGGTCGGGCATCCGCTTGTTGGTCCACAGGCCGTCCCGGTCCGGCGTGATCGGGAGGTCGATGATCCACGGGTGCTGCGCGCCGGCCCGCACCCAGATCTGGCTCTCGACGCTGATCGGCTCGGGAAACCGGTCGTCGAGCGGACGCAGGGTGCCGCCGTGGTTGCTCCACAGGTGCCACCGGTCCCCCACGTGCTCGCGCAGCCGCGGCACGTCGCAGGCGAGGATGGAGAGGTCGACGTCCTCGTGCTCGCGCGGCGCCCCGGTGAACGCCTCGATCGACCAGCCGCCCACGATCCACCAGGGCCGCGGGAACCCGCTCATGAAGTCGGCCAGCCCGGCCGGGTCGAGGGGCGCCCAGGGGCCGTACCGCCGGAAGAACTCCTCGTCCTCGGCCACGTCCTCGGCCGTCCGGGGCAGGGGCTCGCGGGCCGTCACGCTCGCAGCCTAGAGCAGCACCAGGTCGTCACGGTGGACGACTTCACGCTCGTAGCCCGAGCCGAGCTCGCGCTTGAGCTCGTGGCTGGAGCGCCCGAGCAGGCTCGGGACCTCCTCGGCGTCGAAGTTGACCAGGCCCCGGGCCACCGCGACCCCGTCCGGCCCGCACAGGTCGACGGGGTCGCCGGCGACGAAGGTCCCCGTCGCACCCGTGACTCCCGCCGCCAGCAGCGACGCCCGGCGCTCCACCACCGCGCGGACCGCACCGGTGTCGAGGTGCAGGCTGCCCTTGGGCTCGGTGGCGTGGGCCAGCCAGAGCAGGCGCGTGGGGCGACGGCGCCCGGTCGCGTGGAACAGCGTCCCGACCCGGCGTCCCTCGAGCGCCTCGGGGGCGCGGTCCGCGCCCGTCAGCACCACCGGGATGCCGGCGCCGGTGGCGATCCGGGCCGCCTCGACCTTGGTCTGCATGCCGCCGGTGCCGACGCCGGCCGCACCGGCGCTGCCGATGCTCACGGCGTCGAGGTCGGCCTCGCTGACGACGTCGGCCACCAGGGAGCTGCCCGGCGCCGACGGGTCGGCGTCGTAGAGCCCGTCCACGTCGGAGAGCAGCACCAGCAGGTCGGCGTGGACCAGGTGTGCCACGAGGGCCGCGAGCCGGTCGTTGTCGCCGAACCGGATCTCGGTCGTGGCCACGGTGTCGTTCTCGTTGACGATCGGCAGCACGCCGAGGTCGAGCAGCTTGGCGAAGGTCTGGTAGGCGTTGCGGTAGTGCGAGCGCCGGGTCACGTCGTCGAGGGTGAGCAGCACCTGGCCGGCGATCAGGCCGTGCCGGGCGAGCTCCTCGGTGTAGCGGTGCACGAGCAGCCCCTGGCCCACCGACGCCGCCGCCTGCTGGGCCGCGAGGCCCCGGGGACGCCGGCTCAGCCCGAGCGGGGCCAGCCCCGCGGCGATCGCCCCGGAGGACACCAGCACGACCTCGGCACCCCGCGCCCGGACGGCGGCCAGCACGTCGACCAGCCGGCTCACCCGGTCCGGGTCGATGCCGCCGGCGGCGGTGGTGAGGGACGAGGAACCGACCTTGACCACCACGCGACGAGCGGCGACGACCTCCGGGCGAACGGTCATGCCCGGTCGTCCGCGCCCGGGTCGTTCTCCGCCCAGTCCGGGTCCTGCGCGCTGCCGATCTCGTACGACGTGGGGCCGGCGGGGCGGTCGAGGCGGCGGGCCACGTCGGCCCGGGTCTCGCCCTCCTCGCGTTCCGGCATCGCCTCGTCGATGGCACGGCGCCGTCGGGCCGCCGGACGCGACTCGTCGAAGCGCTGGTCCTCGCCACGGCGTCCCAGCATCTCCGCGCCCGCGTCGATGCCGGGCTTGAAGTCGAAGACGACCGCGTTGTCGGGGTGACCGATCAGCACCGCGTCACCCTCCTGCGCGCCCATCTCGACCAGCCGCGTCTCCACGCCGAGCCGGTTCAGCCGGTCGGCGAGGAAGCCGACCGCCTCGTCGTTGCTGAAGTCGGTCTGGCGCACCCAGCGCTCGGGCTTCTCGCCACGGACGCGCCAGCCCTCACCTGTCTGCTTGACCGTGAAGGAGTCGGCCCCGTCGGCCGAGGCCGGGCGCAGCACGATCCGGGTCGCCTCGACGACCGGCTTCTCGGCGCGGGACCGGGCCACAATCTCGGCCATCGCGAAGGTCAGCTCGCGCAGCCCCTCACCGGAGGCGGCCGAGACGGGGAAGACCCGCAGGCCGCGCTCGCGCAGCTCCTCGACGACGAAGTCGGAGATGTCGCGGCCGTCGGGCACGTCGACCTTGTTCAGCGCGACCAGCCGGGGCCGGTCCTCGAGACCGCCGTACCGGCTGAGCTCGTTCTCGATGATGTCGAGGTCCTCGACCGGGTTGCGGCCGGGCTCCATGGTGGCGGTGTCGATGACGTGCACCAGCGCCGCGCAGCGCTCGATGTGGCGCAGGAAGTCGTGGCCCAGGCCGCGGCCGTCGCTCGCGCCCTCGATGAGGCCGGGCACGTCGGCCACCGTGAAGGTCGTGTCCCCGGCCGTGACCACGCCGAGGTTGGGCACCAGGGTGGTGAACGGGTAGTCGGCGATCTTGGGCCGGGCGCGGCTGATCGCCGCGATCAGGCTGGACTTGCCGGCGCTCGGGAAGCCGACCAGGCCGATGTCGGCCACGACCTTGAGCTCGAGGCCGATCTCGAGCTCGTCGCCGGGCTCGCCGAGCAGGGCGAAGCCGGGGGCCTTGCGCTTGGACGACGCGAGCGCGGCGTTCCCGAGGCCGCCCCGGCCACCCTGGGCGACCACGAGCTCGGTGCCCGGACCGACCATGTCGGCGAGGACCTTGCCGGAGGAGTCGGTGACGACGGTGCCGTCGGGGACGGGCAGCACCAGGTCGGCGCCGTGCCCGCCGTTGCGGTGGCCGCCGGCGCCGTGCCCGCCGTGCTCGGCGCGGCGCTTGGGGCTGTGGTGGTAGTCGATCAGCGTGGTCACGTCGGGGTCGACGCGCAGGATCACCGACCCGCCCGGACCGCCGTTGCCGCCGTCGGGGCCCCCGAGGGGCTTGAACTTCTCGCGGTGGACGGACGCGACGCCGTTGCCGCCCCGACCGGCGCTGACGTGCAACGTCACCCGGTCCACGAAGGTGGGTACAGCCATGGTCAACCGCCGATCGGACGTGGGTGGATCAAATGGACGAAGGGCGCCCCGTCGACAGGGACGCCCTTCGAAAAGACTTGCCTCAGGTGAGCGTCAGGTCACTCGCCCGGGACGATGTTCACGACGCGGCGACCGCGACGGGTACCGAACTCGACCGCGCCCGCGACCAGCGCGAACAGGGTGTCGTCGCCACCGCGACCCACGCCGGCGCCCGGGTGGAAGTGGGTGCCGCGCTGGCGCACGATGATCTCGCCCGCGTTGACAGTCTGGCCGCCGTACCGCTTGACGCCGAGCCGCTGCGCGTTGGAGTCGCGACCGTTCTTGGTCGACGCCGCGCCCTTCTTGTGTGCCATTTCGAGTCCTTAGGTGTCTCGGAGCAGTGCTGCGCTCAGAGGGAGATGTCGGTGACCTTGACCTGGGTGTACTTCTGACGGTGACCCTGGCGCTTCTTGTAACCGGTCTTGTTCTTGTACTTCTGGATGATGATCTTGGGGCCCTTGGTGGCGCCGAGGACCTCGACGGTCACGGAGGCCTTGTCGAGCGCCTTCGCGTCGGAGGTGATCTTCTCGCCGTCGACGACGAGCACGACCGGGAGCTTGACCGAGTCGCCGACCCCCGTCGTGACCTTGTCGATCTCGATGACGTCGCCCACGGCAACCTTCTGCTGGGTGGCGCCTGCGCGCACGATCGCGTACACCGCGGTCTCCTTCGTCGAACTCTCGCTTACGTCATGGTCTGGGGCTGACCTGCACGCACCGACGATCCCCGGGTCGAGCCTGGATCGAGCGCGGCGCGGACTGCCACACAGAGAGAGGCACGCACAAGCGCACCGAGGGTCAATAGTACGGATCGGGCCCGGTCACCGCAAAACGCGAGTCCACGGGCGCCGCATTCCCCTCACCGGTCAGAGCCGGCAGTGCGAAGGACCCGGCGCACGAGGTGCTCCGGGTCCGACGCATCACTGCCTCGAGCGGGTGCTCAGCGCTTGCGCGAGCCCTTCTTCTTGATCGGGACGTGCTCCACCGGGTGGGTGTCCTCGTGCGCGTCGACGACCTCCGCACCGGGCTCCGTCACCGCGGTGCCCGGCTCGACCACGCCGTGCTCCGGCGGGACCCCGACGCTGCCGACGCTGCCCGAGGGAGCGCCCGCCGCGGGCGCCATGGCGGGCACCGTCGCGCTCTGGGGCGCCGCCGGCGGGCCCGCGGGGCGGCTCGCGCTGCGGCCACGGGTGCGGGTCACGACCTTCGGCGGCTCCGCCGGGCCGGCCGGCGCCTCCGGCTCGCTGGTGGCGGCCACCGGGGTGGCCGGCGCCGGCACCACGACCGGCTGCGGGGCGGTCTGCTGCTCGGGCTGTCCGGCCGGGCGGCTGGCGGCGCGGCGTCGCGTGCGGGTGACCACCTTGGGGGCGGCCGGCTCCGCCGGCTCGGACCGCTGCTCGGGCTCCGCAGGCTGGGCCTGGGTCTCAGGCTGGGGCTGGGGCTGGGCCTGCTTCGGCTCGGCCTCGGGCGCCGTGCCGGCCGGCTCGTCGGCCTGCTTCTGCTCGACCTGCTTCTGCTCGGCCTGCTTCGGCTCGGCCTGCCGGGGCTCCTGGCCGTCGTGGGCGGCCTTCTCGGCGTTCTCGGGCTTGGCGACCGCAGCGATGTCCTTGGGCGAGGGCGCCTTGCTGCCGTGCTCGGCGCCCTGCCCGTTGCCGGACTCGTGGCCGTGCCCGTCGCCGTCCTGGCCGCGACCGCGGCCGCCACGGCTGCGGCGACCACCGCGACGCGACTCGTCCTCGGCCTTCTTCGGCTCGACCGGCGCGTCCTTGATGACGACGCCGCGGCCCTGGCAGTGCTCGCAGTTCTCGCTGAACGACTCGACGAGGCCGGTGCCGATCCGCTTGCGGGTCATCTGCACCAGGCCGAGCGAGGTCACCTCGGCCACCTGGTGGCGGGTGCGGTCTCGGCCCAGGCACTCGACCAGGCGACGCAGCACCAGGTCGCGGTTGGACTCGAGGACCATGTCGATGAAGTCGACGACGATGATGCCGCCGATGTCGCGCAGCCGGAGCTGGCGGACGATCTCCTCGGCCGCCTCGAGGTTGTTCTTGGTGACGGTCTCCTCGAGGTTACCGCCCGAGCCGGTGAACTTGCCGGTGTTCACGTCGACGACCGTCATCGCCTCGGTGCGGTCGATGATCAGGGATCCGCCCGAGGGCAGCCAGACCTTGCGGTCCAGCCCCTTGGCGATCTGCTCGTCGATGCGGTACGTCGCGAACACGTCCTTGCCGTTCTCCGGCACGTAGCGCTCCAGCCTGCTCTCGAGGTCCGGTGCGACGTGCGAGACGTAGCCCTGCACGGTGTCCCAGGCGTCGTCACCCTGGATCACGAGCTTGGAGAAGTCCTCGGTGAACAGGTCGCGGACCACCTTGAGCGTCAGGTCCGGCTCGCCGTACAGCAGCTGCGGGGCGCTGCCCTTGGACTTCTTCTCGATGTCCTCCCAGCGGGCCTTGAGGCGCTCGACGTCGCGCGTGAGCTCGTCCTCGCTGGCGCCCTCGGCGGCCGTGCGGACGATGACGCCGGCGCTGTCGGGGACGATCTCCTTCAGCAGCGCCTTGAGCCGGTTGCGCTCGGTGTCCGGGAGCTTGCGGGAGATGCCGCTGGTGGTGCCGTCCGGCACGTAGACGAGGAACCGCCCCGCGAGGCTGATCTGGCTGGTCAGGCGGGCACCCTTGTGCCCGATCGGGTCCTTGGTGACCTGCACGAGCACGGGCTGCCCGGAGGTGAGCACCGACTCGATCTTGCGGGGCTGACCCTCGCGGTGGCCGAGCGCCGACCAGTTGACCTCGCCGGCGTACAGCACGGCGTTGCGGCCCTTGCCGATGTCGATGAACGCGGCCTCCATCGAGGGCAGCACGTTCTGGACGCGGCCGAGGTAGACGTTGCCGATCAGCGAGGTCTGCGACTCCCGGGCGACGTAGTGCTCCACGAGCACCTTGTCCTCGAGGACGCCGATCTGGGTCAGCTCGTCCCGCTGGCGGACCACCATCACGCGCTCGACCGACTCGCGGCGGGCGAGGAACTCGGCCTCGCTCACGATCGGGGCGCGGCGACGGCCGGCCTCGCGGCCCTCGCGGCGGCGCTGCTTCTTGGCCTCGAGGCGGGTCGAGCCGGAGACCGCGGTGATCTCGTCCTCGGCGTTGCGCGGCTTGCGCACCCGGGTGACGGTGTTCTGCGGCTCGTCGCCCGAGTCATCTGCGGAGTCACCGGAACGACGACGGCGGCGACGCCGGCGCGAGGTGCCACCCTCGCCGCTGGTCTCCTCCTGGTCGCCCTCGGCCTGCGCGGGCTGCTCGGGCTCCTCCTCGGTCGCGGCGGCGGAGCCGTCCTGCGCCTCGGTGGACTCGCCGTCACCGGACTTGCGGCGACGACGCCCGCCGCGGCGGCGACGGCGGCGACCGCCGCCCTCGCCCTCCTCGCCCTCACCGGTGCCCTGCTGCTGCTCCTGCTCGGCCGACGACTCGTCGGCGGCCTCGACCGGCTGCGACTCGGCGGCCTCGGTCTCGGCCGGTTTCTCGATCTCGGCCTGCTCCTCGGCCGGCTGGGCCTCGGGCTCGGTCGTGGCCTCGGTCTTCTGCTGGGTCTTGGGCTCCGTCTTGGACTGGGCGGCCTTGCGGGTCCGCTTGGCCGGCGCCTTGGTCGGCTCGGGGGCCTGGAAGAGCACCAGCGGGGCCACCGCCTCCGCGGCGGGCGCAGCCGACTCGGTCGAGGTGGGCTCGATCGAGGTGGACTCGATCGACTCCTCGTCGGGCTCCGCGGCCTCGACGGGCGCCTCTGCCGCGGGCTCCTCGACGACGGCGGCCGTCTTCTTGGCCGCGGTCTTCTTCGCGGGGGCCTTCTTGGCCGGCGCCTTCTTGGCGGTCTTCTTGGCCGCCGTCTTCCTGGCCGTCGCCTTCTTGGCGGGGACCTCGGCGGTGTCGCCGGTCAGCTCGGCGGCGGGCTCGACGGCGCCGGGCTCCTGCGGAGCGGGCTCGACGTCGGTGGAGGCGAGGGGGGCCGGCTCGACGGAGGCGTCCCCGGCCACCGCCTTCTTCGCGGCCGCCTTCTTCGTGCCCGACTGCCGGGTGGTGGTCTTCTTCGCGGGGGCCTTCTTGGCCGCCGTCTTCCTGGCCGCGGTCTTCTTCACCGGGGCCGGGTCGTCAGGGGTGGTCCCGGGAGCGGACCCAGCGGGGCTCCCGCTGGACTCGGCCGAGGGTTCCTCACCGTGCGAGGGGGTTCCTGCGTTGAGGTCGTCGGGCATGTACTGCTCCTCGACCCGGCGTCGCGCGCCGGGCGTGTCGGACGCTGGGGGCCCGCGAGTTCAGGGCCGACAGCGCAAAGCCTTCGGTGGCGGCGACACTCTCCGCAGTGCGTCACTGGCTGTTCGCTGCCTCACCTGCCGCGGTCGCCGGGCACAGCCCTGGGGGACTGCTGCGGATCGCTGTCACCGACCCTCTGCCGCGTCGCGGTCTGGCGAGGACGTACAACCACTGTGCCGACCCCGCGAGGGGGACGGCGAGAACGTCGTCGGGTCGAGTCCGGAACGGCCAGGCCGTCCCTCGTCAACCACGGCGAGTATCGCACACGGACCGCGAAAGCGACCTATGACGAACGGAGCAGCGGGTCGCCGATGGCGCCGGTGGCCTGGTCGAGCGGCCCCTGGGCGAGCCGGGTGAGCAGCGGCGACTCCCCCACGTCGAGACCGGAGACGGCGGCCAGCCCGGTGAGCACGTCGTCGGGGCGCACGGCGGGAACGGTGTGGCGCAGGACCAGGTCGAGCCGCGCGCCGCGCTCGTGCGGGGCGACCTCGAGGGACACGACGGCCGCGCGGCAGTCGAACTCGCGCCGCCCCTTCTTCGTCATCCGCTCCACCGACACGGCCTCGGCCGCCAGGAACTGCTCGACCGCGGGAGCCACGGCCTCCGCGGCGATGGCCACGTCGAGGCTCCACCGGCTGGCCTCGAGCCGGTCCGCCAGCGACCCGCCCGCCGACTCCACGACCTCGAGGATGTCCAGCCCGTCGGGCAGGGCCTCCTCGAGGGCGGCGCGCACGTCGGCGGGGCGGACCACCTCGGCCAGCGCGATCTCGAGGTACTCCGCCTCGCTGGCCGAGCCGGTCGGCGCGGCGCCGGCGTACGAGATGCGCGGGTGCGGGTTGAACCCCGAGGAGTACGCCATCGGGATGCGGGCCCGGAAGACGGCACGCTCGAACGCCCGGCTGAAGTCCCGGTGGCTGGTGAAGCGGAGCCGGCCACGCTTGGCGTAGCGGATGCGCAGTCGCTGGACGGGCGGGGCTTGCTGCTCGGGCTGTTCACGCACCAGCAAAGGCTAGGCCACGCGTTGCTTCGTGCGTGAGTTCGCGAAGGGTCCGCGACTACTCCGGTCATCGGGTTTGCCGGTGGCTGCCCTTCCGGCGGTTGCCGGGCCCTCTCGGGCTGTGGCTCGGTGCTGGCTCGAGCGTGCCCTCCGCGACAACCACTCCGGCGGGGGTGGTCGTGGTGTCGGTGGGCCGCTGCTCCATGACCCGACCCCACCAGAGGGCACCGACAGTCCCGGGCTCCCGACCTGTGGATATCTCGCCTGGTGAGATGCTTTCCGAAGGAAGTTTCGAGCACGTGAGCCAAAAGGTGACGTGGCGGGGCTGGTGCCTGCCCGGAGGACGTCGGTTGGTCAGAGACCGCATCGAAATCGCCGGAAGTGATGCGGTTGGGGACCAAACCGCACCCCCAAGCCACCCGGAACCCGGGAGCCGGCCCCCACCCAAGCCGACCTCCCCGGTAGCCAGCCAAGGACCGCAACCGAAACCAGCCGGGCATCCGGGAAACCGACCTGAACCGAAGCCGAAGCTGATCCGACCCCGAGCCCGAGCCTGACCCCGTCCTCAGGCCCGAGCGTCCACCACCTGCGCGAGCGCACCCTTCATCGCCGAGGACGGGTAGACGGTGCTCACCCGGACGCCGTCCAGCCACGCGCTCAGCCGCTCCGCCTCCGCGGCGAGGGCGGCGCGGCCGTCGGCATCGACGTCCTCGAGGAGCTCGACCTGGACGACGCCGTCGGGGTCCTGGATCCAGCAGCCGACCACCCGGCCGTCCCACCAGGCGGTGGTGCCGGCATTGCCGTTGGTGTCGAAGAGGGCGGGGCCGTGCGGGCCGAGGACGAAGCTGCGGTCCTTCCACCCCATGATCGTCGGGTCGAGGACGGGCAGCAGGGCGGCCCACGGCTCGGGGGCGGGCTCGTCCTCGTCGTCCCCGGGCAGCACCCAGCCGGTGGCGCCGTCCTCGAGCGACACCTGCGCGGCGCCGACGTCGGCCAGCGCCTGCTTCACCGCACCGGCGGTGGCGCCGAGCCACCACTGCAGGTCGGCGGCGGTGCCGGGCCCGAAGGTCGCGAGCCATCGCCGGGCGAGCTCGGCGTACCCCTCGTCGGACTTCCAGGGGATGGGCTCCTCCCCCAGCCAGCCGCGCATCAGCGTCCACTGCGGGCGCGAGAGCCGCCAGTGGCCGCCGTTCGTCCCACGCACGGTCGCCGCCTCGAGGCCGAGCTGGGTGAGCACCCGGGGCGCGATCGGGAAGTTGCCGCCGTACGCCTTGTGGGCGGCGATGTCGATGCGGCCCTGCAGCTCCGGCACCTGCTCGCGCAGTGCCTGCGCGCCCAGCGCGGAGCCGTCGGCCAGCCGCTCGAGGACGGCGGCGCGGGCGGCCTCGAGCCACGCCGCGCCGTCGTCGGCGATCCCGGCGGTCTCGACGTCCTTGGCCAGCCTGGCCCGGTGCTGGGCAGCCACCCTGGCCGACGCGCTCCCCCAGGCCGCCGGCAGCAGGTCCCGCGGGAAGACGAACAGCGTGCGCCGCATCGCGAGCTGCTTGACCAGCGACCGGTCGTCGTACAGCGCCCGGTCGACGACGTCGTGGGTGAGGCCCTCGACCCGGGCGAACAGCGAGAGGTAGACGCTCGCCGGCTCCGTCGCGTGCAGCACCGTCATCGAGCGCGTCGCGGCCACAGGGTCGGACACCCGGTGCGCGGGAGCCACCGCGTGCCGCCGGGCCAGCCGGGCGCGTCGCCCCGCGTCGGAGATCTGCCTCATGACCCCATCCTGACCGACAGGACCGACAGCCGGACCCGTGTGCCGGTGACGGGATGGTTGCTGGGATCATCGATCCAGTGACCGCCTCCCGCCGCGCCTCCCTCCTGGTCCTCCTCGGCCTGGTCCTGCTCTCGCTCAACCTCCGACCGGCGGCGGTCAGCGTGGGGCCGGTGCTCGCCGAGGTCCGCGACGGGCTCGGCATGTCGGGCACCGCGGCCGGTCTGCTCACGTCCCTCCCGGTGCTGGCCTTCGCACTCTTCGGCGCCCTCGCCCCGGCCGCGGCCCGCGTCGCCGGCGTCCACCGGGTCACGCTGGTGGCCCTGCTCGTCGTCGCGGCCGGGCTGCTCGGCCGGGCGCTGACCAGCAGCGAGCCGGTCTTCCTGCTGCTCTCGATGCTCGCGCTCGCCGGCATGGCGATGGCCAACGTCCTGCTGCCCTCGCTGGTCAAGCTGCACTTCCCCGACAAGGTCGGGCCGGTCACCGCCATCTACACGACGGCGCTCTCCATCGGGCTCACCGGCGCCCTCGTGCTCACGGTCCCGATCTCCGACGCCTACGACGGGTGGCGCAGCGGCCTCGGCACCTGGGCGTTCGTCGCCCTCGTCGCCGCCGTGCCGTGGCTGGGGCTCGTCACCCATGACAAGGCCCTGGACCGGACGCCCACCACGATCCGCTTCGGTGACGTCGCCCGCACCCGCCTCGGCCTGGCGATGGCCCTGTTCTTCGGGCTCCAGTCGCTGCAGGCGTACGCCGTGTTCGGCTGGTTCGCCCAGCTGTGGCGCGACAACGACTTCACCGCCACCCAGGCGGGCGCGCTGGTCGGGCTGATCGCCGCCGTCTCGATCCCCCTGTCGCTGTGGGCGCCGGCGGCGGTCGCGCGGCGCGAGGACCAGCGCTGGATCCTGCTCGGGGTGATGCTCTGCTACCCGGTCGGCTACATCGGGCTGATGCTCGCGCCGCACTCCCTCGCGATCCCGTGGGCGCTGCTGGTGGGCGTCGGCGCGGTGACCTTCCCGATCGTGCTGGTCCTGATCGGGCTGCGCTCCCGCACCCCGCAGGGCACCGCCGCGCTCTCCGGCTTCACCCAGTCGATGGGCTACCTGATGGCCGCGATCGGCCCGTTCGGCGTCGGCGTGCTGCACGATGCCACCGGTGGCTGGACCTGGCCGCTGGTGATGCTCACGGCGCTGACCGTCCCCCAGGTCGCGGTCGGGATGTACGTCGCCCGCCCGGCCTTCGTCGAGGACCAGCTGCGGCAGCCCGCGCCCGACCACGTCTGAGTCTCCGCACGCCGCGTCGGCGCCGCGGGCACCGCCGCCAGGCGCCTCAGACGACGGACAGCGGCAGGAGCTGCCGGCCGGTGGGCCCGATCTGGATCTCGGTGTTCATCTCCGGACACACGCCGCAGTCGTAGCACGGCGTCCAGCGACAGTCCTCGACCTCGACGTCGGAGCTGCCGTCGGCAACGGCGAGCGCGTCCTCCCAGTCGGCCCACAGCCAGTCCTTGTCGAGCCCGGAGTCGAGGTGGTCCCAGGGCAGCACCTCGTCGTACTCCCGCTCGCGGGTGGTGAACCAGTCGAGGTCGACGCCGGTCCCGGCCAGTGCCGTGGCGGCCGACTCGATCCAGCGGTCGTAGGAGAAGTGCTCGCTCCAGCCGTCGAAGCGGCCGCCGTCGCGCCAGACCTGCTCGACGATCCGGCCGACCCGGCGGTCACCGCGCGAGAGCAGGCCCTCGATGGTGCCGGGCTTGCCGTCGTGGTAGCGGAAGCCGATGGCGCGGCCGAACTTCTTGTCCTCGCGCACCGTGTCCCGCAGCTTCTTCAGCCGCGCGTCGGTGGTCTCGTGGTCGAGCTGCGCGGCCCACTGGAACGGGGTGTGCGGCTTGGGCACGAAGCCGCCGATGGAGACGGTGCAGCGGATGTCGTTGCGCCCGGACACCTCGCGGCCCTTGGCGATCACCTTCTTGGCGAGCTCGGCGACCTGGAGCACGTCCTCGTCGGTCTCGGTCGGCAGCCCGACCATGAAGTACAGCTTCACCTGGCGCCAGCCGTGGGAGTACGCCGTGGCGACGGTGCGGATCAGGTCCTCCTCGGTGACCATCTTGTTGATCACCTTGCGCATCCGCTCCGAGCCGCCCTCGGGCGCGAACGTGAGGCCCGATCGGCGACCGTTGCGGGAGAACTCGTTGGCCAGCGTGATGTTGAAGGCGTCGACGCGGGTCGAGGGCAGCGAGAGCGAGACGTTCGAGCCCTCGTAGCGGTCGGCGAGGCCCTTGGCCACGTCACCGATCTCGGTGTGGTCGGCCGACGAGAGCGACAGCAGGCCGACCTCCTCGAAGCCGGACTTGCGGATGCCGTTCTCGACCATGTTGCCGATGGTCTCGATCGAGCGCTCGCGGACCGGGCGGGTGATCATGCCGGCCTGGCAGAAGCGGCAGCCGCGGGTGCAGCCGCGGAAGATCTCGACCGAGAAGCGCTCGTGCACGGTCTCGGCCAGCGGCACCAGCGGCTTGGCCGGGTAGGGCCACGCGTCGAGGTCCATCAGCGTGTGCTTGCGGACCCGGAACGGGATGCCGGGACGGTTCGGCACGACGGCCTCGATCGACCCGTCGTCGCCGTAGGTCACGTCGTAGAACTTCGGGACGTAGACGCCACCGCTGACCGCGAGGCGGCGCAGCAGCTCGTCGCGCCCGCCGGGACGGCCCTCGCCCTTCCACTCGCGCACGACCTCGGAGATCGCGAGGACGACCTCCTCGCCGTCGCCGAGGACCGCCGCGTCGAGGAAGTCCGCGATCGGCTCGGGGTTGAACGCCGCGTGGCCGCCGGCGAGCACGACCGGGTCGTCCTCGCCGCGGTCGACCGCGTGCAGCGGGATGCCGGCGAGGTCGAGGGCGTTGAGCATGTTGGTGTAGCCGAGCTCGGTGGAGAAGCTCAGGCCGAAGACGTCGAAGTCGCGCACCGGCCGGTGGGCGTCGACGGTGAACTGCGGGATCGGGCCCTGCGCGTCGCCGGCACGCATGACCTTCTCCATGTCCGGCCAGACGGAGTAGGTGCGCTCGGCGACGATCCAGTCGCGCTCGTTGAGCACCTCGTAGAGGATCTGGACGCCCTGGTTGGGCAGCCCCACCTCGTAGGCGTCGGGGTACATCAGCGCCCAGCGGACGGTGTCGCCCTCGGGCGCGCAGTCCCACTCCTTGATCGTGGAGTTCAGCTCGCCGCCGACGTACTGGATCGGCTTGGAGACCGAGGACAGGCGGGGCTCGAGGCGGTCGAAGATGCTCTCGCCCTCGCGTCGGTCGAGCTGGTCGAGCGGTGCGGCAGACACGGAGTACCTCTCAGCGATCGGGGAACGGTCTAGGGTACGTCGCCCGCCCGGTGCGCGCCCAACTCCCGCAACGTCCGAACGGGCCATTGCCGGGCCCTCCCCCGGCGAGGGACGATCACGAGATGGCGGACGTGAGGCAGGGCCGCTGGTCGGCCGGCATCGACGGTGACTTCGTGGTGTTCCTGATCGGGGCGCGGCTCGACCCGCGCCACCCGGTGCGCACGCTGAGGGACCTCGGCGGGATGCGCGGGATGCCGTACATGCTCAAGCACCTGACGCAGCACCCCGAGAAGGGCCTGCTCGGCTACGAGACGTACGGCCTGACCATGAACGTGCAGTACTGGCGATCGTTCGAGGACCTCGAACGTTTCGCGCGCGACGAGGACGCGCCGCACGTGCCCGCGTGGCGCAACTACTGGCGCCGGGTCGGGAAGGACCCCCGCTCGGGGATCTGGCACGAGACGTTCCTCGTCCGCGCCGGCGAGTACGAAGCGGTCTACGGCAACATGCCCCCGCACGGCCTGGGCAAGGCCGCGCGGCTGGTCTCGCTGAAGGAGGACTCCTCGGCGCGGGGCCGGCTCAAGAGGGTCGTGGGCTGAGGTGCACGCCGTCCGGGCGGCCATCGCGCATGACGGGGAGCGCTTCCGCGAGGGCGGGGCCACCGTGCTCGTCGACGGCGGTCGCATCGCCGGGGTGGAGCCCGTCGGCTTCGAGGTGCCCGACGGCGTGCCGGTGACGACGTACGACGGCACGCTGCTGCCGGGCCTGGTGGACGCCCACGTCCACCTCGTCGCGGACGCCACGCTGGGCGGGCTGGAGCGAGCCGGCGCCCTCCCCACCGACGCGCTCGACGCGCTGGTCCGCGAGTCACTCGCCCAGCAGGCCGCTGCCGGGGTGACGACGGTCCGCGACCTCGGCGACGTCGCGTACTGCACGCTCCCTCACCGGGAGGCCGCCCGGGCGGGCGAGCCACGCATCGTCGCCGCCGGACCCCCGATCACCACGGTCGGCGGGCACTGCCACTACCTCGGCGGTGCGGTCACCGGTCCCGACGGGATCCGCGCCGCGGTGGACGAACGCGTGCGTCGCCGCGTCGACGTGGTCAAGGTGATGGCGTCGGGAGGCATGACCACGCCGGGCACCGACGTGTTCGGGGTGCAGTTCTCCGACGACGACCTCGGTCTCCTCGTCGAGCTGTCGCACGCGACCGGGATGCCGGTGCTGGCGCACGCGCACTCCCTGGCCGCGGCGTGGCAGGCGCTGGGCGCGGGAGTCGACGGCATCGAGCACTTCACCTGCCTGGCGGAGGACAGCGTCGTCGTTCCCGAGGAGCTGCTGGCTGAGGTGGCCGCGCGCGGTGTGGCCGTCGACCTCACGATGGGCAACAACCCGGCGGTGATGGCTGCGATGGGCGCTCCGCCCCCGGCCATCCAGGAGATGCTCGACCGCATCGGCCTCGGGTTCGACCAGGTCCACGCACGTCGGCTGACGGCGCTCGAGGCGATCCGGCGGCACGGCCTCACCATGGTCGCCGGTGTCGACGCCGGCGTTTCGCCGCCGAAGGCGCACGGCAACCTCTGGCTCGTGGTCGTCGACCTCGTGGAGGGGGGCTACCCCGTCGAGGAGGCCGTGGCCAGCGCGACCGGGGTGGCCGCGCGCCAGTGCGGGATCGGCGAGCTCACCGGATCACTGCGTCCCGGGCTGGATGCCGACCTGCT
Source organism: Nocardioides sp. GCM10023255 (assembly GCF_042653125.1). Classification (NCBI taxonomy): domain Bacteria; kingdom Bacillati; phylum Actinomycetota; class Actinomycetes; order Propionibacteriales; family Nocardioidaceae; genus Nocardioides; species Nocardioides sp. GCM10023255. Next base: position 232,654 of record NZ_JBHSHU010000012.1, read on the forward strand.
GGTGGTGGCCGGCGACCTGCGTCAGGACCCGTTCGCCCTCGGACGGCCGACCGCCGTGTGGGTGCGCGGCGTCCCCGTCCGGCCCCGCGCCTGGCCGTCCGGCTCCGGGGGTCACTCCGTGTCGGGCGCGAGCTCGGCATAGGCGGCGCGGGCGCGCGCCAGCTCCTTGGTCGCCGCGACGATCAGCTCCTCGAGGCCGGTGACCCCGAACCGGTTCGAGACGCCCTGGACCGCGTCGGTGATGGCCGGGTCGATGCTGTGCTGAGAGTGCGAGGGCTCGGTCATGCCTCCATCCAAACACGGGGCCGGGGTGGGTCCGCGTGGTCCGACACGCCTCACCCCTTGACGTAGGAGAGCTTCTCGCAGACCAGGCCGTCGCGCAGGCGCAGCACGTCGACGCCGCGCACGTGCCCCGGGCCGCTGTGCTCGTCGACCCAGTCGAAGCGCCACCGCAGGACCCCGCGGTCCCCGCACACGAAGGCCTCCTCCTCGGTGAACGCGGGCTGCCCGGTCTGCCCGAAGAGCTCGTCCCAGACCCCTCGCACGGCGGCGGCGCCGACGTACCGCTGACCGTCCGGCGCCGGCCCGGTCGCCTCGAACACGCAGTCGTCGGTCATCAGCGCCATGATCGCGTCCACGTCGCCGCTGCCGAACGCCGTCGAGAACCGCGCCAGCGCCGCGTGGTTGGGTCCCCAGTCGGCGTCCCGGCCCGCGCCGGCGAGCAGGTCCCCCTGCGGGTCCCCGTGCGACGACGCCCGCGGGCCCACGACGCCCGCGGCGCGGTACATCTCCTCGCGCTCCGCGAACCAGGCCGCCACCTCGTGCACCAGCGCCGGGTCCAGCCGCGGGTCGCCACCGGTCGCCACCGCGAGGTCCCAGCCGTGGATCAGGTGGTCGGCGGCGAGCTGGTGGACGTACTCCTCCAGCTTCTCCTCGCCGTAGGACAGGTGGACGGTGCCACCCGAGGGCAGCGACCCGGCCACGGCGCGGGTCGCCTCACGCGCGGCGTCGAGCGCGCTGCGGATCGGGTCCGCGCCGAGCAGGTCGCCATCGAACCGGTCCCCCACCTCGGCGATGGTGCTCCCCTCCACCAACGGCGTGGTCCACAGGTCCTCGCCGCAGACGTGGTTGACCAGGTCGCGCACGGTCCAGTCGCGGCACGGGGTCGGATCGCCCCAGCGGTCCGCCGGGACCGCGTTGACGCGCTCGGCCCAGCCCTCGACGGTGCGGGCGTACAGGGTGTTGAGATCCATCAGGGTCCTCCGCTCTCGAACGTGCTTCGTGCTGCGCGGACCCACCACTGCAGGTCCGCCCGCTCCCGTCGCCGGACCGCCGGGTCCGGGTGCTCGGCGGCGTCCAGCGCCTTGTTCCACCCCAGCCAGACCAGGCCGGCGAGCAGCGAGAGCTGCATGGACCGCTCGTCGTACGCCGGGCCGGCCGCGCGCCGGTACGCCTCCAGCAGCTCCTCGCGGGTCGCGTCGAGGACCTGCGAGCAGCCGGCGAGGAACCGGGCGACGTCGAGGGCCCCGGGTGCCACCGTCGGCATCGCCCAGTCCAGCAGCACCAGCCGCTCGTCCTCGAGCGCCATGTTGACCGTGGCCACGTCACCGTGCGCGAGGGTCGCCGGGCCGGCGGCGAGCGCCTCGCTCAGCGGCGCGACGTCGTCGAGCAGGGCGAGGACCGGGTCGGCCACGTCGCCCGGGACCAGCTCGGCGAAGAGCTCCCACCCCCGCAGCACGAGCGCCATCAGCTCGCTGCCCGACGTGGCCACCGGGGCCACGCGCGCGGGCGCGAACAGGCTGAGCACGAGGTCGAGCGGGGCCAGCCCGGGAGGCGGGTCCGCCAGGAAGGTCCGGTGCAGGGCGGCCAGCCGCTCGACCACCCAGGTCGCCCGCGCGCGGGAGAGCCGGTCCTCCCACGTGAGGACGGTGTCGCCGAGGTCGCGCATCACCACGACGGTGACCTCGCCCTCCAGCCACGCGTCCACCACCGCGTGGCCGACCCCGTCCGGCAGCCGGTCCAGCACGCCGGAGCGCCACAGGAGGTACTCGCGACCCGGCCCTCCCCCGGTCAGCTCGAGGGTGAAGTCCGCACCGGGCACCACCCGCTTGACGACGAGGGCACGACCGTCCGCGAGCCGGACCCGCTCGAGCCCGGCCCCCGACTTCCCTTCATGGCCCGAGAACGCACGACGCTCCACGACGTCGCGCAGCAGCTCTGCAGGCGCCACGTCTTCACGGTGGCACCGGGCCTCGTCCTGCGCCATGGCCCAGCCGGGCCACTGTGACCACGTCCTAGGGACGGCTCCCTAGGGTGTGCGACATGAGCGCGACGACGTCCGGACGTTTCCACTGGACGGTCTTCGTCCCCGTCCTGGGTGCGCTCGTGCTGGCGGCCTCGTGGGGCCGCCACCCGCACGGCGCCCCCGGCGCGCTGCTCGTCGCGGGGGTGGCCGTGTTCCTGATCGGCTCGGTGCTGGCGGCGGTCCACCACGCCGAGGTCGTGGCGCACCGGGTGGGCGAACCGTTCGGGTCGCTGCTCCTCGCCGTCGCCGTCACGGTGATCGAGGTCGCGCTGATCGTCACCCTCATGGTCAGCGGCGACAAGGACACCTCCGGCCTGGCCCGTGACACCGTCTTCGCGGCGGTGATGATCTCGGTCAACGGGATCGTGGGGCTGGTGCTGGTGGTCGGCGCCCTGCGCCACCACCTCGCCGTCTTCAACCCCGAGGGCACCGGCTCGGCCCTGGCCACCGTGATCACCCTGGCGTCGGTGACGCTGGTGCTGCCGCGGTTCACCACCAGCGAGCCGGGTCCGGAGTTCTCCTCGTCGCAGCTGGCGTTCGCGGCGGTCGCCTCGCTCGCCCTCTACGCGCTCTTCGTCTTCACCCAGACGGTCCGGCACCGCGACTTCTTCCTGCCCGTCGCGTCCGGGCCGGGCCCGGTGGACGCCGACGGTGACGGTCACGCCGACCCCCCGACCGACCGCGAGGCGCTGACCAGCCTCGGCCTGCTGGTCGTGTCGCTGGTCGCCGTGGTCGGGCTGGCCAAGGTGGAGTCGCCGGCGATCGAGGACGGGGTCGCCGCGGTCGGGTTCCCGGCAGCCGTGGTCGGTGTCGTGATCGCCCTGCTGGTGCTGCTGCCCGAGTCGATCGCCGCGGTGCGTGCCGCCGCCCGCGACGACGTGCAGGTCAGCCTCAACCTGGCCTACGGCTCGGCGATGGCCTCGATCGGCCTGACCATCCCGACCATCGCGGCGGCCAGCATCTGGCTGGACGGGCCGCTCTCCCTCGGCCTGGAGCCCATGCAGATCGTGCTGCTGGCGATCTCGGTGGTGGTCAGCGTCCTCACGGTGGTGCCTGGACGCGCCAAGCCGCTCAACGGCGGCGTGCACCTGGTGCTGCTCGCGGCGTACCTGTTCCTGTCGGTGCAGCCCTAGCGGTCAGCGGGAGGCGAGCACCCGCACCGGCATCACGTAGCGGGTCGGCAGCGACGCGGTCGAGCGCAGGTGGATGTTCTGCAGCAGCCCGATCGCGAGCATGCCGGCGAACATCGAGCTGCCGCCGTACGACACGAACGGCAGCGGGACCCCGGTGACCGGCATGATGCCCAGGCACATGCCGACGTTCTGGAACGCCTGGAACCCGAACCAGCAGGCGATGCCCGCGGCGGCCACCCGGCCGAACACGTCGTCGGTGTGCCGCGCGATCGCGAGGGCCCGCCAGATCACGATGGCCAGCAGGGCGATCAGGACGCCCGCGCCGACCAGCCCCAGCTCCTCACCGGCGACGGTGAAGATGAAGTCGGTGTGCTGCTCGGGCACGAAGCCGGCCCGCGTCTGGGAGCCGTCGAAGAGACCCTGGCCGAAGAGGCCACCGTTGCCCACCGCGATCCGCGCCTGCTCGGTGTTGTAGCCGGCGCCGCGCGGGTCGAGGTCGGGGTTGGTGAACGCCATGAAGCGGTCGACCTGGTACTGCTTGAGGAAGCCCGCGGCCACCGCTGCCGCCGCCGCGGTCACGCCGCCGGCGCCGAGCAGGGCCAGCCACCGGCGCGGCGCGCCCGAGGTGGCCAGCACCCCGAAGACCGTCGCCGAGAGCACCAGCATGGTGCCGAGGTCCGGCTGCAGCATGATCAGCGATGCAGGCAGCCCGGCGATCAGCAGCATCGCGACCACCTCGGTGGTGCCGACCTGGTTCTGCCACTTGCCTTCCGCGCGCTCGGCCACGAGCAGGGCCATGCCGATCACGACGGCGAGCTTGGCGAACTCCGACGGCTGGATGGACATGCCGCCCAGCTGCAGCCACGAGCGGGAGCCGTTGATGGTCGACCCCATGGTGAGCACCAGCACCAGCCCGGCGATGGAGGCGAGGTAGACCAGCGGCGCCACGATGCGCACCCAGCGGTGGTCGGTCGCCATCACGATGACCAGCAGCACCAGGCCGATGGCGACGTTGACCAGCTGCTTCTTGAGGTACGCCGTGGGGTCGCCCAGCGTGAGATCCTCGCGGTGCGAGGTGGCCGACCAGACCAGCAGGCTGCCGAGGGTGACCAGGGCCAGCACGGCCAGCATCAGGATCCAGTCGAGCCCGGGCGCGCGCAGGGTGGTCCGCGTCGGGCGCGGGCTGGGGGCGAGGGGCATGTCAGTCCTCCCGTGCGGGCGGCAGGATCGAGCCGTCCCTCATGAACGTGGGCAGGTCCGCGGGCGGGACGGTGCCGGGGATCGCGGCCCTCTTCGGGTTCACGTCCATCCCGTCGATGCCGTAGAGGGTCTCCCAGATCTTGCGGACCGCCGGACCCGAGGTGCCCGAGCCGGTGCCGGCCTGGCTGACCATCATGATCACCACGTAGTTCTCGTCGAAGGTCGCCACCCACGAGGTCGACTGCTTGCCGTAGACCTCGGCCGAGCCGGTCTTGCCGCGGATGTGGACCGTGTCGAGCGGGAAGTCGATGAACTTCCAGGCCAGGGTGCCGACCTTGGGGGTGCCGAGGAGCGCCTGGTTGACGTAGCGCAGGCTCGCGGCCGAGGCGTCGACCTTGCCCGACGCCTTCGGCTTGATCCGCTTGAGCACCTTGCCGTCGGCGCTGACGATCGCCTTGGCGATGCGGGGCTCGTAGAGGGTGCCGCCGTTGGACAGCGCCGCGTACGCGCGGGCCAGCTGGAGGGGCGTGACGATCGTGTCACCCTGGCCGATCGAGTAGTTGACCGCGTCGCCGGCACGGTAGTAGCTGCCCTCGAGGCAGAACTCGTGGGCGAAGACCCGCAGGAACGAGCTGGGCGCGTTCTGCTTGCGGTCCATCGTGCAGTAGTAGCCCTTCATGGACTTCCAGTACGCGAGCTTCCAGTGCCGGTCGGCGATCCGGCCGCTGGCCTCGCCGGGCAGGTCGACGCCGGTCTCGCTGCCGAACCCGAAGTTCTTCGCCTCCTCGACCAGTGGGTCCTTGGCGTCCACGTTCTGCGGGTCGGAGCCGTACTTGTTCCAGTAGTGCAGGCCGACGCGGTAGAAGAACGTGTCGCAGGAGAGCTGGAGCGCCCGGTCGAAGCCGATCATCCCGTAGGACGCCGACTCGTAGTTCTTGAACCAGCGGTTGCCGACCTGCAGCCCCCCGGAGCAGTCGAGCCGCGTGGAGGGCGAGAAGCCGTTGTTGAGGGCGCCCACGGTCATGATCGGCTTCCAGGTCGAGCCGGGCGCGAACTGGCCCTGGGTCGCCCGGCCGAGCAGCGGCGTGCCGGCGGCGTCGGAGTACAGGTGCGCGAGCTGCTTTTTGGTGATGCCGCCGACCCAGACCGAGGGGTCGTACGTCGGCTGGCTGGCCATCGACACGATCCGGCCGGTCTTGGCCTCCATGACCACGACCGCGCCCGAGTCGGCCTTGTAGTTCATGTGCGTGACCGGGTCGTAGGTCTTGCGCGCGAGCTGGATCGTCTCGGCGAGCTGCTTCTCGACGACGCCCTGGACCTTCGCGTCGATCGAGGTGACCAGGGTGTCCCCCGGCTGCCCCTCGACCTCGCTGTCGTCCCCGAGCACGCGGCCCATGGAGTCCACGGCCACCCGCTTGTAGCCGGGCATCCCGCGCAACCACGCGTCGTACTCCTTCTCGACACCGGCGCGGCCGACCGAGGAGGCGCCGTTGACGGAGCGGTCGCCGTCCTCCTGCGCCTTGTCGTACTCCTCCTCGGTGATCGGGCTGAGGTAGCCCAGGACGTGGGCGAGGTTGACGCCGAAGGGGCGCGGGTAGGCGCGCACGCTCTGCTGCTCGGCGAGGACCGACGGGTAGTCCTCGGGCTGCTCCAGGATGCGCAGCGCTGTCGCCTGGGGGACGTCGGAGGCGACCGGCACCGGCTGGTACGGCGAGCCGTTCCAGCACACGCCGGTCACGCTGCCGGCGTCGCCGCAGGTGACCAGGCGCTCGTGAATCATCGCCGCACGGGCGTCAAGCACCTCCGCCAGCCGGTCGATCAGCTTGTGGCGCTGGTCCTTCGACATCTTGTCCAGCATGCTGCGGTCGACCGAGACCACCCACGAGGTCCGGTTCGCGACCAGCGGGCGGCCCATGTCGTCGACGATGAGGCCGCGCTGGGGCTGGACCACGACCTCGCGCACCGACTGGGAGGCGGCCTGGGCGTGGTACTCCTCCCCGCCGACGACCTGCAGGTAGTAGAGCCGCGCGAACAGTGTCGCGAACAGCGAGAACACCAGTGCCTGGATGACCAGCAGCCGGAGCCGGCTCTTCGTGGTCGCGGTGGCCGACAGCCGTCCGGAGGGGTTGCTCGGCGCCATCACGCCGTCCGGGCCGGCTCGAGCCGGTGGAACATCCGCATCACCAGCGGCAGCACGAACGGCGTGAGCAGCACGTCCCAGGCGACCGCCACCAGGATCACCTGGAGCAGGTCGGGGACGGCCAGCGCCGGGTCGCGCAGCAGGAGCCCGCTGATCGCGAAGACCGAGGTGCCGACGAAGGAGGATGCGGCGACGGTGGCGACCACCGCGGTGGCCGTGGGCCGGACGTCCTGGCGGACCCGGCCGGCGACGTAGCCGACGATCACCAGGGCCAGCGCCCAGCGACCCGCGACGTGGTCGGCGGGCGGCGCCAGGTCGAGCACGACGCCGGCGAGGAAGCCCAGCACGGCGGCGAACTGCGGCCCCCGGGTCAGGGCGGCGCCGACGACGACGAGCAGGCACAGGTTGGGCACGATCCCCTGCCAGGCCAGGTGCGGGAAGACCGTCACCTGCAGCACCAGCGCCACGGAGACGGCCAGGGCGGCCACAAGACCACGGAGCAGGCTCACCGGAGACTCCCGTCTGCCTCGATCACGGCCCGGTCGCTGGTCGTGCCGGACGGCACGACGACCCCGACGAGGTCGAGCGAGCCGAAGTCGACGTACGGCTCGATGACGGCGCGCTGGGTGGTCTCCCGCACGCTGCTGTAGACGCTGGTGACCCGTCCGACCGGGACGCCGGAGACGTACGGCGCCCCGTCCTCGCTGCCCCAGGTCACGACCGTGTCGTCCCTGGCCGGCACCTCGGACTCGTCGAGCAGCTCGAGGTCGAGACGGCCGCCGTCGCCGATGACGCCGCGGCCGTGGAGGAAACCGACCTCCATGCTCCTGCCGACCCGGCCGCCGACGACCGAGTCGGTGTCGACGACGAGCAGGACCGTCGCGGTGGTGCGGGTGACCCGCAGGACGCGCCCGACCAGGCCGTCGTTGTTCACGACCGTCATGTCCGCACGGAGCCCGGCGTTCGACCCGGCGTCGATGGTGACCGTGTCGGAGAAGGACTGGGCCGGGCCGAGCGCGACGACGCGGGCCGGGACCAGGGCGTACCCGAGGTCCTTGGCGGCGGCGGTCAGGCCGTCGTACTCCTGGAGCCGGTTGCGGTCGTAGTCCTCGGTGGCGGCCGCGGAGCGCAGGCGGGAGTTCTCGGCCTCCAGCCGCGCGACGTCGTCGTTGAGCTCGCTGCGGGAGCGGAAGTAGTCCGGGACGGCGGTGAAGGGCCGGATCGCGACCGCGGTGCCGGTCTCGACGGGGCCGAAGACCTCGCCGACCGCGCGGCGGGCCGACTCCACCGGCGAGTCGTCGCCGCCGCGGTAGTCGAGGGTGATCAGCGTCAGGCTGGCGAGAACGAGGGCCACCAGCAGCGGGCGCGAGGGCCGGGACCGCTCGTCGAGCTGCCCCGACGAGCTCCAGCGACGCTCGCGCGGCGCGCGGGAGCGGCCGCGTGGGTCGCGCTTCCCCGCCCCGAGGTCGAGGTTGTCGAGACCCATCAGTACCGCCGAGGGTCGGAGACCAGGACCTGCTGGAGCGCCTCGAACTCCTCGACGCACTTGCCGGCCCCGTGGGCGACGGAGGTGAGCGGGTCCTCGGCGACGTGGACCGGCATGCCGGTCTCGTGGCGCAGCCGCTCGTCGAGGCCGCGCAGCAGCGCGCCGCCACCCGTGAGCACGATGCCGCGGTCCATGATGTCGCCGGCCAGCTCGGGCGGCGTCTGGTCCAGGGTCGCGCGCACCGCGTCGACGATGGCGTGCAGGGGCTCCTCGAGCGCCTGGCGCACCTCGGCGCTGGAGACCACGACGGTCCGGGGCAGCCCCGAGACCATGTCGCGGCCGCGGATCTCGGCCTCGGGCTCGTCGGGCAGCGGGAACGCCGACCCGAGGGTCATCTTGACCTCCTCGGCGGTGCGCTCGCCGAGCATGAGGGAGTACTCCTTCTTCATCCACGCGACGATCGCCTGGTCGAGGTCGTCGCCGGCGGTGCGGATCGAGAGCGAGGTGACGATGCCGCCCAGGGAGATGACCGCGACCTCGGTGGTGCCGCCGCCGACGTCGACGACCATGTTGCCGGTGGCCTGGTGGACCGGGAGCCCGGCGCCGATCGCGGCGGCCATGGGCTCCTCGACGATGTAGACCCGTCGGGCGCCGGCCTGGTAGCCGGCCTCCTTGACCGCGCGCTGCTCGACGGCGGTGATGCCGCTGGGCACGCAGATGACCATCCGCGGCTTGGCGAAGTAGCGCCGGCGGTGCACCTGCTGGATGAAGAAGCGCAGCATCTGCTCGGTCGCCTCGAAGTCGGCGATGACGCCGTCCTTGAGCGGCCGGATGGCCGTGATGTTGTCGGGTGTGCGGCCGATCATCCGCTTGGCCTCGTGACCGACGGCGAGGATCTCGCCGGTGGTCGCGTTGAGCGCGACCACGCTGGGCTCGTCGAGCAGGACACCCTTGCCCCGCACGTAGACGAGCGTGTTGGCGGTGCCGAGGTCAACGGCCATGTCCCGGCCGATGAAGCTGTTCGCCATTGCCGTGATGCCTCGCAAGCTCGCTAGTGCTCCTGGGGAAGATGGGACGTCAGGTGCGAATGTGACGACCCGGATCGAGGGTAAGAGCGCGACGGCCCCATCCCCGGCAGGACACGCGAGTGGCGTCGGCAAAGCACGGGATCACAGAGGCCGCCGGGGCCCGCGCGACGGGTCAGCCGGACACGAGCCGCCGGGCGCGCGTGGCCCCGACCGCGAGCGGCGCCGAGACGACCTCGAGGAGGAAGGCGCCGGTGGCAGGGGCGTACGACGCGGTCAGGCGCAGGTCGTCGCGCTCGGCCACCATCCGCGCGGCGTCCTGACCGGCCAGGTGGCGCCGCTGCCAGCCGTCCTCGGCGAGCTGGGCGGCCAGCCGGTCCAGGGGGGCGAGGTCCTCGGAGACGTCGGCGACGTGTGACGCCGCGGCCACCACCGTGCCGTCCTCGGGGCCGGGGCGGAACCGCGGGCGGCACTCGGCGACGGCGCCGACGGCGCGGGAGCAGTGGAGCTCGGCACTGGTGGAGACACGGCCGAGGGTCGCGACGAGCGTTCCGTCGTCGGCGAGCTCCACCTCGTCGGCGGGGTCCACCGCGCCGGGCACGGCCACGAGGGGGCTGCCGCTGCGCCGACGGGCAGCGCCTGAGCCGTCCGGGTGGGAGGCGCTGGGCGGTGGCGGCTGCATGCGGGGCAGCCTGCCCCGCACACCGGCGGGGAAACCCGGCGTCCACCGACTGTGGGCCAGGAGACAGCCCCGGCGGCTCGCCGGGGCCGTCGCGCGGGTCAGAGCCCGGGGAACCAGATCTTGATCTCGCGCTCGGCCGACTCCGGGCTGTCGGAGCCGTGCACGAGGTTCTCGCGGTTGGACAGCGAGAGGTCGCCACGGATCGTGCCGGGCGCGGCCTTGCGACCGTCGGTGGCGCCGTTCAACGCGCGCACGACCTCGATCGCCTCGTCGCCCTCGAGGACCATGGCCACCAGCGGGCCACTGGTGACGAAGGTGCGCAGCGGCGGGTAGAAGTCGCGATCGACGTGCTCGGCGTAGTGCTCGTCGGCCAGGGCGTCGTCGATGGTGCGGTGCTCCAGGGCGACGATCGAGAGGCCCTTGGCCTCGAAACGGGAGATGACCTCCCCCACCAGTCCGCGGCGGACGGTGTCGGGCTTGAGGAGGACGAGGGTGCGCTGCGTCATGGGCGGCACCCTACCGAGCGGCCAGGTCGCGCGCCCGGGCGACCACGTCGCCGGGCACCGTGCCCGCCGAGTCGACGTCCGGCACCGGCGGCCCGGCCACCAGCCGCAGCGGCACGTGGCCGCCCCAGACGCCCGCGGCGACGTCGTCGGGCTCGTCCACGGGTCCGCCGTCACGAGCCTTCAGCGACGCCTCGTGCAGGGGGACGGCGAGCACCGCGGTCGCGGCCAGCTCCTTGCGGGTGCTGGCCCGCAGGGTCGCCGACCGGCCCGGGATCATGTGGTCCACGATCAGGGCCAGCGCCCGCTCCTTCTCGGCCGGGTCGTCCACGAGCCGCGCCGGTCCGATCACCACCGCCGAGCGGTAGTTCATCGAGTGGTGGAAGGCCGAGCGGCCGGCGACGAGGCCGTCGAGCTGGGTGACGGTGACGCAGACGGTGGTGTCGGTGGCCCCGCGCAGCCAGCCCGCGGCCACGGACCCGTGCAGGTACAGGGTCCCGTCGCGGTCGGGCCCGTGCGGGTCGACGGCGTACGCCGACGGCAGCACGACCGGGTGCCCGCCCAGCGTCACGCCGACGTGCGCCACCAGCGCGTCGGCGAGGAGGTCGTGCAGCCGGGCGCGGTCGGTGACCACGCGGTTGCGGCCGCGGGACACGGTCGTGCGGGGGGTCGGCGAGAGCGGGGTCCGGGAGGGCGCGCTGGGCGAGGTGGCGGTCACGGCACTAGGGTCGTCCACCAGTGGCCCGTCGTCACGGGCCAATCTGGAACGATTCGAACAGGACACTTCTGGTGGCCCACACCCCCCTCCCCGTCCGTCTGGACCGCGAGCGCGCCGTGCCGCTCGGCGTCCAGCTCTCCGGCCAGATCCGCGAGCTGGTCGTCGCCGGGACGATCTCCCGCGGGGACCGGCTCCCCAGCACCCGGGCCCTCGCCGGCGAGCTCGGGGTCGCCCGCTCCGTCACCGAGCAGGCCTACGAGCAGCTGCTCGCCGAGGGCTGGCTGGAGGCGCGTCGCGGGGCCGGGACGTTCGTGGCCTCCCAGCAGCTCGGGCCCGCGGGCGGCACCCCGGCCGCACCGCCGCGCCGCCGGCGGCCGGCCCCGGCTCCTCGCCTGGTCCGGCTCGACGCGGGGACCCCGTGGATCGACCCCCGGCACGCCGCCGGGTGGCGGCGGGCCTGGCGCGAGGTCTCGACCGCACGACCCCCACGGGGGTACGACGACCCGCGCGGCCTGCCCGAGCTGCGCATCGCGCTCTCCGACCACCTGGCCCGCACGCGCGGCCTGGTCGTCGAACCCGACGAGCTGGTCGTCACCCACGGCACCACCGACGGGCTGCGCCACGTGCTGGGGTCGCTGCCTGCGGGGCCGGTCGCCCTCGAGGACCCGGGCTACCGGGCGGCGGTCGAGACCGTGCGCGGCAGCGGCCGCGGCGTGGTCGACCTGCCGGCGCACGAGCCGGTGACCGACCTGCGGGGCGTCGTGGCGGCCTACCTCACGCCCGCCCACCAGCACCCCCTCGGCCGGGTCATGCCCGCCGGGGACCGGTTGACCGCGCTCGCGGCCGCCCGGGACGCGGGTGCCGTGCTCATCGAGGACGACTACGACTCCGAGTTCCGCTACGACGTCGCGCCCGTGCCGGCCCTGGCCACGCTCGACAGGTCCCGGGTCGCGTACCTCGGCACCGCCTCGAAGTCGGTCGCGCCCAGCCTGCGGCTGGGCTGGCTGGTGCCGCCCCCGCACCTGCGAGACGCGATCGACCACCACCGACGGGTGACCCACGACGCCGCACCGTGGCCGGTCCAGCGCGCCTTCGTCGCGATGCTCCGCGACGGCTACGTCGACAAGGTGGTGCGCACCGCACGCCGGGTGTACGCCGAGCGCGCCCCGCGGGTGGCGGCGGCCCTGACGCCGTACGCCGAGCTGGCCGGCCCGCTGGCCGGGATGTACTCCACGTGGCTGCTGCCCGCCGCGGACGCGCGCCGGGCCCGTGACGCGGCGCGGGCGGCGGGCTACGAGGTCAACCTACTGGCCGACTACGCCCGCTCGTCGGCCCTCACCGGGCTGGTGGTGGGCTTCGGCGGATGCACCGACGAGCAGCTCGACGAGGCGCTGGCCGCCATGACCCGCGCGCTGGGCTGAGGCCCCGGGTACCGCGGAGCCCTCAGCCCTGCTGCGCGTCGAACGCGGCGTACGCCGCGGCTCGCTCCCGCTCGATCTTGCGACCGAGGAGGTACGCCGTCCCCCACAGCAGCGCGAAGACGGCCCCGAGGAAGAACATCAGCGGGATCACGAACCCGAGCGCGATCGCGGCCACCTGCACGACCCAGCCGAGGGTGTAGGCCCACTGCGCGCGCAGCATGCCGGCGAGCAGGAGGCACACGACCATCAGGCCCAGGCCGATCGCGAGGGCCGTCCCGGTCGCCACGTCGGAGACCGAGATCATCACCGGGGTGGTCAGGCCCAGCGTGATCGCCTCGAGGCTGAGGACCGCCGCGCACATGCCGCGGCGGGGCGAGCGGGTGCGGTCGTCGCTCATGCCCGGGCCTCCCTGCCACGCGGGACGAGCAGGCTGCGCGCCTCGCCGACCGTGACGACCGACCCGGTCACCAGCACGGCTCCCGAGCCGAGCGGGTCGCCGAACGCCTCCCCCGCCTCGGCGAGGGCCGCGGCCTGGTCGATGGCGTCGGCCAGGCGGGGCGCCACCGAGACCCGGTCCTCGCCGAACACGGCGCGGGCCGCCTCGGCGAGCTCGGCCGCCGGCAGCGAGCGCGACGTGGAGTTCTGCGAGCAGATCAGGTGGGCGAGGTGCGGCTCGAGCGCCGCCAGCAGGCTCTCGTGGTCCTTGTCGGACATCACCCCGAGCACACCGATCAGGGGGGAGAACGTGAAGGAGTCGTCCAGCGCGGCGGCCAGCGCCTCGGCGCCGTGCGGGTTGTGGGCCGCGTCGAGGACGACCGTGGGGCTGCGGCGCACGATCTCCAGACGGCCCGGCGAGGTGACCTCGGCGAAGGCGGCCCGCACGATCTCGTCGTCGAGCGGCCGCTCCCCTGCGAACGCCTCGACCGCCGCCAGCGCGACCGCGGCGTTCTGGGCCTGGTGCGCGCCGTAGAGCGGCAGGAAGACCTCGTCGTACCGGCCACGCAGGCCCTGCAGGGAGACGACCTGCCCGCCGACGGCGGGCACCCGGGACACGACGCCGAACTCCACGCCCTCGCGGGCCACCGTCGCCCCGACCTCGGCGGCCCGGGCGACCAGCAGCGCGGCCACCTCGGGCTCCTGCTGGGCGAGCACCGCGATCGAGCCGGGCTTGATGATGCCGGCCTTCTCCTCGGCGATCGCCAGCGGCGAGTCACCGAGGTACTGCGCGTGGTCGACCGCCACCGGCAGCACCACGGCCACGTCGGCGTCGGCGACGTTGGTCGCGTCCCACGAGCCGCCCATCCCGACCTCGACGACGGCGACGTCGACCGGCGCGTCGGCGAACGCGGCGTACGCCATGCCGACGACCGCCTCGAAGAACGACAGCGGGTGCTCCTGGTCCTCGTCGACGAGGTGGGTGTACGGCGCCACGTCGTTGAACGCGCGCACGAACTCCTCGTCGGTCAGGGGCTCGCCGTCGATGGAGATCCGCTCGGTCATCCGCTCGACGTGGGGGCTGGTGAAGCGGCCGGTCCGCAGCTCCAGCGCGCGCAGCAGCGTGTCGATCATCCGCGAGGTCGAGGTCTTCCCGTTGGTGCCGGTCAGGTGGATCAGCCGGTACGACGACTGGGGGTCGCCGAGCAGCTCGGTGAACGCCCGGATCCGGTCCAGGGAGGGCTCGAGCCGCGTCTCCGGCCAGCGCGACAGCAGGGCGTCCTCGACCTCTTCGAAGGTCTGGGCGAGGCGGGGGGCGGCGGGGGTCTCACTCATCTCGGCTCGAGTCTAGAGGCGGGCCCCGCCGGGACCCGAACCGAGCGCGGCCGCCCTCAGCGGCGGGTGACCCGCAGCTCGGCGTGGTCGTTCGCGTCGCTGAAGTGGGGGCCGCCCCAGTAGGACGCTCTGATGGCGTAGTCGCCTCGTCGGGGCAGCCGCGGCGTGCGGAAGCGTGCCCGCCCGTCCTCGACCACGCTGCGGTGCCGCAGGACCACGCCACCCTTCGCGCGCACCACCCTCCAGACCACCACGCCCTCGTCGTGGCTCGTCCGGCACGCGGCGTACGGGCCGCACGGCCGGACCGTCACCAGTCGCGCGCGCAGCAGGGCCCGGCCACCGACCACCACCCGGTCCGGCGAGCGCACGGCCAGCTGCCGGACCACCTGCGTGACGGACCACTGCAGGCTCGTGCTCGTGGCGGCGTGGGTCTCGTCCCCGGAGTAGGCCGCGGTCACGGCGTAGGTCCCGACCTCGGGTCGCGTGCCCGACGAGCAGGCGGCAGCCCCGCCGGTCACCTCGCCGGAGCACACCTCGACGCCGTCGAGGGCGAAGGTCACCGAGCCGGTCGCGTCGTCGGGAAGGTCCTGTGCGACGAACAGGGCGGTCGCGTCCCACCGCGAGCTCACGTCCGGAGTCGTCATCGGCGTCGGTTCGGTCGCCCCGGCCGCCTGGACGCCCGTCGCGACGAGCACCACCGCTCCGACCAGGATCCATCGCGGGCGCCACCGGGAGCTCATGACCCGACGCTATCGACGTCGGGAGCCCAGCGCCGGGGAACCGGCTCAACCGACCCGCAGGTTCGCCATGTCCACGACCGGGCGGTAGCCCAGCGCCTGGTAGATCCTGTTCGACGTGGGATTGGCCTGGTCGGTGAAGAGGCAGACCCTCGCGCCCTCGTCGAGCAGCCGCCGGGAGACGGCCGCGACCGCCGCGCTCGCGTAGCCACGTCCCCGGTGCTCGCGCGGCGTGTAGACCGGACCGACCCGCGCCACCCCGAAGCTCGGCGGGTTGAAGCCGGTCAGGTGCACGGGCTCACCCTCGACCTCCCAGAGCCAGACCCGGCCGCGCACGACCCGCTCGACCATGTCCTCGCGGGTGAAGTACTCCCCCGCGCCCTCCTCGTGCTCCCGCCCCGCCTGCTCGGCGGCATCGGCCGCGAAGGCCTGGAACCACTGCAGGCACAGGTCGATGTCGGCGTCGGTCGCCGCCCGGACGGCGCCCGGCACCGGCGCCGGCTCCACGAGGTCGCCGAGCTCGAAGAGACGCGTGTGCTCCCACACCGACGTGCCGTGACCCTGCAGCCGGGCGACCTCCTCGGCCACGACCCTGGTCGCCGGCAGCACCCCGTTGGCGCCGCCGACCTCCTCGCCACGCGCGTGCACGGCCCGGGCGAGCGCGACCGCCGCCTCGTCGGCCATGTCGAGCACGAAGAGCGGGTACGGCGCGAACGGCGCCGTGCGCATGGCCGTGCCCACGACGGTCCCCGCGGCGTCCCGCACGACGGCCCACCAGCGCGGATGGTCCGGCACGGGGACGCCACGCCGGACCTGGTCCAGCGCGCGGTGCGTCACCGTCGAGACGACCGTCGTGACCACCGGGTCGAGGGCCAGGTGCTGCTCGGCGAGGGCCAGGAACTCCGCCGGGTCCTCGGTGATCACGACCTCGAGGCGGTCGTCATGGGTCTCGTCGCGCATGGGCGGAGGGTAGGCGGGCGGACCCGCGCGGCCACAACCGGTTTCCGGGGGTGGTGCCCCGCGCCCTAGGATTTCGCCCATGACCGAGACCCAGCCCCAGGCCCCGACCGCGACGAGCACCGACCAGCGTGCTGTCGTCGTACCGGACAAGCCTGCGCTCGAGGGGCTCGAGGCCACCTGGAGCGAGCGGTGGAAGGACGACGACACCTACGCCTTCGACCGCACCCAGCCGCGCGAGAACGTCTACTCGATCGACACCCCGCCGCCCACCGTGAGCGGCAGCCTGCACGTCGGGCACGTCTTCTCCTACACCCACACCGACCTGATCGCCCGGTTCCAGCGGATGCGGGGGAAGTCCGTCTTCTACCCGATGGGCTGGGACGACAACGGCCTGCCGACCGAGCGCCGCGTCCAGAACTACTTCGGCGTGCGCTGCGACCCGAGCCTGCCCTACGAGGAGGACTTCACCCCGCCGGAGAAGCCGGACCCGAAGAAGCAGGTCCCGATCAGCCGGCCGAACTTCATCGAGCTCTGCGAGCAGCTCGTCGTCCAGGACGAGGTCGTCTTCGAGCAGCTGTGGCGCACGCTCGGCCTGTCGGTCGACTGGAAGCAGCACTACACGACGATCGGCGCCAAGGCCCAGACCGTCAGCCAGCGCGCGTTCCTGCGCAACTTCGCCCGCGGCGAGGCCTACCTCCAGGAGGCGCCGACCCTCTGGGACGTCACCTTCCAGACCGCGGTCGCCCAGGCAGAGCTCGAGGCGCGCGAGTACGCCGGCGCCTACCACCGCGTCCACTTCCACCGTCAGGACGGCGGGACGGTCGCGATCGAGACCACCCGGCCCGAGCTGATCCCGAGCGTGGTCGCGCTCATCGCGCACCCCGACGACGAGCGCTACCAGCCGCTCTTCGGCACGACGGTGACCAGCCCGGTCTTCGGCGTCCAGATCCCGGTCCTGGCCCACCCCGCGGCCGAGATGGACAAGGGCGCCGGCATCGCCATGTGCTGCACCTTCGGAGACCTCACCGACGTCACCTGGTGGCGCGAGCTCGACCTGCCGGTCCGCACGGTCATCGGCCGCGACGGTCGCATCGCCCGGGAGACGCCGGAGTGGATCGCCGGGGCGGGCGAGGCCGCGACCGCGGCGTACGCCCAGCTGGCCGGCAAGACCACCTTCTCGGCCCGCGAGGCCATGGTCGGGCTGCTCCGCGAGAGCGGCGACCTCGAGGGCGACCCGCAGCCGACCCAGCGGATGACGAACTTCTACGAGAAGGGCGACAAGCCGCTCGAGATCGTCGCCACCCGCCAGTGGTACATCCGCAACGGCGGTCGCGACGCCGCGGTCCGCGGCGAGATGCTCGACCGGGGCAGCGAGATCCAGTGGATCCCCGCCCACATGAAGCACCGCTACGACAACTGGGTCGGTGGCCTCAACGGCGACTGGCTGATCTCCCGCCAGCGGTTCTTCGGCATCCCGTTCCCCGTCTGGTACCCCCTCGACGCCGACGGCGAGCCCGACTACGACCACCCGCTGCTCCCCCGCGAGGACGAGCTCCCGATCGACCCGTCCACCCGCGCCCCCCACGGCTTCACCGAGGAGCAGCGCGGCAAGCCGAACGGCTTCATCGGCGACCCCGACGTGATGGACACCTGGGCGACCTCGTCCCTCACCCCGCAGATCGCCGGCGGCTGGGAGTCCGACGACGACCTGTGGCAGCGGGTGTTCCCGATGGACCTGTGCACCCAGGCACACGACATCATCCGCACCTGGCTGTTCTCCCGCGTCGTCCGGGCGCAGTACGAGAACCACGCCGCGCCGTGGTCCCACGCCCTCGTGTCGGGGTTCATCCTCGACCCGGACCGCAAGAAGATGTCGAAGTCCAAGGGCAACGTCGTCGTCCCGACCGACATCCTCGACAAGTACGGCGCCGACGCGGTCCGCTGGCGTGCGGCGATGGCACGACCGGGCCTCGACTCGCCCTTCGACGAGACCCAGATGAAGGTCGGCCGCCGGCTGGCCATGAAGGTGCTCAACGCCTCGAAGTTCGTCCTCGGCGGCGTCGGTGCGACCGAGCTCAACCCCTACCAGGTCTCCGAGCCCCTCGACTGCGCGCTGCTCGGGCGCCTGGCCAACGTCGTCAGCAAGGCCACGGAGGCGTTCGAGGCCTACGACTACACCACGGCGCTGGAGACGGTCGAGAAGTTCTTCTGGGAGTTCTGCGACGACTACCTCGAGCTGGTCAAGGAGCGTGCGTACGCCGCCGACGGCGGGCCCGCCACCGACTCGGCCCGGGCCACCCTCGCCCTCGCCCTCCAGGTCCAGCTGCGGCTGCTGGCGCCGTTCCTGCCCTACGTGACCGAGGAGGTCTGGTCGTGGTGGCAGGAGGGGTCGATCCACCGGGCGCCCTGGCCGACCGAGCTCGACCTCGGCTCCGCCGCGGCGGCCGACCCGGCCCTCGTGGATGCCGTCGCGGCCGTCCTGATCGGCATCCGCGGCGCGAAGTCCCAGGCCAAGGTGTCGATGCGTGCCGAGCTGTCCCGGGTCGAGGTGACCGGCCCCGAGGCGCTGGTCCGGGCGGCCGAGCAGGCTGCCGACGACCTGCGCAAGACCGGCCGGATCACCGGCGACCTGGTCTTCACCGTGGCCCCGGACGCCGAGCAGATCAGCGTCGACGCGCAGCTGGCCGAGGTCCCGCAGGGCTGACCACGCGAGCGCACCGGGGCCCGGTCACCGGGCCTCGGTGCGGGTCGGCCTCAGTGCTTGCCGTGGCCGTGGCCGTGCTTGCCGTGGCCGTGCTTGCCGTGGCCGTGCTCGTGACCCTGGTTGCGGTGCCCGTGCCCGGGCGCCTGGTGCACCTGACCGGTCCAGGTCTGCCAGTGGACGGCAGGGCCACCGGGTGAGGTCGCGGGTCCGGGCGCCTGGTCCGGAGCGGGCCCGTGGTGGCCCTCGGCCCCGGGAGCGTCGACGACGTCGGTCGCGCTGTTCGGCTCGCCGAACAGGCTGCCGATGAGGTGGCTCGACTCGTGGGTCGCGTGCTGGGCCGGGGTGTCGGTCGCCGCGGGGGCGTGGCCCGGGCCCGCCTGCTGACCCGGTGCCGAGTGACCCAGGTCCGCGTGACCCGGCGCCGTGTGGCCCGGGGAGGAGTGGCCGGGGGCTGCGCCTGCGGCCGGGTGGCCCGGCTGGTGACCGGCACCCACCGCCGCCGCGTGTCCGGGAGCCTGCGGGGCCGCCCCGTGGCCCGGCTGCGCGCCCGGCTGCGAGCCGGGGGCTGACGCGGAGGGCAGCGGACCGGGCACGATCGGCGTGGCGGTGGTCGCGAGGGCCGACGGCGGCTCGGCCGCGACCGGTGCGGACGCGGCGGGCGTGCGCACGAAGTGGTGACCGGTCGGGAGCGGCGCGAGCTCGACCCCCTGCACGACGCGCACCGCGCCGGCCCGCAGGTAGCCCACGACCGCCTGACTGCGGATGCTGTCGGCGATGATGAGCGCGCACAGCAGCGCCACGATGACGAACGCGAGCAGCGGTCGCTTGTGGTCGGCGCTCATGGTGGGTTCCCTCGTCGGACGTGCAGGTGGGCAGGCAGCGGCCCGCCCCAAGTCAATCGAAGTGAACCCGAGGATTGAATGGCCCGATTACCCCAATCGGACTAGTCCGATATGACTAGTCCGATCTGGTCCGGGCCGTGGCCGTCGACGATCAGGCGGACTTCTTCTTCTTCGCCTCGGACTCGCGCGGCACCAGCGTCGGCGCCACGTCGTCGGTGACGACCTCACCGGTCACGATGACCTTGGCGACGTCACCGCGCGAGGGCACGTCGTACATCACGTGGAGGAGGACCTCCTCGATGATGGCGCGCAGCCCACGGGCACCGGTCCCCCGCTCGAGGGCCTTGTCGGCGATGGACGCGATCGCGTCGTCGGTGAACTCCAGCTCGACGCCGTCGAGCTCGAAGAGCTTCTGGTACTGCTTGACCAGGGCGTTGCGCGGCTCGGTGAGGATCTGGACCAGGGCCTCCTGGTCCAGCTTCGAGACGCTCGCGATCAGCGGCAGCCGGCCGATGAACTCGGGGATCAGGCCGAACTTGGTCAGGTCCTCGGGACGAACCAGCGCGAGCAGGTCGTCGGCGTCGCGCTCGGCGGCGCCGCGCACCTCGGCGGTGAAGCCGAGGGTCTTCTTGCCGACCCGCTGCTCGACGATGTGCTCGAGCCCGGCGAACGCACCGCCGACCACGAACAGGATGTTCGTGGTGTCGATCTGGATGAACTCCTGGTGGGGGTGCTTGCGACCGCCCTGCGGGGGCACCGAGGCGGTGGTGCCCTCGATGATCTTCAGCAGCGCCTGCTGCACGCCCTCGCCGGAGACGTCACGGGTGATCGACGGGTTCTCGGCCTTGCGGGCCACCTTGTCGATCTCGTCGATGTAGATGATGCCGGTCTCGGCCTTCTTGACGTCGTAGTCGGCGGCCTGGATCAGCTTGAGCAGGATGTTCTCGACGTCCTCGCCGACGTAGCCGGCCTCGGTGAGGGCGGTGGCGTCGGCGATGGCGAACGGGACGTTGAGCATCCGGGCCAGCGTCTGCGCGAGGTAGGTCTTGCCGCAGCCGGTCGGGCCGATGACGAGGATGTTGGACTTCGCGACCTCGACCGACTCCTCCTTGCTGTGCTTGCCCGCGATGGGCTGGAGGCCGGCCTGGACGCGCTTGTAGTGGTTGTAGACCGCGACCGCGAGCGACTTCTTGGCCTGCTCCTGGCCGATCACGTAGGAGTTCAGGAACTCGAAGATCTCGCGGGGCTTCGGGAGCTCGTCGAGGCTGACCTCGGCGCCCTCGCTGAGCTCCTCCTCGATGATCTCGTTGCACAGGTCGATGCACTCGTCACAGATGTAGACGCCGGGGCCCGCGATGAGCTTCTTGACCTGCTTCTGGCTCTTCCCGCAGAAGGAACACTTGAGCAGGTCCCCTCCGTCACCGATACGTGCCACGGGCGGTCATCCTCCGGTTCGGCCGGCAGAGGGTCCGCCGGCAGTCCTACATCGAGACTGGTTGATCAGGGTGGTGCGGGAGCGCCGGTGATCGGCGCCCCTCGACGGTACCCCGTGCCGCCCCCGGACGGGGGCGGGACACGAGGTTCCCGCCATGAGGGGTACGTCAGCCGGTCACGGCGGGCGTGCCCTTGAGCGACTCCAGCACCGCGTCGATGAGGCCGTACTCGACGGCGCCCTCGGCGGTCAGGATCTTGTCACGCTCGATGTCGCGGCTCACCTGCTCGATGCTGCGGCCGCTGTGGTCGCTGATCATCTTCTCGAGCAGCTCACGCATCCGCAGGATCTCGTTGGCCTGGATCTCGATGTCCGAGGTCTGGCCGAAGGTGCCCTCGGTGTAGGGCTGGTGGATGAGGATCCGGCTGTTCGGCAGCGCGAGCCGCTTCCCCGCCGTGCCGGCCGCGAGCAGGATCGCCGCCGCGGAGGCCGCCTGGCCGATGCACACGGTCTGCACGTCGGGCTTGATGAACTTCATCGTGTCGTAGATCGCCGTCAGCGCGGTGAACGAGCCGCCGGGGCTGTTGATGTAGATGCTGATGTCCTGGTCGGGGTTCATCGACTGCAGGCACAGCAGCTGCGCGATGACGGCGTTGGCCACGTCGTCGGAGATCGGCGTCCCGAGGTAGATGATGCGGTCCTCGAAGAGCTTGGCGTAGGGGTCGATGCGCCGGAAGCCGTAGGAGGTGCGCTCCTCCCACTGCGGGATGTAGTAGTTCATCGACGGGCTCAGGTCAGGGGTGCTCATGGCGTTCAGTCCTTCTCGTGGGCCGGGCGACCGTGGTCGGCGGCGTCGCGGGCGCTCTTGATGACCTGGTCGACCAGGCCGTACTCCAGCGCCTGGTCGGCGGTGAACCAGCGGTCGCGGTCGGCGTCGGTCACCACCTGCTCGATCGGCTGGCCGGTGTGCTCGGCGATGAGGTCGAGGAGCACCTTCTTGATGTGCAGCGACTGCTGCGCCTGGATCTTGATGTCCGAGGCCGAACCGCCCATGCCCGAGGAGGGCTGGTGCATCATGATGCGCGCGTGGGGCAGGGCGTACCGCTTGCCCTTGGTGCCGGCGCAGAGCAGGAACTGGCCCATCGAGGCCGCCAGGCCCATGCCGACCGTGGCGACGTCGTTGGGGATGTAGTTCATGGTGTCGTAGATCGCCATGCCCGCGTCGACCGAGCCACCGGGGCTGTTGATGTGCAGGAAGATGTCGGCCTCGGGGTCCTCGGCCGAGAGCAGCAGCAGCTGGGCGCAGATCGCGTTGGCGTTCTGGTCACGAACCTCGGAGCCGAGGAAGATGATCCGCTCACGCAGCAGGCGCTGGTAGATGTGGTCGTCGAGGACGTTGAAGCCCGCCGCCCCGTTCATCTGGGGCGCGAGACTGGGGCTGGGATTCTGGGTCACGACAGCGACCCTAGCCGCAAGCACGGACAGTTCCACGGCTTGACCGCCCCTGTTCGCCGACAGCAGATTTCACCGGCGCCCCGGGCCCCGGCCCGGCCGACCACCGGGCCGGGCGGGCCCGGCGTACGCTCGCCGCATCGGGCTGACCGGGAGGGCACGTGGCACCGTCACTGGAGGAGATCAGCGCGGCCTCGCGGGTCGCGGAGCGCGGCGAGGGCATCGGCGCCGACGAGCTGCACCTCGCCTCGCGCAACCACGCCCTCCCGCTCGAGGCGCTGCGCCTCGACGTGACCCCGCCGGGCCTCCACTACGTGCTCACCCACTACGACATCCCCCACGTCGACCCCGCCACCTGGCAGCTCACCCTCGACGGGCTCGTCGACCGGCCCCTCGGCCTCGACCTGGCCACGCTGGTCTCGCTCCCCCGGCACACCGTGCGCGCCACCCTCGAGTGCGCCGGGAACGGCCGGGCCGCCCTCGAGCCCCGCCCGGTGAGCCAGCCCTGGCTCAACGGCGCGGTGGGCACTGCCGACTGGACGGGCGTCCGGCTCCGCGACCTGCTCGACCGGGCCGGGGTGTCCGCGGACGCCGTCGACGTGGTCTTCACCGGCCTCGACCACGGCATCGAGCGCGGCGTGGAGCAGGACTACCAGCGCGGGCTCTCCCTGGCCGAGGCCCGCCGCGACGACGTGCTGGTTGCCTACGAGATGAACGGCGGCCCCCTGCCGCCGCAGCACGGCTTCCCCGCCCGCCTGGTGGTCCCGGGGTGGTACGGCATGGCGTCGGTCAAGTGGCTCGCGTCCGTGACGGTCTCGGGCGAGGAGTTCGACGGCTACCAGCACCACGCCTACCGGGTGAAGCAGCACGTCGACGACCCGGGCGTGCCGGTGACGTGGATCGAGCCGCGGGCCCTGCTGGTGCCGCCGGGGTTCCCCGACTTCATGACCCGGGCGCGGGTGGTCCGGCCCGGGCGCGTGGTCCTCGAGGGTCGCGCCTGGTCCGGCTGGGGGCCGGTCGAGCGGGTCGAGGTGAGCACCGACGACGGCGTGACGTGGAGCGAGGTGTCGATGGGTCCGGATGCCGGGCGCTGGGCCTGGCGGGGGTTCACCGCGACCTGGGACGCGGTCCCGGGCGAGCACGCCCTGCGGGTCAGGGCGTACGACGCCACCGGCCGGGCGCAGGGCACCGAGCCCGTGTGGAACCGCGGCGGCTTCACCAACAACGCCGACCAGCCGGTCCCCTGCCTCGTCCTCGACGAGTGACGGCCGGCCCGACCGGACGCCGGATCAGGACAGCCACGTCTCCAGCGCCCGACGCACCTCGGGGTGGTTGAGGAGCCCGAAGTGGTCGGTGCGCCCGACGTGCAGGACGTCGGCCCCGGGGAACAGCTCGCCGCCCCACCGGTCCCGGCCGTAGGCCGAGGGTGGCCGGACGAGCAGGTCGCCGACGACGTGCCCCACGGGGTGCCGCGGCGAGCGGGTGAGGGTCGCGGCCACGAGTCGGTACCGCGCGTGCGGCAGCGGCGGCACGTCCTCGGCCAGCCCCTCGACCAGGTCGTGCACCCCGACCGAGCGCCAGTCCAGGATCCGCCCGAAGGCCGAGGTCTCCGGCAGCCGCGACAGCCCGCGGCTGCCGTGCCCGACGCCGCGGGCGACGGGGGCCCCGAGGTGGGGCGTGCCGAGCGTGACCACGTCGGAGACCAGGTCCCTCCACGGACGTTCCTCCGCGCCGGCCACCGCGCCGGCGGCACGCATCACCAGGCCGCCCATGGAGTGGCCCACGAGCGCGATCCGTTGCACGGGGACCGGCCAGCCCTCGACCAGGTGCTGCAGCAGGGAGGAGAGCGCGGCGCCGTTCTCACGCAGCCCCAGTCCGGTGTTGGCGCGGAGCAGCACCGGCGTCCACCCCCGGGCGGCCAACGCCTCGGCGTACGTCGTGCCGCGCTGCTCGCGGCCGCGGTCCCAGTGGGACTCGTTCTCGCACAGGCCGTGGAGCAGGACCACGACCCGCCCGGACGCCGCGGGGAAGGCCGCGGCCAGTCCCTGCCCGGTCACCGGGACGTCGCGACCCCGGTCGCGCACGGCCATGGGGATGGCCATCCTGGGCCGCTCCCGGACGAGCCGGTCCCCGATCAGGCCGTTGACCGCCGAGCTGAGGAACCGACCCTGGGGCCGGTCCTCGAGCCGGGGCCCGACCCCGGTGGCGGCGACCGCGTCCAGGCCCCGCGTGGCGGCACGCAGGCCCAGTGACAGGCCGCCGTACACCGCGGCGGCGACGCCGCGGTGCGCCACGTCCGGCACGGCCGCGGTGTCGCCACCCAGGCGGCGGGTGAGGCCGTGGACCCGGTCGGACCACGCGAAGTGGGTGTCGCGCACCGTGCCCACGAGCAGCTCGTCGACGACCTCGGACAGCAGGGAGAGCGCGTCGAGGACGCCCGGCCCTCCGGTGCGGGTGCTGGTGTCCATCGGCCGACCATACGCCGTCCGGTGCACAGTTGTGCACCCAAAACGCCCGAGAAGCACGTCGACCCGCCGGCCGGGACGGCGGGCGGGTCGACGTGGCGGGTGCGGGTCAGGCGTCCTCGGAGGACTCCTCGGCCTCGGCGGCGGGGGCCTCGTCGGCCTCCTGCTCGGCCTCGGGCTCACCGATGGTGCCGTCCGGACGGAGGTTCTTCAGCTCGACCACGTTGCCCGAGGCGTCCTTGACGACCGCGGACTCCACGATCGTGGCCAGCGCCTTGCCGCGCAGGATCTCCTGCACGAGGTCGGGGATGTGGTTGTGCTCGAACATGTGGTTCGCGAACTCCTGCGGGTCCTGGCCGGACTGCTGGGCACGGCGGACCAGGTGCTGCGAGAGCTCGTTCTGCTCGACGCCGAGCTCCTGCTTCTTCGCGATCTCGTCGAGGACGAACTGCGCGGCGACGGCGTCACGGACGCGGCGCTCGAGCTCCGCCTCGAACTCCTCGACGGTCTGCTTCTCGTCCTCGAGGTACTTCTCCATCGTGATGCCGGCGAAGGCCAGCTGCTGCTCGATGTTCTGGCGGCGGGCGTTGAGCTCGTCGGTGACCATCGTCTCCGGCAGCGGCACCTCCACCTTCTCCAGCAGGGCCTCCAGCACGGCGTCGCGCGCGGCGGCGGCCTGCTCGAGGCGCTTGCCGCGGCCCAGGCGCTCGCGCACGTCGGCCTCCAGCTCCTCGGCGGTGTCGAACTCCGAGGCGAGCTGGGCGAACTCGTCGTCGAACTCCGGCAGCTCCTGCTCCTGGACCTGGGTGACGGCCACGGTGACCTCGACGTCCTCGCCGACCAGGTCGCCACCGACGAGCTGGGAGGAGAAGGTCGTCTCGTCGCCGGCCTTCATGCCGGTCAGGGCCTCGTCGAGGCCGTCGAGCATGCCGCCGCGCCCGACCTGGTAGCTCATCCCGGCGACCTCGGCGCCCTCGAGCACCTCGCCGTCCTTGGTGGCCTTGAGGTCGATCACGACGAAGTCGCCGTCGGCGGCTGCGCGCTCGACGTCGGTGAGGGTCGCGAAGCGCTCACGCAGCGCCTTGACCTGCTCCTCGACGTCCTCGTCGGTCACCTCGACGTCCTCGACCTGGGCCTCGAGGCCCTCGTAGTCGGGAACGGTGATCTCGGGACGGATGTCGACCTCGGCGGTGAACTCGAGGGTCTCGTTGTCCTCGAACTTCGTCACCTCGATGTCGGGCTGCGCCAGCGGCTGGAGGGAGTTCTCCTGCAGGGCCTCGACGTACTTCTGCGGGAGCACGTCGTTGATCGCCTGGTCGAGGACCGCGCCGCGCCCGACCTGACGGTCGATGACCATCGGGGGCACCTTGCCGCGACGGAAGCCGGGGATGTTGATCTGCTGGGCAATCTTCTTGTACGCCGCGTCGAGGCTCGGCTTGAGCTCCTCGAAGGGCACCTCGACGGTCAGCTTGGCCCTGGTCGGGCTCAAGGTCTCGACGGCGCTCTTCACAGGTTGTCTCCTCATCTGGGTTCCGGTTGTGCGTCGGGGCGACAGGACTCGAACCTGCGATCTCCTGCTCCCAAAGCAGGCGCGCTAGCCACTACGCTACGCCCCGCCAAGTTGCCCCGAGAGGCTCCTTGGAGCGGATGACGGGAATCGAACCCGCGTAGCCAGTTTGGAAGACTGGGGCTCTACCATTGAGCTACATCCGCGCGCGCAGATCCACCCGACGGGTGTGGGGTGGGAGTCCGCGGGTGTCATCGTGCCACACGGCGCCCCGAGCTCCCCAACCGAGGCGCACCCGGCGGGCGGCCGGCCGGTCCGGCGCTCAGCGCCGGTGGACCAGCAACAGCGCCCGGTCGTCGTTCTGGGAGCCGAGCGTGTCCACCAGCCGGGCGGCTCCCCCGTCGAAGGTGCCGCGCAGCAGCCGCTCGGCCTGGCCGACCATCCGGTCGATGCCCAGCCCGATGTCGCGGCTGCGGGTCTCCACCATGCCGTCGGTGTAGAGCATGAGCGCGTCGCCGTGGCGCAGCGTCCGCGACACGGAGGGGAACTCCGCGTCCTCGATCAGCCCCAGCACGGGACCGGTGGTCTCGAGGACGGTCCAACGACCCGATCCGGCGGCGAGCTGCACGGCCGGCGGGTGGCCCGCGGTGCGGATCTCGAAGGCGCCGGTCACCAGGTCGAGGGAGAGGTGGATCGCCGTGGCGAAACCTTCATCCCACTGCTGGCGCAGCAGGTAGTCGTTCGCGGACGGCAGGAACCGTTCGGAGGGCAGCGCGGTGAGCAGGCCCCCGAAGGCGCCCGAGAGGAGCAGGGCGCGGGTGCCCGCGTCCTCGCCCTTCCCGGAGACGTCGACCAGCGCGACCTCGAGGCGGTTCCCGTCCCGGGCGCCGGTGGCCACGATGAAGTCACCGGCGAACGGCGTCCCTCCGGCGGACCTCAGGGCGGACTCGGCGTACCACCCCTCGGGCAGCTCCGGGATGCCGCCCTGGCCCAGGATCCGGTCGCGGAGGTCGACCAGCATCGACTCCCCCAGCGCGCCTGCGACCCCGAGACGGGACCGGCGGAAGCTGGTCAGCAGGATGATGAAGCTGAGCAGGAACAAGATGGCGACCGCGGCGACGGTGCGCGGCGTGATCGGGCTCTGCCGGCCGAGGGTCAGCATCAGCATGACCAGCACGAACACCACGAACCAGGGCAGCTGGCGGGGGCCGAGGAGGAGGCTCCCGAGCAGCAGCGGCACGATCAGCGCGCTCAGCGGCATCACCATCGGCCAGGTGATGATGGCGGCCGCGACGAGGATGGTGCCGACCACCAGGGACACGATCTCGCGGTTCTGGCGGGGACCTCCACGACGCCACACGTTCGTCCAGGCCCGGCGCGCGCTCGAGGACCGCGCCGGTCGAGCCGGCGGGCTGGTCTCGCGCAGAGCGGTCATCGGTCCTCGGTCCTCGGTCGTTCGGGTCGATTCACTGTACGGCTCGCGAGCGGAACCGAGGCTGACAACGCGGGCACCAGAACAGATTCCGGCCGAGCAGCTCCTCGGTGCGGATCGCGGCGCCGCACACGTGGCACGGCTGGCCGGTCCGGCGGTAGACGTAGACCTCGCCGCCGTGGTCGTCGACGCGCGGCGACCGCCCCATCGCCTCCGGCGTGTGCTCCGGTCGGACGGTGTCGATGCGTCCGGTGCGCACCCCCTCGGCCATGAGGACGACCAGGTCGTCCCACATCGCCTCGAACTGCCCGACCCGCAGGGTGTTGCCGGGACGCAGCGGGTGCATCCGGTGCCGGAACAACAGCTCGGCCCGGTAGACGTTGCCGACACCGGCGATCACGGACTGGTCCATCAGCAGGCCGCCGACGGGCGCCCGGCTGCGCCGGATCCGGTCCCAGGCCGGCCGCCAGCTCGTGTCCGGCCGGATCGGGTCGGGACCCGAGCGCTCGACGACGGCGTCCCGCTGCGCGCGGGTGACCAGCTCGCAGGTCGTGGCGCCCCGCAGGTCGGCGTACGCGTCCCCGTCGGCCGCGACCAGCCGCAGCCGGACCTGGCCCACCGGGAGCGGCACCTCGGTGACCGCGGTGTGCACGTCGAAGTGGCCGTAGAGACCCAGGTGCACGTGCACGAACCGGTCGGCGGGGAACGCCACGAACAGGTGCTTCCCCCACGCTTCGGCTCCCTCGAGCACGTGGCCGTCGATCAGCGCCGCGGAGTCCTCGAACCGGCCCTGGGGGCTGCCGGCCCGGACCACGCGGCCGCCGAAGGCGGTCGACAGCTCACCGGCCAGCCGGTGGAGGGTGTGTCCCTCGGGCACGTCTGCTCAGGCGCCGTCCGCGGGGGCGGCCGGCCCCTGCAGCGCGGAGTCCGGCAGCGGCGGCAGCTCGCGGGTCGTCTCGTAGGAGGCGAGCTGGCCGATCCGGCGCACGTGGCGCTCCTCGCCGCTGAACGGGGTGCCCAGGAAGACCTCGACGAACCGGGTCATCTCCTCGAGGGAGTGCAGGCGGCCGCCGACCGAGACCACGTTGGCGTCGTTGTGCTCGCGCGCGAGCACGGCGGTCTCCTCCGACCAGACCAGGGCCGACCGGACACCGATGACCTTGTTGGCCGCGATCTGCTCGCCGTTGCCAGACCCGCCGATCACCACGCCGAGGCTGTCGAGGCCCTCGGCCTGCTCCGCGGCGACTGCCTCGGCGGCGCGGAGGCAGAAGACCGGGTAGTCGTCGAGGGCGTCGTAGACGAAGGGGCCGTGGTCCACGACCTCGTAGCCGTGGTCGACGAGCCAGGTGAGCAGGTGGTCCTTGAGGTCGAGGCCGGCATGGTCGGAGCCGAGGTGCACGCGCATGGCCCGCATCCTCTCAGAGGTGGGTCCGGAGGAATCCGGCCACCTGCCTGGTCAGCGCCTCGGCCTGTGGGAACACCTGGAAGTGCCGCCAGAAGCCGTGCACCTGACCGAGGTAGCGGGTGCCGACCACGTCCACACCGAGCTCCGCGAGCTCGGCGGCGAGCCGCTCCCCCTCGTCGCGCAACGGGTCGTGCTCACCGGTGACCACGAGGGTCGGAGGAAGCGTGTGCAGGCGGTCCGAGCGCAGCGGCGCGAGGTCCGGGTGGCGCAGGTCGGCCTCGGACGCGGCGTACTGCTGCCAGTACCAGTCACCCTCGGCCGCGTCCATGCCGTGCGCCTCGGTCCGGTAGGAGTCGTAGCCGGCCTCGGGGTCGAGGAACGGGTAGACCAGCACGACGGCGGCGAACCTGCCGGGGTTGCGCAGCGCGGCCACGAGCGCGAGGTTCGCGCCCGCGCTGTCGCCGTGCACGAAGACCGGGCCGCGCAGGCCCTCCTGCTCCCGATGGGCGTCCAGCCAGGCGATCGCGGTGTCGACGTCGTCCGGGGCCGCGGGGAACCGGTGCTCGGGAGGCCGGCGGTAGTCGACGCTGAGGACGGCCGCCCCCGACCGGTTCGCGAGCCGGCGCGCGGGGGCGTCGTACACGTCGACGTCGTGGAAGACGAAGCCACCGCCGTGGAGGAGCACGACCACGCCGTGGGCGCCCTCGGGCACGTACAGCCGGCAGGGCACGCCGTCGGCGTCGACGTCACGCACCGACGCGACCGGTTCCTTCGGCTGCTGCGCGGCTGCGGCCCGGGAGGCGGCGCGGTCGGCGTCGATGTCGAAGGACGGGTCGTGCACCGGCGTCTGCCCGGCCACGGCCGCGAGGGCGGCGCGGGCCTGCGGGCTCAGCACCGTCCCGTCACCGTCCCATCAGCACGTCCATGGCCACCGCGACCGCGGCGGCGACCCGGAAGTCCACGCGCTGGTCGGGCACGTGGACGGTGTAGTGGTCGCGCATGGTCGCCCGGCGCTCGACCGCGAGCAGGGGACGGCCCTCGGGGTCGGCGTAGTCGAAGTGGATGGGCAGGAAGTCGAGGTCGGCGAAGCGGCGCAGCACCGCCACCAGCTGGCTGCGCTCCTGGCCGGTGCCGGTGAAGCCGGCGCCCTCGACGTGGAAGGTCGAGCGCATCAGGCTGGCGGCGAAGTCCTTGCGGAAGAAGCCGATCTGCTGGCCGGACTCGTCGTAGATGTCGTAGCCGGAGCTGAGGTCCATGACCGCACGTGCCTTGAACGAGAAGACCGGCCGTGTCTTGGACTCGTCGGACCAGAACGTCACCTGATCCTTGAGCGCCATCTTCTTCTGCTCCGCCAGGCCCATCAGCTGGCCCGGGCTGCCGTCGGGGTTGGCGGCGACGATCTCGTAGCGGTTCGTCATCATGGCGAACTTCTGCCGGACGTAGAACGTGGGCAGGTACATGGCGGCGTTCATGGCCGGAACCCTACTGACCGCGATGATGGGAACGTGGTGGTCTTCGGCTGGTCGGTGCTCGCGCTGGTGTTCCTCGACGAGCTGCTCGCGATGGCGGCCTTCGGGACCTGGGGCTGGCAGGCCTCCCCGCGCTGGCTGCTGGTCTGGCTGCTCCCGCTGCTGGCGATGGCGGCGTGGTTCCTGTTCGCCTCGCCCAAGGCGGCGTACGGCGGTGGCGTGGTGCGGCCGGTCGTCAAGACACTCGTCCTCGGCCTCGCCTCGCTGGCCCTGTGGGACGCCGGGCACGCCGGCTGGGCGCTGGCGCTGCTGGTGTTCTCCGTCGTCGTCAACGGTCTGGCGCAGCTGCCCGCTGTCAGGGACCTGCCCGAGCAGGGCGGCGCACGACCGCGGTGACCATCAGCCGCCGAGGCGGGCCAGCTCCTCCTCCACCACGGACGGGTCGAGCTTGCGGAAGATCGGCGTCGGCTTCTCCATCGGGGTGCCGACCTCGACCGGGCGCGACGCCCAGGCCGGCGTCGCGGAGTAGTCGCCGGTGATCACCGGGTAGGACTGCAGCCCGGCCCCCTGCTCCGGGTCGAGCTCGTCGACCTGCTCGATGCGCGGCATCGGCATCAGCTCGCCCTTGCCCCCGAACGTCGTCCAGACCTGGTTGGCGGCGTGCGGCAGGAACGGCGCGAGGATCGTGTTGCAGTCGAGCACGCACTGGGCGGCGACGTGCAGCACCGTCCCGAGCCGCTCGCGCTGCGACTCGTCCTTCATCTTGTAGGGCTCGGTGACGGTGAGGTACTTGTTCACCTCGCCGACGACCCGCATCGCCTCCGCGGTCGCCGCCCGCAGCCGGTGCCGGCCGATCAGGCCGCCCACCGCGTCGAACCCGGCGCGCACGGTGGCCAGCAGCGCCTCGTCCACCGGCTCGAGGGCGCCCGCGGCCGGGATCTCGCCGAAGCTCTTGGCGATCATGGTCGCCGTGCGGTTGACCAGGTTGCCCCAGCCCGCGACCAGCTCGGAGTTGTTGCGGGTCACGAAGTCCGACCAGGTGAACGCGGCGTCCGACGTCTCGGGGCCCGCGGCGCAGATGTAGTAGCGCAGGGCGTCCGGACCGTAGCGGGACACGAAGTCGCCGACGTAGATGACGTGGCCCCGGCTGGAGGAGAACTGCTGGTCCCCCATCGTGAGGAACTCGGAGGACACCACCTCGGTCGGCAGGTTCAGGTCGCCGTAGACCCCCGGCTCGCCGCCGCGGGTGCCGCGCCCGTCGTACGCCAGGAGCTCGGCCGGCCAGATCTGGCTGTGGAAGACGATGTTGTCCTTGCCCATGAAGTAGTAGGACAGGGCCTCCGGGTCGTTCCACCAGTCGCGCCAGCGCTCGGGACTCCCCCCATCGGTCCGGGCGAGCCGGCGGGCCCACTCGATCGAGGCCGAGAGGTAGCCGATGACCGCGTCGAACCAGACGTAGAGCCGCTTGGTCGGCTGGTCCTCCCAGCCGGGCACCGGGATGCCCCAGTCGATGTCGCGGGTCATCGCCCGCGGCCGGATCTCCTCGAGGATGTTCTGGGAGAACTTGATGACGTTGGGGCGCCAGGTCCCCGACGCCTCCCGCCCGTCGAGCCACTCCCCCAGGGCGTCGGCCAGGGCCGGCAGGTCGAGGAAGCAGTGCTGGGTCTCGATGAACTCCGGCGTCTCGCCGTTGATCTTGGACCGGGGCTCGATCAGGTCGGTGGCGTCGAGCTGGTTGCCGCAGTTGTCGCACTGGTCGCCGCGGGCCTCCTTGTAGCCGCAGATCGGGCAGGTGCCCTCGATGTAGCGGTCGGGCAGCGTGCGACCGCTGGAGGGGCTGATCGCACCGAAGGTCGTCTGCTCCACCATGTAGCCGTTGCGGTGGACGGTCCGGAACAGCTCCTGCACCACGTTGTAGTGGTTGCCGGTGGTGGTCCGGGTGAACAGGTCGTAGGAGAGCCCGAGGTCGAACAGGTCCTGGACGATGATCGCGTTGTTCCGGTCCGCCAGCTCACGGGCGGACACGCCCTCCTTGTCGGCGGCGACCAGGATGGGGGTGCCGTGCTCGTCGGTGCCCGAGACCATGAGGACGTCGTGGCCCGTCATCCGCATGTACCGACTGAAGACGTCGGAGGGCACACCGAAACCGGCCACGTGGCCGATGTGGCGCGGGCCGTTCGCGTACGGCCAGGCGACTGCGGACAGGACTCGACTCATGGGCTGAATCCTAGGAGTCGTGCCGTGACGCGCTCGACCCGGATGACGCCGTGGACCGACGACCCCTGCCGCGGGCACCGGACCGGGATAGCGTCGGGAGCATGGGGACGCTGATCGCCGAGGACCTGCTGCTGCTCCTGCTGGACGACGAGAAGGGCACGCTGTCCGCCTCGTCGTACGCCGACACCGCGCTGGGCGGCGCCCTGCTGACCGAGCTCGCGCTGCTCGGCGCGGTCACGGTGCCCGAGAAGACGAGTGTCTGGCGCAGCGCGCGGGTGCTGCCCGTGGCCGCGGCCCGGGTGGAGGACCCGCTCCTGGCCGAGGCCCTGGCGACGGTTGCCGAGAAGCAGCGCCCGGCCCAGGACCTCGTGGTGCGCCTCGGCAAGGGGCTGCGCGGCCGGCTGGCCGCACGCCTCGTCGAGCGCGGCATCCTCGAGCGGCACGACAGCCGCGCGCTGGGCCTCTTCCCCCGCAAGCGCTGGCCGACCCGCGACGCCGGTCCCGAGCTGCGGGTGCGTGCGGCGCTGACGGCGGTCCTCGTCCAGGGCGCCCGGCCCGACGAGCGCACCGCGGCACTGGTCGCCCTGCTCGCCGCCATCGACCGGGCGCACAAGGTGGTCGACCACCCCGGCGTGTCCTCGCGCGAGGTCCGCAGGCGCGCGAAGGAGGTCGCCGAGGGGGCCTGGGCGGCGAAGGCGGTCCGCGACGCGATCCAGGCGGCCACGGCCGCGATCACGGCGGCGATCGCCGCCGGGGCGGTCGCCGCCGGCGCGAGCGGTTCGGGTTGAGCCGGCTCAGCCCGACTTCTTGAGGATCTCGACGGTGCCCTCGCGAGAGCCCGCGTCCACGACTCCCTTGCCGAGGTAGCTGACGACGTACTTCTTCGTCCCGCCGTGCAGGTCGCGCACCACGACCCGGCGCATCCCGTCGCGCAGGCGGACGGTCAGCGTCTGCGCCCCGACCCGCACCGTCACCTGCCCGCGGACCGTCTCGACCCCCGGGGCAGTCACCGCGACGAGCACCTCGGCGCGCTGGCGCAGGCCCGTCACCGAGACCTGGAGCCGGGGCACGGAGTGCACGGGGGCGGTCGGGTCGGTCGTCTGGGAGACCGGCTTCCAGCCCGACTGGGCCAGGTCCGCGCGCACCGACAGCTGCCGACCCACGTCACCCTCCACGGGGGTGTACGACGGCCCGTGGGCGCCCGCGATCTCCACGCCGTCGCGCAGCCAGGTGTAGGTGACCGACGCGCCGGCCGGCTGGTAGGTGCCCGGCACGACCTCGACGGGGACGCCGAGGGTCGGCTGCCCCGCGAGCGTGAACGGCGCGGTCAGCCGCACCTCGCCGCCGAGCACTGACTCGGTGGGCGCCGAGCTGACCGTGGCCGGGTCGTACCCCTTGCGGCTGGCCGTGACGTCGGCCGTCACGACGGCACCCGCCTGCTCCTGGCCCAGCTCGAGCGACCAGCCGGTGGCGCCGGCGATCGGCTTCCCGTCGGCCCGCCACTGCACCGTCTTGGTGGTCGAGCCCGGGTCCCAGCTCCCCTTGCTGACGCTGAGCAGGGAGCCCACCTGCGGGTCGCCGGAGATGACCGGCTCGGCCACCGGCGTGATCACGCCAGGCGCCACCGCGGCGGTCTGCGCCGAGGTCGCGATGGCGGGAGCGAGGCCCGGCGCGGTCGCCGCGACCTGGACGGAGATCTTCTGGCCGAGGCGGCCGGCGCCGAGCGCGAACGTCTGCTCCGTGGCGCCGCTGATCGCCTGCCCGTCGGCGAACCACTGGTAGGTGTAGCTCTCCGGCTTGGCCGACCACGTGCCCGGCGTCGCGCTGAGCGTCTCTCCGACCTGCGGGGTGCCCGTGGTGGTCGGCGCCTGCTTGTTGCGCAGCGCCACGTCGCGGAAGTGGATGAAGCCGCTGGGCCAGCCCCGCGACCTGGTCACCCGGTGCCAGTGGAAGTCGCCGCCCCAGTTGTCGTCGGAGATGATGATCTCGCTGTCGGAGATCACCTCCTCGACGTAGGCGACGTGCCCGTTGCTGCCGACCGGGTAGACCCCGCCGTCCCACCAGGCGATCGAGCCGACCATCGGGGTGTCGTCGGTCAGGTAGGCCATCGCGTGGCCCCAGTTGGAGGCGTTGCCGCTCCCGGACCAGGGACGGGTGTCGGGCATGCCGGCCTTGACCATGCGGTAGGCGGCGTAGTTGGTGCAGTTGTGGCCGCCGTACATCCGCCAGTACATGTGGCTGGCGTTGGCCGCGTAGCCGGCGTTGGGGTAGCCCGCCGCCTTGCAGGCGGAGTAGCCGGTGCACAGGGAGACGTAGTCGGCGTTCGCCGGCGCCGCGGGCAGGGCCAGTGGGGACAGCACCAGGGCGAGCGTGACCAGGACCAGTCTCACCCGCGACCGCAGGACTCCCCAGACGATGCGCACGAGGGGAACCTAGGGCCCGGCGTCAAGCGACACGCCGGCGAGTTTCGATCTTTACCGAACCGTTACCAACGGTACAGGTGTGACAGGAGACGCCTCACGAGTCGTCTCCTGTCCACCGTACGACGCGTCTCAGCTGAAGTCGAGGGGCAGGTTGCGGGTGCGCTTGAGCTCGAAGAAGTAGGGGTGGCGGGCCAGCTCGACGGCCGCGTCCCAGATCCGTCCCGCGTCCTCGCCCTTCGGGATCGAGGTCATCACCGGGCCGAAGAAGGCCGTGCCCTCGAAGGCGATGGTGGGGGTCCCGACCTCCTCGCCGACCTGGTCCATGCCGAGGTGGTGGGACTTCTTGATGTCCTCGTCGTACGACGGGTCGTCCATCGCGTCCGCGAGGCTCACCGGGAGACCGGCTTCCTCGAGGGCGGCGACGACCAGGTCGCGCGACTGCGCCTGCTGCTCGTTGTGGAGCCGGGTGCCGAGCGCGGTGTAGAGCGGGAGGAGCGCGTCCTTGCCGTGCAGCTGCTCGGCGGCCATGCACACCCGCACCGGACCCCAGGCGTCGGCGAGCATCTCCCGGTAGGAATCTGGGATGTCCTTGTCCTGGTTGAGGTAGGCCAGGCTCATGACGTGCCACGTGACGTCGATGTCACGGACCTTCTCCACCTCGAGGATCCAGCGGGAGGTGATCCAGGCGAACGGGCAGCGCGGGTCGAACCAGAAGTCGGCATTGGTCATGACTGTCCCAACGCCGGTCGCGGCTCCCTGATTCCCCCAATGGGGCCATGAACCCGTCCGCCCACCTGACCCGGACGGGCCATGGACGGGTCAGGACACGGTGGAGAGCGCCAGCCCCAGCAGGGCGCACACGCCCAGCGTGCGCAGGACCGACCACTCGCGCACGAACACCAGCACCAGCGCCACCGCCAGGACGACGAACGACGGCCAGACGTACGACGACCACACGGGCAGCACCAGCTCCACCGGGCCCGCGGAGAGCGTCGTGGTGCGCGAGAAGAGAGTGTGCACCGCGAAGTAGACCGCGAGGTTCGCGATGACCCCCACCACCGCGGCGGTGACACCGGTCAGGGCGGCAGAGAGGGCCGTGCTCTCGCGCAGCCGCTCGACGTACGGCGCGCCGAGGAAGATAAAGAGGAAGCAGGGCACGAACGTCACCCAGACCACGAGCAGCGAGGCGAGGACCGCCGCCACCCACGGGTCGAGGGAGCCGGGGTCGCGGTAGGCGCCGAGGAACGCGACGAACTGGACGACCATGATCAGCGGGCCGGGCGTGCTCTCCGCGAGCGCCAGCCCCCGGACCATCTCCCCCGCCGAGAGCCAGCCGAAGGTGCCCACTGCGGCCTGCGCGACGTAGGACAGCACCGCGTAGGCACCACCGAAGGTGACCAGCGCCATCCCCCCGAAAAACACGCCCTGGTCGGTGAAGACCGTCCTAGAGCCCGAAGCGATCACCCAGGCCAGCGCCACCGGCGCCACCCACAGCACCAGCCCGACGGCCAGCACGGCGACGTTCCTCCTGGCCGAGGGGCTCGCCCGGTGCAGCGCGTCGTCCGGGACCAGCGGAGGGACCTCGCCCTCCACCGCCGGCAGCGCCGGGCGGGCCATCACCCCCGGCCGCCACCGCCCCAGCGCCCAGCCGGCCGCGCCCGCCCCGATGATCACGACGGGGAACGGCCAGCCGAGCACCGCCAGGAGGAGGAACGCGGCCACGGCCAGCCAGGCCAGCGCCCGGTGGCGCAGGGCGCGGCGCGAGATCCGGACCACGGCCTGCACGACGACCGCCACCACGGCGGGCGCGAGCCCGAGGAAGAGGCCGGCGACCACGGCCGAGTCCCCGTGGGCCACGTAGGCCCAGGACAGGGCGAGCAGCGCGACCACGCCGGGCAGCACGAACAGCACCCCCGCGACCACTCCCCCGACCCAGCCGTTGAGGAGCCAGCCGACGTAGATCGCGAGCTGCGTCGCCTCGGGGCCG
The DNA here is from genome assembly GCF_042653125.1 of Nocardioides sp. GCM10023255. NCBI lineage: Bacteria > Bacillati > Actinomycetota > Actinomycetes > Propionibacteriales > Nocardioidaceae > Nocardioides > Nocardioides sp. GCM10023255. Next base: position 270,069 of record NZ_JBHSHU010000012.1, read on the forward strand.
GGCAGCAGCATGCAGTAGCTGAGCGCGTGCAGGAACCGGCGCTCCCCGATCCACCGACGCTCATCGACGAGCGACCGCTGCATCACCGCGATCTGTCCGGCCGGGCCGCCGAAGCTCTGCAGGCTGATGAGCAGCCACGCCCTCGTCGCCTCGCGCAGCGGCACGACGTCTCCCACCCGGTTCACCCGCCCATCATCCCCGAAAGTGCAGTGAACGGGTTGAGTAAGTCCCGGGGTGGCGAAGATAACGATTTCTCTTCGGCACCGGACCCGGTGAGAGGATGCGAGACATGCCTGGAACCAACCTCACCCGGGACGAGGCCGCCACCCGCGCCGCCCTCCTGGACGTCACGTCGTACTCCATCGACCTGGACCTCACGACCGGCGAGAAGACCTTCGGCTCGACCACCACGATCCGCTTCACGTGCCGCGAGCCCGGCTCCTCCACGTTCGCGGACCTCGTCGACGCCACCATCCACGAGATCACGCTCAACGGCGAGCAGATCGATCCCGCCACGGCGTACGCCGACAGCCGGATCGCGCTCTCCGGCCTCGCCGCCGAGAACGAGCTCGTCGTGCGCGCGGACTGCACGTACTCCCGCACGGGTGAGGGCCTGCACCGCTTCGTGGACCCCGCCGACGACCGCGTCTACCTGTACTCGCAGTTCGAGGTGCCGGACGCCCGCCGCGTCTACACGACCTTCGAGCAGCCCGACCTCAAGGCTCCCTTCACCTTCCGGGTGACCGCGCCGAGCCACTGGAAGGTCGTCTCGAACGCCCCCACCCCCGCGCCGCGCGAGCTGGCCGGCGAGGGGCAGAGCGGCAAGGCGGTGTGGGAGTTCCCCGAGACCAAGCCGATGTCGACCTACATCACCGCGATCGTCGCCGGTGAGTACCACGAGGTCCTCGACACCTACGAGGGCAAGCACGGCGACATCCCGCTGGGCCACTACTGCCGCCAGTCGCTCGTCGAGCACATGGACGTCGAGGAGCTGGTCAAGCTCACCCGTCAGGGCTTCGAGTTCTTCGAGGAGCTCTTCGACTTCCCCTACCCGTTCGGCAAGTACGACCAGCTGTACGTGCCGGAGTACAACATGGGCGCGATGGAGAACGCCGGCTGCGTGACGCTGCGCGACGAGTACCTCCCCCGCAGCCGTCAGGACCGCTCGTTCTACGAGTTCCGCGCCGAGGTCATCCTCCACGAGATGGCGCACATGTGGTTCGGCGACCTGGTGACCATGAAGTGGTGGGACGACCTCTGGCTCAACGAGTCGTTCGCCGAGTGGGCCTGCTACCACGCGGCCGTCGAGGCCACCGAGTTCACCGAGTCGTGGGTCGGCTTCACCAACGCCCGCAAGAACTGGGCCTACCGCCAGGACCAGCTGCCCAGCACCCACCCCATCGCGGCCGACAACGTCGACCTGCGGGCGGTCGAGGTCAACTTCGACGGCATCACCTACGCCAAGGGCGCCTCTGTGCTCAAGCAGCTGGTGGCCTGGGTCGGGCTCGACAACTTCGTCGAGGGCATCCGGGGCTACTTCAAGGACTTCGCGTTCTCGAACTCCGAGTTCAAGGACCTGCTGGCCGCGCTCGAGAAGGCCTCCGGCCGGGAGCTCCAGTCGTGGGCCCAGGAGTGGCTGCAGACCGCGGGCGTGAACACCCTCTCCCCCGAGTTCGAGCTTGACGCCGACGGCCGCTACACCTCGTTCGCGGTCCGTCAGACCGCCGCCTCGGACCAGCCGACGCTGCGCCGCCACCGCCTCGGCATCGGCCTCTATGACGCGGTCGACGGCCGCCTGGTGCGGCGTACGTCGCTCGAGACCGACGTCGAGGGCGAGCTGACCGACGTCGCCGACCTGGTCGGCCAGCAGCAGCCCGACCTCCTGCTGCTCAACGAGGGCGACCTCGCCTACGCCAAGATCCGCCTCGACGAGCGCTCGCTGGCCACGGTCATCGGCGGCATCTCGACCCTCGACGACGCGCTCGCCCGGGCGCTGTGCTGGGGCGCCGCCTGGGACATGACCCGCGACGCGGAGATGAGCGCGACCGACTTCGTCGCCCTGGTGCTCTCGGGCATCGGCAGCGAGAGCGACGCCTTCGGCGTCAGCCGGATCCCCGGGTACGCCGCCCAGGCGGTGAGCTCGTTCAGCGCTCCCGGCAACCGGGCCACCCTGCGGGCGACCTGGGAGCAGGGGCTGCGCACCCTGCTCGAGAACGCCGAGGCCGGCAGCGACCACCAGCTCTCCTTCGCCCGCGCCTTCGCCGGTGCGGCGCACAGCGACGCCGCCCTGCGCGACCTCGAGGCGCTGCTCGACGGGACGCTGACCTTCGAGGGCCTCGCGATCGACACCGACCTGCGCTGGACGCTGCTGAACGGGCTCGCCCGCAACGGCCGCGCCGACGCCGACCGGATCGCCGCGGAGCTCGAGCGCGACAACACGATCTCCGGCCAGGAGCACGCCGCGGCCGCCCGCGCGCTGCGCCCGACCGCCGAGGCCAAGGCCGAGGCGTGGGAGATCGCGATGGTCCGCGACGACGTCGCCAACGAGACCCAGCGCAGCGTGGTGCTGGCCTTCCAGGTGCACGGCCAGGACGAGGTCCTCGCGCCGTACGTCGAGAAGTACCTCGAGGCCGCCGACACCATGTGGGAGGAGAAGGGCACCCAGCGTGCCTCCACCGCGCTGGAGTTCATCTTCCCGCGGCCGCTGGCCAGCCAGGAGCTCCTCGACCGGGTCGACGCCTGGCTCGAGAGCTCGCCCGCCAACCCCGCGGCGAAGCGCTACGTGCGCGAGGGCCGGGCCGACGTGGCCCGTGCCCTGGCCGCACAGGCCAAGGACGCCCAGGGCTGAGCCGGCCCGACCACGACGAAGGCCCCCGCCACTCGGCGGGGGCCTTCGTCGTACGTGGTGGAGCGCCGGTCCGGCGCTCGTCGGCTTCTGCTCAGCCCTCCGAGCTGTGCAGCGTCTGCGGGGCCTTCGCGTGCTCCGCGAGCATCTCGATGCCGCGCTTGAGGCCCCCGACGAGGTCACCCTCGGCGAACCGGCTGCGCATCTCCAGCGCAGCGAGCTCGACCTCAGCGTCGTTGAGCGTGCGGCGGACGTAGCCGCCCGTCACGATCTCCAGGGCTCGCACGACCGGGTCGACCATGATCATGATGCTGCGCGTGGGCGCGACCAGGGAGTTGTGCAGCTGCGTCGCGAACGCCCGGGGGTCACCCTCGGCCTGACCGACGAAGACGGAGAACTCGCAGCGGCTCAGCTGCTCGGCGCGGCGGATCGCCTCGTCGATCGCGAACCGTTCGGCGCTGCTGAACTCACCAGCGGCCACTTGCGCCACCGGCCTTCGACTCCTCGGTGTCGGGGCCGGCCAGCTCGGCGGTGCCCTTGCGCGGGCCGCCGAACCACTGCTCCTCCACGGCGGGGGCGCCCGGGGTCACGCGCTCACCGCGGACCAGGGCCGGCACGTAGACCGCCAGCGTGATCAGGACGAAGAGCAGGACCGGGATGCCACCGAGGATCAGCAGGGCGTGCAGCGCGGAGACGTCGTCGGGGTTGCTCCACCCCTCGGGGACGTCCGCACCGGCGGGACCGGCCGTCACCAGGCCGGTGACGGCCACGGCGGTCGCCGTGCCCAGGACGATGACGGACCGGCGGACGAGGGACTGGAGCGGAGTGGTCACGGCAGCAGGATATCGGCTCGCCGGCACCGTCCCCCAGGGCCTCCACGTCGAGTGGGTCACACCGGCGCGCACGGTTCGGAATCGGCTGCCGGACGTGGTCATACTGGGGCGCATGTTCGGCCTCGAAAGCACGCTCTCGCTCGACAACACCGACCCGTGCGCCGACGGAGAACAGGTCTGCAGCACGGTGTACGGGTGGACCGACAACCAGGTCCTCGCCAACGCCTCCGACGTCCTGATCGGCAGACCCCTGGCGATCCTCGGGCTCCTGGTCCTCGGCCTCGTCATCCGCTGGGTCCTCCACCGGCTGGTCGACCGCATCGTCTCGCGCGCCGAGGGCGGCGTGCTGCCCGCCAACCGGTTCACGCGCCACGGGAAGGCGGCGGAGCGGCCCACCGCGCGGGACATGGTCACCGCGACCCGGCGCGTGCAGCGCGCCAAGACGATGGGCGACCTGCTCAAGAGCATCGTCACCGGCGTCCTGGTCGCGATCATCGGCACCATGATGCTCAGCGAGCTCGGCGTGAACATCGCCCCGATCATCGCCAGCGCCGGCATCATCGGCCTCGCGCTCGGCTTCGGCGCCCAGTCGCTCGTCAAGGACTTCCTGTCCGGCATCTTCATGATCTTCGAGGACCAGTACGGCGTCGGCGACGTGGTCGACGTCGGTGAGGCCAGCGGCACCATCGAGGCCGTCAGCCTGCGGGTCACCCGGCTGCGCGACCTCAACGGCACCGTCTGGTACGTCCCCAACGGCGAGATCCTGCGTGTCGGGAACATGAGCCAGAACTGGTCCCGCGCCGTGGTCGACGTGAACGTCGGCTACGGGGAGGACCTCGTGCGCGTCCAGGGCGTGCTCAAGGACGTGGCCCACGACCTGTGGCAGGACGAGGACTACAAGAGCATCATCATCGAGGAGCCGGAGGTGACCGGCGTCGAGATGCTGATGCCCGACTCGGTCACCCTGCGGGTGCTCATCAAGACGGCTCCCATGGAGCAGTGGGGCGTCGCCCGTCAGCTGCGGCAGCGGATCAAGGCCCGCTTCGACCACGAGGGCATCGAGATCCCCTTCCCCCAGCGCGTCATCTGGCACCGCGAGGAGAAGGCGGCCCAGGCGGAGGCCGGCGCGTCGGAGACTGCCACCGGGGCCACGACCCCCACCGGCTGAAGCTCGTCGAGACGACAGGAGCCGGGACCCGCAGCTGCGGGTCCCGGCTCCTGCTCGTTCGGAAGCGCCCTGCGCTCAGACCAGCGCCGCGTCCAGCGTGATGGTGGTGCCGGTGAGCGCCTGGCTCACGGGGCAGCCCTCCTTGGCCGCCTCGGCCGCCTTGACGAAGTCGTCGTTGCTCATGCCCTCGACGACACCGCGGACCGTGAGCTTGATCCCGGTGATCCCGGTGCCCGGCGTGAACTCCACCTCGGCGCTGGTGTCCAGCGAGGTGGGTGCGGTGCCCTCCTTGGCCAGGCCGTTGGACAGCGCCATGGAGAAGCAGGCGGAGTGGGCCGCGGCGATCAGCTCCTCGGGGCTGGTCTTGCCGTTGGCCTCCTCAGCGCGGCTGGGCCACGACACGTCGTACGTGCCCAGGCCGGAGGACTCGAGGGTGACCTTGCCGGCGCCCTCGAAGAGGCTGCCTTCCCAGCGCGTGGTGGCCTTGCGGGTGGTTGCCATGTGTTCCTCGCTTCGACTCGACTGCGATACGCGCCGAGTCTTCCACGCCGATGCACGGACCGGACCGGCCGCTCGGCACAATGGGCCCGTGACCACGTTCTATGACGAGATCGGCGGCTTCGAGACCTTCCGGAGGATCGTGGCCACCTTCTACGAGGGCGTGGCCGGCGACGAGGTGCTCCGCCCGCTGTACCCAGAGGAGGACCTCGGGCCCGCCGAGGAGCGCTTCCTGCTCTTCCTGGTGCAGTACTGGGGCGGCCCGACGACCTACTCCGAGACCCGCGGCCACCCCCGGCTGCGGATGCGGCACGCGCCGTTCGCGGTGACCCCGGAGGCGAAGGACCACTGGTTGCAGCACTTCCGGGCCGGGCTGGACGCGGTCGACCTGACGCCGGAGCAGGACGCGAAGTTCTGGGACTACGTCACGCACGCGGCGCAGTTCATGGTGAACACGTTCGAGTGAGACACACCGGGCCGGAGAAAATTCTTTCCGGTGGCGTGTAACGCCGACCACGTCCGGCGACAGGAAACGGGTGACCGCGGCGGCGAGGAGCAGCTCCTCACCGCCCGACCAGTCGAGCGATCGAGGAGTCACCACCATGCGCAGGATCACCGCAGCCCGGGCCATCGCCGCCAGTGCCGCCCTCGCCGCCGCCACCTCCGTGGGCGCGGCCTACGCCACCGGTGCCACGCCGGGCGGCGACGACACCACGACCGTCGTGAACAAGAACGGCCACCAGGTCGACGAGCACGCCGCCAAGGGCCAGGCCCGCGCGGCCGAGGCCCGTGCCCAGCACAAGGCCACCGACGAGCCCACCGAGGACCCGGCCGACGAGTCCACCGAGGACGAGGCCACCGACGAGGACACCTCCACCTCGACCGAGGAGACCGCGGGCCACGACACCACCGGTGACGACACCACGGGCGACGACACTGAGGGCGACGACACTGAGGGCGACGACACCGAGGGCACGGACGACGCGGCCGAGCACCCCGGCACCACGCCGAACGAGCACGCCGGCGACCACCCGGACGAGCACGCCGTCGCCAACGGCGACCACTCCGACCAGGGCGAGCACGCCACCCCGGACGAGCACGCCGGCGACCACCCGGACGAGCACGCCACCACCCACGGCCAGCAGGGCGGGGACGACGACTCCGACGAGGACGAGGACGACGGCGACGACAGCGACTCGGGTTCCGACGACTGACCCGAGCGCCCCACGAACGACGTCCCGGCGGTAGCATCCCCCCGCGCTACCGCCGGGGCGTTGCCCCATCTCCACGAGGCCTGACATGACCGACCACGGAGCCGACAGGAACAACCTGCGGCTCGACATCCCCACGCTCGAGCCCGACGACGCCTTCGTCGCCAGGCTCGCGGCCGTCGCCGCCGCCTCCGCTCCCCCGGCGCGCCCCGCCCCGGCGCGCGCCGGCGGCTGGCGCGTGGGCCTCGCTGCTGCGGGGGTGGCCGCCGTGCTCGGAGGCGGTGCCTGGGTGGCGGCGGCGGTCACCGGCGCCGAGTCCCCGGCGCCTCCCGCCCCGCCCGCGACCCGTCCGGGGCAGGTCACCGACCCCACCACGGACCCCAGCACCGGGCCCACCCGGCCCTCACCGTCCGAGCGGTCCACCGAGGACGGGAAGGGGCTCGCGACCTCTCCGGGTCGCGTCACGAGCACCGTCCCCGAGCCCGGCACCCCCGACGACAGCTCGGCCGACCTCCCCGGGTCGGCACCCTCCGCCCCCGCGGAGCAGCCTGGACATCCGGGCGGCAGCGGCGGCCACGGCAGTGCCGGGCCGGACCACGCCGAGCACGGCCAGGCCGGCCAGCCGCAGGGACAGCCCGACGAACCCGGGTCGAGCGGTGAGCACCCCGACGGCGAGGGTCACCACGGCGACGAGGACGACGCGGAGGACCAGTCCGGCGACCACGCGGACCACGAAGGTGACACCGATGGTGACGCTGGCGACGACGAGCCGGCGGGTGGATGAGCGACGACGAGCTGGTCGGGCGCGCGAAGACCGGGGACACCCACGCCTGGGGTGAGCTCTACCGGGCGCACGCCGGCCGCCTGGTGGTCTGGCTGGCAACCCGCCCCAGCGACGACGCCGCCATCTCCCCGGAGGACCTGGCGGCCGAGGCCTGGCTGACGGCCGCCCAGAAGATCCATGGCTTCACCGGGACGTCGTCGGACTTCGCCGGCTGGCTCTTCGGCATCGCCCGCAACCTCGCAGCCAACTCCCGCCGCCGCAGCAGGCGCCGGGACACCCAGCCCACCGACGAGGTCCCCGAGCGGGAGGTGGCCGATGGTCCGGAGCCGGCACTGGTCGCGCGCGACTGGGTGGCGCACGCGCTGCGCGGGCTGCCGCCTCGCGAGAGGGACGTCGTGGCCTGCGTCGACGTGGTCGGGCTCGACGTCGAGAGCACCGCCCGCGCCCTGGGCATCAGCCCGGTCGCGGTCCGGGTCGCCCGGCACCGGGGGCTCCGCCGCCTGCGCGGGGCCGAGGATCAGGCCAGCGCGCTCATCAGCCGCTCGCGGTAGACCGCCGGAGGCGGCGTCGAGCGTTGCGCGTCCTGGTCGAAGAACACGATGGTGACCCGTCCCTGGGAGAGCACGGTGTCGCCGTCGCAGATGACCGACTCGATGGTCGCCGACCGCTCCCCCACCCGCGAGATCCACGACCACACGTCGTACGGCTCGGGGCGGAAGAGGATCGGGACCTTGTAGTCCACGTCGGTCTGGGCCACGACCATGCTGACCGGCGGGGTGCCCTCGGGGAGGTCACGCCACAGCCGCGCGGTCAGCACGATCCGGGCCTCCTGCAGGTACTCGAAGTACTTCACGTTGTTCACGTGCCCGTAGACGTCCACGTCGGAGAAGCGCACGTGGACCGGGTAGTGGCCGACCTCGTCCCGTCGGGCCGGACCCAGCGGCAGCCGGGGCGCCTTCTCCCAGGGGTCCAGGAACGCCAGGAGGGTCTCGCGCTCGACGGGCGTCAACCGGCGCGGGCGCTCGGTCGAGAAGACGTACGGCGTCAGGACCGTGGTCGCCCGCAGGTAGACGTGGCGGCCTCCCGCGTCCTCGGGGTCGTCGTGGAAGATCTCGTAGGCCATCGTGAACGAGGCCGCGCGCACCTCGGTGACCCAGCACTCGATCTTCACCGGCCGGAAGCGGAACTTGAGCGGTGCCAGGTAGGTCACCTCGTGGCGCACCACGACCACGCCCTCGGCGAGCTCACCGGTCTGCGCGGCGGGCCCGTGGGTCCGCAGCATGTCGACCCGCGCCTCCTGGAGGTAGTCGACGTAGACGACGTTGTTGACGTGACCGAGGAGGTCCAGGTCGGCCCAACGCATCGGACACTCGTAGACGTGGCGCACGCCCCGATGCTGTCAGACGCGGCGCCCACCGGCGGGCCCGCGGTCAGTGGGTGAGAGCCAGCCCCCGGTAGTAGGCCTTGACGGTCTGGCGCTGGGCGAGCCGGACGCGTCGGTTGCTGACCACGAAGTCGGCGACGGCGGCAACGGCGAGAAGGCCGGCGACGGCGGCGAGGACGAAGAAGCCGACGAGCCAGGGGGTGAACGAGCTGAGGTCGATGATCATGACGGCATCCCTTCTACGGTTGTAGAATCTCTACACATGTAGAAAGTACTCCCGTCCGTCGTTGTTCCCCAACTGCGCCGGTAGTGTGCCGGGTCACAGCCCCGCCGCCACCGGCAGAGAGGTCCGCATGCCCGTCGACACCGCGACCAAGCGGGTGAGCCCGCGCCGCCGTCAGCTGCTCGATGCCGCGCTGCGCGTGGTGGCCGATGACGGGCTCCGCGGGCTCACGCACCGGGCCGTGGACCGTCGCGCCGGCCTGCCGGAGGGCAGCTGCTCGGCCTACCTGCGCACCCGGCGGGCCCTGCAGACGGCGTTGACCGAGCACGTCGTCGGGGCCCTGGCCGACGACGTGACCGCGCTCGCGGAGCAGCTGCGCGGCTGCTCCGGCGACAGCGACCGGGCCGTCGAGCTCACGACCGGGCTCTTCGCGCGCTGGCTGGACGAGCCCGAGCTGCTGCGGGCCAAGCTGGAGCTGACGCTCGAGGGGCCGCGGGACGCCGAGCTGGCCGCGCTCCTCACCGCGTCCCGCGCACAGCTGGTCGGCGTCGTCGCGGGGATCATGAACGCCGCCGACCCGGCACAGGGGGACGCGCGGGCCGAGACCCTGTGCGCGTCGTTCGACGGCATCCTGCTCGCCGGTCTGTCCAAGCCCGAAGCCGAGCGTCGCGACTTCCTGGCCCGCTCCCTGGGCCTGCTGATGGGCAGCCTCGCAGGCACGTCGGGGCGTGACGGGGACGTGACGAACGCCTCGTCCCCCGGCCACCCCCAGCGTCTAGGGTGACAGCGCAGCAGCCCCCTTCCCGAACGGAGTTCCCATGCCCGAGGCAGTCATCGTTTCCGCCGCCCGCTCACCGATCGGTCGCGCGAACAAGGGCTCACTGAAGGACTTCCGGCCCGACGACCTCGCCGCGCTGATCGTGAAGGCCGCGCTCGACAAGGTCCCGGGCCTGGACCCCGACACGGTCGACGACCTCTACCTCGGGTGCGGTCTCCCCGGCGGCGAGTCGGGCAACAACATGGGCCGGATCGTCAACGTCCTCAACGGCATGGACAACGTCCCCGGAGCCACCGTGACCCGCTACTGCGCCTCGTCGGTGCAGACCACCCGGATGGCCTTCCACGCGATCAAGGCCGGGGAGGGCGACATCTTCGTCTCCGCCGGCGTCGAGACCGTCTCGCGCTTCGCCAAGGGCACGTCCGACCACTGGCCCGACACCCAGAACCCCCTCTTCGAGGAGGCCAAGGCGCGCACCGCGAAGACCGCGGAGGGCGGCGTGGACTGGCACGACCCGCGCCAGGACGGTCGGCTGCCCGACGCCTACATCGCCATGGGCCAGACCGCGGAGAACGTCGCACGGCTGCGCGGCCTCAAGCGCGAGGAGCTCGACGAGTTCGGCGTGCGCTCGCAGAACCTCGCCGAGAAGGCCATCAACGACGGGTTCTGGGCTCGCGAGATCACGCCGGTGACGGCCCCCGACGGCACCGTGGTCAGCGCCGACGACGGCCCCCGCGCCGGTGTCACCTACGACGCCATCTCCCAGCTGCAGCCGGTGTTCCGCCCCGACGGCGTGGTCACCGCCGGCAACTGCTGCCCGCTGAACGACGGCGCCGCCGCGGTCGTGATCATGTCCGACACGAAGGCTGCCGAGCTGGGGCTCACCCCTCTCGCCCGCATCGTGTCCACCGGCGTGAGCGGCCTGTCCCCGGAGATCATGGGCCTCGGCCCGGTCGAGGCAACCAGGCGCGCACTGGCCCACGCGGGCATGAGCATCGGCGACATCGACCTGGTCGAGATCAACGAGGCGTTCGCGGCCCAGGTGGTGCCGTCGTACCAGGACCTCGGCATCGACATCGACCGCCTCAACGTCAACGGCGGCGCCATCGCGGTCGGCCACCCGTTCGGCATGACCGGGGCCCGCCTGCAGAACACCATGCTCAACTCGCTGGACTGGCACGACAAGACCACCGGGCTGATCACGATGTGCGTGGGCGGCGGCCAGGGCATGGCCCTGATCCTCGAGCGCCTGGGCTGAGACTCGTCCGGTGCCGGCGGTCCCCCACGAAGGGGACCGCGGGTCGTTAGGGTGGTGCCCATGACCGACACGCCGACGCCGCGCTGGCTCGACACCGACCAGCAGCGGTCGTGGCGTGCCCTGGTCCTGGGCACCACCCTGCTGTTCGACCGCCTCGACGACGACCTGCGTCGGGCCTTCGACCTGTCGATGGTCGAGTACGAGATCCTGGTCCGGCTCTCCGAGCGCGAGGGTCGCCAGATGCGGATGGCCCAGCTCGCCGACGCCCTGGCGCACAGCCGGAGCCGGGTCACGCACACGATCGCCCGTATGGAGCACGCCGGTCTCGTGGAGCGCTGCACCTCCCCCGAGGACGGTCGCGGCATCCTGGCGAGGATGACCGAACGGGGCTGGGAGCTGCTGGTCCGGGTCGCGCCTGTGCACGTCAACGGCGTGCGCGACCACCTCGTCGACCTGGTCTCCCCCGAGGACTTCGCCGCGGTCGGACGCGTCATGAACGCCGTGGCCGACCACCTGGTCTCGGCTCACCCGGAGATGGAGATCAGGTAGGACGCGTCAGCGGCGCCGGTCCGATCCCGGTCGGGTCGGCGCGAAGTCGCGAGGGAGACTCACGACTCTGCGCCGACTCGACGTGTTCTTCAGGCGAGCTTGCGCCGACTCGACGGGTTTCTCCGACGAGCCTGCGCCGACTCGACCGTGTTCAGTCGCGGGTCAGGCGGCGGTGGGTGACGCGGTGCGGACGGGCCGCCTCGACGCCGAGCCGCTCGACCTTGTTCTCCTCGTAGGCAGCGAAGTTGCCCTCGAACCAGAACCACTTGGCCGGGTCCTCGTCGTCGCCCTCCCACGCGAGGATGTGGGTGGCGACGCGGTCGAGGAACCACCGGTCGTGGGAGGTCACGACGGCACAGCCGGGGAACTCCAGGAGCGCGTCCTCGAGGGAGGACAGGGTCTCGACGTCCAGGTCGTTGGTGGGCTCGTCGAGGAGCAGCATGTTGCCGCCCATCTTGAGCGTCAGCGCGAGGTTGAGGCGGTTGCGCTCTCCACCGGAGAGGACGCCGGCCTTCTTCTGCTGGTCGGGGCCCTTGAAGCCGAACGACGCGACGTAGGCCCGTGAGTTCATCTCGAAGTTGGCGACCTTGATGAAGTCCAGCCCGTCGGAGACGACCTCCCAGACGTTCTTGTTCGGGTCGATGCCGCCGCGGCTCTGGTCGACGTAGGAGATCTTGACCGTCTGGCCGACCTTGAGCTCACCGCCGTCGGGCTCCTCCTGGCCGGTGATCATCCGGAACAGGGTCGTCTTGCCCACACCGTTCGGGCCGATGACACCCACGATGCCCGCGCGGGGCAGCGTGAACGAGAGGTCGTGCATGAGCGTGCGGTCGCCGAAGCCCTTGTCGAGGCCGTGCGCCTCGAGGACGACGTCGCCCAGCCGCGGGCCCGCCGGGATGTTGATCTCGGAGGTGTCGATCTTGCGCATCCGGTCGGCCTCGGCCGCCATCTCCTCGTAGCGCGCCAGACGCGACTTGCTCTTCGCCTGCCGGGCCTTGGGGTTCGAGCGCACCCACTCGAGCTCGCGCTCGAGCATCTTGGCGCGCTTGGCGTCCTTCTGGCCCTCGATCTTGAGACGGTCCTTCTTGGTCTCGAGGTAGGTCGAGTAGTTGCCCTCGTAGGGGTGGGCCTGGCCGCGGTCGAGCTCGAGGATCCAGGACGCCACGTTGTCGAGGAAGTACCGGTCGTGGGTCACGGCGAGGACGGCGCCGGGGTACGTCGCGAGGTGGCCCTCGAGCCACTGGACCGACTCGGCGTCGAGGTGGTTGGTGGGCTCGTCGAGGAGCAGCAGGTCGGGCTGCTGGAGCAGCAGCTTGCACAGCGCGACGCGGCGGCGCTCACCACCGGAGAGGTTGTCGACGAGCGCGTCGGGCGGCGGGCAGCGCAGCGCGTCCATCGCCTGGTCGAGCCGACTGTCGAGGTCCCACGCGTTGGCGTGGTCGAGGTCGGTCTGCAGGTCGCCCATCTCGGCGAGGAGCTTGTCGTAGTCGGCGTCCGGGTCCGCGAGCTCCTCGGAGATCTTGTTGAACCGGTCGAGCTTGCCCTTGATCTCGCCGACGGCCTCCTCGACGTTTTCGAGCACCGTCCTGCCCTCGGTCAGGGGCGGCTCCTGCTGGAGCATGCCCACCGTGGCCTCGGGATCGAGGATCGCGTCGCCGTTGTTGGCGTGCTCGAGGCCCGCCATGATCTTCAGCAGCGTGGACTTGCCGGTGCCGTTCGGGCCGACGACGCCGATCTTCGCGCCGTGCAGGAACGACAGCGTCACGTTGTCGAGGACGACCTTGTCGCCGTGGGCCTTGCGCACGTTGCGCAGGGTGAACACATATTCCGCCATGGTCCCTGAGCCTACGGTGCAATCCCGTCTGAGACCCTTTCGGGGGTGCCCGCGTCTCTACGGGTGACGGCCTCCACGGGGGAGGTCGCGAAGGACAGGGGCTCGCCCCGCGGGAGGCACGACGGTGCGTCGATCTGATCGGCTCGAGGCCGAGTTCTCGGAGTTCGTGGCCGCGCGTGCGGACCAGCTCTACCGCAACGCGTACCTGCTCACGGGGTCGTCGCACAGTGCCGAGGACCTGGTGCAGACGGCGTTGGCCAAGGCGTACGCCGCGTGGGGGCGGGTCACCCGTGCCGACGACCCGGTCGCCTACGTGCACGGGGTGCTCATCAAGTCGTTCCTCTCCGAACGCCGCCGGCGCAGCAGCAGCGAGCTGCCGGTGGAGCGGCCTGCGGACCGCGCGGTCACCGACGACGACCCGACCGACCGGGCTGCCCTGATGGGGGCCCTCGCCCAGCTGGCCCCGGTCGACCGGGCGGTCGTCGTGCTGCGGTTCTGGGAGGACCAGAGCGTCGCGCGCACCGCCTCCGAGCTCGGGATCACCGAGGCCGCGGTCAAGAACCGCAGTCTCCGTGCCCTCCGCGCGCTCCGCGGCCTGCTGGTCGAGCACGCGCCCCTGTCCGACGACGCCACCTGGAGTGCATCGTGACGAACACCGACGAACGCCCCCACGAGGCCGCGGCCCTGCGTGCGGTCCTGGACCGCGGCATGGCCGGCGTCCACGGCGACGCCCACGGGATGGGTGCGGCCGCCCGCCTGCGCGGCCGCACCCTGCGCCGGAGGCGCCGGATCGGCGCGACCCTCGGGGTCGCTGCCGCCGTCGCCGTGGCCGGTCTCGCGCTCCCCACGCTCGCTGGCGGCGGCGCGGATCGCGGCGCCGGGGTGGCCAGCGACCCGACGAGCGTTCCCCCGTCCACCGACCCGGTCCCGGACCTGCCCGGTGAGGACGGTCCGCAGGGATGGTGGAGCATGCCCGCCCCCGAGATGCTGGACCGCCTGGGTCGTCTGCTGCCGACCGACACACGGGTCGTGGACTCGGTCGTGATGAACGAGGACCGCGCTCCGGGTGAGGCGTACGCACCGATGAAGGGCTACCTCCTCGCCGACCTGACCTCGTCGACCAGCAACGGCCCCGGCGCGCTGAACCTGGTCCTCGTCCCCCCGGCCATCGGCATCTCCCAGGAGACGGACAGCGCCACGGCGAAGGCACCCGGCCCGGGCACCCGGGCTCACCTGCGGTGCCCGGGCGACATGGTCGACCCGGAGAGCTGCAAGATCCTCCGTGACGAGACCGGCCGGGCCTACGGCCGGCAGGTGCGCTCGGTCCTCCAGGGAGTCACGATCCTCACGGTCGACGTGGCGGCAAAGGACGGCGGCGTCGTCGAGCTGACGGTGGCGGACTCCAACGGCTACAAGATGTCGCCGCCCGCCACCGCCGACGAGCCCCCGCTGGACCTCGACGAGCTGCTCGCGATCGCCGCGGACCCGGTCTGGCAGGACTGGTCCCCGAAGGCCGGCTGAACGCCCTCAGGCTGCCACCTCGTCCGCACCGGACCCACCCCCGGGCCCGGACAGGGGCTCGGTGGCAGCCCGGGCGGCCGCCCCGACGGTGCGGGTGAACTGGCTGACCCCCTTGCCGAGGTCGTGACCGACGAGCGTCGCGTCGACCTCGAACGAGGTCACCTCGACCCCAGCGGAGTTGGTCCAGGTCTGGGCGTTGAGCCGCCCGTGCACGACGACCGGGTCGCCCCGGCGCAGCGACCGCTCGCAGTTCTCGGCCAGCCCGCGCCAGGCGTTCACGGTGTACCACTGCGTGTCACCGTCGACCCACTCGTCGGTCTTGCGCTGGTAGCGCCGCGGCGTGCAGGCCACCCGGAAGGTGGCGACCGTGGTGTCGCCCGCCAGGCGCACGGTCACGTCGTTGCCGAGCCAGCCCTGCAGGGTCACGATGGTCTCGTTCATCGGTGTCTCCTCGTCACGCGCGGGGCACGTCCCCGCGTCGGGACGAGACTCCGCGGGCACGCCGACAACGACGCCGTTGCCATCGGCCCCCTGTGGACGAGCCCGACGCCGAGCCGCCCTGTGGAGGCTGCGCGGCCTACTTCAGGACCCGGGCCAGTCCGCTGCGCACGGTCGTGTAGGCCTGCAGCTCCGCCTCGACGGGCACCACGACCAGCTCCTGGGCCACCGACCGCACCGCCTCGCGCAACCGGGCGTCCGCCGACCGGGCGCGGCTCCGTGCGGTCGCGGCCACCAGGAAGCGGCAGAGCAGGGCCAGCATCAGGCCGGCCGCCACCCCACCGAGCAGCAGCAGCGTCGGAACCGGGAGGCCCGCCACGTCGGGCGTGGCCGGCTCGGGCAGCTGCAGGAGGCCCGCCCCCGCCAGGGCGAGCAGCCACAGCGTGCCGACGAGCGCCGCCGCCAGCAGCACCCACTGCAGCACGCGGACCGCGCCCGCCCACACGGGAGTCCGGGACGCACCCAGGTCGGTCTCGGCCAGCGCGGCGTCGAGCCGGTCCCCCAGCTCGGGAAGGCGCGCCACGGAGGCGCGGCGCACCGCCTCGCCCCAGGGCCTGGCCAGCCCCGAGGAGACGTCGTCGGCGAGCGCCCGGACCTCGGTGTCGACCCGCGCCCGCTGCACCTGCGACGCGACCGGCACCGAGGTGCGCGCCCGTCCTGTGAGCTCGCGGCCCTCGCTGCCGAGGTCGAGGTGCAGGCGCTTGAGGGGGTCCGGCCGGAGCCGCGAGAACCACGCCGTGACCGGCCACCCGGTGGCCCGCCCCGCACGGAGCCGTGTCGAGCGCTCGACGGCGTCGACCACCGTCGGAACGCCGGCGGCCTCGGCGAATGCCTCCTCCAGCGCGGTGACCCGCTCCTTCGACAGCGCCCGGGTCCTGCCCTGGCCGCACTCCTCGTCGAGCCGCGTGGCCGCGGCCCGCAGATCGGCCTCGAGGCGGGCCCGCGTCATCTTCTTGGCGGCCACCCGCTCGGCGATCTCCGCCTTCAGCTCGGGCACGCCGATGCCGTGCCGGGCGCTGACGGGGATCACCGGGACCTGCTTCAGGCCGTCCTGGTCCAGGAGCCGACGGACGTCGTCGACCATCGACTGGCGCCGTTCCTCGGGCACCGTGTCGATGTGGTTGAGGACGACCACCATCACGCCCTGGTGCGTGGCCAACGGGGCCAGGTAGCGGTCGTGGATCGCGGCGTCGGCGTACTTCTGGGGGTCGAGGACCCACACCAGCAGGTCGGCCAGCTGGACCAGGCGGTCGACCTCGAGGTGGTGGGAGACCTCGGTGGAGTCGTGGTCGGGGAGGTCGAGCAGCACGACGCCGTCGAGCTCGGCGTCCTGCTTGCCGCGACGCCCGCTGTCGAGCATCGAGTCGCGCGTGGTCTGGTGCCGGGCGGGGATGCCCAACCACTCCAGCAGCTCGTCGGCGCCGTCGCGGCCCCACACGCAGGCCGACGCCCACGACGTGGTGGGGCGGCGTACGCCGACGGCCGACAGCTCCAGGCCGGTCAGGGCGTTGAACGTCGAGGACTTGCCGGAGCCGGTCGCACCCGCGATCGCGACCACGGTGTGCTCGGCCGACAGCCGCAGCCGGCCCGAGGCGCGGTCGACGACGGCACGGGCCTCGTCGACGACGCCGTCGTCGAGGCGTCCACGCGCGGCCTCGGTCGCGGAGTCGAGGCCCTCGATCCGTGCCCCGATGTCGGAGCCACGGGTGACCAGCTTCTTGGCCCCCTCCAGCAAGGACGTCATCTTCTCCCTCGACGGCCGATCGGTTGTGCTGGGGCAACCCTAGGCGGTGTCACTCTCACGTCGCCGAGCCGGTGCCGCGCTGGACCTGGGCGAAGCGCAGGTCGTCGACCCGGCGCGCCGCGGCCCGCAACCGCTCCGGTGCCTCGGCGTCGATGTCGAGGCTGTCCAGCAGGTCGGTGTAGCGCGCCCGCTCGGACTCCAGCAGCGCCCGCACCCGCTCCTCGAGCGCGCGGCTCGACCGCTCGGCCAGGCTGCGCACCGCCTGGTCGCCGAAGACCGCCTCCAGCAGCTTCTGGCCCAGCACCGCCGAGCCCCCGGCGATCCCGGCCTCCGCTCCGGTGACACCGGCGGTGTGGGCGAAGACCACCACCATCAGCGCCACGGACAGCCCGTTGACGCCGTAGGCCAGGAAGCGGGCCGTGCTGCGCTTGTCGGCACCCTCGGTCCGCACCATCTCGAGCACGTCGGCCTGCCAGTCCCGCACCGAGCGCTCGGCGCGGCGGCGCAGGTCCCGCGACGCACGACCGAGGTCCTCCCCCGCGTCCGCGAGCAGGGCCTTGCCGGAGTCCAGCGACTGCCACGAGCCCGCTGCCCGCTCGGCGGCGGCCTCGGCGTGCTCGAGGATCAGCGTCTCGAGGCCGGACTCGACGGCGACCGTCACCCGCTCGGCCTGCTGGGGCTTGCCCTTGACGGCGTTGACCACCCGGTCGCGCAGCCAGCCGACGCGGTTCTCGAGGGACTTCAGCAGCTCGCCGGTGCCGACGAACTCCTGCCAGCGGGCCAGCACCTCGCCACGCAGCAGGGTGCCGTCGGCCGAGGCACTGACCACGGCCTCGATCGCCTGGTCGTACGCCGCGTCCGCGTCGGCCCGCAGGCGGTTCGCGGCGACGACCTGCTCGGCCGTCGCGTCGGCCACGGTGTGGCTGCGTCGGGCGAGGGTGCGGATCGCCCCGTCGAGGGTCTGCTTGACGACCGCCGCGCGGGCCTCGGAGTCCTCGGCGAGCGACTCGAGCCAGCCGCGGATGTCGGCGACGGCGCTCGCCTCCAGCAGGCCCTCCGCGGAGACCGGGCCCTCGTGCACGGTGAACAGCGGCGAGTCCTTCAGGCCACGGCTCGCCAGCATCCGTGCCAGGTGGGTGGCGACGGTCTGCACCGCGTCGGCCGGCGTGCGGTCCAGGACGATGGCGACGGCGGTGGAGCGCTCCGCCGCCTGGCGCAGGTAGTCCCACGGCACCTGGTCGGCGTACCGCGCCGCGGAGGTGACGAACAGCCACAGGTCGGCGGCGGCGAGCAGGTGCGCGGCCAGGGTCCGGTTGCGCTCCTCGACCGAGTCGACGTCGGGGGCGTCGAGGATGGCCAGCCCCTGCGGCACCGTCTCGGAGGCGACCAGCTGCAGCGCCTCGGGGTCGTTCGTCGCGTGCGTCACCCGCTCCAGGTCGGGCAGCAGGCGGTCCTGGCCGAACCAGACGGCGTCGTCGGGGTGGTGGACCAGGACCGGGGACCGGGTCGTCGGGCGGAGCACGCCGGGCTCGGTGACCCGCCGGCCGACGAGGGAGTTGACCAGGGTGGACTTGCCGGCCCCGGTCGACCCCCCGACCACCGCGAGCAGCGGCGCGTCGATGGTCATCAGCCGGGGCAGGACGTAGTCCTCCAGCTGGTCGACCATCTCCTGGCGCGCGGCCCGCTGCTCGTCGACGCCGGGGACCTGCAGGGGCAGCGGCGCCTCCTGCAGCGAGCCCCGCAGCCGGACGAGCGACGTGACCATCTGGGTGCCGTCGGTCGGCGCCGTGACGGCGCGCTGGCTGGAATGGGTCATCGGGTCGGTACCACCTGTCCGGGGAATGCGATCGAGGGGCGGACGGCGCCGATGCGGGCGACGTACTCCTGGCCCCGGGCGGCGAAGTCGGGCGGCGGGGTGCCGCGCAGGAAGCGGTAGTGGAGGAAGCCGAGCTCGACGGCGGCCTGCTGGTACTCCCGCATCGACCGCTCCGCGTCCTTGCCGCCGACGGCTCGGGCGTAGGCGCGGCTGCGGCGGCGGGCGCCGAGGTCGACCACCCAGCCGATGTCGGTCGCCGGGATCAGGCCGCGGCGGGCGGCGTCGTCGAGGGAGGCGGTGAGCATCCGGCGCTCGGAGCGGCGGGACCAGACCGCCAGGCAGACGATCGCGACCAGGGCCGGCGCCATCAGGAGGAGGTAGACACCCGCGAAGCTGCCCAGGCCGTGGGCGGTCGAGGAGTTCCAGGTCGCGTGGGCGGCCACCGCGCAGGCGTAGCCCGCGAGCGGCGCCACCACGCGCACCCAGCCCCGGCGGGCCATGACGGCGATGCCGACGCCGATGCCGGTGAAGGTGGTGAAGAGGGGGTGCGCGAACGGGCTGACCAGGCACCGGAGCACGAACGTGCCCGTCAGGGCCTCGGTGCCGCCCGGCCCCGACCCGTCCGTGCCGTTGTAGGCCGCGGCGAGGTAGAGGATGTTCTCGGTGAAGGCGAAGCCGATCCCGACCATCCCCGCGTAGACGATCCCGTCGAGGACGCCGTCCAGCTCGGCCCGGCGCCACCACAGCAGCAGGATCAGGAACAGCCCCTTGCTCGCCTCCTCGCTCAGCGGCGCGACGACCTCCGAGCTCTGCTGGTCGCTGAAGCCGACCACGAAGCCGCCGATGCCCTGGATCAGGAGCGCGGCGGCGGTGGCCACGAACCCGCCCCACAGCAGGCCGAGGGCGAGCAGCCGCTTGGGCTCCGGCTCGTAGCGGTCCAGCCAGAGGTAGCACGCGACCAGCGGACCCACCGGCAACGCTGCGAGCACGGTGGCCAGGAGCAGCGACCCGGGGCCTCCGGACAGTGCGATGACGAGCAGCATCACGGCCGCGCCGAGGCACACCAGCACGGTCACCACGACCGTGAAGGCGATGCTGTCTCGACGGGTCCCGGGCATGCCCCGAAGCCTATCGGGACTGGCCGTCCGGCCCGCCTTCCGGCGTACCATGGCCGGGTGACCGAGCAGAGCCAGCAGACCCCCGCGCCCGAGACCACCGCGTCCGACACCACCGCACCCCGGACGGAGTCCCACGACCCGAAGGTGCCGGACGCCTGGGCACAGTTCATGCGCACCGGGTGGGGCGAGCGGGAGCTCGACCTGCCCCGTCACCCCATCGCCGAGCACGCCGCACGACGCCGCGCCCAGCTGACCGAGGCGTTCCCCGGGGAGCGGCTGGTGCTCCCCGCCGGGACCTACAAGGTGCGGTCGAACGACACCGACTACCGGTTCCGTCCCGACACCGCGCACACCTACTTCTCCGGCAACCAGACCAGCGACGCGGTGCTGGTCATCGAGGACGGCGAGGCCACGCTCTACGCGCGGCCGCGGTCCTCGCGCGAGACCGACGAGTTCTTCCGGGACCGGCAGTACGGCGAGCTGTGGGCCGGGCGCCGCCCGTCGGCCCACGAGATCTCCAGCTCCCTGGGCCTCCCGGTCCGCCACGTCGACGACCTCCCCGCCGCCCTCGCCGGCTCGGGGAAGACCCGCGTGCACCGCGGCGTCTCCGCGCTGGTCGACGGCCTGGTGCCCGCCGACGCCACCCGCGACGAGGACTTCGCGCGGGTCGTCTCGGAGCTGCGGCTGGTCAAGGACGAGTGGGAGCTCGGTGAGCTGCAGGAGGCCTGTGACATCACCACCCTCGGTTTCGAGGACTCCGTGCGCGAGTGGGCCGACGTGCTGAAGTACGGCGAGCGCTGGATCGAGGGCACGTTCTTCCGCCGGGCCCGGGCGATGGGCAACGACATCGGCTACGACTCCATCGTCGGCGGCGGCAAGCACGCGACGACGCTGCACTGGATCGAGAACTCCGGCGCGATCAACCCCGGCGAGCTGGTGCTGCTCGACATGGGTGTCGAGGGCAACAACCTCTACACCGCCGACGTGACCCGCACCCTCCCGGTCGACGGCCGGTTCACCGACCTGCAGCGCGACCTCTACGACCTCGTGTACGCCGCGCAGGAGGCCGGCATCCAGGCCGTGCGCCCCGGCGTGCCCTTCCTGGCCGCGCACGACGCCGCGATGACCGTGCTCGCGCACGGCCTCGAGGACATGGGGCTGCTCCCGGTCCCGGCCGAGGAGGCCCTCGACCCGGAGAGCAAGGTCTACGCCCGCTGGACGCTGCACGGCACCAGCCACATGCTCGGGATGGACGTCCACGACTGCGGCAACGCCGCCGCCGACGTCTACCCCAAGGGTGATCTTGCGGAGGGCATGGTGCTCACCGTGGAGCCGGGGCTGTACTTCCAGGAGGACGACCTGCTGGTCCCCGAGGAGCTGCGCGGCATCGGCATCCGCATCGAGGACGACATCGTGGTCACCGCCGACGGGTTCCGGAACCTCTCGGCCTCGCTCCCCCGCACCTCGGCCGACGTCGAGGCGTGGATGGGCCGCCACCAGGGCTGACCTTCCCGGCCCTGACCGGTCAGGGCCGGGAACCCTGCAACACGCCCCCGGGGGTGCTGCGAGGCCCACGGTCGTGCGCATGACAGGGTGGACGCCGCGTCCGCCACAGCCGAGTACGGCGGGCACGTCGTCGTCGTAGGGAGCTCGTCCTTGTCCTGGTTGTCGATCCGCCCGGGCAGCGTGGTGGCCGTCGCCGCCCTCGTCACAGGCCTGGCGACCGGCGCCGCACCGGCGGTCGTGGAGCCGGCGGAGGCGGTCCCGACCGTGCAGGCCGGCGACGCGCCGCCGCACGTGCCCGGCACCCTCCTGAGACGCGTCGACCCTGCCGAGCAGGCGCTGGCGCGGATGACGCTGGCGCAGCGTGTCGGGCAGCTGTTCATGGTGGGCACGCCTGCCTCGGCCGCCAGTCCGCTGACCCGCGCGCAGATCGACCGGTTCCATGTCGGCAACGTGATGCTCACCGGGCGCAGCCGGAGCGGCACGCGGGCTCCCGCGCGGGTGGTGGCGGCGCTGCAGGAGCGCGCCGACCGCGGCGCCACCGGCGGCGTACGCCTCCTGGTGGCGACCGACCAGGAGGGCGGTCAGGTTCAGGTGCTCGCCGGTCGCGGGATCTCGCAGATGCCGTCGGCGCTCGAGCAGGGCCGGTGGACGCCAGGTCGGCTGCGGTCGCGGGCCGCGGACTGGGCCGGGCAGCTGCGCGCCTCGGGCGTCACCATGAACCTCGCAGCGGTGGCGGACACCGTCCCCGGCCCGCGGGCTGCCGCCCTGAACCCGCCGATCGGCGCCTTCGACCGCGCGTTCGGGTACACCCCGCGGGTCGTCACCAGCCACGCCGTGGCCTTCGCCCGCGGGATGAGCGCTCGTGGCGTCGTTCCCACCGTCAAGCACTTCCCCGGCCTCGGGCGCGTGCACGCCAACACCGACCTGCGGACCCGGGTCACCGACCGCGTGACCCGTCGACACGACCCCTACCTCGCGCCGTTCCGCTCGGCCGTCCGGGCCGGGGTGCCGGTGGTGATGATGTCGACGGCGTACTACGCGCGGCTGGACCCGCACCGGCCCGCGGCGTTCTCGCCGTTCGTCATCGGGCGGATGCTGCGTGGCGACCTCGGCTTCCGCGGTGTCGTCGTCTCCGACGACCTCGGCAGCGCGCGCCAGGTCGCGAGCTGGACCGCGGGCCAGCGGGCGGTGCGGTTCGTCCGGGCCGGCGGCGACCTCGTGCTCACCGTCGACCCCGGCACCCTGCCGTCGATGTACGACGCGGTGCTGCGCCTGGCCCGCTCGGACCGCGACTTCCGGGAGCGCGTCGAGCGGTCCGCCCTGCGCGTACTCGAGGTGAAGGCCGACCAGCACCTGCTTGGCGGCTGACCGGCCGCGCGGGTCAGCGGGGCCGGGAGAGCTCGGCCCAGACGACCTTGCCCTGTCCCGGGACCTCCTCGAGTCCCCACGCGGTGGCGAGCGCGTTGATCAGGTGCAGCCCGCGGCCGTGCTCCGCGGTGCTGCTCGAGGGCTGCGGCTCGGGGGTGCCCTCGCCGGCGTCGGTGACGTCGATGCGCAGGGAGGTGTCGGTGAGCGAGAGCCGGATCCGGCACGACGAGCCCGCGTGCGTGACCGCGTTGGTGGCGAGCTCGCTGACCACCAGCAGGGCGTCGTCGAGGATCGGGGTGAGGTTCCACTGCGTGACGGCGTGCTTGACGAACCGGCGTGCCTCCGCGGCGGTGGACAGTGCCTGCGGCAGGTGGACCTCCACCTCGGTCGCCTGGCGGCGCCCGACGGACTCCAGCAGGTCGAGCAGCTGGGCGAGCTCGACGTCCTTGAGGACGTAGCCGTCGGCGTGGCCGGCGATCCAGGACCGGTCCTCGTCCACGGCGCCGGAGAAGACCACGACCTTGGAGGCCGGCGACCGGTCCCGGATCCGGGTGAGCACCTCCCTGCCGGCGATGTCGGGCAGGCCCAGGTCGAGCACCACCACCTCGGGATGCAGGGACTCGGCGAGGCGGACCGCCTCCGCGCCGCCACCGGCCTCCCCCACCACGTCGAACCCGCCCCGCAGCCTCAGGGCGGTGCGCAGCAGCCGTCGGACCTCGACGACGTCGTCCACGAGCAGCACCCGGATCGTCACGGCTCCGCCTAGGGTCCTGGCTCGCCTCGCCGGCCCGCCCCGAGTCTGGGCGACGTCGGGCGGGGGTGGACCACGGGCAACGTGATCACGAAGGCGCCGACGGGGTCCTCGGTCGTGCCCGGCTCGTACGTCGCGTCCCCGCCGTGCGCGCGAGCGATCTCGCGCACGATGAACAGCCCGAGACCGGTGCCGCCACGGCGGCGCCCGGTGGCGAACCGCTCGAACAGCCGGCCCTGCATGGCCGCGGGCACGCCGCCGCCGGCGTCGCTGACCCGCACCTGGATCCGGTCGCCGTCGCTCCGCGCGGTCACGGTCACGGGCGCGGCGCCGTGGCTCAGCGCGTTGCTCAGCAGGTTGTCGAGCGCCTGGGAGAGGCGGTCGCGGTCGCCGGACACGGTCAGGTCCTCGGGGCAGTCCACGTGCACGGGCACGCCGGGGTTGGTCGTCTGGAGGCTGGCGACGGCGTCGCCGACGACGTCCACCACCCGCACGGGGACCGCGTCCATCTCCAGGGCCCGGGACTCCAGGCGCGAGGCCGTCAACAGGTCGGCCAGCAGCCGGCGCAGTCGGCCCGTGCTCGACTCCACCGCGTCCAGGAGGTCGCCACGCTCGTCGTCCTCGAGCTCGTTCCAGTGCCGCGACAAGGTCTCGGCCGAGCCGCTCAGCACGCCGATGGGCGTGCGCAGCTCGTGGGCGGTCACCGCGAGGAACTCCTGCTGGTCCTCCGCGGCCTGCCGCAGCCGCTGGTTGAGGGACTCCAGCTCGTCCTTGGCCGCCGCGAGGTCTCGCACCGCCTGCTCGCGGTCCTGCTCCAGGCGTCGACGTTCGCTGGTGTCGCGGGTGACCTTCGCGAAGCCGACGTGCCGGCCCGACTCGTTGAAGACGGCCGTGATCAGGACGTTGGCCCAGAAGCGGGTGCCGTCCTTGCGGATCCGCCAGCCCTCCTCCTCGTAGTGGCCCTCACGCATCGCGATCTCGAGCTCGTGCTCGGGGTGCCGTCGCTCCTGCTGCTCGCGCGGGTAGAAGACCCGGAAGTGCTGGCCGATGATCTCGTCGGCCGCGTAGAGCTTGCTGCGCTGGGCGCCGCTGTTCCAGCTCACGACGTGACCGGTCGGGTCGAGCATGAAGATCGCGTAGTCCTCGACCGCCTCGACCAGCAGGCGGAAGCGCTCCTCGCTGCGGCGCAGCTCCTCGGTGGCCGCGCGCTCGGCGGTGACGTCCTGGACCTGCAGGAAGACGTAGAGTGCCCGGCCCGCCGAGTCCCGCACCGGCGCGAACGTGGCCCGGACCCAGCGCCCGCCGGCAGACCGCGGGAGGGCGTGCTCGACCTGGACCACCTCGGCCCGGCCCTGCTCGACCTCCTCGAGGACCCGGGTGACGGCCTGCGCGCCCTGGTCGGTCAGGTCGCCGTAGAACTGCCCGACCAGCCGGTCAGCGGGCTGCTGCACCAGCGTGGCGAGCGCGCCGTTGGCGCGGACCAGCCGGCCGGCGAGGGTCATGGTGGCCATGCCGATCGCGGCCGCGTCGAAGACCTCGCGGAAGCGCTCGAGGTGCTCGTCGAGCACGCGCTGGTCCGGCTCGGGCTCGGGGGCGTGCTCGGTCGGGTCCACGGCGGACCGCGAGCGGTCGGCCACCGCGAGCAGGCGGTCCACCAGCGTGTCCACCGGCGTGGACTTCTCGACGAACGCCGCGGCCCCGAGCTCCTCGGCCCGCTCCGCCAGCCCCTGCTCCTCGAAGCCGCTGAACAGCACGACCCTGGTCGTCGGCGAGAGGCGCCGGATCTCCGGGAGCGCCTCGAGGCCGTCGACACCGGGCATGGAGACGTCGAGCAGCATCAGGTCGGGCCGGTGCCGGCAGGCCAGCTCGATCGCCTGCGCGCCGTCCGCGCCCTCGCCGACGATCGTGAACATCCCCGAGATCCGCAGCCGCGACTTCATCAGCACGCGCACGTCGGCGGCGTCGTCGACGATCACGATGGAGGGGCCGCTCGGGCTCACGGTCCGCCGCCCGGGACGCGTCGGGCGGCGAGGACGGCGACGTCGTCCTCGCGGGTCAGGTCGCGGACCGACTCGACGAGCCGTTCCAGTGCCTGACCGAGCGGCTCGCCGACCAGTCCGGGGGCCGCCTCGCGCACGCGACGCTGTCCCTCGTCGATGTCCTCGGCGCGACGCTCGATGAGGCCGTCGGTGAAGGCGAGCACGGTGTCGCCCGAGCGCAGCGGGACGGTCAGCGTGTGACGCGGGCCGTCGCTGATGCCGAGCGGCGGGCCGTCGGCGGTCGGCAGCTCCTCGACGGCGCCGTCCTCCCGGAGGACCAGCGGCGGGGGGTGGCCCGCGTTGACGACCACCAGCTCGTTGCGGGACGGGTCGGCGAGCGCGTAGACGAGCGTGACCAGCTGGCTCATGCCGTAGGTGGCGAAGAGCAGGTCGAGCTTGCGCAGCACGACCTCGGGCTGGGGGTCGACGGCGACGTACGCCCGGACGGCGGCGCGCATCTGGGCCATGGCCGCGGCGGCGCCGACACCCCGCCCCATCACGTCACCGACGAAGAGCACCAGGCGCCCGTCGGGCAGCCCGATGGCGTCGTAGAAGTCGCCGCCCACGTCGGTGCGTCCGGCGGGGCTGTAGTGGCTGGCCAGCTCCCACCCGGAGACGTTCACCGCGAGGTCGGGCAGCACCGCGTGCTGCAGCCGGACCGCGGCCTCCCGGGTCTGGCTGTGGAGCTGGGCATTGTCGATGGCGATCGCCGCACGCCGCCCGAGGTCCTCGGCGAAGGCGACGTCCTCGGGTGCGTAGCGGCGCTCCGACTCCGCGGCCACGAACGTGATGACGCCGAGCGAGCGGCCGCGCGCGACCAGCGGCACGGTCATCGCGCTGCGCAGGTGCAGCTCGCGGGCGATCCGCAGGTGCTCCTCGTCCACGGCGGCCGCGACGAGCATCTCGTCGGTGACCTCGGGGATGAGGGAGCTCCGACCGGTCCGGATCACGTCCCACGCACCGCCCGGTGCGTCCCGGTTGGACGGGTAGCGCTCCTGGATCTCCAGGGCGAAACGGACCTTCGCCGGGTCGACGTGCTCCACCGCCAGCCGGTGCAGCCGGTCGTCCTCGACGACGTCGATGGCGCACCAGTCCGCGAAGGTGGGCACCGCCAGCCGGGCCACGTTGGCCAGGGTGACCTCGTAGTCGAGGCTCTTGGCCAGCTCGGTCGTGGCGTCGGCGAGGAACCGCACCCGCAGGGCCTGCTCCGTCGCCTCGGCCTGGGCGCGGATCCGCTCCAGCGCCTGCGCGCACGAGTCCGCGAGGATCCCGAAGAACTCCAGCTCGGCGCCGTCGAGCTCGCGTCGGCCGGGGAACGACAGCGTGATGACTCCGACCGCACGGCCCACGACCCGCATCGGCAGGCACACGATCGAGCGCTCGCCCTCGGTGGCGCGCTCCAGGTCGGGGAAGCGCTCGTCGATGGCCTCCCGGCCGACGAGCACGAGCGGCACGCCCGTGCGCACGACCTCGGCGGCGGGCACGTCGTCGTCGACGGAGTACGTCGCCCAGCGCTGCGACGCCCCCTCGGGCCCGCCGCGCAGACCGACCAGGGCCAGGGTGTTCTCGCCGACGACGAGCGACAACGACGCGACGGTGGCCCCGACCGCGTCCGCGGCCTGCGAGACGACGACCTTGGTGACCGTCTCCACGTCCTCGGCCGTCCCGAGCTCGGCTGCCACCCGGGCCAGCCGGGTGAGCCGGTCCCCGAGCCGGCGTACCTCACGGTCCTGGCCGTGCTCGCTCACGAGCTCGTCGACCACGCACACCATGCCGACCACGGCACCGTCCCGTCGCAGCGGCGAGCAGCTGAGCTCGGCGCCGCGCACCGAGCCGTCGACGCGGACCACGTCGAGGCGACCGGCCCAGTGACGGCCGCCGAGGGCCTGCCGCTCGACCTCGGTGAACGCCTCGCGCTCGTGGGGCGCCAGCAGGCTCTCCGCGAGGTCGACGCGGGCCAGGTCGTCGCCGACGAACCGGTGCCGGCGGCGCGCGGTCGAGTTGGCGAAGATGATCTGGCCGGTGGTGTCGGTGGCCAGCGCCGCCTCGTCCAGGCCGTCGAGGTGGTCGAGGTCACCGATCCACGGCGGCACTCCGGGGATCGGCACGGCCCCATCATGTCACCGCCGGCCGCCCGGCGCGGGTGCCGGCGCGGGTTGCCGGGGCATGAGGGCCGCCGCCACCAGCCCGACGAGCCCGATCACTCCCACGGCCACCATGGCGAGGCCGTAGTTGCGGCCGGGCGTGTCCGCGATGCCCGCCACCAGGATCGTGCCGGCGATCGCGGTGCCGAGCGACGACCCCAGGTTGGAGACGCTGCGCGAGAGGCCCGAGATCTCCCCCTGCTGGTCCTCGCCGAAGCTGGACTGCACGACGTTCACCGACGGCGTCAGCATCGCGCCGATCCCGAGGCCGATCAGGAACAGTCCCGGCGCGAAGACCCAGACCTTCGGGGAGCCGTGGACCATCAGCAGGAACAGCGCGATGCCCGCGATGGTGAGGACGAACCCGGCCATGATCAGGGTGCGCTGCGCGCGGCGCTTCGCCAACCGCTCGGCGGCGAAGGACGAGACCAGGAGCCCGATCGTCGAGGCCGTGAAGATCACGCCGGTCTCGATCGCGTTGTAGCCACGGACGACCTGGAGGTACGCCGAGACCGTGAACGACACGCCCATCAGCGTCAGCCACTGGGCGTTCTGCGTGACCAGGCCGAGGTTGGACGTGCGGTTGCGGAACAGGGTGAGCGAGAGGAGCGGCTCCTCCCCCCGCTGCTCCTTCGCGCGCATCGACCAGAGGAACCACGTCAGGAAGAGGGCCCCGGCGACCATCAGCCCGAGCATCAGCCACACGTTGTTGTCGGCGGCGAGGATCCCGGAGACGAGGAGGATCAGGCCGACCGCGGACAGGACCGCACCCCCGGTGTCGAAGTGCCGGTCCGGGTCCGCCGGCAGCGGGTCCTCGAGCTTCCGGCTGAGCCACACGATCACGGCGATGACGAGCGCCTGGAAGACGAAGGCCGCCCGCCAGCTGATGGCGGTCGTGATCAGGCCCCCGATCAGCGGGCCGGCGGCGGCACCGATGCCGCCCGCCGCGCTGATGGCGCCGAAGGCACGGGCCCGCGAGGTGACCTCGGTGAAGAGCATGGTCGCCAGGATGTAGACCGGCGGGATCAGCAGCGCGGTCCCGATCCCCTCGAGCACCGAGTTGCCGATGATCAGCACCCCGAGGCCCGGAGCCGCCGCGCTGAGCAGCGCGCCGACGGCGTACACGACGAGGCCGAGCATGAAGCACTTCTTGCGGCCGTACTTGTCGGTGAGCTTGCCGCCGGGGATCATCAGCGCAGCCATCACCAGCAGGAAGATCGTGATCGCCAGCTGGATGCCCTGGACCGTGGTGTCCAGGTCCTCGCTCATGTCGTTGATCATCACGTTCATGTTGGAGCCGGCGAAGCTGCAGATGAACTGGGCGAGCGCGAGCGGCACCAGCACCCGCTGCGCCGCGCCGGCCGACCGTCCCGTCGAGACATCCTCGGCCATGTGCCGCTCCCTTCGTCCAGGCTCTCGACTGTTCCCGGACGCCGGGGACGTACCTAGGGGCCAACGTCCTGCACGGGCAGGTCAGGACGGGCCGGAGCCCTCTCCACGCCCTTCCGATCCACGCGTGCGTGCGGCAGGATGACGGGCGTCGCGCACCACGTTCCTCGGGGGAGGCCATCGTGTCGGGATCGAATCGCTCCATGCATGCTCTGCGTCGGGCCGCCGTGCTCACGGCCGGGGCGCTCATCGTCTCCTGCACCACCGTGCTGGGCGCGGGGCCGGCTGCCGCCGAGCCGCTCAACCCGTGCGTCAACCCCGACAACAGCCCGCCGGTGGTCGAGGACGTCACGTTCTCCCCCTCGTCGGTCGACGTCTCCTCCGGACCTCAGCAGGTGACGCTGAGCATGCAGATCAGCGAGTCCGGGGCGCCCGGCCCGCAGCCGAGCGGCGTGGCGAAGGCCATCGCCTACATCAGGGCCCCCGACGGCCCGTTCAACGGGCGAGTGGAGCTCGAGCCGTCCGGCGGCGACACGTGGTCCGCGGACTTCACGGTGCCGCGGTATGCCCCGACAGGGGCATGGCGGGTGGGCTACATGGTCCTGTACGACGCGGCGGGCAACTCCCCGGGCGAGGACTTCGCGGCGGTCACCCACCAGCCGCCGTTCGACGAGGCGCTCACCGTGTCGTCCTCGTCGTCCCCGGACACCGAGGGGCCGATCGCCACCGCCCTCACCATCGGCGACCGCCGCGTCGACACCACCCGCAGGTCGGCCGACGTCCGGGTGGAGGTGTCGGCCGGTGACGTCGGGTCGGGCATCGACAGCGTCGTCGTCCGGGCCGACCACCGAGGGGACGAGGCGGATGCGACGCTGGTCGACCAGGGCGACGGCACCTACGCCGGCTCCCTGCGGATCCGCCGCTGGGTCGGCACCGGTGACTGGAAGATCACCTGGATCGGCGTCCGCGACGCCCTGGGCAACCAGACCAACTACCGGCGTGACCGGCTCCGCGCCCTCGGCGACAACGTCTTCCACGTGGTGAGCCGCACCGACGAGGCGGAGCCGGTGCTGCGCTCCCTGGACGTCGACCCCGGTGCCGTCGACGTGCGCAGGCGCGGGCACCGGATCGTGCTGACCGCGCGGATCGACGACCCTCGGTCGGGCGTGCGCGAGGCGAGCGGCTTCATCAGCTCGCACGTCATGCCGCTCGAGCGCATCCGCGGCACGGCGAAGCACGGCACCTGGCGCGGACACCTCCGGTTGACGCCGTGCACGCGCCCGGTGCGCGACCACAGCTGGGTGGTGGTCGAGGCGTACGACGGGGCCGGCAACGAGATGCACGACCCGGCCCGGAAGATGCGCGTGCGACACCGGGACCTGCGGCCCCCGCAGTTCTCGTTCACCACGCACTCGGTCGCGCAGTCGGGGCCCGTCACGATCGCGTTCGACGAGCCCGTCAACGGGATCAGCGACCGGAGCGCCACGGTGCAGCAGTGGAGCCAGGGGCGCTACGCTCCGCCGCTGGCGGGTTCGTGGGCCTGCTTCGAGAAGGACGGTGACGTCACGTCCTGCCGCACCGGCCGGGTGCGCTCGGCCGCCTGGACACCCGAGGATCCCCTGGCCGCCACCCACGCGCACGTCGTGCTGAACCCCGTGGGGACGCTGGAGCTCACCGACCTGCACGGCAACCCGTTCCACCGGGACGAGGCCGACGTACGCGTGAAGTAGCGCGGTCGTGTGGGTGAGCGTGCGCCGGCCCGCACGTTTACCCACACGACCCGGGCATCCGGAGCGGACCGGCGCTCCTGAGGCATACTGTCCGCGGGTCGGACACCAACACCCGGGACGACATCGTCGGAATCGGCGATGTCTGCCCCTTCTGGAGCCTCGACCCCCCGCCCCTGTGGGGGGTAGGAAATCCAGTTCTGACCTGCACGGATCCACCGACGCGAACGTCGTCGCGTGCCAGTTCTGGAACGCACATCCGCGCCACTCGGAACGCCACCGGACCGGCAGGTACCTGTCCGCTACACCGCCGCCGCGACCGCCGACGGTCGCCGTGGAGGTCGCACCCCAGCGATTCGGCGGTCATCGGTGGATGTGGCAGTGGGTGTCGCCGGCTATGACCCGCTTGGTGCAGGGCAGACCCTGCTGCGTCCGTCCTGCGCAAGTGCCGCCGGCCGACGAGCCGGAGTAGTTGCGGCTGTCGGCGCCGGTCGTCGGGAAGTGCTGCAAGAGCGGCGGGATCCCAGGCCATCTGGGAGCGGGTCGCCCGGTGGCGGCGTGGGCGGCCGTGATGGCCACACGACGTTCAGGGCTGGGGGGCGCTCCACCCCTGACCCGCTCCATGTGCTCCTCAAATGTCTCGCCCATCGGCGGCCGCGGATCCCTTCGGTACTGACGCGGTGAGGCGAAGGGGTCGCCCTACGCGTGGTTCGGCCAGGCCAACCTCTTGCCCTTTCCGGTGGGACGGGCACCCCACTCTTGGTGAATCCCATCGAGCCGATTAGTCTGAGCCTCGATGTTGAGGCGGGTGCCGGGTGGGAGTGAGTAGCCAACCGCTGTGATGAGGGCCTTGCCGGAGCCTCGGTAGTTCTCGTCGGCGATGAGGCCGTCGCCCTTCAGCTCGCCTGAGCGCGATGGCTTGATCTTGAAGGCGGCGGCGACCTTGCCATCGACGTGCTCGGCCACGTAGATGCCCTTCGGTCTCAGCCGGCGCTTCACCCGCACGGTCGCCCAAACATCCGCAGTCTTTCGCCATCGCTGTCCGCGGCTCATGCTCTCGTCGTGCTTGATCTCAGCGTGGTAGCGATCCCGTCTCATCTGGTTCACACGACGAAGATCTTTCCGCTTCGCAGCGCGAAAGGAGTAGTCGCCGCTGATGCCGGCGACGCGGGGCAGGTCGGGTTTCACGCTTCGTGTCCTCTGGGGTGTTCGGTGGCGATGCGGGTGCCGCACATCGGGCTACTTGTTGCATCCCCCCCGGACCGCTTTGGGCCGCGTGTGGATTCAGTCGGCGGCTTCGGTGTGGAAGCGCAGTAGGGCTGAGGGGCCTGACGCGCCGACGGCTGTCACGGCGCGGACTCGGAACCGGTAGCTGCGGTCGCTCGTCAGTCCGCGGATGGTGATCGTGCGACGCATAGTTGCCGGGTGCCGGATCACCCGCCAGGTCTTGCCCCGATTGGTTGAGAGTTCGTAGCGGTAGTCGAGGATGGGAAGTCCCCCATTGTCGGCGGGGGCAGACCAGGTCAGCTTGGCTGCGGTCGCCGTCGGGTATCCGGCTACCGGTCGTGGCGCGCCGGGTTCCGAGGGCAGTGTGGTCGCGGTGACGACCGTCACGACGTTGGAGGCGGGTCCGGCGCCCTCTCGGTTTTCGGCGTGCACCCGGAACTGGTACTCGTGGTTCTTGGCCAGCCCCTGAATCGTCATGGAGGTCGACAAGGTCGCCGGCCCGACCAGTGTCCACGTGGCTCCGCCGTCGCGAGACATTTCGACGACGAAGGCGGTGAGCGGCGCCCCGTTGAGATCTGCGGGAGGTTGCCACGCGAGCAGCACACTGGTCGGCTGCGCTGGCTCAGCCGTGAGACCGAGTGGAGCCGACGGCGCCGCGCCGACGGTGGTGGCCGCGCCGGCGGTCGCAAATGGACTCGTACCGACGTCGTTGACCGCTGCGACGCGAACCAGGTAGTCCGTGCGCGCGCTGAGACCCTTGATCGTGAGCGACAGCCCGGTCGAGGCCGCGTGCGGTACCGGCTGCCAGGTCGCACCGGCATCCCGGGACACCTCGACCTCGTAGTCCCTGATGGCGCTCCCGCCGTCGTACCCGGGGCTGTCCCACGTGACGACCATGCTGGTGGCTTCCACTTGGCCCACGGTAACTTCGCGGGGAGCTTCAGCCACCTGGGCCGGGGGTGTGCGGACTGCGAGGATTTCGGACCACAGGCCATCGGCACCTCCGTTCTCACCGCGAACGCGGAACTCGTAGACGGAGTCCGGTTTCAGGTTCGACAGCGGTAGCGACGGCGTCGTGGAGTAGCCATCGGCAAGCGTCTGCCACTCACCGCTGTCGCCCGTGCGCACCTGGATCTCGTAGTCCTTGAGCTGCGGGTCCCCGAGGTTCGTCGGTGCGGTCCACGACAGGGTTCCGGAGGTGGGTCGGTCGGCGTGGAAGTTGAGATCGGTGGGTGCCCCCGGTCGCCCGGGAGGAGTGCGGGTGATGGTGAGGCTGCCGACGTGGTCCCAACCGGTGCCATGTCCCACGACGTCCTGGCGATAGGCCTCACAGTGCGCGTCCCCCGGGTAGATGCCGTACGGCACGGTCGCCCGCACCGTGAGCGTCAGGTCC
>NZ_JBHSHU010000013.1:0-335529 GCF_042653125.1 Nocardioides sp. GCM10023255
G
Source organism: Nocardioides sp. GCM10023255 (assembly GCF_042653125.1). Lineage (NCBI taxonomy): Bacteria > Bacillati > Actinomycetota > Actinomycetes > Propionibacteriales > Nocardioidaceae > Nocardioides > Nocardioides sp. GCM10023255. The sequence continues at coordinate 2 of NZ_JBHSHU010000013.1, forward strand.
AGTTCTCAAGAATCAGACGCACACCGCGCTCCGGGCTTTTCCGGCCCCTCGCTGCGGCGACTCCGTAAACTTTAGCGGAACGTTTCCGGCCCCGCAATTCGAGGCTTTCACCCTCCGCCCTCCGCACAGCACCCGAAACAGCTTTCCGGGAACACCCTCTTCAGGACGCACCCATCCACCCGAAAGATGTTGGTTGGAAGTGGCCACCCCGGGGCCGGCCGCCCAACCCTCAGGTCTTGCGGCCCGCCGCTCCCTGGCGACCCGGAGAACATTAGACAGGTCTGGGCCGAAGCACAAATCGGGCCCGTCGCCCCCATCGGACCACCCGAGCGGCCGCCTGCGACGCCGGTGACCGGCACCGACGCAGACTGGACCCATGGTGGGTCTCGAGGTGGCACGTGCGCTCCGCGACGCGGGGGTGGTCTGGCGGCCCCGCAAGGGCGACCGGTTCGCGATCCCCGACCGCGACCTCGACGACCACGTCTTCGTCCTCAGCGACATGGTCGTCGAGCTGGTCGAGGTGCCCGACGGTGACCGGGTGCTGGCCTTCAACGGCACCACCGAATGGGCGCTGGACGCCCTCGAGGCGAACGAGGCGGTGTGGCTTCCGCGCGAGGACCAGCTGCGCGAGCTTCTCGGCGAGCGGTTCGTCGCCCTCGAGCGCCTGCCGGGGGTGACCGCCGGCTGGGCGGTCACCGTGCGGAACGGTCGCGACGAGGTCCGGCACGTCGACGTCGACGCGGAGGCGGCGTACGTGCGTGCGGTGCTGGCCCTGCTGGCCGGCTGAGCTCGCCCACCTCTCCCCGCCGGCCGTGAGCCGCCAGGCCTCGGCCGGGCCGGTCAGCGCAGCCGGGGACCGAGTGTGGCCGGCCGGTCGGCGCGCATGGTCCGGACCTGTCGGGTCGCGGCCACCACCTCGGGATCGAGCTCCGCGATCGCGACACCCTCCTCCTCCCCCAGCCGGGCGAGCGGTCGTCCCTCGGGGTCGAGGACCGCCGAGCCACCGATGAACGTGCGCGCGCCGCCGCGACCCGTGGCCGCGGCCAGCACGACGTACATGCCGTTGTCGAGCGCACGGGCGGCCAGGGCGGTGTCACGACGGTGCGCCGCGCCCGGGAAGAAGGCTGCCGAGCAGAGGTAGCCCGCGGCGCCGTCGTCGGCAGCCGCGCGGGCATGCTCCGGGAAGCTGCTGTCGTAGCAGATCGACAGCCCGAGCTCGACCCCGTCGACGGTGATCGACGCCCCGTGGTCCCCGGCACTGAAGAACGGACGCTCGTCGGCGTCGAGGTGCTGCTTGTCGTACGGCGCGGTGACGTCGCCGTCGGGCCGGACCACCAGCATCGCCAGCGTGCGCCGGTCGCCGCGGTCGAGCGGCGTGCTGACGACGACGACCGAGCCGGTGTCGGCGGCGGCGCTGCGCAGCGGGTCCAGCCAGCCGCTGTCCAGGTCGTCCGCGCGCGGGACCGCGCCGCTGAAGACGTCCTCGTCGTAGCCCGTGAGGAACGCCTCGGGGAGGACCACGACGCGGACGCCCTGGCTGCCGGCGAGCGTGACCAGCCGCGCCGCGGTGGCGACGTTGGCCGGCACGTCCCCGGGGACGGCGGCAGCCTGGGCAGCAGCGACCAGCATCGGCTACTCGACGACGACCTCGACCCGCTGGAACTCCTTGAGGTCGGTGTATCCGGTGGTGGCCATCGAACGCCGCAGCGCGCCGATGAGGTTCATGGTGCCGTCTGCGACCCGCGACGGGCCGAACAGGATCTCCTCGAGGGTGCCCACGGTGTCGAAGCGGACGCGCTGGCCGCGGGGCAGCTCGGCGTGGTGCGCCTCGGTGCCCCAGTGGAAGCTGCGCCCGGGGGCGTCGGAGGCCCGCGCGAACGGCGAGCCGACCATGACGGCGTCGGCGCCGCAGGCGATCGCCTTGGCGATGTCGCCCGAGCGGCCGATCGAGCCGTCGGCGATGACGTGCACGTAGCGGCCGCCCGACTCGTCGAGGTAGTCGCGGCGGGCCGCGGCGACGTCGGCGACCGCCGAGGCCATCGGCACCGCCACGCCGAGCACGGTGCGCGTGGTGTGGGCGGCGCCGCCGCCGAAGCCGACGAGCACGCCAGCCGCGCCGGTGCGCATCAGGTGCAGGGCGGCCTGGTAGGTCGCGCAGCCGCCGACGATCACCGGCACGTCGAGCTCGTAGATGAACTCCTTGAGGTTCAGTGGCTCGGCCTGCGAGGAGACGTGCTCGGCCGAGACCGTGGTGCCGCGGATGACGAACATGTCGACGCCGGCGTCGACCACGGTCTTCGCGAACTCCTTGGTCCGCTGGGGGGAGAGCGACCCGGCGACGGTCACCCCGGCCTCGCGGACCTCGCGGAGCCGCTCGGTGATGAGCTCGGGACGGATCGGCGCGGTGTAGATCTCCTGCATCCTGCGGGTGGCGTCGCTGCCCTCAAGGCCCGCGACCTCCTCCAGCAGGGACGTGGGGTCGTCGTACCGCGTCCAGAGCCCCTCGAGGTTGAGCACACCGAGCCCGCCGAACCGGCCGAACGCGATCGCCGTCTCCGGCGACATCACCGAGTCCATCGGGGCGGCCATCACCGGCAGCTCGAAGCGGTAGGCGTCGATCTGCCAGGCGACACTGACCTCCTCGGGGTCACGGGTGCGCCGCGAGGGGACGATCGCCACGTCGTCGAAGGAGTAGGCACGACGCGCGCGCTTGGCACGCCCGATCTCGATCTCGGTCACAGGTCAGCTCCTCGGCTGTGGTCTCGACACGCTCGACCAGCGGTGGTCGGGCTCAACGGCCGGTGTAGTTGGGGGCCTCGACGGTCATCTGCACGTCGTGGGGGTGGCTCTCCTTGAGCGAGGCGGAGGTGATCCGCACGAAGCGGCCCTTCTCCTGCAGCTCGGGGACGGTGCGCGCGCCGACGTAGAACATCGACTGGTTCAGGCCGCCGATGAGCTGGTGGGAGACCGCCGCGAGCGGGCCGCGGTAGGCGACCTGGCCCTCGATGCCCTCGGGCACGATCTTGTCGTCGCTGGTGACCTCGGCCTGGAAGTAGCGGTCCTTGGAGTAGGACTTCTTGCCGCGGCTGGACATCGCGCCGAGCGAACCCATCCCGCGGTAGGACTTGTACTGCTTGCCGTTCACGAAGACCAGCTCGCCCGGGGACTCCTCGCAGCCGGCGAGCAGCGACCCCAGCATCACGGTGTCGGCGCCGGCGACCAGCGCCTTCGCGATCTCGCCCGAGTGCTTCATGCCGCCGTCGGCGATCACCGGGACACCCGCGGGCTTGGCGGCCAGCGACGCCTCGTAGACCGCGGTGACCTGCGGGACCCCGACGCCGGTGACGACGCGCGTGGTGCAGATGGACCCCGGACCCACGCCGACCTTGATCGCGTCGGAGCCAGCGTCGACGAACGCCTGGGCGCCCTCGCGGGTCGCGACGTTGCCACCGATGACCTGCACGTGCCGGGTCGCCGGGTCGGTCTTGAGCCGCTTGACCATGTCGAGCAGCAGCCGGACGTTGCCGTGGGCGGTGTCGGCGACGAGCACGTCCACGCCGGCCTCGACCAGGGTGGTGGCGCGCTGCCAGGCATCGCCGAAGTAGCCGATCGCGGCGCCGACGAGCAGCCGGCCGTCGGCGTCGTACGACGCGTGGGGGAACTGCTCGGACTTCACGAAGTCCTTGACCGTGATGAGGCCGGCGAGGCGGCCGTCGTCGTCGACCAGCGGCAGCCGCTCGCGCTTGTGCTTGCGCAGCAGCAGCGTGGCGTCGTCGCGGGAGATGCCGACCGGGCCGGTGATCAGCGGCATCGGCGTCATCACCTCGTCGACCTTGGTGGTCGCCCACTCCGCGACCGGGGTGAAGCGCAGGTCGCGGTTGGTGATGATGCCGAGCAGCCGGTTGTCGGTGTCGACCACGGGGAGGCCGGAGACGCGGTACTCGCCGCAGATCCGGTCGAGGTCCTCCAGCGTCGCGTCGGGGCCGATCGTCACCGGGTTGGAGATGATGCCGGTCTGGGTGCGCTTGACGAGGTCGACCTGGTAGGCCTGGTCCTCGATCGACAGGTTGCGGTGGAGCACGCCGAGGCCACCCTGGCGGGCCATCGCGATGGCCATCCGGGACTCGGTGACCGTGTCCATGGCGGCGCTGACGAGGGGCACCTTGAGCGAGATCTCGCGGGTCAGCCGCGAGGTCGTGTCGATGTCCGAGGGCGCCAGGTCCGAGTGCCCGGGCAGCAGCAGGACGTCGTCGTAGGTCAGGCCGAGGGCGGCGAACTTGTCGGGGAGCTCCACCCGGAGCATCCTACCGAGGTCCGCCGCCCCGACCGAAGTCACGGCGGCCCCCGGTCCCGGCCCGGATCCCGGCCCGGACCGGCACCGGACCTGCTCAGCCGGGGAGCGGTCTCAGCGACCGGACGGGAACGCGCACGGTCAGCTGGTCGGCCGCCATCCGGATCCGCGCGCGGAGCCCGGCGGCGAGCACCATCGGCAGCACCGCCTGGTTGTCCGCGCGCGTGGTGAGCACGATCTCCGTGGCGCCCATCGACCCCGCCAGGCGGGCCGCGTCCACGAGGAGACGGGTGCCGATCCCCCGGCGCTGCCAGGCGGGGTCCACGCGCAGGGTGACCGGGCGGACGTCGGGCTCGTCCACCAGGGCCGGCCGGACCACGGCGAGGCCCACGGGGGTGTCGTCGATCGTGGCGCGGACCGCGTCGTCCTCGACGGCGTACTCCGGCGTCGAGCCGTGGCCGACCCGGCGTCCCGGCGCGGGGCCGGCCGCTGCCTCGCGCCCCCGGGCGAGGACGTCGGAGACCAGCTCGGCCAGGGCCGCGCCGCGGGCATGCTCCGTCGCGGTGAACGGCGCCGTGCGACGCACCTGCACCTGCACGTCCCCCACCGTCATGTCCATCACGTCCTGCACCGAGGCCAGGTCACCCGGCGCGGGGTCGGCCTCGGCGTCGAAGAGCATCGCCACGACCTCCGGGAACGACGCCGGCTGGGCCAGGATCGTGCGGGCCGCCTGCACGTAACGGGTCGGCTGGTCGGTGAGCGCGGCCTCGGTGCACGGGGCGGCACTGACCGCCAACCCACCGGAGGCCTCGACGACCGCGGCGATCTCGGGCAGTCCCCAGCCCGGCGGCGTGCGCAGCACCAGCTCGTCGGTCACCGCCTCGATGCCCGGGAAGATCTGCAGCCCGAGGATGTTCACCCCCGCCTCGCCGCAGCTCCGGGCGAGCACGGCCAGCGAGCCCGGTCGGTCGGGCAGGGTCGTTCGAACTCTCCACAACATGGGTCCCCCCTCGGTCGATGTGCGGATGCGAGCACTGTGCACGGACGACGTTGCCGGTCGACGTCGGCCGTGTTTCCGGCACGTGTCAGCCGCTCCACGCTCTGCGATGCTGGCGGCATGCGCAGCTGGATCTACTTCCTCCACCCGCCGCGGAGCGGCTTCGCGGCCACGATGACCCCGGAGGAGGAGTCGGTCTTCGCAGAGCACTTCGCGCACCTCCAGCGGCTGCTCGACGAGGGCACCCTGGTGCTCGCCGGGCCCACCCTGGGCGAGGAGAACACCGGCATCGCCGTCTTCGAGGCGCCGGACGAGGAGTCCGCCCGCGCGGTGATGGAGAGCGATCCGGCGATCGCCAGCGGCACGGTCCGCGGGGAGCTGCGCGAGATGCGGGTGTCGCTGCTCCGCGGTCGCGCCTGACATCGACGGCGCCGGCCGTGCAACCGTTTCCCCGCTGACCACGTTCAGTGGGCATGGACCTGACTCGGGGGGCTCGTTGACCAGGCGGCACGGAGCGGACGACACCGCCTTCACCGACTTCGCGGCGGCATCGAGCGCCCGCCTGCGCAGCACGGCGTACCTGCTGTGCGGTGACTGGGAGCGCGCGTCCGACCACGTCCAGGAGGGCCTCATCCGGGTGTACGTCGCCTGGCCGCGGCTGGTGCGCAAGGGCGGCGAGCACGCCTACGCCCGACGCGCGGTGGTCAGCGCGTTCCTGGACAGCGCCCGCCGGCGCTCCAGCCGGGAGCGCCCCGTGGAGGTGGACGCCACCCAGACGTCCGGCGAGGACGTCGCCGGCGCCGTCACCGACCGGGCGGCGCTGATGGCGGCGTTGGCACGACTGCCGGAACGCCAGCGGGCCTGCGTGGTGCTGCGCTACTTCGAGGACCTCGACGTCCGGGAGACCGCGCAGGCCCTCGGGTGCAGCGAGGGCACCGTCAAGAGCCAGACCTCGCGCGCCCTGGCCACCCTGCGGTCCATGTTCGAGAGCGCGTCGCGCGACGAGCTCGCCGTCGTCGGGGAAAGGACCCTCCCGTGGTGAACGACCTCAAGCAGCTGCTGCACGACAACGTCTCGGCCCCGCCGCCGGACCACCTCGACCTGGAGCGCGTGGTGAGCCGCGGCCGCTCTCGCGTCCGGGCGCGTCGCACCGGGCTGGTGGCCGGGGTCGTCGCCACCGTCGCCGTCCTCGGCACCGCCGGGGCTGCGCTGGGTGGCCTGTTCGACACAGGCCCCGGTCCCGCCTCCCCCGCACGACAGCTGGCCCCGGTCGGGCCCGTGCTGAAGCTCTCCGACGCGGTGCCTGCGGTTCGTGGGACCGACTACGAGGTGCTCGACCACCACACGAACGTGAACCTCGACCGCGCCAACGGCGAGTACTACGCAGGCATCACCGACGACGGGTGGGTCCTGTTCCAGGACGGCCCGCACGGGATCCGCAACACCAGCACCTACGCGCTCTACAACCCCGAGACCTCTGTGCAGGACTCGCTCCCGGACCCGCCGATCGCGCTCGAGCGCCCCCTCGACCTCGGCCGTGACCGGCTGGTGTTCCTCGGTGGGCGTCAGGACCCGACCAACCTGTCGGTCGTCACGTACGACCGCACCACGCACCGGTGGAGCCGGACTGTCTGGGACGGGCTCCCGCGCCGCGACTACTCCTACTACACCGCGATCGGCCCCGACGACCGCCTCTACGTCGCCTACGCCCACGGCACGGGCTGGAGGACCTTCGACCTCTGGTCGATGGCGCTCGACGACCCGGGCGACGTGCGCGACGAGCACCTGGTGGTCGGGGACTTCACCATCGAGGGTGACCAGCTGACCTGGACCGCGACGCACAACGAGCCGAACGACGTCGTTCGCATCCGCGACCTGACCACCGGCGAGGAGTCCTCGTTCGACCCACGGTCCGGCGACCGGTGCAACCAGCTCTCCCTCGACCGCACCCCGCGGTACGTCGTGCTCGGCACGTACTGCGGCCGGCACGACGGGGTGCGCGACGACCGGGTCCAGGTCGTCACCACCGACGGCTCCCCGGTCGTCACCGTCCGTGACGACGGCGCCGAGCTCGCGGGCACCACCGACGGCGACCTGGTCGTCCGGTCCTACAACCAGGAGCTCGGCGGCACCTTCGTCCTCGACTACGCCACCGGCCGGCTGGTGCGCATCAGCGAGGCCACGTCGCGGTTCTCGATGGAGGCGCCCTGGGCCGGCGACCTGTTCATCTGGGACACGCCGGTCAACGGTGGCCACGGCGCCACCCAGTGGCTGGGCCGGACGCGCTGAGGCGGCCGCACCCGCGGGGCCTGCCACACCGACCCGGCCGGCGCGGTCGGACATGACACCGGCCCGTCGTCAGCAGACGACGGGCCGGTGCGGTGTCGCGTCAGGACGCGACGGGTGGATCAGTGGCCGTGGCCGTGACCGTGGCCGTGGCCGGCCGCGGCAGCCTCGTCCTCGTCCTCCGGCTTGTCGACGACCAGGGTCTCGGTCGTGAGCAGCATGCCCGCGATCGAGGTGGCGTTGACGAGCGCGGAGCGGGTGACCTTGACCGGGTCCAGGACACCCTGGGCGACCAGGTCGCCGTACTCCTCGGTGGCGGCGTTGTAGCCGTTGCCGACGCCGAGCTCGCGGACCTTGGTGGTCACGACGTAGCCGTTCTGGCCGCCGTTCTCGGCGATCCAGCGCAGCGGCTCGTCGGCCGACTTGCGGACGATCCGGACGCCCACGGCCTCGTCGCCGGTGAGGCCGAGGTCGTCGGAGAGGACCGAGACCGCGTGGATGAGCGCGGAGCCACCGCCGGGGACGATGCCCTCCTCGATCGCGGCGCGCGTCGCGGAGACGGCGTCCTCGATACGGTGCTTCTTCTCCTTCAGCTCCACCTCGGTGGCGGCGCCGACCTTGATCACGCACACGCCGCCGGCCAGCTTCGCGAGGCGCTCCTGGAGCTTCTCGCGGTCCCAGTCGGAGTCGGTGGACTCGATCTCGGCCTTGATCTGGTTGACGCGCCCCTCGACCTCGGCGGCGTCACCGGCGCCGTCGACGATCGTGGTGTTGTCCTTGGTGATGACGACGCGGCGCGCCTGGCCGAGGACCTCGAGGCCGACCTGGTCGAGCTTGAGCCCGACCTCGGGCGCCACGACCTGACCGCCGGTCAGGGTCGCGATGTCCTGCATCATCGCCTTGCGACGGTCACCGAACGCCGGGCTCTTCACCGCGACCGCGTTGAAGGTGCCGCGGATCTTGTTCACGACCAGGGTGGAGAGGGCCTCGCCCTCGACGTCCTCGGCCAGGATGAACAGCGGCTTGCCGGCCTGGATGACCTTCTCCAGCAGGGGCAGCAGGTCGGCGATCGCCGAGATCTTGCCCTGGTGCAGGAGGATGTAGGGGTCGTCGAGGACGGCCTCCATGCGCTCCGGGTCGCTGACGAAGTACGCCGAGATGTAGCCCTTGTCGAACTGCATGCCCTCGGTGAACTCCAGCTCGGTGCCCATGGTGTTGGACTCCTCGACGGTGATCACGCCGTCCTTGCCGACCTTGTCGAAGGCCTCGGCGAGCAGCTCGCCGATGTGGGAGTCGCGGCTGGAGATCGTGGCGACCGAGGCCATGTCCTCCTTGGACTCCACCTCGCGAGCAGCCTCGCGCAGCGCGTCGCCGACGGCCTCGGCCGCGGCGTCCATGCCCCGCTTGAGACCCATCGGGTTGGCACCGGCGGCCACCGCACGCAGGCCCTCGTGGACCATCGCCTGGGCGAGCACGGTCGCGGTGGTCGTGCCGTCACCGGCGACGTCGTTGGTCTTGGTGGCAACTTCCTTGGTCAGCTGCGCACCGAGGTTCTCGAACGGGTCGTCCAGCTCGATCTCACGCGCGACGGTCACGCCGTCGTTGGTGATGGTCGGCGCGCCCCACTTCTTGTCGAGGACGACGTAGCGGCCCTTGGGGCCCAGCGTCACCTTGACGGCGTTGGCGAGCGCGTCGACGCCCCGCTCGAGCGCGCGGCGGGCGCCCTCGTCGAACTCAAGAATCTTCGGCATTGCTCTCCTCAAAGAGATCGGGTCGTGTGCCTGAGAGCGCGCCAGGGCGCGTCGTCAGGCACACGACCCAGGGAAAATCAGGAAACGACAGCCAGCACGTCGCGGGCGGAGAGGATGAGGAACTCCGAACCGCCGTACTTGACCTCGGTGCCGCCGTACTTGCTGTAGATGACCTTGTCGCCGACGGCCACGTCCAGCGGGACGCGGTTGCCGTTGTCGTCGATACGACCCGGACCGGTCGCCACGACCTCGCCCTCCTGGGGCTTCTCCTTGGCGGTGTCGGGGATGACCAGGCCGGACGCCGTGGTCTGCTCGGCCTCGAGCGGCTTGACGACGATGCGGTCCTCGAGGGGCTTGATGTTGACCGACACGATGTCGACCTCCACTTTCTCCACTTGTCTGACGTAGGGCTGGAGCACTCCGGGTGACGGGAGTCCTCCGGACGTTGGGGCTTGCTGGGAGGTACGCCGTCGCGGGGGTCGCACTTCGCTCGCAAGCGCTGGCACCCTCATGGTGAGAGTGCCAGTCCAGACGTTAGCACTCGCCTCGAATGAGTGCCAGCAGCTGGGTCGACCGACTCCTCAGACCTTCCCTGCGTACACGCGCCTGACCACCGTCGGGGCGCCGACGGACCGGGCCTCGTCGGGGTCCTCGGCCCGGGCCCGGACCACGCGCCTGAAGGACAGCGACGCGCGGGACGAGGTGTCCGCGACCTCGAAGACCGCCCGCGCCGACCACGACCCGTCCGACTGGAGGCCGACCTCCTCGCCCTCCTCGAGCGGGAACAGTCGGGGCCCGGTGCCGCCCTCGAGCGACAGCCGCACCGGCGCCGGCTCGACCACGTAGTCGACGACACCGGCGGTGCCGTCGTACCCCACCAGCACGGGTCGGGCCGAGAAGTCGACCACGACCCAGGCCCGTCCGGGTGACGCCCACCCGACCTCGCCGGCGTAGGGCAGGGCGTTGCTCACGCGCACCGCGCAGTCTGCGCCGAAGGCGTACAGCGACCGACGCTCGGGCCACAGCCGTGAGGAGGGACAGTGGCCCCACTCGAAGCGGGGCACGTCGTGGTACAGGGACCCGGGCCCGTCGCCGCGCGCGAGCACCGGGTCGTAGGCGTCGTCGACGGTCTGGACCAGGCCGTCGTACTCCACCCGGTAGCCGATGTCCTCCGCATCCGCGGGTACGGCGACGTGCACGGCGTGGACGCCCTCCTCGTCGAGCGGACCCACCGGCAGGTCGGCACCGTCCGCCACCACCGTCAGCAGAGGGTGCGCGTCCTGCGGCGGGTCCATCACGAAGACGTCGCCCGGCTGGGCCTCGAGGTCCCACGCCAGGCTCACGAAGCGGATGTCGTCGCCACCCTCGGCACTCACCTCCGCGTCGTCGGCGCTGACCTGGTCGATGCGCTCGCGGGGGGTGCTGACGGTGAAGTCGTAGCGACGTCCGGGCACGACCAGGACGGAGTGACGGCCCTCGACCTGGCCGCTGAGCTGCGCCGTCACCACCTGGCCCACGGCCGCGCGTGGCTGGTCCGGTCCGGACGCGTCCGACATGACGGAGCAACCCGTCGTGGCGACTGCCACCGCCAGAAGGACTCCCCCGTTCCTCATGTCGGCATGCTGCCCTCCCCCGCACCGGCCAAACCGCACAGCCTGCGAGGATCGACGGATGGAGCTCGACGACTTCCGCTGGCTGCTGACCGACGAGGGCCAGCGGCTGCTGGCCGCGGCCGACGAGGTGGTCGACGAGGACCCGCTGCGGGCCCAGACCACGCTGCGGCGCACGGCGGAGCCCGCGCACGTCGCCGCCGCGCTCACGCAGGCGACCCTGCGCCGCCGGGCGGTCGCGAAGTTCGGCGACCTCGCGGCGCGGATGTACTTCACCCCCGACGGCCTCGAGCAGGCCACCCGCCTGTCCGTCGCCCGGCACCGCGCCGCGCGGGTGGAGGCGTCCTCGGCCGGGACCGTCGTCGACCTCGGCTGCGGGATCGGTGGGGACCTCGTCGCGTTCGCCTCCCGGGGCCTGGTCTGCGCCGGGGTGGACCTCGACCCGGTCCGGGTGGCCGTGGCCGCCGCCAACCTCGCCGCCCTCGGTCTCGACGGCGCCGTCCAGGTCGCCGACGCGACGCAGGTCGACTCCACGCCCTTCGACGTCGCGTTCGCGGACCCGGCGCGTCGCTCGGGGCGGGGTCGCACGTTCGACGTCGACGACTGGACGCCTCCGTGGCCCTTCGTCGAGCAGCTGCTGCGCCGCGACTCCTGCGTCAAGGTCGCGCCCGGCATCCCCCACGAGCTCCTGCCCGAGGGCGTCGAGGCGGAGTGGGTCAGCGACCACGGCGAGGTGAAGGAGGCCGCCCTGTGGTCCGGGCGCCTGGCCACCACGGCCCGGCGGGCCACCGTCATCGGGGACGGCGGACTGGCCACCCTGACCGACGAGGACGACCCGGGCGCCGGCGTGACGCCGGTCGGGCGGTACCTCCACGAGCCGGACGGCGCGGTGATCCGGGCCGGCCTGGTGACGGCGGTCGCGGCGCTCGTGCAGGGCGGGCTGGTCGACGAGCACATCGCCTACGTGACCTCGGACGCGGCGACCCGCACGCCGTTCGCGCGCGGGTACGAGGTCCTCGAGGAGCTGCCCTACCGCGAGAAGGCCCTCCGGGCCGCGCTGCGGGAGCGCGGCGTCGGCACGCTGACGATCAAGAAGCGCGGGGTGAACGTGGTCCCCGACGAGCTGCGCAGACGCCTGGCGCTGCACGGTGACGAGACCGCCACCATCGTGCTCACCCGGGTCGCCGGCCACGGGACCGCGCTGCTGGTCCGACCGCTCTGAGGACGGGTCAGACCGAGGGCTCGGAGATCCCGCCCTCGCTGGGGGCGGCCGACCCGGCGAGGAACACCCGCGCCAACGGGTGGCCACGCAGCGGGCCCGCGAGCAGGTGCCACACCTCCTCCACGAGGCCGGGGGCGGCCCCACGCCGGGCGAGGACCCGGCCGAACCAGTCGCGCACCTCGATCATGATCGTCTCGTCCCCCGTCACCAGCGCCGCGGCGAGGCAGCCGAGCACGTGGTCCACGTGACCCTCGAGCTCCGACCACCACCGGGGCCGGTCGCCCTCGACGGCGTACCGTCGCTCGACGGCGCGCACGACCGCCGGGGTGATCTGGCCGCGGTGCGCGAGGATCCAGGCCGCCTCGACGTCGGCCGGCCCCTCGGGCGGCCGGGGGGCGGCGGGCAGCCGCTCCGGCAGCTCCTCCAGCAGGCGGAGCACGTCGTCGACCCCGTGGGCGTACGCCGTGGCACCCAGCGAGGTGGCCCGTCGTTCGTCGCCGCCGAACGCCCGCCCGCCGACCAGCACCGGGATGCCGATCGCGCGGATGCTGCCGAAGAGGCCCTTCTGGGGCGCCAGCGACGAGGTGAGCGAGGCGCTGAACAGGACCGCCCGCGGCTTGAGCACCAGGACCTGTCGCAGCAGGTCGTGCGGCTCCGGGTCACCCCCGACGTAGCTGACCCGGTGGCCGGCCATCCCCAGCGCCTCGGCGACGACCAGGGCCGGCAGGGCGTGCCGCTCCCCCTCGATGCAGGAGACCAGCACCAGCGGCCGGTCCGGCTCGGGCTCGGGGACGAAGGACCCGAGCCAGTGCACAAGACCCTCGTTGATGGCCGTGGCCGCGTGCTCCTGGGTGACGCTCCAGGCGCCGTCCAGCCACAGCTCGCCGACGCGTTCCTGGGCCGGGACGACGAGCTCGTCGATGATCGCGAGCGGCGACTGCCCGGACTCGTGCAGCCGCTTGACCACCGTGAGGGCGGCGTGCCGGTCACCGGCCTCCAGCGCCTGCCAGTACTCCTCGTTCACCGATCTCCGTCCGTCGTGGCGCGCCGTCCAGGGCATCGCTCAGCCCAGCGCCTCCTGCTCGGCGCCGATCGTGGTGTCGTCGCCGTGCCCGGTGTGCACGACCGTGTCGGCCGGCAGCCCGAACAGGCGGTCCCGGATGGACCGCTTGATCTGCTCCTCGTCGCTGAAGGACCGGCCGGTCGCGCCCGGGCCACCCTGGAAGAGGGTGTCGCCGGTGAAGACGCAGCCGAGCTCCGCGGCGTGGAAGCACACCGCCCCCGGCGCGTGGCCCGGGGTGTGGAGAGCACGCAACGTCGTACCCCCGACGGTGATCTCGAAACCGTCGGCGAGGTCGACGTCCCAGAGGTGGTCCCCGGTCTCCGCGTCGCCGTGGGTCAGCTCCCACAGCGGCCGGTCGTCCGGGTGCAGCATGATCGGCGCGACCGTGCGCTCCCGCAGGGCCGGCGCGACCCGGCAGTGGTCGTCGTGGGCGTGGGTCAACAGGATCGCCTTGACCGTGCGGTCCCCCACCACGGCCATGATGTCGTCGACCGAGTGCGGTGCGTCGATGACGACGCACTCGGTGTCGTCACCGACGACCCAGATGTTGTTGTCGACGTCGAAGGTCTGCCCGTCGAGGCTGAAGGTGCCGCTCGAGACGCCGTGGTCGACGCGGGCGGTCACTTGAGGATCACCACGGACCGCAGCACGTTGCCACCGTGCATCTTCTCGAACGCGGCCTCGACGTCGTCGATGCCGATCTCCTCGGTGACGAACGCGTCGAGGTCGAGCCGCCCCTGCTGGTAGAGGTCGACCAACATCGGGAAGTCGCGCGAGGGCAGGCAGTCGCCGTACCAGCTCGACTTCAGCGAGCCGCCCCGGCCGAAGACGTCGATCAGCGGGATCTCGGGGATCTTCATGTCCGGGGTGGGGACGCCCACGAGCACGACCGTGCCGGCGAGGTCGCGGGCGTAGAAAGCCTGCTTCCAGGTCTCCGGTCGACCGACCGCGTCGATGACGACGTCGGCGCCGTTGCCGCCGGTGAGCTCCTGGATCGCGGCAACGGGGTCGGTGTCCTTGCTGTTCACGGTGTGCGTGGAGCCCATCCGGGTCGCGGCCTCGAGCTTCTTCGCGTCGATGTCGACGGCGATGATCGTGGACGCCCCCGCCAGCGCGGAGCCCGCGACGGCGGCCACGCCGACGCCGCCGCAGCCGATGACGGCCACGGACTTGCCGCGACCCACGTTGCCGGTGTTGATGGCCGCACCGATCCCGGCCATGACCCCGCAGCCGAGCAGGCCCACGGCAGCCGGACGCGCGGACGGGTCGACCTTGGTGCACTGGCCGGCCGCGACCAGGGTCTTCTCCGCGAAGGCTCCGATGCCGAGCGCCGGCGTCAGCTCGGTGCCGTCCTCGAGCGTCATCCTCTGGGTGGCGTTGTGGGTGGCGAAGCAGTACCACGGCTCGCCGCGGTCGCAGGCGCGGCAGTCGCCGCACACCGCGCGCCAGTTGAGGATCACGAAGTCCCCCGGCGCCACGCTGGTGACGTCGTCGCCGACGGCCTCCACCACGCCCGCGGCCTCGTGGCCCAGCAGGAACGGGAAGTCGTCGTTGATGCCGCCCTCGCGGTAGTGCAGGTCGGTGTGGCACACCCCGCACGCCTGCACCTTCACCAGCGCCTCGCCCGGCCCCGGGTCCGGCACGTTGATCGTGGTCACCTCGACCGGCTGTCCCTTGCCGCGTGCGACGACGGCCTTGACCTGCTGCATGCGCGCTCCCTCTCGTCGGTGGCTTCCCATGCAACCGTATGGAGTGGTTCAACGTGTAGCGGGCATGGAGGTGGGGGTGAGGGCCAGCGCGGCCCGGACGGGCTTCGAGGAGTGGTGCGCGGCGCGCGAGCCTGCGCTCCAGCGTCTCGCCCTGCTGCTGACCGGCGACCCGCACGGCGCCCAGGACCTGGTGCAGACCACGCTCGCCAAGCTCTACCTCGCCTGGGACCGGCTCGATGACCGGGAGCACCTCGACGGCTACGCGCGCAGGGTGCTGGTGAACGAGCACCGCTCGGCCTGGCGTCGACCGTGGCGCAGGCGTGAGGTGACGACCGACCGGCTGCCCGAGACCGCCGGCCCCGGTCCGTCGTACGACGGCGCGCACGACGCCGTCTGGGCGTTCGTGGCGACCCTGCCTCCGCGGCAGCGCGCCGTGATCGTGCTGCGCTACTACGAGGACCTCACCGAGCCCGAGACCGCCGCGGTGCTGGGCGTCTCGGTGGGGACCGTGAAGTCGCAGGCCAGCCGGGCGATCGCCGCACTCAGAGCGGTGGTCCACGACCACCCCGAGCTGCCGGACCTCCAGGAGGACCGATGACCGACACCGAGCGCCTGCTCAGCGACGCCCTGCACGCCCGCGTCGACCATGCGTCGTACGAACCCACGCCGATGGCCGACGTGGTCGGCACCGCACGGGCGCTGCGCCACCGGCAGCGGCGCAACGCCGGCCTCGCTGCGGCCGCGTGCGTCGTGGTCCTCACCGTGCCGGCCGGACTGCTGCTCTCCCACGACGGGGGAACCGGCCCCGGCCCCTCGGACCACACGTCCTCGTCGACCCCCACTCCTGCGCGGACGTCGCTCGAGGACCTCCCGCGGGGCGCCGGACCTCGCGTGGCGTACGCCGTCGGCGACACCTACGTGGCGTCCGACGGCTCACGGCTCCGGGTTCCGGTGGAGACGGGCATCAGCGCCATCACGCCCTACCACGGCGGGTTCCTGGTCGCCGACGACCGCGCCTTCGAGGGCACCGTCGGCCTGCACCTGCTCGACGGCACGGGAGCCGAGGTCGACGGGTGGTGCTCGGCGGGCTCGCCGGTCGTCAGCGGCGACCTGATGCAGACGGCCTGGCTCAGCCTCGAGTGCGACAGCAGCGCCGGCGTCACCTCGGCCACGATCCACCGGGGCATCAGCTCCGGCATGGGCGAGGGCGAGGCGACCCAGACCGTCGACCCGGCCGTCGACCCGGGCGCGGACCCGAACGTGCAGCTGGTCGGGCTGAGCGGTGAGGACGTCGTCTACACCAGCATGTTCGGCGACGGCGCCTGGGTCACCGACCTCCAGCACCCGCCCCGCCGTGTCCCCGGCCTGGTCCGGGCCTCCGCGGTCGACGCCACGACCGGTCTGGTGGGAGGCGCGCTGTCCGGCAGGGTGGGCGCGGTCGTCGACCCGTCGACGGGAGAGGTCACGATGCGGGTCCCCGGGCGGCTGCCGGTCGCGTTCAGCCCGGACGGGCGGTACGTCGCGACGCTGGGGATGACCAGTGCCACCCGCGGCCTGTCGATCGTCGACGTGACCACGGGCGAGCAGGTCGCCGAACTCGCAGACCTGTCCGGCGACGTGCGCCAGGTCGCGTGGGAGGACGACACGCACCTCGTGGCGTCGGTACGGCAGGGTCCCCGGGCCGCGTTGGTGCGCACCGACGTCACCGGCCGGCTCGAGCTCGCCACGCCGGCGCTGGGAGGCCGCGACTTCGTGCTCGCCGCTCGTCCCTGAGGCTGCGCCGCACGATTGCAACCATGTCGACACCGTTCGCGTCTCGATGACGTACGAACGGAGGAGACAATGCAGCTCACAGCCCAACCGGGCGCGGGATCGGGGGTCGGGGTGGGAGGACGCGGAGCCGAGCGCGACGCCGACTTCACGGCGTACCTCGCCGCCCGGCAGCCTGCGCTGCTGCGCACGGCCTACCTGCTGACCGGCGACCGGCACCAGGCCGAGGACGTCCTGCAGACCTCCCTGGCCAAGCTCTACCTGGCCTGGGACAAGGTCCGCGACCGCGACTCGGTGGACGCCTACGTCCGCCGGATCATGGTCAACGAGAACAACTCGCTGTGGCGGAGGGGCTGGAAGCGTCGCGAGCACGCCACGGACGAGGTGCCGGAGGGAGCGCCGGTCCTCGACTCGTACGACGACGGCCGCAACGACGAGCTGTGGGCGCTGGTGCAGACCCTGCCCCGCAAGGCCCGTGCCGTTCTCGTGCTGCGCTACTACGAGGAGATGAGCGAGGCCGAGACAGCGGACGCCCTCGGCATCTCCGTCGGCACCGTGAAGTCCCAGACCAGTCGTGCGCTCGCCGCCCTGCGCGAACGCACACCCGCCAGCCTGAACCCCCGGGAGGAGGAACGATGAGCACCCCGAACCAGATCACCGAGGAGCTCGGGAGGGAGCTCCACCGACGTGCGGACGGCCTGTACGAGGCCCCGTTCACCTTTGACGACGTCCGCGGCCGGGCGCGAGGCATCCGTCGCCGGCGCCGCGTCGCCGCCGTCACCGCGACCGCTGCCGCAGTCGCGCTGGTGGCGACGCTGTCGACCACGCTGGCGGGCGGCCTCAACCGGGCCGACGAGCCGCAGCCGGCGCCGTCTCCCTCGACCGGCCGCGGCGCCTCGGTCCTGCACGACCGCGAGGTCACACTCCCCGGCGGGGGCACGGTCCCCGTGGACATCGACAACGCAGACGTCAGCCAGTTCGGGGTGCTCACCGACGGTCGCATCCTGGTGGCCAACCAGAAGCTCTCGCAGATCGAGGTGTACGACGCCGACGGCGCGCCGGCGACGACGTACGCGGTCGACTTCCTCACCTTCACCATGAGCTCGAGCAACGGGCTCGCCGCGTGGATCGACCAGCGAGGGCGTGTGCAGCTGCTCGAGAGCGGCAGCCCCGAGCCTGTGGCCATGCCCAAGATGCCGGTCATCAACGGCACGACCCCGTTCATCGACGCGGTCACCGGTGACCACTGCGCCGACGGCGGGTGCGAGGTGCTCGTCAGCGACGGCACCGAGACGGTGGCGACGGTGACGCTCGACGGCGCCGAGCGCCTGGACACCTCCGAGCCGATGCGGGTCCTCGACGTGAGTCCCGACGGTGACACCTGGGCGGTGTCGTTCCGATCAGCAGGGGGTGAGCAGTACCCGTGCGTGGGGCTCTACGACCCGGCTGCCGAGAGGGTCACCGCGCGCAGCTGCACGGGCGGGAACCTCGACTTCTCCCCCGACGGCGAGCACCTGCTGTCCGGCCGGTACGAGAACAACATGGCCGGCGAGGTGGCGGTGCTCGACCGCGACCTGCAGGAGGTGGCCGCGATCAAGCCCGGGAAGCAGGTCATCAGCCGCGCCACCTGGGCGGACGACACCCACGTGCTGGCGGTCCTGGCCGGCCTGGACGGCAACCGGTGGACGCTGGTGCGCTACCCCCTCGACGGTGGCGACCCCGAGACCGTCGCGGGACCCGTCCGTGGCGGCAACCCCGAGATGATGTCGGAGTACCTCCCCACGTCGTGAGGATCAGGCCAGCACGCTGGTGACCGGCAGCGAGGAGTCGGCCGGCAGGTCCAGCGGCGACGGGGTCCGCCCCCGGGCGACCATCTCGGAGCCCAGGGCGGCCACCATCGCACCGTTGTCGGTGCACAGGCCGGGGCGCGGGACCCGCACGCGAATTCCCTTCGCGGCGGCCCGCTCCTCGGCCATCGTGCGCAGCCGCGAGTTCGCGGCGACGCCGCCGCCGATGAGGATGTCGTCGATGCCCTCGCTGACCGCGGCGTCGATCGCCTTGCGGGTCAGCACGTCGCAGACGGCCTCCTGGAAGCTGGCGGCCACGTCGGCCACCGGCACCGGCTCACCGGAGCGCTCGCGCGCCTCCACCCAGCGCGCGACCGCGGTCTTGAGCCCGGAGAACGAGAAGTCGAACCGGTGCCGCTCGAGGTCCCGGCGCGAGGTCAGGCCGCGCGGGAAGTCGACGTGCACGCTGTCGCCCTCGCGGGCGGCGCGGTCGATGTGCGGGCCGCCGGGGAAGGGCAGCCCCAGCAGCCGCGCGACCTTGTCGAAGGCCTCGCCCGCAGCGTCGTCGATCGTGGAGCCCATGGGGTCCACCCCGGTCGTCACGTCCTCGACCCGGAGCAGGCTCGAGTGGCCGCCGCTGACCAGCATCGCCAGGCACGGCTCCGGCAGCGGCCCGTGCTCGAGCTGGTCCACCGCCACGTGCGACGCGAGGTGGTTGACGCCGTAGATCGGCTTGCCGAGCCCGAGCGCCAGCGCCTTCGCCGCGGCCACGCCGACGAGCAGCGCACCCGCCAGGCCGGGCCCGTTGGTCACCGCGATCGCGTCCACGTCGTGCAGCGCGACGCCGGCCGTCTCGCAGGCGCGCTCGATGGTGGGCACCATCGCCTCGAGGTGGGCGCGGCTCGCGACCTCCGGCACGACGCCGCCGAAGCGGGCGTGCTCGTCGACGCTGCTCGCGACCGCGTCGGCGAGAAGGGTGCGCCCGCGGACGATACCGACGCCGGTCTCGTCGCAGGAGGTCTCGATGCCGAGGACGAGTGGTTCGCTCACGCGGCCATTGTGCCGCCCCGCCGCGCCTGCCCGCGGGCAGGGCTCGGACGGTCGCGTCCGGCACCGGCGCGTCGGTTCGGCGATTCTCTTCCGCGCGTGCCCCGGCAGACGTAGGTTGTGCGGGTTTGTTGCCTGTCTCACACACACCACTCGGAGCAACGCATGCAAATCCCGGGAACCCCCCGAACCCGTGTCGCGCTGGTCGCCACCGCGTCCGCCGCACTGGTCATCACCTCTCCCGCCGTCGCCGGTGCCCGCACCGTCGACGACACGAAGCTCACCCCGCACACGCACTTCACGGTGCAGCCGCTGAACGCGAACGGCACCGTGCCTGCACCCCCCGCCCACGGCGCGGACATCCCGAACATCGACTCGGTGAAGGCGACGATCCGCGCCTACTACGGCGCGACAGGCGGCATCGCCAACAAGGCCGACTCGCCCTACATCGACGAGATGGCCGAGCTCGAGGCCGACGCGCTCGCGGCGCTCCCGGCGGTCGACCCGGCCGACAAGCTGGCCGTGGTCCTCGACGCGGACGACACGACGCTGTGGACCTACGACATGGAGGACGGCGACCCCAAGGCCCAGCGGCCGGGGATGCGCTTCAACTTCGACCCGGTGCTCCAGAACACCTGGGTCCAGAACAAGTGGTTCCCGGCGACGCCGGGCATGCCCGCGTTCGTCGACGCCGTCGCAGCCAAGGGCTACGCGGTCTTCGGGCTCACCGGCCGCGGCGAGTCGCAGGAGGAGGCGACGCTGCAGAACCTCGCCGACGTGGGGTACCACGGCTTCGACGCCGACAACTTCTTCACGAAGTTCGCCAGCCCGGCCACCAAGCCGGGCTACCTGGACTGCCACACCAGCGTCGACCCGGCCGACGACCCGGCCAAGTGCACGACGGTCGAGTACAAGGCCGGGACCCGCAAGCACATCGAGGAGGACCTGGGGTACGACATCGCCCTCAACGTCGGGGACCAGTTCTCCGACCTGCAGGGCGGGTACGCCGACGACACCCTGAAGCTGCCGAACCCGACGTACTACCTCCCGAGCCCGAACATCGCGGGCGCCCCGGCGTCGGACGCCGACCTGGCACCCCGGACCGAGTTCACGATGAACCCCGACGGCTCGAGCGGCCAGGACGCCGACGGCGAGGGCATCCCGAACATCGACAACGTCAAGGGCGAGATCCGCTCCTACTACGGAGTCGCCGACCCGACCAAGCCCGGTAACTCGAACAAGGCCACGTCCCCCTACATCAGCGAGATGAAGGGGATCACGACGACGTGGTCGCAGAAGCTGCGCAACCGGTGCGAGAAGGGCGTGCGCCAGGGCATCAGGCCGGCGGTCGTCTTCGACGCCGACGACACCACGCTGTGGACCTACGACATGGAGGACGCGGCGATGAAGTTCGACTTCGACCCGGTCCTGCAGAACCAGTGGGTCGAGGGCGAGCGGTTCCCGGCCACCCCGGGCATGCCCAAGGTCGTGCGCGCCGCCGCCAAGGCCGGCTGCAAGGTCGTCGGCCTCACCGGTCGCAGCAACGCCCAGCGCTCGGCCACCCTCAACAACCTGCGCACGTACTACTACGACAAGGACGGCAACTCGCTGTTCAAGCAGAAGTACTACTTCACCAAGTGGAACAGCGGCGACCTGCCGCCTGCGTACGTCGACTGCGCGATGGACAGCGACCCGGTCAAGTGCTCGACCATCGAGTACAAGTCCTCGACCCGCAAGCACGTCCAGGACAAGTTCGGCGTCCACATCATCGCGAACTTCGGTGACCAGTTCAGCGACCTGATCGGCGGCTCCTCGGACCGCGTGGTCAAGCTGCCGAACCCGACGTACTACCTGCCGTAGGGCAACCCGCTACACCCCTGCGACGGCGTCATCGCCCGGCCCGAGCGAGAGCTCGAGGACCACGGCGGTGGCGCCGTCGTTGTAGTACCGGCGTCGACGCGCGATCTCGGTGAACCCGCGGGCGGCGTAGAAGGCGATCGCGCCGTCGTTGTCCTCGCGGACCTCGAGGAGCAGCCGGTCCGCGCCACCGTCGCGGGCGAGCGCCACCACCTCCCGGAGCAGGCCGGTGGCCAGTCCGGAACGCCGGTGGGTGGCGGCGACGGCGATGCGCTGCAGCTCGGAGACGTCGGCGACGACGCTGGCCACCGCGTGGCCGACCACGGCTCCGTCGGCCTCGGCCACGAGGTAGCGGACGGTCGGCAGCCGGCCGCCCACCCCCTCGGCGACCAGCCCCTCCGACCAAGCGTCCGCGCCGAGGTTGTCCTGCTCGAGCCTGGCGATGGCCGGCACGTCGGCCGGCCCGGCCACGCGGATCACGAGACGGGCTTGGGCTTGCCCGGGGCGACCGCGTCGGGGCGGCGCAGGTAGAGCGGCTCGGGCCCGTGCAGCTCCGCGCGCTCGCCGGCCACCACCCGGGCCAGCCAGCCGGCGCTCGGGCGGGCGGGGCCCACGGCGTTGGGGAACGAGTCGGGGTAGAGCGTGGCGCCCTCCCCCACGACCGGCAGGTGCGTGGCCGCGGCGCCGGGGTGCTCGACCATCGGCCCGTGGCGACGGCTGCCGTCGGCGTCGTACGACGCGAGGTAGACCTCCTTGCGCCGGGCGTCGGTGGCGACCACGAACTCGCCGGTGACCACGCCGGTGTCGACGGCCTCCACGGCGAGCACGTCGAGCGAGCACACGCCCTGCACCGGGATCCTCAGCACGAACGCGAGCGTGCGGGCGGTGACCAGGCCGACCCGCAGCCCGGTGAAGGGGCCGGGCCCCACCCCGACCGCGATCCCGGTCAGGTCACCGCGGGTGAGACCGGCCCGCCCGAGCGCCTCCTCGATGAGCGGCGCGAGCTGCTCACCGTGCTTCATCGGCCGCTCCGCGGTCAGCTCGACCAGGACGTCACGGCCGTCGTGCAGGGCGACGGAGACGTGGGGCGTGGCGGTGTCGAAGGCGAGCAGCACGGTTCGAAGGCTACTGGTCCCCGGCGGTCCCGCCCGCGACCGGGCGGCCGAGCGCCAGCTCGGCGAGATGGGCGTCGATCTGGGACAGCCCGGGCAGCTCCGTCCCGACGTCCCACGTGCACAGCTCGTCGATCTCGTCGTTGGTGCGGAACTCGACCGGGCCGTCGACCACCGTGCGGTAGACCGCGACGAACTCGATGCGGCGCTCGTGCCCGAGCTGGACGGTGCCGACCCCGACGAACTCGACCTCGCCCGGGGCGACACCGGTCTCCTCGACGAACTCGCGCACCGCCGCCTCGCGAGCGGTCTCACCCTCGTCGATCGTGCCACCCGGCAGCTCCCACTCGTCGCGCCAGGCGTTGTGGACCACGACGACGCCGCCGGCGTGCTCGGCCACCATGAGGGAGAGAGGCAGCGGGATGCTCGGGTCGAGGTCTGCGAGCTCGGACTCGTCGCAGCGGTAGAAGTCGAGGAGGATGTTCTCGTTGAGCTTCTCCGCCAGCGGCTCGCGCTGCAGCGAGGGCAGCTCCATCTCGTACCAACGCGGGCCGATCGGGGTCATCAGCACCCGGCGGGGGTCGAGGTCGCTGTCCGGGTCCTCGTCGGCGAGGGCCCGGATGATCCGGACCTCCAGCCGCGACTCCGCCAGCCCCTCGGCCACGCCCTCGCCCCACTCGACCACGGTCACCGACTCCTCCAGGGAGGTCTCGAGGTCGAGGTCGTCGAGCTCGTCGATGCCGCCGAGCCGGTAGGCGTCGACGTGCACGAGCGCGGGCCCCTCGGCCAGCGAGGGGTGCTCGCGGGCGATGACGAACGTCGGGGAGGTGACGTCGCCGCGGACCTCGAGGCCCGCACCGATGCCCTGGGTGAAGGTGGTCTTGCCGGCGCCGAGCTCACCGCTCAGCACGATCAGGTCACCGGCCGTGAGCTGGCCGGCCAGCGCCCGGCCGATCTCGCGCATCGACTCCGCGTCGGGGGCGTCGAAGAGGAACGTGCGCAGCGGCCGGCGCAGCTCGACGTTGGGCGCGGACCGGCGGATCTCGCGGAACCCCTGACGCTCCCAGAAGCGCCGGGTCCGCGGCAGCTCCTCGCGGGTGACGACGGTCAGGTCGTCGTACCCGTGCGCGGCCTCGACCGCGGCGTCGATGAGCACCTTGGCGATCCCGTGGCCCTGGGCCGAGGGCAGGACCGCGAAGCGGCGGAGGTACATCGTGCTGCCCTTGGGGTCGAGCACGAGCACGCCCACGTCCTCGCCGCGGAAGCGGGCGACCAGGCCTCCGGCGCCGTTCGCGAGGAGCGCCGCCAGCTCGGTGAGGCTCTCGCTGAGGGCGGCGGCGGGCGGGTCGAGCCTGGGGCGGGCCTCGAACGCCGGCAGCACCACGGCGCGGACGGCCTCGGCCTCCTCGGGGCCGACCCGGCGGATCTCCAGGGTCACCGCGAGCCCACCACCCCGGCGGCCGCCGCGATGAGCTGGTCGAGCTCGGCGTTGACCTGGTCGTGGCGCTCCATGATCACCATGTGCCCGGCCCGCTCGCACTCGAGCAGCGTCGACCCGGGGACGTGCGCGTGCAGCTTGCGGCTGTGCCCTATCGAGGTGAGCCGGTCGGCGGTGCCGCAGATGATCGCGGTCGGCACGTCGGCGAGCGCCTCGAGGGCGTGGAACTTGTCGAGCAGGCTGAAGCTCGGGAAGAACTCCGCGACCACCTCGAACGGGGTGTCGGAGAGCATCTGGTCCACGAAGTCGACGTACGACGAGGGCACGGCGTCGCCGAACGCGAACAGGTCGGTGGCGACCATGGCCACGTTGCGGCCCAGGCGGCGGACCCGGTCGACGCTCTTGTGGCCGCGGCCGAGCAGGGCGACGGCCCTGTTGGTGAGGCCGGCGCCGACCGACAGGGGGAACACCGGCAACAGGATCCGGCTCGGGTCCAGGCCTCCGGCGGTCGTCGAGATGAGGCCGACGCCCACGATGCGGTCGCCGAACAGGTCGGGGCGCTGCTCGGCGAGCGCGATGATGGTCATGCCGCCCATCGAGTGACCGACCAGGACGATCGGCCCCTCCGGCACCACCTCGTCGATGATCTGCTCGAGGTCGCGTCCGAGCTGGTCGATGGTCGCGTGCCCGATCGTCGAGCGGCCCGAGCGTCCGTGCGAGCGCTGGTCGTAGAACACCGACCGCACCAGGCCGCGGTAGCCCGCGCGCTGGAAGTGCCAGCAGTCCAGGTTGAGGGCGTAGCCGTGGCAGAACACCACCGTCATCGGCGGGTGCGACTCCCCCGTGCCACGCCGCCGTCCGCTGCCGTCCTCCTCGCCGTCGTACTCGTCGACCTCGACGTGCAACGGGACCCCGTCGTCGGCGACGACCGTGATCGGTCGCGAGCGCAGCGACCCGAACGCGACCTGGTCGCCCGCGCCGCGACGGGCGATGACCCGACGGTGGTGGGCGACCCCGACCGCCGTACCGGCCACGGCCACACCGGCTGCGCCGGCGGCCAGTCCGAGGATCCTGCGTCTGAGGCTCATGTGTCTCCCTGCGTGGGGTTGACGTGGCGGCGGGTCATCCGGCCGCCGATCCGGGTGACGATCTCGTAGGAGATGGTGCCGCAGGCGTCCGCCCAGTCCTGCGCGGTCGGCTCGCCGTCGCGCCCGGCACCGAAGAGGACGACGTCGTCCCCTGCCTGCGCCTCGTCGCCCTCGAGGTCGACGACGAGCTGGTCCATGCAGATCCGCCCGCGCACCGGGCGACGCTTGCCCCCGACCCAGGTCTCGGCGTTGTTGGAGGCGTGCCGAGGGACCCCGTCGCCGTACCCGGCGGGGACGAGACCCACGGTCGTGGGGTGCTCGGCGGTCCACGTGTGGCCGTAGGAGACGCTCGCGCCGGTCGCGAGCGGCTTGGTCATGACCAGGCTGGCGCGGGCGGTCATGGCCGGCACCAGCCCCACGTCGGGCGTGTGGCCGGGCGCCGGGTCCAGGCCGTACGACGCCAGCCCGCACCGGACCAGGTCGAAGCGCGACGACGGCCGCAGCAGCGCGGCGGCCGAGTTCGCGAGGTGCCGCACCTCGGGGCGCAGGCCCGCGGCCTCCGCGGTGGCGAGCGCCTCGGTGAACACCCGCTCCTGCGCCTCGTTGGCGGGGTGGTCGGGCTCGTCGCTGCAGGCGAAGTGGGACCAGACGCCGGTGACCCGGACCCGGCCGCGGTCCTCGAGCCGGCGCGCGGCCTCGACGAGGGCCGGCCAGTCCTCGACGGTGGCCCCGTTGCGGGACAGCCCGGTGTCGATCTTCAGCTGCACCCGGGCCGGGAGGCGCACGTGGTGGGCGGCCTCCGCGATCTCCTCGAGCGCTCGCACCGTGGAGGCCGTGATGTCGACGTCCGCCTCAACGGCCGGCGCGTAGTCCTCCCCCGGCACGGTCAGCCAGCAGAGCAGCCGCCCGGTGTCGCCTGCGGCGCGCAGGGCCATCGCCTCGTCGAGGGTGGCCACGCCCAGCCACTCGGAGCCGGCCTCGCGCGCGGCGGCCGCCACCTCGACCATGCCGTGGCCGTAGCCGTCGGCCTTCACCACGGTCATCATCGCGACCGGAGAAGCTCCCTCGGGAGACACGACGCGACGCAGCGTCGAGACGTTGTGCCGGACCGCCGCCAGGTCCACGACGATCTCGGCGCGCGCGACCGGCGAGTGGCTCATGCCGGGTGATTCTTCCATCCTCGCGGTCCGGGCCGCCCGGCACCGCTCAGTCGCGGGACGGGAGGTGCCGCACGACGTCGGCGACGTGGTGCGCCACCTCGCCCGCCACGATCGGCCCGCCCCGCGAGGCCAGGGTGGCTGCCGCGCCGTGCAGCCAGGAGCCGACGGACGCGGCGTCGAAGGGGTCGAGGCCGGCCGCCAGCAGGGCACCGACGAGCCCGCCGAGGACATCTCCGGCGCCCGCCGTCGCGAGCCACGGGACGCCCGTGGTGGTGGCCCGGACCCTGCCCTCCGGCGAGGCGACCAGGGTGTGCCGACCCTTCAGCAGCACCACCGCGTCGAACGTGTCCGCGGCCCGGCGCGCGTGCAGCAACGGCCTCGCCTCCACCTCGGACCGCTCGGTCTCGAGCATGGCGGCGAGCTCGCCGGCGTGCGGGGTCAGCACCGCGGGGACGCCGAGCCTGCCGCGCACGTGCGCCAGCGCGTCGGCGTCCACGACCACCGGGACCCCGTCGGCCACGGCGTCGGCGAGCTCGCGGCCCGCCGTGTCGCCACCCCCCGAGCCGATCACCCACGCCTGCACCCGGCCGGCACCCACCACCTCGGGGTGTGCCTGGCGGACCCGGTCGGCGACGGCCCGGTCGCCGACGTACCGCACCATGCCGCAGAGCCCGGTGTCGGCACCCGCGACGCTGAGCAGGCCGGCGCCGGGGTACGCCGCGGAGCCGCACCGGATCCCGACCACGCCGCGGGTGTACTTGTGGGCGTCGGACCGCGGCCGCGGGAGCAGGGCGGCGACGTCCTCGGGCTGCAGCGCCTCGACGGGCGCCGGCGGCAGGTCCAGCCCGATGTCGACGAGGTGCACCACGCCGCAGGCCGCCGCGGCGGGGTCCACGAGGTGCGCGACCTTGTGGGTGCCGAAGGTGACCGTGACGTCGGCGGTGACGTGCTCGCCGACGAGCTCGCCGGTGTCGACGTCGACCCCCGACGGCGTGTCGACGGCCACGACCGGCACCCCGCGGACGGCTGCCAGGGCCTCGACGGCCTCCTGGCGCAGCCCGCCCCGGCCGCCGATCCCCACGATCCCGTCCACGACCACCTCGGCTCGTGCGGGTGAGGGTGCGCCCCGATGCTCGCTGAGCCGCACGACCCGGCCGCCGGCGGCCCGCAGGGCCTCCACCCCGGCCCTGTGCGCCCTGTCGGAGAGCAGCCAGGCCTCGACCCGGCAGCCGCGCCGCGCCAGCACCACCCCGGCGTACAACGCGTCACCGCCGTTGTCGCCGGACCCGACCAGCAGCAGCACGCGCCGGCCGTAGGCCGAGCCGAGCAGGTCGATCACGGCGTACGCCAGGCCGGCAGCCGCCCGCTGCATCAGCGTCCCCTCGGGCAGCGTGGCCATCAGCGCCGCCTCGGCCTCCCGCACCTGCTCGACGGTGTGCGCGCTCCTCATGCCGCCAACCTAACCGGGTCCCCTCGGGTCGTGTGCCTGAGAACGCGTCATGACGCGTCCTCAGACACACGCCTCGAATGACGATCCGAGCCTGTGGAGGACGGGCGTCGTCGCGGCGCGATCCGAGGCAGCCTGAGCGCATGAAGGAGGCGCTCGAGACGCTCATCGCCGACCAAGCGGGCATGGTCGCCCGTCGTCAGCTCAACCAGCACGGCGTGGACTGGGACGCCGTCCGCAACCACGTCGCCGCGCGGCGATGGACGGAACGGACCCCACGGGTCATCAGCACGACCACAGGTCCGCTCTCATGGAACCAGTGGCTGTGGCTGGCCGTGCTGCACGCAGGCCCGAAGAGCATGATCGGCGGGCTCACCGCCGCAGCGCACCACGGCCTGACCGGCTGGGAGCGGGACGAGGTCACTGTGATCGTCGACGACGAGCTGAGCTTCGAGCCCGTGGACGGGATCGACTTCTTTCGCTCGCGTCGGCCTTTCAGCCTGCTGCTGCACCCCCGCCCTGGCCTGCCTGTCTGCCGGCTCGAGCCCGCAGTGCTGCTGCACGCGGGCTACGAGGCGAACACCCGGGCGGCGCACGCCCTGGTCGCCGCGACGGTCCAGCAACGGCTCACCACTCCGGCCCGCATGCTCACCTGGGTCGACCAATTGCGACCACTGCGCAGGGCGAAGCCGTTCAGGGCGACACTGAACGACGTGGCGGGCGGATCCCAGTCAGGCGCCGAGCTCGCCGTGTGCGCCATGTGCCGCAGGTTCGCCATCCCCCTCCCTCACCGGCAACGCTCGCGAACCGACCGGGCCGGCAAGCAACGTTGGACGGACTGCGAGTGGGACCTGCCCGACGGGACGGTCCTGGTTCTCGAGGTGGACGGCGGCTTCCACATGGACGTCCGTCACTGGGGCGACGACCTGAAGCGCGCGCGACGGATCACCACTCGCCGGCGCATCGTCGTCCGCTGCTCTGCGTACGAGCTGCGACACGAGGCCGAGGAGGTCGCGATCGACCTGATCGCGCTCGGCCTGCCGGGTCGTGTGCCTGACAACGCGGCATAGCGCGTCCTCAGGCACACGAGTCGACGACCCCTAGCTCTCGAGGACCACCATCGCGGAGGCGATGCCGGCGTCGTGGGACAGGGAGAGGTGGACCGAGACGACGCCGAGCTCGGTCGCGCGGGCCAGGACGGTGCCGCGGATGTCGAAGCGGGGGCGGCCGGACTCCTCCGTGACCACCTCGGCGTCGTGCCAGGCCATCCCGACCGGGGCGCCCAGCGCCTTGGCCAGCGCCTCCTTGGCGGCGAACCGAGCGGCCAGCGACGCCGCGGAGCGGCCGACCTCGTGCGGGGTGAACAGCCGCTCGCGCAGGCCCGGGGTCCGCACCAGCGACTCCTCGAACCGCCCGATGTCGCAGACGTCGATCCCCACCCCGATGACGGCCACGGGGCGCCCTACTCGACCGTGACGGACTTGGCGAGGTTGCGCGGCTGGTCGACGTCGTGGCCCAGCGCGGTCGCGAGCTCGCACGCGAACAGCTGGAGCGGGACGACCGCGACCAGCGGCTGCAGCAGCACCGGCACCTTGGGCAGCCGCAGCAGCACGTCGGCGTACGGCGCGATCGACTCGTCGCCCTCCTCGGCCAGACAGATCGTCCGGGCGCCCCGGGCGCGCACCTCCTGGATGCCGCTGAGCATCTTGTCGCGCAGCTGGTCGCGCCCCTGGGGAGGCACGACGCACAGCACCGGCAGACCGTCCTCGACCAGCGCGATCGGGCCGTGCTTGAGCTCGCCGGCTGCGAAGCCCTCGGCGTGCAGGTAGGCGAGCTCCTTGAGCTTCAGCGCGCCCTCGAGCGCGACCGGGTAGCCCGCGTGCCGGCCCAGGAACAGCACCGACCGGGCGCCGACGTGCTCGCGGGCGAGCGCGTAGACCGCCTCGTCGTCGTCGAGCACCCGCTGGACGTGCTCGGGCATCGAGTCGAGCTGGTCCATGATCTCGGTGATCTCGTCGCCGTACCGGGTGCCCTTGACCTGGGCGAGGTAGAGCGCGAGCAGGTAGCAGGCGACCAGCTGGGTGAGGAAGCCCTTGGTCGAGGCGACCCCGATCTCCGGCCCGGCGTGGGTGTAGATGACCGCGTCCGACTCGCGCGGGATCGTGGACCCGTTGGTGTTGCAGATGGCCAGCACCTTCGAGCGCTGCAGCCGCGCGTGCCGGATCGCCTGGAGCGTGTCGGCGGTCTCGCCGGACTGGCTGATCGCGACGACCAGGGTCGAGTAGTCGAGGATCGGGTCGCGGTACCGGAACTCCGAGGCGAGCTCCACCTCGACCGGGATCCGGGTCCAGTGCTCGATGGCGTACTTCGCGACCATGCCGGCGTAGAACGACGTCCCGCAGGCGATGATGATGATCTTGTCGATGTCGCGCAGCTCCTCGTCGGAGAGCCGCATCTCGTCGAGGTGCAGCGCCCCGGAGGGGGTACGCCGGCCCAGCAGCGAGTCGGCGACGGCGCGCGGCTGCTCGTAGATCTCCTTGCGCATGAACCAGTCGCGGCCGTCCTTCTCGGCGGCCGAGAGGTCCCAGTCGACGTGGTAGCGGCGACCCTCCGCGGGCGTGCCGTCGAAACCGGTGACCGACACGCCCTCCCGGGTGATCGTGACGACCTGGTCCTGACCCAGCTCCATGGCCTCACGGGTGTGCTCGATGAACGCAGCGACGTCGGAGCCGAGGAAGTTCTCGCCCTCGCCGAGGCCGACCACGAGCGGGGAGTTGCGCCTGGCCGCGACCACCCGCGAGGGGTCGGCGGCGTCGAGCGCGACCAGCGTGAAGGCTCCCTCGAGGCGGCGGCAGACCCGCTGCATCGCCTCTGTGAGGTCGACGCCGTTCTCCAGCTCGAGCTCGAGCAGGTGGGCGGCGACCTCGGTGTCGGTCTCCGAGCGCAGCTCGTGCCCGGCGTCCTCCAGCTCGGCGCGCAGCTCGAAGAAGTTCTCGATGATCCCGTTGTGCACCAGCGCGAGCCGTCCGTGACGGCCCAGGTGCGGGTGGGCGTTGGCGTCGTTGGGGGCACCGTGGGTGGCCCACCGGGTGTGGCCGATGCCGGTGGTCGAGGCGACCAGCGGCTCGTCGACGATCGCCTTCTCGAGGTTGGCCAGCTTCCCGGCCCGCTTCTGCCAGGAGACGGTGCCGTCGTCGATCAGGGCGATCCCCGCGGAGTCGTAGCCGCGGTACTCCAGCCGCCGCAGGCCCTCGATCACGACGTCCTGAGCCTGCTTCTCGCCGACGTAGCCCACGATTCCGCACATGGGCGCCACTGTATCGAGCGGGAGGCCGTCCCCGACGGGGCGCACGGCGACTGCAACAATCTCCCGCATGTCTGGCAACGGCGGGGGCCACCACGGTGGTTCCGAGGACGTCGGCCGCGAGTCCTCGCCGTACATCGAGCTGGACCGTTCGGCCTGGGCCGCCCTCGCACAGGAGACCGAGAGCCCGCTCACCCCGGAGGAGATCCGGCGGCTGCGGGGCCTCGGCGACTCCCTCGACCTCGAGGAGGTCCAGGAGGTCTACCTGCCGCTCTCCCGCCTGCTCAGCCTGTACGTCGAGTCCGCGGGCCGCCTGCACCGCCAGCAGGAGGACTTCCTGCACCGCCGGGTGCCGCCCCGCACGCCGTTCGTCATCGGCCTCGCCGGGTCGGTCGCGGTCGGGAAGTCCACGACCGCCCGCGTGCTGCAGCAGATGCTGGCCCACTGGCCCGAGCACCCGAACGTCGCCCTGGTCACCACCGACGGCTTCCTCTACCCCAACGCCGAGCTCGAGCGCCGCGGCCTGCTGCAGCGCAAGGGGTTCCCGGAGTCCTACGACCGGCGGGCGCTGCTCCGGTTCGTCGTCGACATCAAGTCCGGCAAGGACGAGGTCGAGGCGCCGACGTACTCCCACCTGGTCTACGACGTCGTGCCCGACGAGAAGGTCGTGATCAGCCGGCCGGACATCGTGATCATCGAGGGCCTCAACGTCCTGCAGCCCGCACGGGTCCGTGACGACGGCCGCACCGGCCTCACCCTGAGCGACTTCTTCGACTTCAGCGTGTACGTCGACGCCGGCACCAGTCACATCCGCAGCTGGTACGTCGAGCGGTTCCTGCGGCTGCGCGAGACCGCGTTCCGCGACCCGGGCTCCTACTTCAGCCGGTACGCCGCGCTCAGCGAGGAGGAGGCCGTGGCCGAGGCGGAGCGGATCTGGGACACCATCAACGGCCCCAACCTCGTGCAGAACGTCCTGCCGACGCGGTCCCGCGCGACGCTGGTGCTGCGCAAGGACCGGGACCACTCCGTGCGCTACGTGCGGGTGCGCAAGCTCTGACCCGCGGGCGCGGGGCTCACGCCACGGCCCGGCGCAGGGTCGAGAGGATCTTCTCCGCGAGGTCGTCGTCGAGGGTCCCCGGGGCGTCGAGGTCGCGGACCATCACCAGGTTGGCCACCGCCTCGCCCGTGTCGAGGCTGACGATCGCGAGCTGCACCGCCGGCGGGTCGCACGGTCCCGGGTCGCTCAGGGTGATCCGGGACGTGGAGCGCACCGCCGTGGAGCCGTCGGCCAACGTGACCTGGGTGGTCCGCACCGGCGTGTGCGGGCTGGAGGTGCGCAGGTCCTCGTTGAGCGAGATCGCCGCCACCCACTCCTTCGCCAGGTCGGTGTTGGCCTGCCGGGCGCCCATGCCGGTGGCCGAGCGGGTGAACCCCACGAAGCCGCGGTTGGAGCTGGTGCTGCGCTTCTTGCAGTAGCCGTCACGGAACACCGCGGGACCGTTCACCCCCACGGCGGGATCACCCTGGCGGTCCAGGTAGTAGACGACCGTGTCGCTGCTCTCGAGGCTCCAGCCCTCCGCGCTGGCCGGGACCTCGAAGAGCGCGTTGTCCCCCCGGTCGCCGACGACGAACTGGCCGTCGTCGAAGACATGGACCTTCTCGACCGTGCGCGATGCGCTGGGCTCGCCCGGGCCTGGTGTGCCGCCACCGCCGGACGACGGGGTCGACCCGTCGCGCTGGGTGTAGGCCGCCACCGCCGTCACGGCGGTGCCGAGCACGGCCACCACCGCGAGCACGGCGAGCAGGGAGGCGAGTCGGAAGCGATCCATGCTGGCGGTTCTACCCGAGCCCTGCCGCGCCAATCCCCCCGGGGTCGAGGTGTGTGGAGCAGTCACCGGGGCATGTCCCCGGGGGCGGCCCCCGCGTCGACGATGCGGGGAGCGGTGAGCCGGCCACCGTTTCGTCACCAGAAACGGTGGCCGACGCACCGCCCGTTCGCGGCCAGATCCGTCGCAGCAGGCGCGCATCCCGGTGACCGGCAGTCCTCCAGCATGCGCACGGCGGGGTCAGAGGAGCTTCTGGACGTCGAGGCAGCGCTCGACCACGCGGTAGCCGAGCCGTTCGTTGACGGCGTTCATGGCGGCGTTCACCCCGGCGTTGCCGGTCTCGACGTGGGTGCACTCCGGGAACATCGCGTGCACCTGCCGGTGGGTCAGCAGCTTCATGCCCAGACCCAGGCGGTGCCCGCGGTGCCCGGGCAGGACGAGGGTCCCGCCCACCGAGGCGTGCCGCGGGTCGGCGCGATGGACGCGCACGTCGGAGAACCCGCACAGGTGGCCGTCGGGGGCCACGGCCAGGCCGTAGACCAGCACCCTCCCGGTGCCGATCGCCCGGGTCTCGCCGTCGCGGACCCGTTGCGGGGTCCACTCGGTACGCCGCAGGTCGAGGTCACCCGTCGGCACCTCGCCCAGGAAGGCAGAGAGCAGCCGGCAGAAGTCCTCGATCCGCTCCTCGGGCAACCGCTCCACGGCCACCTCGAGCCGGTAGTCGCCGAGCGCGGCCTCCACCTCGCGGTCGAGGGCGTCCCAGGTGGCCGGCGCGGTCGCCAGGTCCACCAGCTTGGTCTCCTCGTAGCTGCCCACCTCGAAGCCCGTCCCGGCGGCGAAGAGCGACCCGGGGCTGTCCTCCCCCACCGGGGCGTACGCGCTGGCCATCAGCGTGGTCCGCCCCTCCCGTCGCGCCCGGGCCTCGGCCGCCTCGAGCAGGGCGCGGCCAATTCCCCGGCGCCGGTGCGCCGGCGGCACCCACACGGTCACCTCGGCGAGGTGGGTGTTGTCGTAGCGGTAGAAGAGGAGCCGACCGGCTCCGACGACCCGGCCCTCCCCGTCCCGGGCGAGGGTGAGCACCAGCCTGCCGTCCGTGCGCGGGACGGGCAGCTTGCGCCGGGTGACGTCCCAGGTCGGCCACGCGTCGAAGGGCCGGTCGCCCTCGGCGGCGTGCGCGACCTCCCACCAGTCCCGCAGCCGAGTCTCGTCGCGGGCGTCGATCTCGACGATCTCGGTGCCGGTCATGGCTCCGGAGCCTAGGCAGCCGGAGCCGTGACGGCGACCGGGTTTACGGCCGGCTGCCTCAGAGGGCGAGCTGGACCCGCACGACCTCCGCGAGCCGGCCGGCGACGGCGTGCGCCTCGTCGTACGTCCCCGCCTCGACCATCACGCGCACCAGCGGCTCGGTCCCGGACGGGCGCAGCAGGATGCGGCCGGTGTCACCGAGCGCGGCTTCCTCCTCGGCGAGGGCGGCGGCCAGCACGGCGTCCTCGTCGGCGCGGGCCTTGTCGACGTTCGGCACGTTGACCAAGACCTGCGGCAGCCGGGTGACCACCGACGCGAGGTCCTGCAGGCTCTTGCCGGTCGCGGCCACCCGTCCCAGCACGTGCAGGGCGGTGAGGATCCCGTCGCCGGTGGTGGCGTGCTCGCTCATGATCACGTGGCCGGACTGCTCGCCGCCGAGGGAGTAGCCGGAGACCTTCATCGCCTCGAGCACGTACCGGTCGCCGACCTTGGTCTGCCGGACCCCGATCCCCGCCGCCTTCATCGCGTGCACGAACCCGAGGTTGCTCATCACGGTGGCGACGACGGTGTTGCGGGCCAGGTGGCCGCTCTCGGCGAGCCCGAGCGCGAGGATCGCGAGGATCTGGTCGCCGTCGACGACCTCGCCGTCGTGGTCGACCGCCAGGCAGCGGTCGGCGTCGCCGTCGAGCGCGAAGCCTGCGTCGGCCCCGTGCTCGAGCACCGCCTTGCGCAACGGCTCGAGGTGCGTGGATCCGCAGCCGTCGTTGATGTTCAGCCCGTCGGGCTCGGCGTGGATCGGGATGACGGTGGCGCCCGCCTCGCGCAGCGCGCGCGGCCCGGCGTCGTACGCCGCACCCTCGGCGCAGTCCAGCACGACCGTCAGGCCGTCGAGGCGCTGGCGCAGCGTGGAGTCGAGGTGGGCGGCGTACTCCTCCACCGCCGTCTCGTGGGTGCGGACCCGGCCGACCGCTCCGCCGACGGGGCGGTCCCAGTCCTCGTGGAGGTGGCGCTCGATCTCCGCCTCGATCGCGTCGTCGAGCTTGAGCCCGCCGCGCGCGAGGAACTTGATCCCGTTGTCGGGCATCGCGTTGTGGGACGCCGACAGCATCACGCCGAGGTCGGCGCCCAGGGCGCCGGTGAGGTAGGCGACGCCGGGGGTGGGCAGGACGCCCAGCAGCAGGACGTCGACGCCTGCCGAGGCGAGGCCCGCCACGACGGCGGCCTCCAGGAACTGGCCGGAGATGCGCGTGTCCCGGCCGACGACGGCGAGCGGGCGGTGGCCCTCGAACTCGCCCCGGTCGGCCAGGACACGGGCGGCGGCAACGGAAAGGTCCAGGGCCAGCTCAGCGGTCAGATGACCGTTGGCCAGGCCCCGGACCCCGTCCGTGCCGAAGAGTTTGGGTGACATGCGGCCCAAACTATAGAAGCGTCAGCGCTTGCTGAACTGCGGTGCCTTGCGGGCCTTCTTCAGACCGGCCTTCTTGCGCTCGATGACGCGGGCGTCACGCGTGAGCAGCCCCGCCTTCTTGAGCGAAGGACGGTTCGCCTCGACGTCGACGGCGTTCAGGCAACGGGCCACGCCGAGACGCAGGGCGCCGGCCTGGCCGGTGATGCCACCGCCGTGGATGCGGGCGATGACGTCGAAGCGGCCCTCGAGCTGGAGGTTCGCGAACGGCTCGTTCACGACCTGCTGGTGCAGCTTGTTCGGGAAGTACGAGTCGAGCGTGCGGCCGTTGACGGTCCACACGCCGGTGCCCGGGACGATGCGGACGCGGGCGACGGCCTCCTTGCGGCGGCCGGTGGCCGCGGCGGGGGCGATGGTCGCGGGACGCTGCGGGGCGTCGGCGGACGGCGCGCTCTCCGAGCTGTAGGCGATGCCCTGCTCGTTGGTCTCGAAGGTCTCCTCGACCTCAGTGCTCTCGGTGGTCTCAGCCACGGTGTTCCTCACTCAGTCTTTCGTCGCGGATTACTGGGAGACCTGGACGATCTCGAAGGGCGTGGCCTGCTGGGCCTGGTGGGGGTGGTTCGGGCCGGAGTAGACCTTCAGCTTCTTCAGGATCTGCCGACCGAGGCGGTTCTTGGGGAGCATGCCCCAGACGGCCTTCTCGATCGCCTTGCGGGCGTCCTTCTCCAGAACCTCGCCGATCGGGGTGGCCGAGAGGCCGCCCGGGTAACCGGAGTGGCGGTAGGCCATCTTCGTGGTCTTCTTGGAGCCCGAGAGAGCAACCTTCTCCGCGTTGACGATGATGACGAAGTCACCCATGTCCATGTGCGGCGCGAAGGTGGGCTTGTGCTTGCCACGCAGCAGGTTGGCGGTCGTCACGGCGAGGCGGCCGAGGACCACGTCCTCGGCGTCGATGACGTGCCACTGGCGCTGGATGTCAGCGGGCTTGGGGCTGTACGTACGCACGGCTGATCAACTTTCTTCGTTCGTCGGGCCCGGCGGGTCGGCCCCGTCGGGTGGTGGTGCGGCGGCTTCTGACGAACACGGCCCGGCTTGCCGTTCTGAGGCTTCCGGGACTGCCCCTCGACCGCACAGCAGTTGGTCGGGGAGCGGCAGGAGTCGCGACCGTCAAGAGTACGGGCACGCGTCCGCGCGGGTCAAAATCCGGGGACCTGGATTCGCCCCGCCCGACGCAGCGGACTAAGTTGGCCCGGTGACTGATTCTCTCACCGTCCGTGACAACCGCACCGGAGCGGAGTACGACGTCCCGATCCTGGACGGCACCATCAGGGCAGCCGACATCGGGAAGATCAAGGCCGGGGACGACGAGCCGGGCCTGGCGGTCTACGACCCGGGCTTCGTGAACACC
Source organism: Nocardioides sp. GCM10023255 (assembly GCF_042653125.1). NCBI lineage: Bacteria > Bacillati > Actinomycetota > Actinomycetes > Propionibacteriales > Nocardioidaceae > Nocardioides > Nocardioides sp. GCM10023255. Next base: position 36,825 of record NZ_JBHSHU010000013.1, read on the forward strand.
GCGTCCTGCCGCAGCGCCGTGACCTACATCGACGGCGAGAAGGGGATCCTCGAGTACCGCGGCTACCCCATCGAGCAGCTGGCGGAGAAGTCGAACTTCCTCGAGGTCGCCTACCTCCTCATCCACGGCTCGCTGCCGACCAAGGCGGAGTACGAGTCCTGGGTCCACGAGATCACGTACCACACGTTCGTCCACGAGAACGTCAAGAGCTTCATGGAGGGCTTCCGCTACGACGCCCACCCGATGGGCATGCTGATGGCCTCGGTGGGTGCGCTCTCGACGTTCTACCCCGACGCCCGCAACATCTCCGACGGCGACAACCGCCACATGCAGATCGTGCGGATGATCGCGAAGATGCCGACCCTGGGTGCCTGGTCGTTCCGTCACGCGCAGGGCAAGCCGTTCGTCTACCCCGACAACGAGCTCGGCTACACCGCGAACTTCCTCTCGATGCTGTTCAAGATGAGCGAGCGCAAGTTCGAGGCCGACGAGCGCCTGGTCAAGGCCCTCGACGTGCTCTTCATCCTGCACGCCGACCACGAGCAGAACTGCTCGACCAACGCGGTCCGCTCGGTCGGCTCCTCGCAGGTCGACCCCTACTCCGCGGTGGCCGCGGGCGTCGCGGCGCTCTACGGCCCGCTGCACGGCGGTGCCAACGAGGCGGTGCTGCGGATGCTGCGCCGCATCGGCACCAAGGAGAACATCCCGTCCTTCATCGAGGGCGTGAAGAACGGCAACGAGAAGCTCATGGGCTTCGGTCACCGGGTCTACAAGAACTACGACCCGCGGGCCAAGATCATCAAGAAGGCCTGCGACGACGTCTTCGAGGTCACCGGGGTCAACCCGCTGCTCGAGATCGCCCAGGAGCTGGAGAAGATCGCGCTCGAGGACGAGTACTTCGTCAAGCGCAAGCTCTACCCGAACGTCGACTTCTACTCGGGCCTGATCTACGAGGCCTTCCAGTTCCCGCCGGAGATGTTCACCGTGCTGTTCGCGATCGGCCGCACCCCGGGCTGGCTGGCCCAGTGGCACGAGCTGGTCCAGGACAAGGAGCAGAAGATCGCGCGGCCCAAGCAGATCTACACCGGCGACCGCACGCTCGACTTCGTGCCGGCCTCCGAGCGTTGGGCCTGAGCACGAGCGGCCCCGACGTGTCGACGACCCCGGACGGTTCTCCGTCCGGGGTCGTCCCGTCCGTGCCGACCGGTGTCGTCTGGGACCTGGGCAACGTGCTGGTCGAATGGGACCCGTACGCCGCGATCGCCGCCGGTGTGGGACCCGCGGAGGCGGCCCGCTTCCGCGACGCCGACGACTTCGACTTCCTGGCGTGGAACCACGGCCCCGACTCCGGCCAGACCTGGGAGGAGGCGGAGGCCGCGGTCCGGCGCACGCATCCGCACTGGGTCGAGCACGCCCTGGCCTACCGCGCGAACTTCTCCGACTCGCTGGTCGGCGAGGTGCCGGGCAGCGTCTCCCTCCTCCGCGAGCTGCACGCGGCCGGTGTCCCGATGTGGGGGCTGACCAACTGGTCCCACGAGCTGTTCCCCCACGGGCCGGCGAAGTTCCCGTTCCTGCGGGAGCTGCTGCGCGAGGTGTTCGTGTCCGGCACCGAGGGCGTCGCCAAGCCGGACCCGCGCATCTTCGAGATCGTCGCCGCCCGCACCGGGCAGGCGCTCACCGACCTGGTCTTCGTCGACGACCGCGAGGAGAACGTCGCGGCGGCCGCCCGGGTCGGCATGCGCGCGCTGGTGTTCACCGACGCCGCGTCGCTGCGCCGGGACCTGCGCGCGCACGGCCTCCCGGTCTGACCGCGCGGCGGGCGGTCACACGATCGTGCGGTCGTGCCCCTGCCAGTAGGGCGCGCGCAGCTCGCGCTTGAGGATCTTGCCGGTGGGGTTGCGCGGCAACGCCCCGATCACGTCCACCGAGCGAGGGCACTTGAAGTGCGCGAGGTGCTCGCGGCAGTAGGCGATGAGCTCCTCCTCGGTGGCCGACGTGTCCGGCTTGAGGGACACCACGGCCTTGACGACCTCGCCCCAGCGGTCGTCCGGCACACCGATCACCGCGACCTCCATGACCGCCGGGTGCTCGGCGAGCACCCGCTCGATCTCGGGTGAGTAGATGTTCTCGCCACCGCTGATGATCATGTCCTTGAGCCGGTCCTCGACGAAGACGAAGCCCTCGGCGTCCACCTTGCCCATGTCACCGGTGCGGAACCAGCCGTCCTCGGTGATGACCTTGGCGGTCTCCTCCGGCTTGCCGAGGAACCCCTTCATCAGCTGCCTGGTGCGCAGCCAGATCTCGCCGTGCTCGCCGACCGGGAGGTCCTCGAGGGTGCCGGGGTCGACGACGCGGACCTCCACACCGGGGATCGGCTGCCCCGCCGAGGTGAGCCGCTCGGGGTGCTCGGCGTCGCGGTGCGCCTCGGGCATCAGGTGCGTGGCCACCCCCGCGACCTCGGTGAGCCCGTAGACCTGGATGAAGTCGGTGTCCGGCCACGCCTCCATCGCCGCCCGCAGCAGCGGCAGCGGCATCGGCGACGCGCCGTACGTGTAGGTCCGCAGGGCGCCGAAGAGCTTCACGGCGTCCGGGCCCGCCTGGAGCACCTGGGCGAGGACGGCCGGCACCAGGAAGGTCCGGTTGGCGCCGCCGAGGATCGCGCCCGCCAGCGAGGCCCCGTCCGGCTCGCGGGTCATGATGCTGGGGATGCCGTCGTGGATGCCGAAGAGGACGTACGACGAGCCGCCGACGTGGAAGAGCGGCATCGACACCATGCTCTTGTCGCCGGGCTCGAAGACCCAGCCGTCGTGGGCGTTCAGGGTGTGCTCGACCATGTTGGTGTGGGTGAGCATCACGCCCTTCGGGTGGCCCGTGGTGCCCGAGGAGTACATCACCAGGCACACGTCCTCGGGGTCGACGTCGTCGGGCCGGGACACCGGGGTCGCGGCCGCCAGCCAGGCTTCGTACTCGTCCCCTTCGCCGCCCTCGGGCGTCACCTCGACGACCTTCTCCACGCCGGGCAGCCGGTCGCGGATCTTCTCCACGAGCGGCATCAGCTCCGAACCCACGAACAGCACCCGGGCGCCACTGTCGTTGACGGTGTAGTCGACCTCGTCGCCGGCCAGGCGCCAGTTGACGATCGCGTTCGCGGCCCCGAGGGACCCCGCCGCCATGCTGATCTCGACGCACGCGGGGTGGTTCTTGTCGAGGAAGGCCACCACGTCACCCCGGCCGATGCCGAACGACCGCAGTCCTCCGGCGGCGCGGCGTACCCGGTCGTCCCACTCCGCCCAGCTCCAGGTGCGCCGGCCGTAGGTCATGGCCTCGGCGTCGGGCGTGGTGGCGGCCCAGTGGGCCAGGCGGTCGTCGACGAAACGGGGCGTGGGCGCAGTCATGGGGCGATTGTGTCCGAGGTCACAAGGCCCCACAACAGGTCAGCCCTGCCGGCGGAGGCGGCGCACGTCGGGTGAGAGCAGCGCCAGCAGCGACGAGCCGCCCATGACGACACCCACGACGACCAGCCACCGGTCGAAGCCGACCGCCTCGGCCACCGGGCCGGTCAGGGCCAGGCCCAGCGGGCGCGCGACGAAGGATCCGACGATGTCGAAGGAGTAGACGCGGGCGAGCTTGTCCTCTGCGACGTTCTGCTGGATCGACAGGTCCCAGTTGATGCTGAAGACCTCCAGGCCGAACCCGTGCAGGAAGGCGCCGAGCAGCACCACCCACAGCTGGTCCGAGAGTGCCATCGCCAGCGGGAACGCGGCGGTGAGCGACAGCAGCGCGGTGCCGACGTACAGCCCGTGCGCCGGCCGCCAGCGCAGGCAGACCAGGCCGCCGACGACGAACCCGGCCATCAGCGCGCCGAGCGCGAGCCCCCAGGCAGAGCGCCCGATCCCGTCGCCCACCACGATCGGCCCCACGACGCCCTGGGCGCCGCCGTAGAACAGGTGGTAGAGCAGCGCCTGCCCGATGAGGAGCCAGAGCCAGGCGTGCCGCAGCACCTCGCGCGCCCCCTCGCCCATGTCGGCCAGGAGCGAGGGACGGGTTCCCTCCGGACGGGTGTGCGGCACGCGGAGCAGCGAGTAGCACAGGGCGGCGAGGGCGTACGTCGCGGCGTCGACCGCGATCGCCCAGCCGGGGCCGACCGCGGCCACCAGGATGCCGCCGAGCGAGAAGCCGATGACCCCGGCCGTGGTCTGCAGCAGCCGGCGCAGCGCCACGGCGGAGGAGAGGTCCTCCGCCGGGACCGTCAGCCGGGTCATCGCCTGGGACGACGGCCCGCTCAGCGCCGAGAGGCAGCCGTTGACCATCCCGATCACCCCGAGCGCGGGGATGCTGGCCCAGCCGCCGACGAGGAGCACTGCGATCAGCCCCTGGGTGGCGGCGCTGGCCGCCGCGGAGCCCTCCATCATCAGCTGCCGGGGCACCCGGTCGCCGAGCACGCCGCCGAAGAGCACCGTCACGACCTCGGCCAGCGCGAACGCCGCCACCACCAGCCCGAGCTGGGTGGCGGAGCCCCCGAGGTCGAGCACCGCGAACGCGAGAGCGACGGGCGTGATCGCGTTGCCCAGGGCGCTGGTGGTGGTGCCGGTCGCCAGCAGCCGGAAGTTGCGGGAGCGCATCGGGCCGCGCCGGGCCGGCACCGTCTCCGTCGTCGTCATGCGGCACATTTAATTCGCTGGCGAACTATTCGTCAACGAATTAGATCGGACTAGAGTCGGACCCATGGACGAGCCGCAGGACTGGACCGACCACCACGTGGCCCGCTGGCGGGACCACTGGGTCGACATCACCTTCGACGACGACACCGAGGCCATCGTCACCCGGATCGCGCGGCTGACGCGTCACCTCAAGCAGGTGCGACGGGAGACCGCGGCCCGCACCGGGCTCCAGGACTTCGAGTACGACACCCTGCACCGCCTGATGATCAGCGAGACGCCGGGTACCGCCAACCCGTCCGCCCTCGCCGAGGCGCTCGGGCTGAGCGGCGCCGGCATGACCGGCCGCCTCGACGGGCTCGAGCAGGCCGGCTGGGTCAAGCGCACCCCCTCCCCCGTGGACCGACGACGGGTGGAGATCGAGGTGACCCGGGCCGGTGCCGAGATCTGGCGGCGCGCCATGGCCGAGCTCGGCGCCGAGGAGACCGCGCTGGTCGGTGTGCTGGCGCCGGAGGAGCGGGCCACGCTCAACGGGCTGCTGAAGAAGATGACGCTCGCCGCCGAGGCTTCTTCAAAGACCCCCAGCGACGTCTCAGGTCCGTCACAGGCAGGGGCGACATCCTCGGGGACATGACCGACACCCCCTCCACCCCGCCCCCGGGCGAAAGGCCGACCACCCCTCCGCCGTACGCGCCGCCGTACCCCATGTCCCCCTCGGGCGGGCCGCCGCCGGCCCCGCCCGGAGGTACAGCGACCAAGCGGCGTCCGGCCCGGTCGGCTCTCGTGGCCTCCGTGGTGGCGACCTCGTTGCTCGTGGGCGGGGCGGCGGGGGTGGCCGGCGCGGCCGCCTGGGACCAGTGGGGCTCGAACGGGTCCGACACGGCCGCCTCCCCCACCGCGCGGACCACCTCCCAGGTCGTGAGCAGCCCCAGCTCCGCGGCCCCGGAGGGCTCGGTCCAGCAGGTGGCCCAGGAGGTCCTGCCGTCGGTGGTGAAGATCGACGTCACCGGCCCGCAGGAGGCGGGGTCCGGCTCGGGCATCATCCTCAGCTCCGACGGCCAGATCCTCACCAACAACCACGTGGTCGAGATCGCGGGCGACTCCGGGACCATCTCGGTGTCCTTCAACGACGGCACCTCGGCGAAGGCGAAGGTCCTCGGGACCGACCCGCTCACCGACACCGCGGTGATCCAGGCCGAGGACGTCAGCGGCCTCACCCCGGCCACGATCGGCAAGTCCTCCGAGCTCGCCGTCGGCCAGGGCGTGGTCGCGATCGGCTCGCCGTTCGGCCTCGAGTCCACCGTGACCAGCGGCATCGTGAGCGCGCTCAACCGTCCCGTCGACGTGGGGTCGGACGCCCAGGGCAACAGCACGACGTACCCCGCCATCCAGACCGACGCCGCCATCAACCCCGGCAACAGCGGTGGCCCGCTGGTCGACCTGCGGGGCCACGTGGTGGGGATCAACTCCTCGATCCGGACCTCGAGCTCCTCCGGGGCCGACCAGGGCGGGTCGATCGGACTCGGCTTCGCGATCCCCATGGACGAGGTGATGCCCATCGTCGAGCAGATGGCCAAGGGCGAGACCCCGACGCACGCCCGGCTGGGCATCTCGGTGTCCGACCTGTCGAGCAACAGCAACGCCGACGTCTCCGAGGGCGCCCAGGTGGGCGAGGTCACCAGCGGCTCCACGGCCGACAGGGCCGGGCTCCAGCGCGGCGACGTGATCACCAAGGTCGACGACGCGCAGATCACCGGTGCCGACTCCCTCGTCGCGACGATCCGGTCCTACCGGCCGGGTGACGAGGTCACCCTGACCTACGTCCGCGGGAGCGACACCAAGACGGTGAGGCTCGCGCTGGACTCCGACTCCACGGCGTCCAACTCGTAGGCAACCGACTCCCGGGGCGTTGGTGAGAGGCGCCCCGGGCCGGCGGGGCCCCGCGACCGCACGGTCCGTCTCCCGAACGGTCGCCGGGGCCCCGCCTCCTGCCCCGTCCCGCCGCTCAGCACAGGCGCTTCTGGAACTCGCCGAGCCACGCGACGGGCGTGAAGCCGAGGCGCTCGTTGACCCCGATCATGTGGCGGTTGACCTCGGCGTTGTAGGTGGTGAGCTCGGTCAGGTCGGGCCGCGCGGCCTGGAGCAGCCGCAGGTTGGCGACCTTCACCGCCAGTCCGAGCCGGTGCCCACGGGCGTCGGTCCGCACCAGGGTGCCCCACTGGTAGGCCCTCCCGGGCTCGTGGACGGTGGTCGCGACGTCCGTGTAGGCGACCACGTCGCCCGTCCGGTCGAGGGCGACCGTGTTGTACTTCCGGCGCCCCTGCTTGGCCAGGAGGTCCTCGGCCTCCCGGACGACGGCCGGGTCGACGTGCTCCGGCTCGCGCTCCACCTCCCCGGTGGGAGCCTCGGTCACCAGCGAGCCGGACAGCCGGGCCCACCCCTCGACGAGGTCGTCGGGGACCGGCCCCTCCCACGAGCGCAGGGTGTAGGCCGCGTGGTGGCGAGCCGCCTCGGCGGCCAGGGTGTCGAGCAGCTCCGCAGCCACCGGCAGCAGCAGCCGGCGCTTCACGTCGGCCAGCCCCAGCCGGAACCCGCGGCTGCGGGCGAACTCCGGCCCGGCCTCACCGGCGCCCTCGGCCCCTGCCGGCCAGCCCCAGACGGCCTCGGCGTTGAGCAGGGTCCGCCCCCGGTCACGGGCCTCGCGCTCGAGCCGGTCGAGCATGGCCGAGCCCAACCCGCGGCGCTGCCGGTCGGGGTCGACGTGGACCGCCAGTGTGGCGCTGTCCCGGTTGTCGAGGAGCGGCGTCGACAGCTGTCCGACCACGGCCACCCGTCCGCCGGCCCGACCCACGAACCCACCGAGCCAGCGGCTGGCGCCCTGCTCCTGCATCGAGACGCGCACCTCCTCGCGCATCCACGGCGAGGCGATGTCACCCAGGGCGCGCTCGGCGGCGAGGTAGACGTCGTAGAAGGCGTCGAAGGCACCGACGTCGTGCGGGTCCAGCGGCTCGATCACGAGCCCGTCGTTCGGCACGCTCATCGGACGCGCTCCACCCTTCCCTCGTCCCAGACCGGTCCGCGCGCCTCGTAGACCTCGCCGTCCGCGCCGTAGACCAGGAACCGGTCGAAGCCGCGCGCGAACCACCGGTCGTGGGTGACCGCGAGCACCGTGCCCTCGAAGGCCTCGAGGCCCTCCTCCAGCGCCTCCGCCGACTGCACGTCGAGGTTGTCGGTCGGCTCGTCGAGGAGCAGCAGGGTCGCGCCGGAGAGCTCGAGGAGCAGGATCTGGAAGCGCGCCTGCTGTCCACCCGAGAGCGACTCGAACTTCTGGTCCGCCGCGTGCGCGAGCTCGTAGCGGTCCAGCACCCGGCTGGCCTGCTCGCGTCCCATGCCGTCGCGATGCTGGTCGCCCCGGTGCAGGATCTCCAGCAGCGTCCGGCCGACCAGCTCGGGGTGCTCATGGGTCTGCACGAACCACCCGGGCCGCACCCGGGCACCGAGCCTGGCCCTTCCGGTGTGGTCGACCGGCGCCACGGCGACCTCACCCACGGGCTGGTGCTCGACGTCGGGGTCGGAGCCTCCGGCCGCCAGCAGGCGCAGGAAGTGCGACTTGCCCGAGCCGTTCGAGCCGAGCACGGCGACGCGCTCGCCGTACCAGACCTCGAGGTCGAACGGCCGCATGAGCCCGGTGAGCTCGAGGTTCTCGCAGACCACGGCGCGCTTGCCGGTGCGGCCACCCTTCAGGCGCATCCTCACCTGCTGCTCGCGGGGCTGCTCGGTCGGCGGGCCCGCCTCCTCGAACTTGCGCAACCGGGTCTGGGCAGCCTGGTAGCGGCTGGCCATCCCGTCGTTGTACGCCGCCTTCTGCTTGTACATCAGCACCAGGGCCTTGAGCTTCGCGTGCTCCTCGTCCCACCGCTTGCGCAGCTCCTCGAAGCGCGCGAACCGGTCGCGACGCGCCTCGTGGTAGGACGCGAAGCCCCCGGGATGCGTCCACACCTGGTTGCCGGCGCTCCCGAGCTCGACGGTCACCACCCGGGTCGCGGTGTTGTCGAGCAGCTCGCGGTCGTGGCTGATGTAGAGGATCGTCTTCTCGGACTCCCGGATCCGCTGCTCGAGCCACATCTTCCCCGGCACGTCCAGGAAGTTGTCCGGCTCGTCGAGCAGCAGCACCTCGTCGGGCCCGCGGAGCAGCAGCTCGAGCACCAGCCGCTTCTGCTCACCGCCCGAGAGGGTGCGCAGCTCGCGGTACTTCGCCCGCTCGTAGGGGACGCCCAGGCCGGCCGTCGTGCACACGTCCCAGGTCACCTCGAGGTCGTACCCCCCGGCGTCGGCGTACTCGGCCAGCGCGGCGGCGTACGACATCTGGGTCGACTCGTCGTCGGTGTCCATGAGCGCGCGCTCGCAACGGTCCACCTCGGCGGCCGCGGCCCGGACCCGGGGCGGGGAGACCGACAGCAGCAGGTCGGCGACCGTCGGGGAGTCCCCCAGGCCGGCGTTGACCATCTGCCGCATGACCCCCAGCCCGCCGGTGCGGGTGACCACCCCGGCGTGCGGGACGAGCTCGCCGGTGACGATCCTCAGCAGCGTCGTCTTGCCCGCACCGTTGGCGCCGACGAGCGCGACCTTGGCGCCCTCACCGACGCGGAACGACACGTCGTCGAGGAGCACCCGACCGTCCGGCAGCTCGTAGCGCACCCCGGCGACATCCACATGACCCACGTCGAAGGATTCTGCGCCACCCGGGGGTCCCGCGGCATCCCGTTTACGGGTCATGGGCAGCAGCGACACGGAAACCCGATGCCTGCTCACAGGGAGCTCACAGCGTCCGCCTCCACCGTGGAGGAAGACCAACCAGAGGAGCACCCATGACCCACGACCGCACCGCCAGCCTCCGACGCACCGCCCGCGTGCGCCGCTCGCTCCTGGTCGGCGCCGTCACCGCCTCGCTGGGCGTGACCGCCGCCTGCGGCGTCGCCGCCCAGCACGCTGCGAGCACGGGCACGGGCACGGGCACCGGCACGGGCTCCGGCTCGAGCACGGGCTCGACCAACCACGGCTCGCAGGGGACGACGACCCTCCAGCAGGGCTCGTCGGGCACCAGCCACGCCACCTCGAGCGGGTCCTGACATGGAGGCCGCACGCGACTGGGACCTGTGGAGCACCCGGGCCCGCCTCGTCGTCACGGAGCCCGCCGCCATGGAGCAGGCGCTGCTGCTGGTCGACGACCTGCTCGCGGAGGTCGAACGGGCCGCCAGCCGGTTCCGTCCCGACTCCGAGGTGAGCACGCTCCGCCCCGGACCGGACGGGACCGTGCTGGTCTCCCCCGTGCTGGCCGACCTGCTCGCCGAGGCGCTCGACGCCGCCCGGCGCACGGACGGTGCGGTGGACCCCACCATCGGCGCGACCCTCTCGGCGCTCGGCTACGACCGCGACATCCGGCTGGTCGAGAGCGGGACCGGCCTGGTCGCCCTCGTCCGTCCGGTCCCCGGCTGGCGGACCCTGCGGCTTGCCGGCCGGCGGCTCGGGCTGCCGGACGGCATCGAGCTCGACCTCGGCGCCACCGCGAAGGCGGTGGCCGCCGACCGGGCGGCCGCACTGGTGGCCGAGCGGCTCGGCGTCGGCGTCCTGGTCAGCCTCGGCGGCGACATCGCCACCGCCGGCCCCGCACCGGCCGGCGGCTGGCAGGTCCGCGTCCAGGACACCGACACCGACCCGGCCGCCCAGGTCTCGCTCCCGGCCGGCAGCGCCCTCGCGACCTCCAGCACGGTACGGCGTACCTGGCGCCGCGGCAGCGAGACGCTGCACCACATCGTCGACCCCCGGACCGGGCGTCCGGCAGACCCGGTCTGGCGCAGCGTCAGCGTCGCGGCGGCCACCTGCAGCATCGCCAACGCGGCCGCCACCGCCACCGTCGTCAAGGGCCCGGCCGGCCTGGGCTGGCTGGGCGCCCAGGGACTTCCGGCCCGCCTGGTCGACCGGACCGGCGCGATCCACCTGTGCAACGGCTGGCCCGGCGAGCCCGAGGGTGAAGCGGCATGAACGAGGCCTTCTGGGCGCTGGGCCGGGGCACCGGCATCGTCGCGCTGGTCATGTTCACGATCGCCCTGGTCCTCGGGATCGCCACCCGGTCGGGCCGCTCGGTGGGTGGCCTCGGCCGCTTCGGCGTCGCCGACGTCCACCGGACCGCCGCTCTCACCGGCACCGGCCTGGTGGCGGTGCACGTGGGCAGCCTGTTCCTGGACCCCTTCGCGCAGCTGCACCTGATCGACGTCCTGTTCCCGTTCCTGGGCGGCTACCGGCCGCTCTACCTCGGCCTGGGCACCCTGGCCGTGGACCTGCTGGCCGTCGTCACCGTCGTCAGCCTGCTGCGGCAGCGGGTGGGCCCGCGCGTCTTCCGGGCCGTCCACTGGCTCACCTACCTGCTGTGGCCGGTCGCGCTGGTCCACGCCCTCGGCACCGGCACCGACGCCGGCTCGGTGTGGATGACCGGCCTGGCGGCCACCTGCTTCGCGGCCGTCACCGCCGCCGTCGGCTGGCGGCTCCTCCCGTCGTACGGCGACCGCGGCCGCACGCGCACTCCCCGAAAGGTCTCCCGATGAGCACCCTCACCCACGCCGACACGCGCCGCCTCCTCGCGGAGCCGCCTGCCGACGGCCTGCCCACGCCCACCCTCGACCGGCTGCTCGCCCTGATCGAGGAGTCCGGCCTCACCGGGCGGGGCGGGGCAGGGTTCCCCACCGCGATCAAGGTGCGGGCGGTCACCGAGGGGCGGGCCCCGGTCGTGGTCGGCAACGCCATGGAGGGCGAGCCGCTGAGCCACAAGGACGCCGTGCTGCTCACCCGGGCCCCGCACCTGGTGGCGGACGGCCTGGCCGTGGTCGGGCGCGCGCTGGGTGCGCACGAGACCGTCCTCGCGATCGGGCCGGAGATCCGGCCCGACGCCGCCAGGCGGGCCGCCCGGGCGCGCGGGGTCCGGGTCGCCCGGCTGCGGGGCGGCTTCGTCGCCGGCCAGGAGTCCGCGCTGGTCAACCAGCTCGAAGGCCGCCCGGCGGTCCCCCGTGACCCGCTGGTGCGCGTCACCACCAAGGGCGTCGGCGGTCGCCCGACGCTCGTCCTCAACGCCGAGACCCTCGCCCAGCTCGCGCTGCTGGTCCGGCACGGGGTCGCCTGGTTCCGCGAGGCCGGCACCCCCGAGGACCCGGGGACCTCCCTGTTCACCCTGAGCGGCGCGGTCGCGCACCCGGGGGTCGTGGAGGCGGCGCGCGGCGGCCGGCTGGGTGACGTGCTCAGCCCGGCGGTCCCGGTCGACCCGGTCGCGGTGCTCGTGGGCGGCTACCACGGGGCGTGGCTCCCGGCCAGCGCACTCGACACGCCCCTCAGCAACCCCGACCTGCGGCCCTGGGGCGCCTCGGTCGGCGCGGGGGTCCTGCACGTCCTCGGTCGCGGCAGCTGCCCGGTCCGGGCGGCGGCCGACATCGCGGCGTACCTCGCCGGGGAGTCCGCCGCCCAGTGCGGACCCTGCGTCAACGGCCTGCCGCGGATGGCCGACGCACTGCGGCGGCTCGCCGACCTGGCGCCCGACCGCGGCCTGCCCGCGGAGATCGACCGGCTCCGGCTCCTGGTCACCGGCCGCGGCGCCTGCGCGCACCCGGACGGGACCACCCGGATGGTGGCGAGCACGATGCGCGTGTTCGACGACCACGTCGCCGCGCACCTGTCGGGGCAGTGCCCCAGCGAGGGGGCGCACCGATGAGCAGGCTGCACGTGGACTGGACCAGGTGCGACGGGCACGGCGCCTGCGCCGAGCTGGTGCCCGAGCTCCTGGTCAGCGACGAGTGGGGCTTCCCGCTCAGCCGCACCGGTGAGCGGGATCCGCAGGTCCCGGCGGCTCTCGAGGAGCACGCGGAACACGCGGTGCGCAGCTGCCCGCTGATGGCCCTGCGACGGGTGTGATCAATTCGGGTGACGTGGCTCCGCGCCCCGGTTTCCTAGGATCGGGGTCATGCAGACGGGGCCCGACCACCTCGCGGACGCGGAGCTCGTCGACCGGACCCCGGTCACGAGGCCGTGGGCACGCACCGGCGCGATGCTGGTCTACGCCCTGGCCTTCATCGCCTGGTCGGAGCTCCTCGGCATCCCGAAGGGGACCGTCCCGGTGTTCCTCTGGCTGTGGCTGGGCACCATCGCCTGGCACGTGGAGGCGCACCCGCGCTACCACCTGAACTTCCTGCTGGACTGGTGGCCGCCCCTGGTCGGGCTGATGCTCTACTTCTACAGCCGCGGGCTCACCGACGACCTCGGGTTCGCCCCGCACTTCTCGATGCCGGTCTCGGTCGACACCTGGCTGGGCCGCGGGGAGACGCCGACCCAGCGGCTGCAGGACGCCTGGTGCGGCGAACCGTGCCTGCCCGGCTCGCCACCGCGGTGGTACGACGTCGCCTTCACCACGGTCTACACCTCGCACTTCCTGGCGGGGCTGACGATCGCAGCGGTGCTGTGGGTCCGCAACCGGGTCGAGTGGGTCCGCTGGATGCGGCGCTACGTGACGATCAACTTCGCCGCCCTCGTGGTCTACATCCTCTACCCGATGGCCCCGCCGTGGCTGGCCGCGGACGAGGGCTACCTGCCCTCCCACGTCGAGCGGCTCACCGGGCGAGGCTGGGCGGACCTCGGCATCGACCACGTCGGCGTGGCCCTGCAGGGCATCGGCAACCCGGTGGCCGCGATGCCGTCGCTCCACGCCGGCATGACCTTCCTGATCTCGATCTACGCCGTGCAGCGGCTGCGCTCGCGCTGGCGCTGGTTGCTGCTGGCCTACCCGGTCGCGATGTCCACCGCGTTGGTCTACTACGGCGAGCACTACGTCATCGACGTCGTGGCCGGCGGGCTGCTCGCCGTGCTCGTGCTGGTCGGCTGCACGCTGTGGGAGGACGGCCGCGGGGACTGAGGACCGTCGGAGTCACCGGTCCACCGGTGACTCCGACGAGCCGCTCAGTGCTCGGTCGACCTGGCCCAGAGGTTGATGCCGGCGTCGACCGCGCTCTGGTCGATCTGGGCCAGCTCCTCAGCGCTCAGCGCCGGGAAGGCCAGTGCGTCGAGGTTGGTGTCGAGCTGCTCGACCGAGCTCGCGCCGATGACCGCGGAGGTCACCCGGGGGTCGCGCAGCGCCCACTGGAGCGCGAGCTGGGCCAGCTTCTGGCCGCGGGCCGACGCGATCTCGTTGAGCCGGCGGACGTGCCCGAGCACCTTCTCGTCGAGGTGCTCGCCGGGGATGGTGGAGTCGCTGCGCGCGGCCCGCGAGTCCTTCGGCACGCCGTCGAGGTAGCGGTCGGTCAGCAGCCCCTGGGCCAGCGCGGTGAACACGATGCAGCCCATGCCCTGCTGCTCGAGCTCGTCGAGCAGGCCCTCCTCGATCCAGCGGTTGAGCATGGAGTACGACGGCTGGTGGATCAGCAGGGGCGTGCCGAGCTCACGGGCGATGGTGGCGGCCTCGCGGGTCTTCTCCGGGGAGTACGACGAGATGCCGGCGTACAGCGCCTTGCCCTGACGCACGGCGTGGTCGAGCGCCGTCATCGTCTCCTCGACCGGCGTCTCGGGGTCGAAGCGGTGGCTGTAGAAGATGTCGACGTAGTCGAGCCCCATCCGGGTCAGCGACTGGTCGAGCGAGGCGAGGACGTACTTGCGCGAGCCGCCACCCTGGCCGTAGGGGCCGGGCCACATGTCGTAGCCGGCCTTCGTGGAGATGACCAGCTCGTCGCGGTAGGGCGCGAGGTCGTCCTTGAGGTAGCGCCCGAAGTTCTCCTCGGCACGGCCGTAGGGCGGACCGTAGTTGTTGGCGAGGTCGAAGTGGGTGACGCCGCGGTCGAAGGCCCGACGCAGGATGGCCCGCTGGGTCTCCTCCGGCCGGTCGTCACCGAAGTTCTGCCACAGCCCGAGCGAGAGCGCGGGGAGCTTCAGGCCGCTGCGGCCGGTGAAGCGGTACTCCATGCCGGTCGCGTCGGTGTCGTAGCGGTTCTCGGCTGCTTCGTAGGTCATGGGTCCATCCTGCCCGCACCGGTCGGGGGCCGAACCTCGGTCCCTCAGCCGCCGAGCAGCTCCGTGACCAGGGTCTCGATCCGGGTGCGGATCTGGTCGCGGATCGGACGCACCGCCTCGATCCCCTGGCCTGCCGGGTCGTCCAGCGGCCAGTCCTCGTATCGCTTGCCGGGGAAGAACGGGCACGCGTCGCCGCAGCCCATCGTGACCACGACGTCGGACTCCCGCACGGCCTCGGTGGTGAGCACCTTGGGCGTGGCGGCGGTGATGTCGATGCCCTCCTCGGCCATCGCCTCCACCGCGACGGGGTTGACCCGCCCCGCAGGCACCGAGCCCGCCGAGAGGACCTGGATCCGGTCGCCGGCGAGGTGCTGCAGGTAGCCGGCGGCCATCTGCGAGCGGCCGGCGTTGTGGACGCAGACGAACAGGACGGTGGGCCGGTCGTTCATCACGACACCCTCTCGGGTCGGGGGAAGACGAGGTGGACGAGGCCGAGGGCGAGGACGCCACCGACCAGCTGCATGAGCACGAACATCGGCACCGACGCGGGGGCGATCCCGGCGAAGGTGTCGGAGAGCATCCGGGCGATCGTCACCGCGGGGTTGGCGAAGCTGGTGGAGCTGGTGAACCAGTACGCCGCCGTGATGTAGCCGCCGACGGCGTACGCGATCGTCTCGACCCGCCCGGTGCGGATGCTGCCGAAGATGACCGTCACCAGGCCCAGCGTCGCCACCACCTCACCGAGCCACAGGTCCCCACCGGTGCGTTCGTGGCCGGAGACCGAGACGGCGTCGAGGCCGAACATCAGGTTCGCGACCATCGCGCCGACGACGCCGCCCACGAGCTGGGCAGGCACGAGGAGAAGCACGTCGCGCGTGGTGACGAGGCCGAGCGCACGCTCGACGAGCGTGACCACCGGGTTGAAGGCGGCCGAGACCGGCTGGAGGGCCAGGATCAGCGCGACCAGGGCCGCGCCGGTGACCAGGCTGTTCTCGAGCAGCTGGAGCCCGACGTCGTCCGGGGACAGCCGCGACGCAGCGATTCCCGAGCCGATGACGGCGCCCACGAGGAAGGCGGTGCCGACGAGCTCGGCCACCGCCCGGCGCGCGAGCGTCACCGCGCGACGCCGCCGAGGAGGGCGCCGACGCCGCGCAGCGCGCCGTCGACGACTCGGTAGTAGACCCACACACCGCGCTTCTCGCGGTCGAGCAGTCCCACCTCGTGCAGCACCTTGAGGTGGTGGCTGATCGTGGGCTGGGAGAGGTCGAAGGCGTCCTGCAGGTCGCAGACGCACGCCTCGCCGCCGGCGTGGGAGGCCACCAGCGACAGCAGCCGCAACCGGACCGGGTCGGCCAGCGCCTTGATCAGCGGCGAGATCGCCTCGGCCTGCTCCTGGCTCAGGGGCTCGCGGACCAGCGGCGAGCAGCACGCCACGGTCTGGACCGGTGTCAGCTCGATCGAGGACTTCGACATGCATCTATGTTGACAGGCGTCTATGTCTGGTGCAACATCGGACATAGACAGTCATCAATATCTATGGAGGTCCACCCATGTCCCGCACGTCCCGTCTCCAGCTGGCCCTCAACGTCGACGACCTCGACGCCTCGATCGCCTTCTACACCTCCCTGTTCGGCGTCGAGCCGGCCAAGACCAGGCCCGGCTACGCCAACTTCGCGGTCGTCGAGCCGCCCCTGAAGCTCGTGCTCATCGAGAACCCCGGCCAGGGCGGCTCGGTCAACCACCTCGGCGTCGAGGTGGCCGACGTGGACACCGTCGACGCGGAGCAGACCCGGCTCGCGGCGGCGGGACTCGCCTCGGTCGACGAGCGCGGCACGACCTGCTGCTACGCCAAGCAGGACAAGTTCTGGGTCCAGGGGGCGCCCAACGGCGAGCGCTGGGAGATCTACACGGTCCTCGAGGACGCCGAGACCTTCGGCGAGGTCCCGGAGGGGTCCACCTGCGGGTGCTGCGGCACGTCGAGCTGCGAGCTCGTGCCGTCCGCGACCGCGTGCTGCTGAGCGGCGTGCGGCCTATGCCGGCCGACGGCTCTCCAGCACGCGGAATCCCTTCGCGCTGGCGAGCCGCTCGGTCGGGTAGCCCTGCTCCCCCAGCCAGCGCTGGAGGGAGTCGGCCCCCAGGTTCTTGCCGACCACCATCACGGCCCGGCCGCCGGGCACCAGCCGCGGCAGCCAGGTGAGCAGGAGGTCGTGCAGGGCGTCCTTGCCGATCCGGATCGGGGGGTTCGACCAGATCTCGTCGTACGACGCGTCCGCGGCGACCCCCTCCGGCGTGGTCGCGGTGTAGCGGTCCGCCACACCGAGCGCGGCGGCGTTCTCCCGGGCCAGCAGCACCGCGCGCTCGTTGACGTCGACGGCGGTGACAACGGACTCCGGCACGGCCACCGCGACCGCGAGGCCGATGACACCGTAGCCGCAGCCGAGGTCGAGGACCCGTCCCCCGGACGGAGGCTCGGTCTCGCGGAACAGCACGGCCGTGCCGATGTCGAGCCGGCCCTGCGCGAAGACGCCGGAGCCGCTGGTCAGCTCGAGGTCGTGACCCCACACTGCCGCGTGCACGGGCGCGCGCCTGAACGGCACCGACGGGTCGGCGCTGAAGTAGTGCTCATCCATCGCTGCTCCTCCTGGCCCGGGTCTGCTCGGCCCTGCGGGCGAGCGCGTCGTCGGCGGGGTAGCCGACCTCCTCGAGCGTGAGCCCGTGGGCGTGCGCGACCGTCACGGCGGGGTCGCGGACCCGCGCGCGCAGCACCTCGGCCGCCCACGACACGGGACGCCGGCCCTCACCGATGGCGAGCAGGCATCCGACCAGGGCACGCACCATGCTGTGGCAGAACGCGTCGGCCCGGACCGTCGCGACCGCGACGCCGTCCGCGTCCCGCTCCCACGCGAGGTCGAGCAGCGTGCGGATCGTGGTGGCACCCTCGCGTCGCTTGCAGAAGGAGGCGAAGTCGTGCTCCCCAAGAAGCAGGGCCGAGGCCTCGTTGACCACGTCGAGGTCGAGCGGGCGGGACCAGGCCAGCACGTGCCGGCGCGTGAGCGGGTCGACGGTCCCCGGCAGGTCCGCGACCCGGTAGGCGTAGCGGCGCCACAGCGCCGAGAAGCGGGCGTCGAACCCGTCCGCGGCCTCGGCCACGCGGCGTACCCGCACGTCGGCCGGGAGGATGCCGTTGAGCCGGCGCAGCAGGGCCTCGGTGGCCGGGGCGTCGGAGCGTCCGGCCGACGCGGCGAGGACCTCCGGTTCGAGGTCGAGGTGGGTGACCTGGCCGCGGGCGTGCACCCCGGTGTCCGTGCGGCCGGCGCACACCACGGCCGCGTCGGGGACGCGCAGCGCCGTGGCCAGCGCGGCCTCGAGCACGCCCTGGACGGTCCGCAACCGGGGCTGGGTCGCCCAGCCGTGGAAGTCGGTGCCGTCGTAGGCGAGGTCGATCCGGATCCGCACGCACCGCATCCTGCCAAAGGGCGACCGGGCGCCGGTGCGGCGACCTCGCCTACGATCGCGATGTGAGTGACCGGCCACGCCAGCCCGCCGTCCTCCTGGTCTCGGAGGAGAACGCCGACCACCTGCTCGACGAGTTCGGGCGCTACGCCCGCGACTACGACCTCCACGCGGTCACCAGCGCGACCGCCGCCGAGGACCTCGCCCGTCGCCTGCGTGACGAGGGACAGCCGGTCGCGCTGTTCATCGCCGAGTCGGTGCTCCCGGACGCCTCGGTCCTCGAGGCCTTCGGGCGGTGGCGGGCGGCGGTCCCCACCGCCCGCCGGATGGTCGCGGCGCACTGGTCGCGCTTCCTCGCCGACGCCCCCGGGCTGCGCGAGGGCCTGGCCAAGGGCAAGTACGACGCCTACCTGCTGATGCCCCGCGGGCCGCGGGACGAGGAGTTCCACACCGCGGTCACCGAGCTGCTGTCGGACTGGGGCTCGACGGTCGCCGCACCGGAGGTCGACAGCGTGCGCATCGTGTCGCCCACGACCGATGCCCTCACCCTGGCGATCCGCGACTTCCTGGACCGCATGGGGATGCCCAACCGGGTCTACGCCCCGGACAGCGACACCGCTCGCGAGATCCTCACCGACGTGGACGGCGAGCCGTCGTACCCGCTCGTGCAGGCCCTGGACAAGCCGCCGATCTCCCCGCGCAGCGTGCGCGACGTCGCCGTCACCGTCTACGGCCGCCCGGAGGACATCGACGTCGACACCGTGGTCGACCTCGCGATCGTCGGCGCCGGCCCGGCCGGGCTCGCGGCGGCGGTCTACGGCGCCTCCGAGGGGCTCTCCACCGTCGTGATCGAGGCGGAGGCGGTCGGCGGCCAGGCCGGCACCAGCTCGATGATCCGCAACTACCTCGGCTTCCCGCGCGGCATCTCCGGGATGCGGCTCGCGCAGCGCGCCCGCAACCAGGCGATCCGCTTCGGCACCCGCTTCTTCACCGGCTGGGAGGTCACCGCCCTCGAGCCCGGTGACGACGGCACGCCCCACGTGCTGCGCACCGACGGCGGGGACGTGCGCGCCCGGGCCGTCGTGGTCGCGGCCGGGGTCTCCTACCGCAAGCTGCACGCACCCGGCATCGACGACCTCACCGGCCTCGGGGTCTTCTACGGCAGCGCGATGACCGCCGCGCGCGAGATGGAGGGGTACGACGTCGTGGTCGTCGGTGGCGGGAACTCCGCCGGCCAGGCGGCGATCCACCTGGCCCGGTTCGCCGCGTCGGTCACGATCCTGGTCCGCCGACCCGGGCTCGAGGAGACGATGTCGAGCTACCTCGTCAACGAGATCCGC
Source organism: Nocardioides sp. GCM10023255 (assembly GCF_042653125.1). NCBI lineage: Bacteria > Bacillati > Actinomycetota > Actinomycetes > Propionibacteriales > Nocardioidaceae > Nocardioides > Nocardioides sp. GCM10023255. The sequence goes on from NZ_JBHSHU010000013.1 coordinate 56,314, forward strand.
TACAGCTCACGGATCACCGTGCAGCCGTGCTCGGAGGTCGTGGGCGCCGGCGGCGACGGGCGGCTGGACTGGCTCGACGTCCGCGACACCACCACCGGGACCGTCGAGCGGCGCGAGGCACGCGGGCTGTTCCTGCTGCTCGGGGCCGAGCCGCGATGCGGGTGGCTGCCCGACTCGGTCGCCCTCGACGACAAGGGGTTCGTGCTCACCGGTCGCGACGTCCCCCGGGCCCACTGGGTCGGGGGTCTGCCCCCGGACAACCTGGCCACCACAGTGCCGGGGGTCTTCGTGGTCGGCGACCTGCGCTCCGGCTCGATGAAGCGAGTCGCGGCCGCGAGCGGCGAGGGCGCGTCCGTCGTCCCCCTCGTGCACGCCTGGCTGTCGCCCGGGACGTCCTGACGGGCTACAGCAGGCCCGGCAGCTCGTGCCGGTACGGCGGGTCGGCGCCCGGGCGCGACACGGTCACCGCGGCCGCGTGCGCGGCGTGGCCCAGCAGCCGCTCGATCTCCTCGCGCCCCAGCCCGGCCAGCGACTCCCGCTGCTGGGCACCCAGCCGCCCGGCTTCCCACAACGCGTCCAGCAGGGCCGCGCCGAACGTGTCGCCGGCACCGATCGTGTCGGCCACCTCCACCTCCCGCGAGGCGACGTCGACGACCTCGTCGGACCCGACCCACGTCGCCCCCTCGCCACCCCGCGTCACCACGACCGCCGTCGGCCCCAGGGAGAGCAGCCGGCGCGCGGCCTTCACCAGGTCCAGCTGCGGGTACAGCGCCTCGAGGTCCTCGTCGGACGCCTTGACCAGGTCCGCGATCCCCGCCATCCGCTCGACCCGGTCGACCAGGTCGGGCCCGGTGCCGGTGATCGCCGGCCGGGCGTTGACGTCGTAGCTGATGGTCGCCACCGCCCGCAGCCGGTCGAGCAGCGCGAAGACGTCGTCGGCACCGGGGGCGAGGACTGCGCCCAGCGAGCAGGTGTGGACCACCAGCGGCTCCGACTCGTCGGTGACCGGGTTCAGGCGCCACTCGAGGTCGAACTCGTAGTCCGCGGCGCCGTCCACGCCGATCGTGGCCTCGGCCGTCGACGTGCGCTCCACCGCTCCCGGGTCGGAGGCCAGCCGCACACCCGCGTCCTCGAGGTGCGCGCCGATCAGCCGACCGTGCTCGTCGTCGGCGAAGCTGGTCGCGAACCGCACCGGCCGCCCCAGCCGAGCCAGGGCGACGGCCACGTTGGCCGCGCTCCCCCCGGCGTACTCCTTGATGTCGCCGTCCGCGGCGTTCACGATGTCGACCAAGGCCTCGCCCACCACCAGCACGTCACGATCCATGGGAGGACTCTGTCGCATCGGCCCGGTGGTGTGAACAACGGCTAGGGTCCGTCTCATGGACGTGCACCCGATCGACCCCTCGTCGGGCACGCCGCCCTACGAGCAGCTGCGCACCCAGCTCGCGAGCCGGGTCGCCTCGGGCGACCTCGGCCCCGGGACCAGGCTGCCCACCGTGCGCGCGCTCGCGGCCGAGCTGCACCTGGCGGCCAACACGGTCGCCCGGGTCTACCGCGAGCTGGAGGGCGACGGGGTCGTGGTCACCGAGGGCCGGCGTGGCACGTTCGTGGCCTCTTCGCCCGCAGCCGGTTCAGGGGCGGCCGCCGACGCCGCGGCGGCGTACGTCGCCACCGCGCGCCGGCTCGGGCTCACCCGCACCGAGGCGACCAACCTGGTCGACCGGGCCTGGGGCGGCCGGCACTGATCCGCCCCGTCAGCCGACGACCCGCTCCGCGAGGGCGCAGAAGTCGAAGTCCGGCGCGTACGACGGGAAGTGCCCGCTGATCCGCAGGATCCGCGAGTCGATGACCTCGCCGCCCGGCTGGGAGTCACCGAGCGTGTCGAAGCGGGTCTTCTCGACGATCCGGCCGTGGTCGGACAGCACCACGCCACCCCTGCTCCCCCGCACCGTGAAGGGTCGACCGGTGGTCACCGAGACGAAGTCCCAGACGTCGCCGCGGACGTGCGTGGCGCTGATCTCGCGGAAGTGAGCGGCGCCGGTCACGGTCGCGGTGCGGCCGTTGTCCGGGTTCGTCCAGGTCTCACGGAACCGGTACCGGTTGTCGTCGAGGAAGGCCTGCCCGTGCGAGCCGGGGACGTTGTAGATGACCTCGTACCCGCGGACCCGGCCCTCGACGTGGAAGGTGAAGCCGCATCCGTCGTCGTCGAAGGAGTAGGGGTTGTCGAAGTGGTCCTTCGAGTAGATGTCCCCGGCACGGTTCGCCTGCGCGGGCGCGAACGGGACGAGCAGCAGAGCCAGCAGCACGAGCGTGAGGAGCCGACGGACCATGACAGGCCTCCTGGGTCGGGGCGGCCCGGAGACGCCCCCCGGGCGCTCCCTCCTGCCTATCGCGCATGTCGCTGCTCCCGCATCCCTCACCGAGGCGATTCGCGCCGGCCGGGCACGACGAAGGCCCGCCACCCCCGGGGGTGACGGGCCTTCGCGACGTGCTGGGCAGGGCCTGTGGTCAGGCCTTGTCCTCGGTCTCCTCGGCGGGAGCCTCGTCCGTGGCGTCGGCCTCGGCGGTGGTCTCCTCCGCCGGGGTCTCCTCGGCCTGGGCCCCCTCGGCCGGAGCCTCGGTGGTGTCCTCGGCCGGGGTCTCCTCGACCGGAGCGGCCTTCGGCGACTCCGCCTTCTTGGCCTTGGCGGTGGACGGCTTCGGCGCGTACGCCTCGGTCACCAGCTCGATGACGGCCATGGGGGCGTTGTCACCCTTGCGCGGGCCGATCTTCGTGATCCGCGTGTAGCCACCCGGACGCTCGGCGAAGGTCGGGGCGATCTCGGTGAACAGCACGTGCACGACACCCTTGTCGCGGATGGTCTTGAGGACCTCGCGGCGGTTGTGCAGGTCGCCCTTCTTGGCCTTGGTGATCAGCTTCTCCGCGACCGGGCGCAGCACGCGCGCCTTGGCCTCGGTGGTGGTGATCCGGCCGTGCTCGAACAGGGCGGTGGCCAGGTTCGAGACGATCAGCTTCTGGTGGGCCGGGCTGCCGCCGAGGCGGGCACCCTTCTTGGGAGTGGGCATTGCTTCTCTCTTTTCTCTCCGGCCGTGTCAGGTACCGGGGTAGACGACCGGCGGGCGCCGGTCGGTTTGGGTGGACGGGGCGGCCGTCACCGGCCGCCCCGCACCGTGATCAGTACTGCTCGTCCTCGACAAACGCGTCGTCGTCGTCGTCGCCGTACGCCGCCAGGGCAGCGTGCGGGTCGAAGCCGGGCGCGCTGTCCTTGAGGGACAGGCCCATCTCGACCAGCTTGGCCTTGACCTCGTCGATCGACTTGGCGCCGAAGTTGCGGATGTCGAGCAGGTCCTGCTCCGAGCGGCTGATGAGCTCACCCACGGTGTGGATGCCCTCGCGCTTGAGGCAGTTGTAGGAGCGGACGGTCAGCTGCAGGTCCTCGACCGGGAGGGCGAGGTCGGCAGCGAGCTGCTCGTCGACGGGCGACGGGCCGATGTCGATGCCCTCGGCCTCGACGTTCAGCTCGCGGGCGAGGCCGAACAGCTCGACCAGGGTCTTGCCGGCCGAGGCGATCGCGTCGCGGGGACGGATCGACGGCTTGGTCTCGACGTCGATGACCAGCTTGTCGAAGTCGGTGCGCTGCTCGACTCGGGTGGCCTCGACCTTGTAGGTGACCTTCAGGACGGGGCTGTAGATCGAGTCGACCGGCATCCGGCCGATCTCGTTGTCGGCGCCCTTGTTCTGCACCGCGGAGACGTAGCCACGACCACGCTCGACGACCAGCTCCATCTCCAGCTTGCCCTTGTCGGACAGGGTGGCGATCTTCAGGTCGGGGTTGTGCACCTCGACACCGGCCGGCGGCGCGATGTCGGCGGCGGTGACGTCACCGGCGCCCGACTTGCGGAGGTACATCGTCACGGGCTCGTCGTGCTCGGAGGAGACGACCAGACCCTTCAGGTTGAGGATGATCTCGGTGACGTCCTCCTTGACGCCCTCGATGGTCGAGAACTCGTGGAGGACGGTGTCGACCTTGATGCTGGTGACCGAGGCACCGGGGATCGACGACAGGAGGGTGCGACGCAGCGAGTTGCCGAGCGTGTAACCGAAGCCGGGCTCGAGAGGCTCGATGACGAACCGCGAGCGGAACTCGTCGACGGTCTCTTCCGACAGGGTGGGGCGCTGTGCGATGAGCACTATTTCTTTCCTTTCCGGGCCCACCCGCTATTTGACGGGCCCGAACTGCGTGGTTGAAAAGGAAGTGGATGACCGCGCCGGCGCCCGAGACGGGTGAGACCGGCGCGGTCCCCCGGTTACTTCTTCGAGTAGTACTCGACGATCAGCTGCTCCTGGACCGGGATGTCGATCTGGGCCCGGATCGGGAGCTGGTGCACCAGGATGCGCATGCGCGACGGGATCGCCTCGAGCCACGCGGGGACGACGCGCTCGCCGTGGGTCTCGCGAGCCACGATGAACGGGGTCATCTCCAGCGACTTCTCCCGGACGTCGATGACGTCGTGGGCGGTGACCTGGAAGGACGGGATGTCGACCTTCTTGCCGTTCACCTTGAAGTGGCCGTGGACGACGAGCTGACGGGCGTGGCGACGCGTGCGGGCGAACCCGGCGCGGTAGACCACGTTGTCGAGACGGCACTCGAGCAGCTGCAGCAGGTTGTCACCGGTCTTGCCGGGGCGACGCGACGCCTCGACGTAGTAGCGGTGGAACTGCTTCTCGAGGATGCCGTAGGAGATGCGCGCCTTCTGCTTCTCACGAAGCTGGAGGAGGTACTCGCTCTCCTTGATGCGGCCGCGGCCGTGCTGGCCGGGCGGGTAGGGACGACGCTCGAACGCCGAGTCGCCGCCCACGAGGTCGACGCCGAGACGGCGCGACTTCTTGGTCATGGGGCCGGTGTAGCGGGCCATATCTCAAAGTCTCCTGTTCGGTTCGGGCGATCAGACGCGGCGACGCTTGGGCGGCCGGCATCCGTTGTGGGGCGTGGGGGTGACGTCCTGGATGGTGCCGACCTCGAGGCCGATCGCACCCAGCGAACGGATCGCCGTCTCGCGGCCCGAACCCGGACCCTTGACGAAGACGTCGATCTTCTTCATCCCGTGCTCCATCGCCCGGCGTCCGGCAGCCTCGGCGGCCATCTGCGCGGCGAACGGGGTGGACTTGCGCGAGCCCTTGAAGCCGACGGTGCCGGCAGAGGCCCACGAGATCACGGCACCGGTGGGGTCGGTGATCGTGACGATGGTGTTGTTGAACGTGCTCTTGATGTGAGCCTCGCCCTGGGCGACGTTCTTCTTCTCCTTGCGGCGCACCTTCTTGGCGCCAGCCGCTGTGCGGCTCTTGGGAGGCATGCAGTATCTCCTGAAGTAGCTGGTCTAAAGAGTTCGAGAGGTCAGTGGCTCGCCGGGGGGCGAGACGTCACTTGGCCTTCTTCTTGCCGGCAACCGTGCGCTTGGGGCCCTTGCGGGTACGCGCGTTGGTCTTGGTGCGCTGGCCGCGGACCGGGAGGCCCATGCGGTGGCGGCGACCCTGGTAGCTGCCGATCTCGATCTTGCGGCGGATGTCGGCCTGGACCTCACGACGGAGGTCACCCTCGATCTTGAAGTTGGCTTCGATCGCGTCGCGCAGCTTGACCAGCTCTTCGTCACCCAGCTGGTGGACGCGGAGGTCGGGGCTGACCCCGGTGGTCTCCAGCAGCTGCTGGGCGCGGGTACGGCCGATGCCGTAGATGTAGGTGAGTGCGACCTCGATGCGCTTGTCGCGCGGCAGGTCGACACCAACGAGGCGTGCCATGTGGTGGCGGTGTCCCTTCGGGTATCACAGAGGTGTCTGGTCGTGTCGCGTCCCACTCCTCGTCGGGTGGGCTCCGGCCTCTGCTCCGGAGGTGGTTCGGCTCGTCAGGTGACGGGCCAAGCGATCACGTTGGGGTGTTCAGTTGTGCTGCGGCGCTGGGATCAGCCCTGGCGCTGCTTGTGGCGCGGGTTCTCGCAGATCACCATGACGCGGCCGTGGCGACGGATCACCTTGCACTTGTCACAGATCGGCTTGACACTCGGCTTGACCTTCACGAGGAGGTCCTTTCTGCGCTTCTGCTCGAAGCGTTCGGCTGGCTGCTACTTGTAGCGGTAGACGATCCGACCTCGCGTGAGGTCGTACGGCGAGAGCTCCACCACCACGCGGTCCTCGGGGAGGATCCGGATGTAGTGCTGACGCATCTTGCCGCTGATGTGGGCGAGAACCTTGTGCCCGTTGCTCAGCTCGACGCGGAACATGGCATTCGGCAGGGCCTCCACGACGGTGCCCTCGATCTCGATCACGCCTTCTTTCTTCGGCATGTCCTCCACAATCTGTTGGTCGTTCCACCCCGGTGAGGGGCGGCGGTCTACCGTTGCTGCACTGCTCCCGGATCGGCCGGGACCAGGTGGCCCGGGAACCTCCCGCCACGGGTGGCGGGTGGACCTCGTGCAGCCGTCCCGTGGACCTCATTTCCCGGGCACGTCCGAGGCTCCGGAGAGCTTTCTGACGGTGGTCCGGGCAGCCGCGAGGCACCACGAAACAGACCCACGTTGGGCCGACACGCCAGTTTAGTGGGAAACGCTCCGGAAACACGAATCGTGCTAGGAGCCGCCCCGTCAGGGCGCGAGCAGCCGCAGCGTCTCCTGCCGGGCCGGCGCCTGCGCGGGCTCGGTGCCGACGTACGCCCCGGCGACCGGGTGCACCATCACCTCGTCGACGTCGTACGTCGCGGCGAGCTCGGCGATCCGGGCCCGCGCCTGCGCGGGAGACCCGATGACCCAGCGCGTCCGCATCGCGTCCACGATGTCGCGGTGCGCCTCCGGCAGCTCGACCTTCTCGGCCTCCTCGACCAGCCGCTGGGCCGCCAACGGCTGGCCGGTGCGCAGCGCCACCATGGCCAGGAGCTGCGGGAGGGCGAGCCGCTCGGCCTCCTCCGTGGTGGGGGCGACGACCGCGTTGACGGTGAGGAACGTGCGGGGCCCGGGCAGCTCGGGCGAGGGACGGAACGACGATCGGTAGAGCGACAGCGCCTCCGCGGTGCCCTGCCCGGAGAAGTGGTGGGCGAAGACGTATGGCAGGCCCTTCTCGGCGGCCAGCCGCGCGGAGTAGTCCGACGAGCCCAGCAGCCAGAGCTCCGGCACCGAGGTGGCGACCGGGGTCGCCCGCAGCGGGTAGCTGCGCCCCCGGAGCCCCACGGACACGCCCTCGGCACCCATCATCGCCACGAGGTCGTCGACGTAGTCGGGGAAGCGGGAGACCGCGTCGTCGTCGACCCCGCCCGCCCCGTGCCGCAGCGCGTAGCTCGTGACCGGGTCGCTGCCGGGGGCCCGGCCGATGCCGAGGTCGATCCGGCCGGGGAACGCCGCCTCGAGGAGCGCGAACTGCTCGGCCACCACCAGGGGGGCGTGGTTGGGGAGCATCACTCCCCCGGAACCGACCCGGATCCTCCCGGTGGCGCCGGCCAGCAGGGCCATCATCACCGGAGGGTTCGTCGCGGCGACCGCCGGCATGTTGTGGTGCTCGGCCACCCAGTAGCGGCGGTAGCCGAGCTCGTCGGCCGCGCGGGCCAGGTCGAGCGTCGCCGCCACCGCGTCGGCCGAGGCCTGGTCGCTGCGGACCGGGACGAGGTCGAGGACGGACAGGGTCGGGAATCGCGGGCTCACCCCACCACAACCACGGACGAGGTGGCCGCTATTCCGTGGATCAGGCGTCCTCGGCGTCGCCGAGCGAGATCGTCTTCTTCTCGATCTCGGCCTGCGTCATGTTGCGCGACACCGCCAGGCTGACGATCGCGGTGACCGCGAGGGTGCCGACGATGATGACCAGCGACAGCCAGATCGGGATGTCGGGCGCCCACTCGATGTGCTCGCCGCCGTTGATGAACGGCAGCTCGTTCTCGTGCATCGCGTGCAGCACCAGCTTCACGCCGATGAAGCCGAGCAGCACGGCCAGGCCGTAGGAGAGGTAGATGAGCCGCTGGAGCAGCCCTCCGATGAGGAAGTACAGCTGGCGCAGGCCCATCAGCGCGAACACGTTGGCGGTGAACACGATGTAGGGGTCGGAGGTCAGGCCGTAGATCGCGGGGATCGAGTCGAGGGCGAAGAGCAGGTCGGTGGTGCCCAGGGTGAGCACGACCAGGAACATCGGCGTGATCAGGCGCTTGCCGTTCTCCACGCTGAAGAGCTTCGTTCCGTTCCACTCGCTGGTGGCCGGCAGGTGGCGCTCGGCGAACCGCACCAGGCGGTTCTCCTCGTACTCCTCCTCGTCGTCGTCGTTGGCGCCCTCCTTGGCCAGCTTGACCGCTGTCCAGAGCAGGAACGCGCCGAAGACGTAGAAGATCCAGCTGAACTGGTTGATGGCCGCGGCGCCGACGACGATGAACAGGCCGCGCATGACCAGGGCCAGCACGATGCCGATCATCAGGGCGGTCTGCTGGTACTGCCGGGGTACCGAGAAGTTCGCCATGATGATGATGAAGATGAACAGGTTGTCGATCGACAGCGAGTACTCCGTCAGCCAGCCGGCGAAGAACTCCGGGCCGGGGCTGGGCGAGAGCGCGTGCGGCTCGGCGAAGATCCACAGCGCGAGCCCGAAGAGCACGGCCAGCCCGACGAAGAACGCCAGGTGACGGCTCACCTCGCCCATCGTCGGCTCGTGCGGTCGCCGGGCGATGACCACGAGGTCGACGAAGAGGGCCCCGATCGTGACGACCAGGGTGATGCCCCACACGAGCGGGGAGGCGACCGAGTCACCGAGAATGGAATTCAACGGGCGAACCTTCTTCCGGAGCTGTCGGCAGCGTCGACGCAGGTGCTGCGCCGACGGGTCACTTCTCCGGAGGTCTCTTCCGCTCGGCGTACCGAGCCGGTGGCACCGGGTCCGGGCTGGGCCCGGGCCGTACTGACGACACCACCGTGACGGGAATACTCCCCTCCTGGTGCACCCATCCTCCCACGGCGCGGGGGCCGAGGTCGAACCGGCGCGAGAAGCACCCTGCGGGACGCCGCGTCCCTCGGCCCCTCAGGAGCCGCCGAAGGGCACGCCCAGGCGACCGAGGGCCGCCTCGCCGCCATCGAGCGCGGTCAGCACCCACGCGCCTCGCGGGGTCAGGGTGAAGGTGTGCTCGAAGTGCGCGGCCCACGAGCCGTCGCCGGTGATGACGGTCCAGTCGTCGTCCAGCACGACGGTGTCCTTGCCGCCGAGGGTGATCATCGGCTCGACCGCGAGCGCCAGTCCCTCGACGAGCTTGGGCCCGCGGCCCGGACGGCCGAAGTTCGGCACGTTGGGCGGCTGGTGCATGGCCGAGCCGATGCCGTGGCCGACGTAGTCCTCGAGGATGCCGTAGGCACCCTGGGCGCGCACGTGGCTCTCCACGGCGTGCGAGATGTCCGTGACCCGTCCGCCGAGCCGGGCCGCGGCGATCCCGCGCCACATGGCCTCCTCGGTGACGCGCATCAGCTCGGTCACCTCGTCAGGAACGGGACCGACCGCGACGGTGATCGCCGCGTCGCCGTGCCAGCCGTCCACGATGGCACCGCAGTCGATGGAGATGACGTCGCCCTCGGCGAGCACCCGCTCCCCCGGGATGCCGTGCACCACCTCGTCGTTCACCGAGGCGCAGATCGACCCCGGGAAACCGTGGTAGCCCTTGAAGGACGGGGTGGCGCCGGAGGACCGGATGTTGTCCTCGGCGATCGCGTCGAGCTCACCGGTGCTGATGCCGGCGCGCACCGAGGAGCGCAGCAGCTCGAGGGTCTCCCCCACGACCAGGCCCGCCCGGCGCATGCCGGCGATCTGGTCGGGGGTCTTGATCTCGATGCCGCGGTCGCGGAAGGCCACGAGGAGCTCCGTTCAGCTCTCGGTGATGACGTCCAGCGCCTCGAAGATGCGCTGGGTGACCTCGGCGACCTCGCCCATGCCGTCGACCTCGATGAGGATCCCGCGGTCGCGGTAGACCCCGATCAGGGGCTCGGTCTGCTCGGCGTAGATCTCCTGGCGACGGCGGATGACGTCCTCGGTGTCGTCCGCCCGGCCCTCGACCTGTGCACGCTGCAGCAGCCGCCCGACGATCTCGTCGGCGTCCACGGTGAGCACGACGACGGCGTCGAGGGAGTGACCGGTGAACTTGATCATCCCGTCGAGCTCCTCGACCTGGGCCAGGGTGCGCGGGTAGCCGTCGAGGAGGAAGCCGGGCTCGGCGTCCTTCTCGTCGATCCGGTTGCGGACCATGAGGTTCGTGACCTCGTCGGGGACGTAGTCACCCGCGTCCATGTAGCGCTTGGCCTCGATGCCCAGCGGCGTGCCCTCGGACACGTTCGCCCGGAAGATGTCGCCGGTCGAGATCGCGGGGATCCCGAAGTGCTCGGCGACGAACTTCGCCTGGGTCCCCTTGCCCGCGCCCGGGGGGCCCATCATGATCAGCCTCATTTACCGCAGGAACCCTTCGTAGTTGCGCTGCTGGAGCTGGCTCTCGATCTGCTTCACCGTGTCCAGCGCGACGCCCACCATGATGAGGATCGACGTGCCGCCGAAGGGGAAGTTCTGGTTCGCGTTGATGAAGACGAACGCGATCAGCGGGATCAGGGCGATCAGGCCCAGGTAGAGCGCACCCGGCGCGGTGATGCGGGACAGGACGTAGGACAGGTAGTCCTCGGTCGGCTTGCCCGCCCGGATCCCGGGGATGAAGCCGCCGTACTTCTTCATGTTGTCCGCCACCTCTTGGGGGTTGAAGGTGATCGAGACGTAGAAGTAGGTGAAGAAGACGATCAGGAGGAAGAACGTGATCATGTACAGCGGGTGGCTGCCGCGGACCAGGTAGTCGTTGATCCACTGGACCCACTTGGAGTCGCTGTTCTGGTTGAACTGCGCGGCCATGGCCGGCAGGTACAGCAGCGACGAGGCGAAGATGACGGGGATGACGCCCGCCTGGTTCACCTTGAGCGGGATGTACGTCGAGCTGCCGCCGAACATCTTGCGGCCCACCATCCGGCGGGCGTACTGCACCGGGATCCGGCGCTGCGCCTGCTCGATGAAGATGACCGCGGCGATGACCAGGAGCCCGATGAGGACCACGATCGCGAAGACCCACCAGCCCTTCTCCTTCTGGACCGCCCACAGGGACGTCGGGAAGCCGGAGACGACCTGGGTGAAGATCAGCAGCGACATGCCGTTGCCGATGCCACGGTCCGTGATCAGCTCGCCGAGCCACATGATCACCGCGGTGCCGGCCGTCATCGTGACGACCATGACCAGGAAGGTGGCGGTGCCGTCGCTGTGCAGCAGCGGCTTGGTGCAGCCCTGCAGCAGGTTGCCCGAGCGGGCCAGGGCCACGATGCCGGTCGCCTGCAGGAGCGCGAGGCCCAGCGTCAGGTAGCGCGTGTACTGGGTGATCTTGGTCTGCCCCGACTGCCCCTCCTTCTTCAGCGCCTCGAGCCGCGGGATGACCACGACGAGCAGCTGCAGGATGATGCTGGCGGTGATGTAGGGCATGATCCCCAGCGCGAAGATCGTCAGCTGGAGCAGCGCACCGCCCGAGAACAGGTTGATCAGGCTGTAGACGCCGGAGTTGCCGACGTCGTTGACGCACGCCTGCACGTTCGCGACGTTCACACCGGGGGTCGGGATCTGGGATCCGAGCCGGAAGATCGTGATGATCAGCAGGACGAACAGCAGCTTGCGCCGCAGGTCCGGAGTCCGGAAAGCGTTCGCGAACGCGCCTAGCACAGGATCCTCTTTCTCCGAGCGGGGTGCGGTCCTCGCACGACACCCGCAAGGACCCGGGGAAGCCTAACAGGCGACCCACAGGTCCCTAGTTGTGCGTCGGGGCGCGGCCGGTTCCGAACCTCTCGGAACCTTCCGCGCCCCAGCGCTTGAGTCATGTTCAGCCGTCAGACGACGGTGGTCGTGCCGCCTGCGGCCTCGATCTTCGTCACGGCCGAGGCGGAGAACGCGTTCGCGCTCACCTGGACGGCCACGGACAGGTCACCCTGGCCCAGGACCTTGACCGGCGCGCTGTCACGGACAGCGCCCTTGGCCACCAGGTCCTCGATCGTCACGGCGCCACCCTCGGGGAAGAGCTCGTTGATGCGGTCGAGGTTGACGACCTGGAACTCCACCTTGAACGGGTTCTTGAAGCCCTTGAGCTTCGGCAGCCGCATGTGGATCGGCATCTGGCCACCCTCGAAGGCGACCGGGACCTGGTAGCGAGCCTTGGTGCCCTTGGTACCGCGGCCCGCCGTCTTGCCCTTGGAGCCCTCACCGCGACCCACGCGGGTCTTGGCGGTCTTGGCCCCGGGAGCCGGACGCAGGTGGTGCAGCTTGAGCGTCATGTCAGTCGACCTCCTCGACCGTCACCAGGTGACGGACGGTGTGGACCATGCCGCGGATCTCCGGCCGGTCCTCCTTGACGACCACGTCGCCGATCCGCTTGAGACCGAGCGTGCGCAGGGTCTCGCGCTGGTTGGCCTTGCAGCCGATCGTGGACTTCTTCTGCTGGACCTTCAGCTGTGCCATCAGGAGGACACCTCCTGGGAGACCCCGGCCGGGATCTCGACACGAGCCTTGAGGAGCGCCGCCGGGGCGACGTCCTCGACCGGGAGACCACGGCGCGCGGCCACGGCCTCCGGCTGCTCCAGCATCTTCAGCGCCTCGACGGTCGCGTGGACGATGTTGATCTGGTTGGACGACCCGAGCGACTTGCTCAGGATGTCGTGGATGCCGGCGCACTCGAGCACCGCACGCACCGGGCCACCGGCGATCACACCGGTACCGGGAGCGGCCGGACGCAGCATGACGACACCGGCCGCCTTCTCGCCCTGCACCGGGTGCGGGATGGTGCCCTGGATGCGGGGGACGCGGAAGAAAGCCTTCTTCGCCTCCTCGACACCCTTGGCGATCGCGGCCGGAACTTCCTTCGCCTTGCCGTAGCCGACGCCGACCAGACCCTCGCCGTCACCGACGATCACGAGGGCGGTGAAGCTGAAGCGACGACCACCCTTCACGACCTTGGCGACACGGTTGATCGCAACGACGCGCTCGATGTAGGCGGTCTTGTCAGCAGCCTGGCCGCCGCGACGGTCGTCGCGATTGCCACGGCGCTCGCCACCGCGCTGTCCGCGCTGGGCTCCGCTCATGAGACTTTTCCTCTTCTCTCTCTTGCTTGTCTTGCGATCAGAACGTCAGGCCGCCCTCACGGGCGCCGTCGGCCAGGGCCGCGATGCGACCGTGGTACTTGTTGCCCGCACGGTCGAAGACGACGCCCTCGATGCCGGCGGCCTTCGCACGCTCGGCCACGAGCTCGCCGACCTTCTTGGCCTTGGCGGTCTTGTCGCCGTCGAAGGCACGCAGGTCCTTCTCGGTCGTCGACGCGAACGCGATCGTCTTGCCGACCAGGTCGTCGACGATCTGCGCGGTCATGTGCTTCGAGGAGCGCGTGACCACCAGACGAGGACGCTCGGCGGTGCCGGCGATCTTCTTGCGGCCCCGCACCTGGCGGCGCAGACGCGACTTGACGCGGCCCGCGGTGTGCTTGTTGTCCTTGAGTGAGATCGCCATGGTCACTTACCAGCCTTTCCGACCTTGCGGCGGATGTGCTCACCCGCGTAGCGAACGCCCTTGCCCTTGTAGGGCTCGGGCTTGCGCAGCTTGCGGATGTTGGCGGCAACCTCGCCGACCAGCTGCTTGTCGATGCCCTGGACACCGAGCTTGGTGGGGCCGTCGACGGTGAACGTGATGCCCTCGGGGGCGTTGAACGTGATCGGGTGCGAGTACCCGAGCTGGAACTCCAGCTGGGTCGGGCCCTTGGACAGGACTCGGTAACCCACACCGACGATCTCGAGCTTCTTCTCGTAGCCCTCGGTGACACCCACGACCATGTTGCTGATCAGGGTGCGGGTGAGGCCGTGCAGCGAGCGGCTCTCGCGCTCGTCGTTCGGGCGCTTCACCTCCAGCACACCGTCCTCGCCCTTCTCCACCGTGATCGGCGCGGCGACCGAGTGCGACAGGGTGCCCTTGGGGCCCTTGACCGTCACCAGCGCCTGGTCGATCGCGACGTCGACACCCGACGGGACCGCGATGGGCAGCTTGCCAATGCGCGACATGCTTCTACTCTCCTTCGCGAATTCTCGTCGTCACCAGACGTAGGCGAGGACTTCCCCACCCACGCCCTTCTGGTTGGCCTGGCGGTCGGTCAGCAGGCCCTGGCTCGTCGAGATGATCGCGACGCCCAGGCCGCCGAGCACCTTCGGGAGACCCGTGTGCTTGGCGTAGACCCGCAGGCCCGGCTTGCTGATCCGGCGGACGCCCGCGATGGAGCGCTCCCGGTTGCGGCCGTACTTCAGCGTGATCGTCAGCGTCTTGCCGACCTCACCCTCGGCCGGCTCCTTCACGTCGAAGGAGGTGATGTAACCCTCCTGCTGGAGGATCTCCGCGACGCCCTGCTTCAGCTTGCTGTACGGCATGGAAACCGCGTCGTGGTACGCCTGGTTGGCGTTGCGCAGACGAGTGAGCATGTCTGCGATCGGGTCAGTCATCGTCATGGCCGCGAGGCCCTTTCTCCACCGTGGTTTCGCACCTGCATCTCAGGTGCGACCTGCAGCGATCGTTGGTTGGAAAAGTTCTGGATCACCAAGAGGACTTGGTCACGCCGGGCAGCTCGCCGCGGTGCGCCATCTCCCGCAGGCAGATGCGGCACAGGCCGAACTTGCGGTAGACGGCCTTCGGCCGGCCGCAGCGCTGGCAGCGGGTGTAGCCGCGGACAGCGAACTTCGGCTTGCGAGCGGCCTTGACCTTCAGAGCGGTCTTCGCCATGTCAGTTCTCCTTGAACGGGAAGCCGAGCTGCTTGAGCAGCGCCCGACCCTGGTCGTCGTTGGTGGCAGTGGTCACGATGGTGATGTCCATGCCGCGCGACCGGTCGATCTTGTCCTGGTCGATCTCGTGGAACATGACCTGCTCGGTGAGACCGAAGGTGTAGTTGCCACGACCGTCGAACTGCTTGGGCGAGAGGCCGCGGAAGTCGCGGATACGCGGCAGCGCGAGGGACAGCAGGCGGTCCAGGAACTCCCACATGCGGTCGCCGCGCAGCGTGGTGTGCGCACCGATCGGCATGCCCTCACGCAGCTTGAACTGCGCGATGGACTTGCGGGCCTTGGTCACCAGCGGCTTCTGGCCGGTGATCGCGGTGAGGTCCTTGACCGCACCCTCGATCAGCTTCGAGTCGCGAGCCGCCTCGCCGACGCCCATGTTGACCACGATCTTGGTCAGGCCGGGCACCTGCATGACGTTCTTGATGTCGAACTCGGACTGCAGCGCGGGGAGGATCTCCTCGCGGTAGCGGGTCTTCAGACGCGGGGTGACCGCGGCCGAGGTCTGGGTCTCGGTCATCAGATCTCCTTGCCGGTCTTGCGCGAGATGCGGACGCTGCGCGTCGACGAGTACGTCGAGCCGTCCGGGCGGCGCTTGGTGACCTCGTCGCGGCGGAAGCCGACCCGGGTCACGCCGTCGCCCTCGACGAGCATCACGTTCGAGACGTGGATCGGGGCCTCGGCGGTGATGATGCCGCCGGTGGTGCCCGCGCGGCCGCCCTGGTTGACGACCTTGGTGTGCCGCTTGATGCGGTTGACACCCTCGACGATCACCCGCTGCTCCTCACGGAGCACCTGGATGACCTTGCCCTCGGCGCCCTTGTCCTTGCCGGCGATCACCTTGACGGTGTCGCCCTTCTTGATGTTCACGCTGTTCTTGCCCATGAGTCAGAGCACCTCCGGCGCGAGCGAGATGATCTTCATGAACTTCTTCTCGCGCAGCTCGCGGCCCACCGGGCCGAAAATGCGGGTGCCTCGCGGCTCGCCGTCGTTCTTGAGGATGACGGCGGCGTTCTCGTCGAAGCGGATGTACGAACCGTCCGGACGGCGACGCTCCTTCACGGTGCGCACGACAACGGCCTTGACGACGTCACCCTTCTTCACGTTGCCACCGGGGATCGCGTCCTTCACGGTGGCGACGATGACGTCGCCGATACCGGCGTAGCGCCGACCCGAGCCGCCGAGAACACGGATGCAGAGGATCTCCTTCGCACCGGTGTTGTCGGCGACCTTGAGTCGCGACTCCTGCTGGATCATTGTCTCTCCTGGTTGTCGAGCTGGTTCTCAACGCCTCGCGGGCGGTGAGCCTGGCCGAACTAGTGGGGTCTTGTTCCTCGGGCCTAGGCCGTCGGGGCTTACTTGGCCTTCTCGAGGATCTGCACGACGCGCCAGCGCTTCGTGGCGGACAGCGGCCGGGTCTCCATCAGGAGGACGCGGTCGCCGATGCCGCACTCGTTCTGCTCGTCGTGCGCCTTGAGCTTGCTGGTGCGACGCATGACCTTGCCGTACAGCGCGTGCTTCACGCGGTCCTCGACGGACACGACCACGGTCTTGTCCATCTTGTCGCTGACGACCAGGCCCTCACGGACCTTGCGAGCGTTGCGCTCAACTGCCTGCTCGCTCATGCGGCACCATCCTCGTTGTCAGAACCCGGGGCGGTCCGGATGCCGAGCTCGCGCTCGCGCACCACGGTGTAGATCCGGGCGATGTCCTTCTTGACCGTGCGGAGCCGGCCGTGGCTCTCCAGCTGGCCGGTGGCCGCCTGGAAGCGGAGGTTGAAGAGCTCCTCCTTGGCCTCGCGCAGCTTGGCCTCGAGGTCGATGTTGGTCATCTCGTCGAGCTCGTGAGCAGTCGTAGCCATCAGAATTCACCTGCCTCACGGGAGACGAAGCGGCACTTCATCGGGAGCTTGTGCATCGCGCGGCGCATGGCCTCGCGGGCAATCTCCTCCGAAACACCGGAGAGTTCGAACATGACGCGGCCGGGCTTGACGTTCGCGACCCACCACTCCGGCGAACCCTTACCGGAACCCATGCGGGTCTCGGCAGGCTTCTTGGTCAGCGGACGGTCGGGGTAGATGTTGATCCACACCTTTCCACCACGCTTGATGTGACGGGTCATCGCGATACGCGCCGACTCGATCTGGCGGTTGGTCACGTAGTGGCCCTCGACCGCCTGGATGCCGAAGTCGCCGAAGGCGAGCTTCGTGCCACCCTTGGCAGCACCCGTGCGCTTGGGGTGGTGCTGCTTGCGGTGCTTGACACGACGGGGCATCAACATGGGTCAGGCCTCCTTCGGGGCGTCAGCTGCGGGGGCAGCGGCCTCGGCCGGAGCGTCCGTCGCCGGAGCCTCGGCAGCGCGGTCCGAGCGGTTCGGACGGTCGCCACGCGAGCCACGGTTCGGACGGTCGCCACGCGTGGGGCGACCACCGCGACCGGGGACACCGGCGCGGGCAGCGGCCTGGGCCTGGCGCTCGGCACGGGTGCCGGCGACCTCGCCCTTGTAGATCCAGACCTTCACGCCGATGCGGCCGAAGGTCGTCTTGGCCTCGTAGAAGCCGTAGTCGATGTCGGCACGCAGGGTGTGCAGCGGGACGCGGCCCTCGCGGTAGAACTCGGTGCGCGACATCTCGGCGCCGTTGAGGCGGCCGGAGCACTGGATCCGGATGCCCTTGGCGCCGGAGCGCATCGAGGTCTGCATCGCCTTGCGCATGGCACGACGGAACTGCACGCGGCCGGCCAGCTGCTCGGCGACGCCCTGGGCGACGAGCTGCGCGTCGACCTCGGGGTTCTTGACCTCGAGGATGTTCAGCTGCACCTGCTTGCCGGTGAGCTTCTCCAGCTCGCCACGGATGCGGTCGGCCTCGGCGCCACGGCGGCCGATGACGATGCCCGGGCGCGCCGTGTGGATGTCCACACGGACGCGGTCGCGGGTGCGCTCGATCTCGACCTTGGCGATGCCGGCCCGCTCCATGCCCTTCGAGAGCAGCTTGCGGATCGCGACGTCCTCACCGACGTAGCTCTTGTAGAGCTTGTCGGCGTACCAACGGCTCTTGTGGTCCGTCGAGATCCCCAGGCGGAAGCCGTTCGGGTTGATCTTCTGTCCCATCAGGCACTCTTCCTGTTCTTGGGGGTCGCCTTCTTGTCTGCGACCACGGCGGCCGGCTGGACGGCCAGCGTGATGTGGCTGGTGCGCTTGTTGATGCGCGTGGCCCGGCCCTGTGCACGCGGACGCCACCGCTTCATCGTCGGACCCTCGTCGACGCGGCCCACGGTCACGACCAGGTCGCCGGCGTCGAGACCCTCGGTGGTCTCGGCGTTGGCGATGGCGCTCTCCAGGACCTTGTAGACGGTCTCCGAGGCGGCCTGCGGCGCGAACTGCAGCAGGGCGAGGGCCTCGTCGACGGGCAGGCCGCGGACCATGTCGACGACACGGCGGGCCTTCATCGGCGAGATCCGCACGAAGCGTGCGGTCGCGAAGGCGCCCGGCTGGTCACCGAGCAGCGACTCGCGGCGGGCGCTGGTGCGCTGACGCTCAGTGGTGCTCATCGGCGGCGTCCCTTCCGGTCTTCCTTGACGTGCCCGCGGTAGGTGCGGGTGGGAGCGAACTCCCCGAGCTTGTGGCCGACCATCGCGTCGGTCACGAAGACCGGCACGTGCTTGCGACCGTCGTGCACGGCGATCGTGTGACCGATCATGTCCGGCACGATCATCGACCGGCGCGACCAGGTCTTGATGACGTTGTGGGAGCCCTTGGCGTTCTCCGCGTCCACCTTCTTCTGGAGGTGGTCGTCGACGAAGGGACCCTTCTTCAGGCTGCGAGGCATCTCGTTACTTCCCTACTCAGCGCTTCTTGCCGGTCTTGCGGCGACGGATGATCTGGGAGTCGCTGGCCTTGCGCTTGCGCGTGCGGCCCTCGGGCTTGCCCCAGGGGGACACCGGGTGGCGACCACCGGACGTCTTGCCCTCACCACCACCGTGCGGGTGGTCGACCGGGTTCATGACCACACCGCGGACGGTCGGGCGCTTGCCCTTCCAGCGCATGCGGCCGGCCTTGCCCCAGTTGATGTTGGACTGCTCGGCGTTGCCGACCTCGCCCACCGTCGCGCGGCAGCGCACGTCGACGAAGCGCATCTCGCCCGAGGGCATGCGCAGCGTCGCGCGGGAGCCCTCACGGGCGACCAGCTGGGCGCTGTTGCCGGCCGAGCGGGCGATCTTCGCGCCGCCGCCGGGACGCAGCTCCACGCAGTGGATGGTCGTACCGACCGGGATGTTGCGCAGCGGCAGGTTGTTGCCCGGCTTGATGTCGGCCGCGGGACCCGACTCGACCGCGGTGCCCTGGCGCAGGTCCTTCGGCGCGATGATGTAGCGCTTCTCGCCGTCGGCGTAGTGCAGCAGCGCGATGCGCGCGGTGCGGTTGGGGTCGTACTCGATGTGGGCGACCTTCGCCGGCACGCCGTCCTTGTCGTAGCGACGGAAGTCGATGATGCGGTAGGCGCGCTTGTGACCGCCACCCTGGTGCCGGGTGGTGATCCGGCCCTGGTTGTTGCGGCCGCCCTTCTTGGGCAGCGGACGCGTCAGCGACTTCTCCGGCGTGCTCCGGGTGACCTCGACGAAGTCGGCGACCGACGAGCCACGACGGCCCGGGGTGGTCGGCTTGTACTTGCGGATAGCCATTTCTCAGTCCTCTATCAGTCGCCCGGTCAGGAGACCGGACCTCCGAAGATGTCGATGCGGTGGCCCTCGGCGAGGCTCACGATCGCGCGCTTGGTGTCGGCACGCTTGCCGAGACCGTTGCGGGTGCGGCGGGTCTTGCCCGCACGGTTGATCGTGTTGACCGACGTGACCTTGACGTTGAACACCTTCTCGACCGCGATCTTGATCTCGGTCTTGTTGGCGTCGGGACGCACGATGAACGTGTACTTGTTCGCGTCGAGCAGGCCGTAGCTCTTCTCGGACACGACCGGCGCGATCAGGATGTCGCGGTGGTCCTTGTGCAGGGTGCTCACTTCGAAGCCTCCTTGGCGGTGCCGGACACGAACGCGTCGTACGCGCCCTTGGTGAAGACGACGTCGTCGGAGGCCAGCACGTCGTAGGTGTTGAGCTGGTCGACGGCCACGATGTGCACCTGCGGCGCGTTGCGCAGCGACAGCCAGGTGAGGGCGTCGTTGCGCTCGAGCACCACGAGGAAGTGCGTACGGTCCGACAGGCCGGTCAGGGCGGTCAGCGCCGACTTGGTCGACGGCTTGTCACCCGAGAGCAGCGACTCGACCACGTGGATGCGGTCGTTGCGGGCCCGGTCGGAGAGGGCACCGCGCAGGGCGGCGGCCTTCATCTTCTTGGGGGTCCGCTGGTCGTAGCTGCGCGGCTGCGGGCCGTGGACGGTGCCACCGCCGGCGAACTGCGGCGCGCGGGTCGAGCCCTGGCGGGCGCGGCCGGTGCCCTTCTGCTTGTAGGGCTTCTTGCCACCACCGCGGACCTCGCCGCGGGTCTTGGTGGCGTGCGTGCCCTGACGGGCGGCAGCCTGCTGGGCCACGACCACCTGGTGGATCAGGGGGACGTTGACCGCGACGTCGAAGATCTCGGCGGGCAGGTCCACCTTGACGGTCTTGACCGTCTCCTTGGATGCGGACTTGGTAGCCATGCTCACGCCTCCTGGGTCTTCTTGGCGGCCGAGCGGAGCACCACGAGACCACCCTTGGGGCCGGGGACGGCGCCCTTGAGCAGGATCAGGCCCTTCTCGGTGTCGATGGCGTGGACGGTGACGTTCTGGGTGGTGACGGTGTCAGCACCCATCCGGCCGGCCATGCGCACGCCCTTGAACACGCGACCCGGCGTGGCGCAGGCGCCGATCGAACCGGGCTTGCGGTGGTTGCGGTGGGCACCGTGCGAGGCGGACACACCGGCGAAGCCGTGACGCTTCATGGTTCCGGCGAAGCCCTTGCCCTTGCTGGTGCCGGTGACGTCGATCTCCTCGCCGGCGGCGAAGGTGTCGACGGCCAGCTCCTGGCCCACGGTGTAGGTCGCAGCGTCCGCGGTGCGGATCTCGACCAGGTGACGGCGCGGAGTGGTGCCCGCCTTGGCGAAGTGACCGGCGCGCGGCTTGTTGACCTTGCGGCCCTCGATCTCGCCGTAGCCGACCTGGACGGCGTTGTAGCCGTCGGTGGCGGGCTGGCGGACCTGGGTGACCACGTTGGTGCTCACGGCGATCACGGTCACGGGGACGATGCGGTTGTTCTCGTCCCACATTTGGGTCATGCCGAGCTTGGTGCCCAGCAGGCCCTTCACGTTGCGTTCGAAAGTCATGTCAGTGACCTCAGAGCTTGATCTCGATGTCGACACCGGCAGGCAGGTCGAGGCGCATGAGCGAGTCGACCGTCTTCGGCGTGGGGTCGATGATGTCGATGAGGCGCTTGTGGGTGCGCATCTCGAAGTGCTCGCGGGAGTCCTTGTACTTGTGGGGCGAGCGGATGACGCAGTACACGTTCTTCTCGGTCGGCAGCGGCACGGGGCCGGCGACCTTCGCACCCGTGCGGGTGACGGTGTCCACGATCTTGCGCGCCGAGGTGTCGATCACCTCGTGGTCATAGGCCTTGAGCCTGATGCGGATCTTCTGTCCCGCCATAGGTCTCTCTCGTCCTTAGTCAGTCTGTACCGGCCCTTGCGAGCCGGAACCGCGTGCCTTCATTTCTCGACCTGGCCCCGGGTGAGGCCCTGCCGCCCTGCTCCTCCACCCCCACTGCCCGGCCTTTCGGCCGACCCCCGCGGTCGGGCGTGTCGCGTCTGTTGGGCGCAACACGAGACCGGGGTCCCGCAATGTTGTTGGTGGCACTCGACGGGTTCGTCGAGCTGATCGGGTCTCCTCCCCTGCGAAAGTGCAGAGCCGGTGCGGCCGCACGCCAAACCACCGAAACCTCACGAGGAGACGCGATTCAGTAGTCAAGGTTGTGTGTGCCGCACCCCGGCGACCCGCCGGAGCAACCGGACTATCTTGGCAGAGATCCCGCGCAGGGCCAAATCGGTTCGAGGACCTGTCCGAGGTGGCGGCGACGCAGCCGCCGCCACGGCTCCACCGGTGTCCGGAAGACCTTCCGACAGTACGCCGGCACCGGCGCCGGCGACGACTCGACAACGCCTGCTCTGACAAGATGAGCGCGCCCAGCGACCGTGGTGCAGAGGGGGATCCGATGTCGGGCAACGAGTGGTACCCACCGCCGGGTCCCGTGCCGCCGCCACCGCAGCAGTCCCAGCTGCCGCCGCCGCCCGGCTGGGTCGCCCCTCCCCCGCAGCCTGCGCCGGGCTGGGCGCCGTACCCCGGGCCGATGTCGGCGCCTCCCCCCGCCCCGGGGATGCTCGGCGCCGCGCACAAGCCGGGAGCGCTGCCGCTGCGGCCGCTCGGCATCGGTGACATGTACGACGCGGCGTTCCGCATCATCCGGTTCAACCCGAAGGCGACCGTCGGGTCCGCCGTGCTCGTGGCCGCGGTGGCGATGGCCATCCCGGTCGTCGTCACCGCCCTGCTCTCCTGGAGCGTCGACCTCTCCCTGGACCAGTCCGGGGAGGACATGTCCGGCGCCGACGTGGCCGGCCTGGTCGGCGCCTTCGGCTCCCTCGGCCTGGGCAGCCTGTTGCAGTCCATCGGTCTGGTCCTGGTGACGGGGATGATCGCCCACGTGACCATGGCCGCGGCGGTCGGCCGGCGGCTCACCCTGGGCGAGGCGTGGCGGGCCACGCACGGCAAGCGGTGGCGGCTGATCGGGCTGACCGTGCTCCTGGCCGTCATGCTGGTCGTGATCCTCGCGGTCTACGCGCTGTCCTGGATCCCGGCGGTCATGCTGCTCGACGGGTGGGAGGTCGCGGTCTACGGGCTGGTCACGGTGCCGCTGTTCCTCTGCTTCCTGGTGTGGTTCTGGATCCGGGTCTACTACCTCCCGGTGCCGGCCCTGATGCTCGAGCCCGTCGGCGTCCTCGGGGCCATCGGCCGCGGCTTCCGGCTCACCCGCAGGCAGTTCTGGCGCACCTTCGGCATCGCCCTGCTCACCGTGGTGATCGCGCAGATCGCCGGCTCGATGCTCTCGCTGCCGATCTCGCTGCTGGGCCAGGGGCTGCTCGTCGGCTCCGGGTCGGTGCGGTTCGCCGTGCTGGCGCTGGTGCTGACCAATGCCCTCAGCTCCGTCGTCTCCGCGGCCTTCGTCGCGCCCTTCACGACCACGGTGGCGTCGCTGCAGTACGTGGACCAGCGCATGCGCAAGGAGGCCTTCGACGTCGAGCTCATGTCCCGCGCGGGGCTGACCGCGTCGTGACTCCCCTCCGGCTGGCCGAGCCGCCGCTGACCCCGTCCGGCGACGAGGGCCGGTCCTGGCTGCGCAAGGAGCTGCTGCACCCGGAGTACCACCAGCAGAACGTCGTCGAGCAGGTCGTCACCTGGCTGCAGCGACAGGTGGACCGCGGGGTGGCGGCGGCCAGCCACGCCCCGC
The DNA here is from genome assembly GCF_042653125.1 of Nocardioides sp. GCM10023255. Lineage (NCBI taxonomy): Bacteria > Bacillati > Actinomycetota > Actinomycetes > Propionibacteriales > Nocardioidaceae > Nocardioides > Nocardioides sp. GCM10023255. The sequence continues at coordinate 79,671 of NZ_JBHSHU010000013.1, forward strand.
CGCTGTCGACGTTCGCGGCGATGGTGGTGTTCCTGCTCCTCGTGGCAGGCCTCGTCTGGCTGCTCTCCCGGGTCCGCCGCACCCCGCGGCGGCCGGCGGGAGCGGGCCCGGTCCTCGAGGACGACCCGGTGACCGCCGCCGAGCTCCGCGACCGGGCCGAGCGGGCCCTCGTCGAGGGGCGGCACGCCGACGCCCTCGTCGACGGCTTCCGCGCCCTCGCCATGCGACAGGTGGAGCGCGGCCGGCTCGACGACGCCCCCGGCGCCACCGCGCACGAGGTCGCCGGCGCGCTTGCGGCGTCGTACCCCGATCAGCGTGCGCGGGTCGACGCCTGCGCCTCGCTCTTCGACCAGGTGCGGTACGGCGACCGGCCGGCCACCCGGGAGCAGGCCGCGGCCGTGCTCGCCCTGGACGACGACCTGGGGGTCCGGCGATGACCACGACGACGGCGGCGCCGGCACGGCGGTCCGGCTGGTGGGGGCGGCAGCGGTCGACCCTGCTGATCGGGGCCGCGCTCGTCGCCGCGGTGCTGGTCGTCGTCGTGCTCGGCCTGGGCAGCGTGCGCACCTCCGCCCCGCTCGACCCCGACAACCCCGACCCCGCGGGCGCGCAGGCGCTCGCCCGCGTCCTGGCGGACCACGGCGTCGACGTCACCGTGGCCCGGGGGGCCGACGCGCTGGCCGACGCCGGTGCCGGCCCCGGCACCACCGTCCTGGTCACCTCGACCGAGCAGCTCGGCGACAGCACCACGCGCCGCCTCCTGCGCGACACCCGGGGTGCACGGCTGGTGCTCGCGGCACCCGGACCCGGGACGACCGAGGCGCTCGGCGTGGACGGGCTGCCGTTCCGCGTCTCGCCGTCCGGCCCCCGGCCGGCCGGGTGCACCGGGCTCGCGGACCTCTCGCTGGAGGTGGACGAGGCGCTGGAGTACCCCGGGCCGGGGGGTTGCTTCCGCGGGGACCACGGGGCCGTCCTGGCCGACCCGCGGCCCGGCCTGACCCTGCTGGGTGCCGACCAGGCGCTCAGCAACGACCAGGTGCTGCGGGCCGACAACGCGGCGGTCCTGCTGCGGCTGCTCGGCGGCGAGAGCCGGCTGGTGTGGTACGTCCCCACGGTCGACGACCTGGTCGGGGACGACGGGGTCAGCCTCTCCACGCTGCTGCCCCGCTGGATCCGGCCCGGGCTGTGGCTGCTCGGCCTGGCCACGGCGGCACTGGTGGTGTGGCGGGCCCGCCGGCTCGGCGCCCTGGCCACCGAGCCGCTGCCCGTCGTCGTGCGGGCCGTCGAGACGACGCGCAGCAGGGGACGCCTCTACCGCCGGTCCGGCGACCGGGCACACGCCGCCGAGACCCTCCGCTCCGCCTCCCGTGCCCGGGCCCGCGAGCGCCTGCGCCTCGGCGCCGGTGACGACGACACCCTGGTCCGTGACGTCGCGCGGCACCTCGGCCGGCCGGTCGAGGCGATCGCCGCGCTGATCGGCCCACGAGCCCCTGCCCCCGCCACCGACCGAGACCTGATCACCCTGGCCGACCAGCTGGCCGAGCTCGACAGAGAGGTACGCCTGAGATGAGCGACACCGGAACCACCCAGGCCGACCACCCGGTCGCCGGCGCGGACGACGCCGGCGAGCGGGCCCGCGAACGGCTCGCCGCCGTACGCACCGAGGTCGCGAAGGCCGTCGTCGGGCAGGACGCCGCCGTCTCCGGCCTCCTCGTCGCCCTGCTGTGCGGCGGACACGTGCTGATGGAGGGCGTGCCGGGCGTCGCCAAGACCCTGCTGGTCCGCACGCTGGCCGGTGCCCTGTCCGTCGAGACCCACCGCGTGCAGTTCACGCCCGACCTGATGCCCGGCGACATCACCGGCTCGATGGTCATCGACGGCAACCGCGGCGAGCTCAGCTTCCGTGAGGGGCCGCTGTTCACCAACCTGCTGCTGGCCGACGAGATCAACCGGACACCGCCGAAGACCCAGTCGGCGCTGCTGGAGGCCATGGAGGAGGGACAGGTCTCGGTCGACGGCGTCTCGCGGGCGCTGCCGAGGCCGTTCCTGGTCGCCGCCACGCAGAACCCGGTGGAGTACGAAGGAACCTACCCGCTGCCGGAGGCCCAGCTGGACAGGTTCCTGCTCAAGGTGGTGCTGCCGGTGCCGGAACGGGAGGCGGAGCTGGAGATCCTGCGCCGGCACGCGGACGGGTTCGACCCCCGCGACGTCGCCGGGGCGGGGGTCCGTCCGGTCGCGGGAGCCGAGGACATCGCTGCGGGACAGGCCGCCGTACGCCGGGTGCAGGTCTCCCCCGAGGTGGCCGGATACATCGTCGACATCGCCCGGGCCACCCGCCAGTCGCCCTCGTTGAGCCTGGGGGTGAGCCCGCGCGGCGCGACCGCGCTGCTGCGCTCGGCCCGCGCCTGGGCCTGGCTGACCGGCCGTGACTTCGTGACGCCCGACGACGTCAAGGCGCTCGCGCACGCCACCCTGGTGCACCGGCTCGGGCTGCGCGCCGAGGCCGAGCTCGAGGGCGTCGACGTCGCGCAGGTGCTGGCCAGCGCGCTCGGCTCGGTGCCGGTCCCCCGATGACCCGTCCTCGCTGCGGGTGGGTGTGCTGATGGTCCTGCGCGGTCGCGTCCCGCTGCTGCTCCTGCTGGGCCTGGTCCCGGTGGTGCTGCGCCCGACGATGGGCACGGTGTGGCTCTGGGTGCTCGCGGTCGGGCTGCTGGTCGGGGCCGACTGGTTCCTGGCGCCGGCACCACGGGTGCTCGGGCTCGCACGTCCGCCGGTGGCACCCGTACGGCTGGGCCAGCCGACGGCGACGGTGCTGGTGGCGACCGCCGGACGTCGGGTCCGCGCCGAGGTGCGCGACGCCTGGCAGCCCAGCGCCGGTGCCTCCGGCAACCGGCATCGGCTGCGGCTGGCCGCCGGTGAGCGGGCCGTGCTCCGCACGCCGCTCGAGCCCCGCCGGCGGGGAGACCTGCGGGCCGTCGGGGTGACGGTGCGCAGCCACGGACCGCTCGGCCTGGCCGCGCGGCAGCAGACCCGCGAGGTGGCCGGGACGGTGCGGTCGCTGCCGCCGTTCGGGGCCCGCAAGCACCTGCCGAGCCGGCTGGCCCGGCTGCGCGACCTCGACGGCCGGGCGGCGGTGCGGGTGCGCGGCCAGGGCACGGAGTTCGACTCGCTGCGGGAGTACGTCCGCGGCGACGACGTCCGCTCGATCGACTGGCGCTCCAGCGCCCGCAACCGCAACGTGGTCGTGCGCACCTGGCAGCCGGAGCGCGACCGGCGCGTCGTGCTCGTGCTCGACACCTCGCGCACGTCGGCGGGGCGGGTGGACGACGTGCCCCGCCTCGACTCGGCGATGGACGCCGCGCTGCTGCTGGCCGCACTCGCCGCGCGGGCCGGCGACCGGGTCGACTTCGTCGCCGGTGACCGTCGGGTGCGCAGCCGGGTCCGCGCCGCCGGGGCCTCGGACGTGGTGCGGACCCTGCAGGACACGATGGCCGACCTCGAGCCGGTGATCGCCGAGGCCGACTGGGCGTCGCTGGCCGGGGCGGTCAGCGGGTTCGGCCGGCAGCGGGCCCTGGTCGTGCTCCTCACCCCGCTGGAGCCCTCGGCGGTCGAGGAGGGGCTGCTGCCGGTCCTCCCTGCGCTGACGCGGCACCACCGGGTGGTGCTCGCCTCGGTCCGGGACCCGGCGCTCGAGCAGCTGGCCGCCAGCCGCGGCACGCTCGACGAGGTGTACGACGCGGCCGCGGCCGAGCAGGTGCTCGGGCGCCGTCGACGGACCGCGGACCTGCTGCGCGCCCTCGGTGTCGACGTGGTCGACGCCGACGCCGAGCGGCTCCCGCCCGCCCTCGCCGACCACTACCTCGGCCTGAAGGCCCGCGGCCTGCTCTGACCGGGTGCCTGTCGAGACCGATGCAGGCGGGGTGCTGCGCGCGCCCTCGACGAGCGGATCGGTGGCCACCGTCCCCTCTGCTGCTGCCCCTTCTCCCGCAACCTCGGCTACATCGAGGACGAGTACTCGGAGCGGCGGTAGAACATCAGCGCGAGCATGGCCACGATCGTCACGGCGCAGTACGGGCCGCACAGCGCACTCTTGGTGACGCCGAACCAGACCAGGCAGAGGAACGGGATCACCGGGATCACCATCACCGCAGCCATCTCGGAGGAGTTCCGGCCGCCCATGCCGCGGTAGAGCATCCAGAGGACCATCGGGACAGTCATGCCGACCGCCATCGTGATCAGGGCCTGGGTCCCGTACTGGGTCGTCACTTCGTCCCAGGTCTTCAGTCCCACGACGCTCAGCAGGACCGCAGCGCTCACGATCATCCCGACCATCATGACCGCCAGCATCTGGAGGAAGTGGCGCCAGAAGGTCGAGAGGTGCGGTCCTGCGGGAAGGGTGTGCGTTCGCGTCATGTCGATCATCTCCGCGATTCCCTCAAGCGTCCGCACGAAGCGCGGTCCGGGAAGTGCCGAAAGTCACGCCTGGCACGAGTCCCGAGTCGAGCCGCATCGCCCGCGTCCGCCGCAGGCGAGCACGGCCGGGCGCCGTCGCACCGGGCCGAGCCGGGTCAGGCCTGGGTGGCGACGCGGTCCTCCAGCAGGGCGGCGTCGATGTCGCCGGTGTGCCCGCGGTCCACTGCGGCCCGACCGAGGACGAACACGTAGGCCAGGAAGCACGCCTCCGCCACGATCCCGATCCCGATGCGCGACCACGTGGGCAGGCCCGACGGCGTCACGAACGCCTCGATCAGGCCGCTGACGAACAGCACGGCGACCAGCCCGAGCGCCACCGTCCCGGCCGTTCGCCCCTCCCGGGCCAGGGACTGGCTGCGGGACATCTCGCCGGGCTCCACCCACGACCAGAACAGCCGCAGGCCGACCCCGCCGGCGACGAAGACGGCGGTCAGCTCGAGCATCCCGTGCGGGAGGATCAGCCCCCAGAAGTGCCCACCGTGACCGTGCCGGGTCATGATCGAGCCGATCACCGCGAGGTTGGCGATGTTGCGGAAGAGCAGCAGCACGATCGGGAACCCCAGGACCCCCAGCGCCAGGCACAACGCGGAGACCCAGGCGTTGTTGACCCAGACCTGCGCGGCGAAGTGGGAGGCGGCGTACTCGCTGTAGTAGCCCTCGAAGTCCTGGTTGACGAGCTGGTCGACCTGCTCGGGCGAGAGCAGCGACTGCTCCACGTTGGGGTGGTCGAGCAGCCACAGCATCATCACCGCGGTCACCACGACGTTGGCCGCGAGCGTGCCGAGCCACCACCAGCGCAGCCGGTAGAGCGCTGCCGGGAAGCGGTCGACGAAGAAGGACGAGACCCCGCGCCAGGTGCCGACCCTCGTCCCGGACGCCCGGTTGCGCGCCCGCGAGAGCAGCGACGAGAGGTGGGCGATCAGCGAGGCGTCGGGGGCGGAGGTGCGGACGACGGACAGGTGGGTGGCGACCTGCTGGTAGCGCTCGACGAACTCGTCGCTCTCGGCCCCCGACAGCCGTCGGCGGCGGGTCAGCTCCTCGAGCCGGCGCCACTCGTGCGCGTGCGCGAGCACATAGGCGTCGAGGTCCACGGGGTCACCCTAAGCCGCCCTATGCTGACGGCGATGTCGACTCCGGAGTTCGCGACGCTGACGACCGACGACCTGGTGACGGGCGAGGCGGTCGCGCTCGACCTGCCCCCGGCCAGCCTCGGCTCCCGCATCGCCGCCGGCCTGATCGACGTGGTGCTCACGGTGCTGCTGCTGGTCGGGGTGGTCCTGCTGCTGACCGTCGCGGCCCTGCAGACCGACGACGCCCTGATGACGGTGGCCTTCATCGGCACCCTGGTGCTGGTCTTCGTCGTCTTCCCCACCACGGTCGAGACGTTGACCCGCGGCAAGTCGCTGGGCAAGTGGGCCTTCGGCCTGCGGACCGTCCGTGACGACGCCGGGCCGATCTCGTTCCACCACGCCTTCGTGCGCGCGCTGGTCGCGGTCGTCGAGGTCTACGCCTTCTCGGGCGGCCCCGCGTTCTTCGCGGCGCTGCTGAGCCCACGCGGCAAGCGGCTGGGCGACTACGCCGCCGGCACGTACGTCGTCCGCGAGCGGGTGAGGCTGCGGCTGGCGCCCCCTGCGTCGATGCCTCCGCCGCTGGCCGGGTGGGCGGCGTCGGCGGACATCGCCTCGCTGCCGACCGGGCTGGCGCTCGCCGTGAGGCAGTTCCTGGGCCGGCTGCCGCAGATCGACCCCGTCTCGCGGGCCACGATCGGCGGCCGGCTCGCCGCCCAGGTGCAGCAGCACGTCGCTCCCCCGCCACCGCCCGGCACCCCGCCCGAGGCGTTCCTGGCCGCCGTGGTCGCGGCCCGACGCGAGCGCGACTCCGCCCGCCTCGCCCGCGAGGCCGAGCTGCGTCGGCGACTGACGGCACGCAGATGAGCAGCACGCCCGTCCGGGTCCCCGGCGACGTGCTCGTGCACCTGCGCCGGGCCCGCGACCACGCCGACCGTCACTACACCGAGCCCATCGACCTGGACACGCTGGCCGGGGTCGCCGGGTTGAGCAAGTACCACTTCCTGCGCCTGTTCAAGGCGACCTACGGGCTGACCCCGGCGGCGTACCTCTCCGAACGCCGGGTGGAGCGCGCCCAGGACCTGCTGCGCGCCACCAACCTCACCGTCACCGAGGTCTGCCACGCCGTCGGGTTCTCCAGCCTGGGCTCGTTCAGCAGCCGCTTCCGCGGACTGGTCGGCGAGAGCCCGAGCGACTTCCAGCGGCGGTACGCCGGCAACGCGCCACACATCCCGGGCTGCTACGTGTTCATGTGGGGGCTCGCGGAGAGGAGCGCAATCCGGGAGAAGCCGCCGGCGGACCGGGACTCCTAGCGTTGGTCACATGATCACCAACATCGCCATCATGTCCGTGTTCGTGAAGGACGTCGACGAGAGCAAGAAGTTCTACACCGAGGTGCTCGGCTTCGAGCCCAAGGACGACATCACGATGGGTGACGGGTACCGCTGGTGCACCGTCGTCCACCCCAACCAGCCCGAGCTCGCGCTCCACCTGACCGTCCCGGGCCCGCCGTTCTCGCCCGACCTGGTCGAGGCGATGAAGCGGGCCCAGGACGAGGGCGGTCTCAACGGTCCCGGACTCCACGTGGACGACTGCCAGAAGACCTTCGAGGACCTCTCCGCCAAGGGCGTGGAGTTCCTCCAGCCGCCGTCGAAGCGGCCCTACGGCGTCGAGGCGCTGATGCGGGACAACTCGGGCAACTGGGTGGTCCTCGTCGAGCCGGCCGAGTACGCCCCGGCCGACTTCGACTGAGCCCGAGGAGCGACCCGGCGAGGTCACTCCGCCAGGCTCACCTCGCCCGGGACGGGCAGCGCCACGCAGGTCAGCTCCGTCGCCGAGCAGGACCACAATCCGTGAGCACCGCCGTGGGTGACGACGAGGAGCCCGTCCACCTCGCCCCCCGCCTCCTCGAACCGGACCTCCTGGGGCACGCCGTCGAGGCCGCGCAGCTCGTGCACGCGCTCACCGTCCCAGACGTGCACGACCGCGGAGGCGTCGTCGGCGGTCGGCTCGATCGTCGCCGCGGCCGCGGCGTACGAGGCCAGGGTGGGGCTCACCCCGGGCAGCACCGCGATCCGCTCGGCCGTGCCCGAGCTCAGGTCGTAGACACTCGTCGAGCCGGCGGGGCCGGCGACGAGCACCCGGCCCATGGCCAGCTGCGCGCCCCAGCTGTCCCCCGCCTCCTGGGTGGGGACCTGGGTCTCGCCGCTCGGGGTGTGCAGCACCAGGTCAACGTCCTCCGACACGAGCACCCCCTCGGCACTCACCGCGGAGACGTAGCTGGTGCGTGGGACGTCAACGCGGAACTGCACGCGGTCGGCCTTCACGTCGAACACGGTGACGGTGTGCTGCAGGTCCATCCAGGCGAGGTAACGGCCGTCTGCCGAGAGCGCCACGCTCTGCACGGCGTCGGCGACCGGGCTCTTCTCGCGGGGGTAGGCCGTGTCGCCTCCGAGGCCCTCGTGGTCGGTCTCCCGACCCAGCACCACGACGTGGCTGTCGCCGTCGAGGGCGTACACGCGCTCCGAGGTCCAGCCGATGACGCCCTCGGAGCGCTGGCTGAGCTCGTGCACCTTCCCCGCCGGGTCCAGCGCGGTGAGGTGGCCGTCCCGGACGAACCAGACGGTCTCGGACACCGACCCCGACCGGGGCGTCACGCCGGAGGCGACCGGGACGTCCCGGCCCCCGCCCGCGTCGACCAGCCGGGTCGCCCCCACCGCGCCGACGGCCAGCACCGCGGCCGCCGCCCCGGCCAGGAGCGCCCGACCGCCGACGTGCCGGCGCCGCTCGGCGCGGACCCGGGCGCGGAAGGCGACCTCGTCGACGGGCGGGACCTCGACCGCGTCGCGGACCTCGGTGAGGGCGTCACGGATCTCGGTGCTGGTCATGACATCTCCTGGAGCTCGAGGGTGGGGAGCGCGGCGCGCAGCCGCTTGATGGCGTGGTGGGTCTGGCTCTTGACCGAGCCGACGGAGCAGCCGAGCTCACGGGCGGTGGCCTCCTCGGTGAGGTCCTCGACGTACCGGAGCACGAGCGTCGCCCGCATCCGGGGCGGGAGCTTCCTGATCTCGCCCCACAGCGCGAGGTGGTCGGCGCGCACGTCGACGCCGCCGCCGTGCCCCGGGTCGGGGAGCTCGTCGGTGACGACCTCGCGACCGCGGAGCCGCCACTGCCGCGACATCTGGTTGACCATCGCCTGGCGCACGTAGGAGTCGGCGGCCCGCTTGTCGCGGATGCCGTCCCACTTCACGCAGGTCCGGGCCAGTGCGCCCTGGAGGAGGTCCTCGGCCTCGTGGCGGTCCCCGGTGAGGAGGTAGGCCGTCCGGTAGAGCGGCCCCCAGCGAGCCGCCATGAACTCGCTGAACGAGAGCTCGGTCCCTGCCATCTGCTGTGTCCTCCTGGTCGGTGGGCCGTCAGGAGGAGAAGACCCGAGTGGCCCCCGAAAGGTTGAGCGGACAACCTACCCAGTCCTGACGCTGCCGTCCGGGTCTCGCTGTCACTACGGTGAGCCCATGATCGACCGCACCCGACTGGCCGCCCTGCGCACCGCCGAGGACGCCCGGTTCGTCCGTGACCACCCCCGGTCCGCCGAGCTCGCCGAGCAGGCGGGCTCGTCGCTGCTCGCGGGGGTCCCGATGCCGTGGATGACCCGCTGGCCCGGCGCGTTCCCGCTCTTCCTCGACCACGCGTCCGGCGCGCGCCTGGTCGACGTCGACCAGGTGACGTACGTCGACCTCTGCCTCGGTGACACCGGCGCCATGACCGGCCACGCGCTGCCGGCGGTGGCCGAGGTGGTCGGGCAGCAGGCCCGCGCGGGGATCACCACGATGCTGCCCTCCCCCGACGCCGTCTGGGTCGGTGAGGAGCTGACCCGCCGGTTCGGGCTGCCCCGCTGGCAGATGGCGATGTCGGCGACCGACGCCAACCGGTTCGTGCTCCGCTTCGCCCGCCACCTCACCCGTCGGCCGCGGATCGCGGTCATGGACTGGTGCTATCACGGCACCGTCGACGAGACCCTCGCCGTCCTCGACGGGGACCGGGTCGTGCCGAGGCCGGGGGCACTCGGACCCCAGGTCGACGTCGCGGAGACGACGGCGGTGGTGCCGTTCAACGACATCGACGCGCTCGACCGCCGGCTCGCGCAGGGCGACGTCGCCTGCCTGCTGATGGAGCCGGCGCTCACCAACATCGGCATCGTGCTGCCCGACGAGGGCTACCTCGAGGCGGTGCGCGACGTCACCCGGCGCCACGACGTGCTGCTGGTCAACGACGAGACGCACACGCTGTGCGCCGGACCGGGCGGCGCGACCGCGGCATGGGGGCTGGACCCCGACTTCGTGGTGGTCGGCAAGCCGATCGGCGGCGGGGTCCCGGTGGCGGCGTACGGCATGACCGCCGCGGTGGCCGAGCGGCTGGCCGGCCCGATGCTCGGCCACGAGATCGACGTGGCCGGCGTGGGAGGCACCCTGACCGCCAACGCGCTGGCGATGGCCGCGACCCGGGCCACGCTCTCCTCCGCGCTGCGGGAGGAGGACTACGCCGTGGCGGTGCCGCTGGCCGAGCGGTTCACCGACGGTGTCGCGCGGGTGATCGCCGAGCACGGCCTGCCGTGGCACGTGCAGCGGCTCGGCTGTCGGGCGGAGTACTGGTTCTGCCCGCCACCCCGCAACGGCGCCGACGCCGCGGCCGCCGTGGACGAGGAGCTCGAGGGCTTCTTCCACCTGTGGGCCCTCAACCGCGGCGTGCTGCTCACGCCCTTCCACAACATGGCCCTCTTCTCGCCGAGCCACACCGAGGCCGACGTCGACCGGCACACCGAGGTGTTCGCGTCGGCGGTCGCCGCGCTCCTCGCATGATCGACCCCGCCCCGCTGTGGGACTTCGAGGACCCGGTGGCGTCCGAGACCCGCTTCCGCTCGGCGGCCGAGGAGGCCGACCCCGGGGACCGGCTGGTCCTGATGACGCAGGTCGCCCGGGCGCTCGGCCTGCAGGAGAGGTACGCCGAGGGGCACGCCGTGCTGGACGACCTGTCGCCCTCCGGCGACGTCGCGGCAGTGCTGATCGCGCTCGAGCGCGGGCGGCTGCTGCGATCCTCGGGCGCACCCGCCGAGGCGCGGCCGCTCTTCGAGGCGGCGGCCCGCAGTGCCTCGGAGGCCGGGCTCGACGTGCTGCACGTGGACGCGCTGCACATGGTGGCGCTGGTCTCGGAGCCGGCCCACCAGCTGGCCCTGGGTGAGGAGGCGCTCCGCGTCGCACGCGGCTCCTCCGACCAGCGGGCCCGCGACTGGGACGCCTCCCTGCTGAACAACATCGGCATAGCGCACGCCGACGCCGGCGACTTCGAGGCCGCCCTGGGGTCGTTCGAGGAGGCGCTGGCCGCCAGGGAGCGGATCGGCGACCCGGCGCGCACCCGGGTCGCGCGGTGGATGGTGGCGTGGGCGCTGCGCAACCTCGGCCGGCACGAGGAGGCCCTCGGGATCCAGCGCGCCCTGAAGGCCGAGCTGGACGCGGCCGACCTGAGCGACCCCTACGTCGACGAGGAGCTCGCGCTGCTGGAGGAATGAGGCGCCACTCCGTTGTCCGGGTCGCGGCGCCGTCGTACCTTCGAAGGGTGGAGCAGGACCCGGTCCCGGGGATCCTCGAGCTGCTGGCAGTGATCGCGCTGGTGGGCGTCGTCGTCAGCCGCCGCAGCCTGCTCCTGGCACTGGCCGTCCGGGTGCGTCGGCGGGTGCTGCCGACGCCGGTCCGCCCGGCCGGTCGCCCCATCGAGGTCATCGCCGCGGACGCGCGCCGGCTGCGGCGCCGCTTCGAGTGCCCGCCCCCGGGACTCCGGTTCGCCAAGTACGAAGGCATCCGGCGGGCCTACGACGCCGTGCTGGGCGAGGGCTGCCTCGCCGTGGGGGGCGAGCACCTGCTCGACGTGCTGCGCCCCGGCCTCGCCCACGATGCGGAGCGGGCACGGGTGGAGGAGCTGCTCGACGCCTACGGCTTCCACCTGCAGGACGTCGCCTGAGCCGGTCGGGTCAGCGCCGCCGGTAGGCGAGGTCGGTGATGGAGCGGCCGGCGGCCAGCCCCTTGCGCTCGAACTTGGTCACCGGTCGCTCCGCCCAGCGCTCGGTGACGCCACCCTCGAGGAGCGGCTCCGCGTCCAGCACCTCGACCATCTGCTCGGCATAGTCGGCCCAGTCGGTCGCCAGCCGCCACTCCGCCCCGGGGGCCAGCCGGGACGCGGCCAGCGCCGCGAAGGCCGGGGTCACCAGGCGCCGCTTGTGGTGCCGCTTCTTGTGCCACGGGTCGGGGAAGAACGTCCACAGCCCCGCCAGGCTCCCGGGCTCCACCAGGTGCTCCATCGACCAGACGGCGTCGACCGAGCAGAAGCGCACGTTGGTCGCCCCGGTCTCGGCCACCCGGCCCAGGCTCTCGGCCACGCCCGGCCGCCACACCTCGAGGGCGAGCACGTCGTACGCCGGGCGGGCCGCCGCCAGCGCCGCCGTCGCCTCCCCCACGCCGGACCCGATCTCGATGACGAGCGGTGCCTCCCGGCCGAAGGCCTGCGCGAAGGAGAAGCCCGGGCGGTCCACTGCCTCGTCCGGCACGACCCATGCCTCGTGGTGGGCCTCCCACGCCTCCCGCTGCCGGGGGGTGAACCGGCTGCCACGCCGCGCGTAGGTGAGGACCTCCCGCATCCGCCGACCGTCCTCGGTCAGCTTCTCGTGCGGGCGCGCGGGGCGGACTCGCTCGTTCACGTGTCTGTCTCCTCGGGGAACTCGTGGGCGGCGGATTCGTGGCCGTGGGCTGCGACCGGGCGGGCCGTCGTCGCCGGGACACCCGGCTGCAGGCTCCAGAGCCGGAGCGTGGGGCCCTGCTCGTCGTCGGCCATGCCCACATCCTCTCGTCGGACGCAGAACGGCCCCGGACCGAGGTCCGGGGCCGTTCTGGTGGATCAGCCGGTCAGTGACCGGCGGCGATCACTTGGTGATCTTGGTGACCCGGCCGGCGCCGACGGTGCGGCCACCCTCACGGATCGCGAACCGCAGGCCCTCGTCCATGGCGATGGGCTGGATCAGCTCGACGGCCATCTCGGTGTTGTCACCGGGCATGACCATCTCGGTGCCCTCGGGGAGGGTCACGACGCCCGTCACGTCCGTGGTGCGGAAGTAGAACTGCGGACGGTAGTTGTTGAAGAACGGCGTGTGGCGGCCGCCCTCCTCCTTCGAGAGGATGTAGACCGAGGCCTCGAAGTTGGTGTGCGGGGTCGTGGTGCCCGGCTTGATGACGACCATGCCGCGCTCGACGTCCTCGCGCTTGGTGCCGCGGAGGAGCAGGCCGACGTTCTCGCCCGCCTGGCCCTCGTCGAGGAGCTTGCGGAACATCTCGACGCCGGTGACGGTCGACTTCTGCGACTTCTCGCGGATGCCGACGATCTCGACCTCCTCGTTCACCTTGACGATGCCGCGCTCGATACGACCGGTGATGACGGTGCCACGACCGGTGATCGTGAAGACGTCCTCGACGGGCATCAGGAACGGCTTGTCGGTGTCACGCTCGGGGGTCGGGATGTAGTCGTCCACGGCCTGCATGAGCTCAGCGACCGACTCGCCCCACTTGGCGTCGCCGTTGAGGGCCGGGAAGGCCGCGACGCGCACGACCGGGATGTCGTCGCCCGGGAACTCGTACTCGGAGAGGAGCTCGCGCACCTCCATCTCGACGAGCTCGATGAGCTCCTCGTCGTCGACCATGTCGCACTTGTTCAGCGCGACGACCAGGGCGGGCACGCCGACCTGGCGGGCGAGCAGGACGTGCTCGCGGGTCTGCGGCATCGGGCCGTCGGTGGCGGCGACCACGAGGATCGCGCCGTCCATCTGAGCCGCACCGGTGATCATGTTCTTGATGTAGTCGGCGTGACCCGGGCAGTCGACGTGCGCGTAGTGGCGAGCCTCGGTCTGGTACTCGACGTGCGCGATCGAGATGGTGATACCGCGCTGACGCTCTTCAGGGGCCTTGTCGATCTCGTCGAACGGCGTGAAGGGGTTCAGGTCCGGGTACTTGTCGTGCAGCACCTTGGTGATTGCTGCGGTCAGCGTCGTCTTACCGTGGTCGATGTGACCGATGGTGCCGATGTTGACGTGCGGCTTGGTCCGCTCGAACTTCGCCTTAGCCACGGTGGGCTCCTCCTGGTTGGGTTGTTACTTGACTCGTGAATTCAGTGTTGCGTGCCGAGGATCCTCGGCGGTAACCGGGGTGGTTACTCGCCGCGGACCTTCTTGATGATCTCGTCGGCGATGTTCGAAGGAACCTCGGCGTACGAGTCGAACTCCATCGAGTACGAGGCCTGGCCGGAGGTCTTGGACCTCAGGTCGCCAACGTACCCGAACATCTCGGACAGCGGCACGAGCGCGTTGATGACCATGTCACCGTGACGCTCCTCCTGTGCCTGGATCTGGCCGCGCCGGCTGTTGATGTCGCCGATGACCGTGCCGAGGAAGTTCTCCGGCGTGGTCACCTCGACCGCGAACATCGGCTCGAGCAGGACCGGCTTGGCCATGCGGGCGGCCTCCTTGAAGGCCTGGTTGCCGGCGATCTTGAACGCGAGCTCGGACGAGTCGACGTCGTGGTAGGCGCCGTCCTCGAGGGTGAACTTCACGTCGACCATCGGGTAGCCGGCGAGCACGCCGAACTCCATGGCCTCCTGGCCGCCCTGGTCCACCGACGGGATGTACTCGCGCGGGACGCGACCACCGGTGACGTTGTTGGCGAACTCGTAGCCCGCACCCGTCCCGGTCTCCGGGTCGATGTTGGGGCCGAGCGAGATGACGACCTTCGCGAACTGACCCGAACCACCGGTCTGCTTCTTGTGGGTGTAGCTGTGGTTCGTGACCTCCTTGCGGACGGTCTCGCGGTAGGCCACCTGCGGCTTGCCGACGGTCGCCTCGACGCGGAACTCGCGCTTCATGCGGTCGACCAGGATCTCCAGGTGGAGCTCGCCCATGCCGGCGATGATCGTCTGGCCGGTCTCCTCGTCGGACTTGACCGTGAAGGTCGGGTCCTCGTCGGAGAGGCGCTGGATCGCCATGCCCAGCTTCTCCTGGTCGGACTTGGTCTTGGGCTCGATCGCGACCTCGATCACCGGGGCCGGGAAGGTCATCGACTCGAGCACGACCTGGTTCTGCGGGTCGCAGAGGGTGTGGCCGGTCTTGGTGTCCTTCAGACCCATGACGGCGACGATCTGGCCGGCGCCGACCGACGCGATCTCCTCACGCTTGTTGGCGTGCATCTGGTAGACCTTGCCGATCCGCTCCTTGCGGCCGTTGACCGAGTTGACCACGGTCGAGCCGGCCTCGAGCTTGCCGGAGTAGACCCGGACGTAGATCAGCTTGCCGAGGTGCGGGTCCGAGGCGATCTTGTAGGCGAGGCCGGAGAAGGGCTCGTCGTCGGAGGGCTTCCGGACGATCGTCTCCTCCTCGTTGTTGACCGCGTGGCCCTTGATGCCGTCGATGTCGAGCGGCGAGGGGAGGTACTTCACGACCGCGTCGAGCAGGGGCTGGACGCCCTTGTTCTTGAACGCGGTGCCGCACAGGACCGGGTTGAGCTTGTCGGCCAGGGTGGCGCGACGGATCGCGGCCTCGAGCTCCTCGACGGTGAAGTCCTCGCCCTCGAGGTACTTCTCCATGACGTCGTCGTCGGCCTCGGACAGGGTCTCGAGGAGCTTCTCGCGGTACTCGGCGGCCTGCTCGGCCATCTCCGCGGGGATCTCCTCGACCTCGTAGTCCTCACCCATCTTGGTCTCGCCGCGCCAGGTCAGGGCACGCATGCCGACCAGGTCGACGACACCGAGGAAGTCGGACTCCGCGCCGATCGGGAGCTGGAGCACGAGCGGGGTGGAGTTCAGGCGCTCGACCATCATGTCGACGCAGCGGAAGAAGTCCGCGCCGGTGCGGTCCAGCTTGTTGACGAAGCACATCCGGGGGACGGAGTACTTGTTGGCCTGGCGCCACACGGTCATGGTCTGGGGCTCGACGCCGGCGACACCGTCGAACACCGCGACCGCGCCGTCGAGGACGCGCAGCGAGCGCTCGACCTCGGCCGTGAAGTCCACGTGGCCGGGGGTGTCGATGATGTTGATCTGGTGGTTCTTCCACCAGCAGGTCGTCGCGGCGGACGTGATGGTGATGCCGCGCTCCTGCTCCTGCTCCATCCAGTCCATCGTGGCAGCGCCCTCGTGGACCTCACCGATCTTGTAGGTGATGCCGGTGTAGAACAGGATCCGCTCGGTGGTGGTGGTCTTGCCGGCGTCGATGTGCGCCATGATGCCGATGTTGCGGACCTTGTTGAGGTCAGTGGTGATGTCGACGGCCACGGTTACTCGTGATCCCCTCGGGTGAAAAGTGCGGATGGTCTGACGACCGGCGGTGCCGCGCCCGGTCAGGCGGGCACCGCCGTACGGTCACCAGCGGTAGTGAGAGAAGGCCTTGTTGGACTCGGCCATCTTGTGGGTGTCCTCGCGGCGCTTCACAGCGGCACCGAGGCCGTTGGAGGCGTCGAGGATCTCGTTCATCAGGCGCTCGGACATCGTCTTCTCACGACGGTCCTGGGCGTAGCCGACCAGCCAACGCAGCGCCAGCGTGGTGCCACGGCCGCCCTTGACCTCGATCGGGACCTGGTAGGTCGCACCGCCGACGCGGCGGGGCTTGACCTCGATGGCCGGCTTGACGTTGTCGAGCGCACGCTTGAGCGTCAGCACCGGGTCGGTGCCGGTCTTCTCGCGGCAACCCTCGAGCGCGGTGTAGACGATGCGCTGCGCGACCTGCTTCTTGCCGTCCTGCAGGATCTTGCTGACCAGCTGGGAGACCAGCTGGGACCCGTAGACGGGGTCGATGTCGATGGGGCGCTTCGGCGCGGGACCCTTGCGCGGCATGTCAGCTCTTCTCCTTCTTGGCGCCGTAGCGGCTGCGGGCCTGCTTGCGGTTCTTCACGCCCTGGGTGTCGAGCGTGCCGCGGATGATCTTGTAACGGACACCGGGGAGGTCCTTCACACGGCCGCCGCGCACGAGCACGATCGAGTGCTCCTGGAGGTTGTGGCCCACGCCCGGGATGTAAGCAGTGACCTCGACGCCGCTCGACAGGCGCACGCGGGCGACCTTGCGGAGGGCGGAGTTCGGCTTCTTCGGGGTGGTGGTGTAGACGCGCGTGCAGACGCCGCGTCGCTGGGGCGAACCCTTGAGGGCAGGCGTCTTGTTCTTGGACACCTTGTCCTGGCGGCCCTTGCGGACCAGCTGCTGAATGGTGGGCACCTTGGTGGTTCCCCTTCTTGTCCTCTAGTCAGAACCCGACACCTTGCCGGGCACGATGATGCTGCTTGCTGCTGTGTGCCTGTGATGTGAGTGCTGGCGCCGCTCGCGGGCCCGGACCTGAGGGGTCGTGGGCCGCGGGCTATTTCCGAGCACGCGCAACGGTCTGGTCGTCCCAGACACGAGGAATGAGATTACTCGGGCGCACGGCAGGGGTCAAAACGGTGCGCAGGCCCCCACGGAGGTGGGCGTGGACGAGGACGGCGACCAGGACGCCGACCATGGTCAGGACCCCGCCGGACACGAGCGTCCACCGGGCGCCGAGGTGCTCCCCGATCCAGCCGATGATCGGTGAGCCGATCGGGGTGCCGCCCATGACGATGGTCATGTAGAGGGCCATCACCCTACCGCGCAGGGCCGGGTCGGACTCCAGCTGCATGGTCGCGTTGGCGCTGTTGAGCAGGGTCAGGGTGCACAGCCCGATGACGGGCGCGAAGACCGCGAAGGCGACGTACGACGGGAGCAGGCCGGCCACCACCTCGGCGGCGCCGAACCCGAGCGCGGCCACCACGAGGAGCCGCATCCGGATCCGGGTGCGGCGGGCGGCCAGCAGGGCACCGGTCAGCGACCCCACCGCCATGGCCGAGCCGAGGATCCCGAACTCCCCCGCCCCCTTGCCGAAGACCTGGGTCGCCATCAGCGCGGAGGTGATCTGGAAGTTCATCCCGAAGGTGCCCGCGAAGAACACCATGATGAGGATCATCACCATCTTGGGCTGGCTGCGGACGTAGCGGACCCCCTCGAGGAGCATGCCGGGGGTCTTCGGGCGCAGCTCGGCGGTGTGCAGCAGCCGCGGGTCCATGCGCTCCAGCTGCCAGATCACCGCGGCGTACGACGCGGCGTTGATCAGGATGACCCAGCCGGTCGCCGAGGCGCCGCCGCCGAGGGCGCCGATCATCAGGCCCGCGAGGCCGGGGCCGGCGATCCGGGCGACGTTGAAGGTGGCGGAGTTCAGGCCGACGGCGTTCGTCAGGTCGTCGGGGCCGACCATCTCGGACACGAACGACTGCCGGGCCGGTGCGTCGAAGGCGGAGCCGATGCCGAAGGCGAACGCGATGACGTAGACGTGCCAGGTCTGCGCGACCCCGGTGACCGCGAGCACCCCGAGCAGCAGCGAGGCGACGGCCATGGCCAGCTGGGTCACCTGGAGCAGCCGACGCTTGGGGAAGCGGTCCGCGACGACGCCGGCGTACGGCGAGAGCAGGAGCACCGGGAGGAACTGCAGGCCGGTCGTGATCCCGATGGCGGTTCCGCTGTTGCCCGACAGCTGGAGCACCAGCCAGTCCTGCGCCACCCGCTGCATCCAGGTGCCGGTGTTCGACACCACGCTCCCGGCGAGGTAGCGACGGTAGTTCGGGTTGACGAGGGCGCGGAACGTGGGGCTCAAGGGTGTGGATCAGTCCTTCCGGGTCATTCGTCGGCGGCTCGGGCGCTCAGTGGTCATTCGCCCTGGGCGAGCCGTTCGAGGATGGGGGCGGCCTTGCGCAGCACGGCGCGCTCCTCGGGGCTGAGGTCGCGCAGACGCCTGGCCAGCCAGGCGTCGCGGCGGGCGCGGTCGGCCAGCAGCGTGGCCCGGCCGCTGTCGGACAGGCCCACCAGGACCTGGCGGCCGTCGGTCGCGTGCGGGCGGCGGGCGACGTACCCGCCCTCCTCGAGGCAGTTGACGGTGCGGGTCATGCTCGGCGGCTGCACGCGCTCGTGGGCGGCCAGCTCCCCGATGGTGAGGTCGCCGTTGCGGTAGAGGGCACCGAGCACGGCCATCTGGTTCAGGCTCAGCTCGTTGTCGGGGTGGCGCTCGTTGGCCAACCGCCGGCGCAGCCGCATGACCGAGAGCCGGAGCTCGGAGGCGAGACCGGCGTCCGTCCTGGCGACCTTCTCAACAGTGGGCATGTCGTTAGCATAAGTCATTACCCGTGCTAACTATTCCTGTGAGCTGGGCCTCCTCCGGACATGAGCTGGGCCCCGCTCCACCGACCGGCGGAACGAGGCCCAGCTCCCGACGAGGTACGCCCGGCTCGACGTGTCAGCTCAGCCAGGCGGTGATCGGGCTGATCGCGAAGTAGACGACGAAGAGCGCCGCGATCACCCACATGAGCGGGTGCACCTGGGAGATCTTGCCGCGCACCGACTTGATCAGCACGAAGGCGAGGAAGCCCGCGCCGATGCCGACCGAGATGGAGTAGGTGAACGGCATCAGCACGATGGTGAGGAACGCCGGGATGGCGATCTCGAGGTCGTCCCAGTCGATGCCCTTGACCTGCTGCATCATCAGGAAGCCGACCAGGACCAGCGCCGGGACGGCGGCCTCGTTCGGGATGATCTCGACCACCGGCGAGAACAGCGTCGCGAACAGGAAGAGCAGGCCGGTGACGACGCTGGCCAGGCCGGTCCGGGCGCCCTCGGCGACACCCGAGGCGGACTCGATGTAGGAGGTGTTGCTCGAGACGCCCGCGACACCTCCGCCGGCGGCCGCGATCGAGTCGACCACCAGGATGCGCTTGGTGTTCGGCGGGTTCCCCTCGGCGTCGAGCAGACCGGCCTCGGCGCCGATCGCGGTCATCGTGCCCATCGTGTCGAAGAAGTCGGCCAGCATCAGGGTGAAGACGAAGAGCGCCGCGGTCACGATGCCGGCGTTCTCCCACGAGCCCAGCAGGTTGAAGTCGCCGACCAGGCCGAAGTCGGGCTTCTCGATGATGTCGGTGGGCCAAGCGGGCACGTTGAGGTTCCAGCCCTTGGGGTTGACCGACCCGTCGTCGGTGAAGGTGGGGCCGACGTGCGCGAGCTTCTCCACGACGATGGCCAGCAGGGTCGTGGTGACGATCGAGATCAGGATCGCGCCACGCACGCCCGTGACGTAGAGCGCGATGACCAGGGCCAGGCCCACGGCGAACACGAGGACCGGCCAGCCCTGCAGCTGGCCGCCGATGCCGAGCTCGACCGGGACCGGCCCGGCTCCGGTGCGGCGTACGAAGCCCGCGTCGACGAGACCGATCAGGGCGATGAACAGGCCGATGCCGACCGAGATGGCGGTCTTGAGCTGGGCGGGCACCGCGCGGAAGACGGCCTCCCGGAAGCCGGTGAGCACCAGCACCAGGATGACCAGGCCCTCGATCACGACCAGGCCCATCGCGTCGGCCCAGGTCATCTGGCTGGCGATCGAGAAGGTGACGAAGGCGTTGAGGCCGAGTCCGGTGGCCAGCGCCAGCGGGTAGTTCGCCACGACACCCATCAGGATCGTGAGCACGCCTGCGGCCAGCGCGGTGCAGGCGGCGATGGTGGTGAAGTCGCCCCCCGCCAGCAGGTCGCCGTTCATGTCCTTGCCCTGGAACAGGATGATCGGGTTGAGGACGATGATGTAGGCCATCGTCAGGAACGTGACGATGCCGCCGCGGACCTCTCGACCCACGGTGGAACCGCGTTCGGAGATCTTGAAGAATCCGTCGAGGCCGCCGGCCCTGCGCACTGACGTCGAGGTGCTGGTGCCGCTGCCCGTTCTGCCCTGGTTGCTCACGGGCCGTCATTCTGGCAGACGTCGCGTGTCGCGCGGGTGACATCCGGCGTGGAGCGTGACTCGACTAACGTGGAGGCGTGGAGTTCCGCGACGACCAGCCGATGCAGCACGAGATCGGCAACCGCACCTACATCGTGGCCGACGTGGAGCCGCTCGACGTCGACGGGGTCCGGACCGTGGAGGTCGGCGTCGCCCTGTGGCTGATCGCGTTCGTGGCCCTGCTCCCGTTCTACGGACGCCTGGAGGACGAGGGCCGGGTGTGGTGGCTGTGGACCTGCCTGGCCGGCTTCGGCCTCGGCCTGTTCGGGCTGGAGTACTGCCGGCGTCGCCGCAAGGCGCGGCGAGAGCTGCGCGAGGCGGACTGACCTTCTCGATCGGCGAGCTTGCGCCGACTCGAGGCCATTTCACGGCGAGCCTGCGCCGACTCGACCCTCTTCTGCGGCGAGCCTGCGCCGACTCGACCCTCTTTTGCGGCGAGCTTGCGCCGACTCGACCTAGAAGCTCTCGACGTCGTCGGGGGTGAGGGTGTCGAAGACGGGCTCGGGCAGCGGCAGGGGCTCGTGCTTCTTGGCCAGCCGGACCTCGGAGTGGGCACCGCAGCCGTGGTCGAAGGACACGATCCGGCCGTCGTCGTTGGCGTCGCCGTTCGCGCAGACGCCGAACATCTCCGAGAGCGGGCCGTTGATCCGGAGCAGGAAGCCGCAGGTGGTGCAGCTGTCCGGCGCCGACTGGGCCAGTGGGGAGGACGGGCCGCCGTCGCCGTCGTACCAGCGCTGGGCGGCGAGCTCGCGACCCTCGAGCGAGAGGGTGCGGACCCGGCCGAGGCCGAGGTCGGTCGCGACCTGGCGGACCTGGGCCTTCTCGTCGGCATCGAGCGGGTCGTCGCCGAAGGAGTACGTCGGGACCAGCCGCGGGTCGTCGTCGTCGACCGGCAGCAGGTCGCCCGGGGAGAGGTCGCCCGGCTTGATCCGCTCGCGGTAGGGCACCCACTCGGGCGCGACGATGGCCTCGGCACCGGGGACCAGCACGACCTCGTCGATGGTGACCGACTTCTGCCGCGGGGCCCGGGCGACGGTGACCGACCAGCGCCAGCCGACGTAGCCGGCCCGCTCGCAGGCGAAGAGGTGGGTGACCAGGCGCTCCCCCTCGACCACGTGACCGAGGTGCTCGCCCACGTCCGCGGGGTCGACCTCCTCGACGAGCGCGGCGCGGGCCGCGTCCACCGCGGCCACGGCGGCGGCATCGGGCTTGGTGCGCACGGAGGTCATCACGGGCGAAATCATGACCCATGAGGCCCCGGGCTGTCAGGTCGACCCCTCGACGGGGCCCACTGACCTCCGGTCCGCCCTCCTCCCCCGACGCCGGGGTGTCCGCACGGCGCGGTGTCACCGGCAGCGGGCAGGATGGGGCCATGACCGCTCCGCACCCTGACTCCCCCGCCGGGGAGCCGCGCTGGTCGGGCACCACCCCGCACCCCGACGCGGCCGGTGGGGAGGGCCCCTCCGACGACCGCACCCGGGCCGTCGGCCGCGGGCTCGGCACCGGCGCGCGGGCGACCGCCCGCGGGGTGCGCGGCGTCGCCCGGGCCACGGGCCGGGCCGGGCGGTTCGCGGTCGGGCAGGCGCGTCGCGCCGCCCGGGCGGAGGGGGCCGGTGACTCCGGGCTCTCACGCCTGATCGAGATGCACGCCTTCAACACCGCCGGCGACGCGGCCGTCGCGATCTCGCTCGCCGGCACGCTCTTCTTCCAGGTGCCCACCGGCGAGGCGCGCGGGCAGGTCGCCCTCTTCCTCGGCCTGACCATGCTGCCGTTCGCGGTGGTGGCCCCGCTGATCGGACCGTTCCTGGACCGCTTCAGCCACGGGCGGCGCTGGGCCATCGGCGCGACGATGGCCCTGCGCGGGTTCCTGTGCTGGGTGCTGGCGACCGCGGTCGTCGAGGAGTCGCGGTGGCTCTTCCCGGCGGCGCTGGGGGTGCTCGTGGCGTCCAAGGCGTACGGCGTGACCCGGGCCGCCGCGGTGCCCCGCCTGGTGCCGCCGTCGTTCACGCTGGTCAAGGCCAACGCCCGGATCTCGCTGGCCGGCATCGTCGGGGCGGGTGTCTCGGCCCCCATCGCTGCCCTCGCCTCGACCGTCGGCCCGGAGTGGTCGCTGCGCTACGCGTTCGTGCTGTTCGTCATCGCGACCGTGCTCGCGATCCTGCTGCCGGCCAAGGTCGACTCGAGCCAGGGCGAGATCCGCCTCGCCCTCGGCCCCGGCCCGTCCGCGCCCCGAACGGACACCAGCGGCCGCCCGGCCCGTCCGCACGTCCCACCCGCGGTGGCGTTCGCGCTGCGCGCCAACTGCGGGCCACGATGGCTGTCGGGCTTCCTGGTGATGTTCATGGCGTTCCTGCTGCGCGAGAACCCGATCGGTGACTGGAGCCCGGAGGTGCTGCTCGCGATCGTCATCGGTGCGGCCGGCGCCGGCAACACCCTCGGCATCGCGCTGGGGTCGCTGCTGCGCCGGGTCGACCCGATGACGACGGTGGTGCTCGCGCTGGTGGCGGACGTGGTGATGGTCCTGCTGGCGGCGCTCGTCTACGGCGTGGTCACGGTCGCCCTGCTCGGACTCACCGCGGGCCTGGCCCAGGCGCTGGCGAAGCTGTCCCTGGACGCGACCATCCAGCGCGACGTGCCGGAGCGCGTGCAGTCCTCGGCCTTCGCCCGGTCCGACACCACGCTGCAGCTGGCGTGGGTGCTCGGTGGCTTCCTGGGCATCGCCCTGCCGCTGATCCCCCGGCTGGGGCTCGGCGTCGCGTGCGCCGTGCTCGCCGTGTGGGCGGTCTACGTGCTCTCGAGCCGGCCCGGGAGCGTGCGCCCGGCGCAGTAGGGAGCGGCGGTCAGAGCTCCAGCTCGTCGGCGAGCGCGCGGAGCAGCTTCGCGGTGGGGCGCGCGGTCCGCGCGTCGGGGTGGCGGCCGTGGCGGTAGCCCTCGCCGACGCCGTCGAGCAGACGGATCAGGTCCTCCACGATCGGGACCATCTCCTCGGGCTTCTTGCGGCGCGCCTGCGACTGGCCGCGCGAGACAGAGGCGGGGGCGTCGATCACCCGGACCTGGAGGGCCTGGTCACCACGGCGGCCCTGGGCGATCCCGAACTCCACGCGGGTCCCGGCCTTGAGGCTGGTCGTCCCCTCGGGCAGCGCCTCCGCGCGCACGTAGACGTCCGGGCCGTCCTGCTGGGACAGGAAGCCGAAACCCTTCTCGGCGTCGAACCACTTGACCTTGCCAGTGGGCACGGGCGGGACCTCTCGTGTGCGCGCCGCGGCCTCGTGCCGCGAGCGTGGGCGCCGCGGCCTCGTGCCGCGGGCGTTGGGCAAGCCTATGTCGGCGCGCTCGTGCGCTGCCAACCAGTTCCGGACACCACGAGGGCGCCGGTGCTCACGGACGCAGCGCGTCGTTCATCGAGCCCGAGCGAAAGCCCTTCGGGTCGAGGGCGGCCTCGGGGAAGCCGGCACGGCGTACGTCGGCCAGCAGCGCCTCCGCGAGCTCGCTCCCGGAGCGGAGCGGCCCGTCGAGCAGGGCCCGGTCGACCTCCACCGACGCCCGGTCGCCGAGGTCGCGGACCCGCAGGTCACGCAGGGGTACGCCGTGCTCCCGGACCAGCGCGCGGACCGCCGCCTCGGCCCGCTCGACCCGGGCCAGCCGGTGCGGGGTCACCTCGACCCCGTAGGCCACCCGGGACGACAGGCACGCGGCGGCCGGCTTGTCCCAGGTGGGCAGCTCCCACCGCCGCGAGGCCTCGCGCACCTGCGCCTTGGTCAGGCCGGCGTCGCGCAGCGGGGTGATCGCGCCCCGCTCGGCGGCGGCCCGGATCCCCGGTCGGAACCCGGCGACCGCGTCGTCGGCGTTGGTGCCGGTGGCCACGTGGGCCAGGCCGCGATCGGCCGCCAGCGGGGTGAGCACGTCGAGCAGCTCGGCCTTGCAGAAGAAGCAGCGGTCGCCGCCGTTGGCGCGGTAGCCCTCGCGCTCCATCTCGTGGGTCCGCGGCGTCAGCACCTCCACCCCGAGCGAGCCGGCGAACGCGCGGGCCGGGTCGCGCTCGGCCTCGGGCAGCGAGTGGGAGTAGCCGGTGGCCGCGGCGACCCGGTCGGGGCCCAGGGCCCGGACCGCGGCCGCCAGCAGGAAGGCGCTGTCGGCGCCGCCGCTGTAGGCCACCAGCACCGAGCCGCGGTCGCGCAGGTCGGCCTCCAGTGCCGCCAGCCGCGTGGTGAGCAGGTGCTCGTCGAGCCAGGCCGGGAACTCCGCGAGGCCCTCGAGCACCACGTGGGTGCCGGCCTCGAGCAGCTCCTCCCGGGTGCAGCCCCCGGTCAGGACCGAGACGCTGAGCGCCCCCGCGGCCAGCGCGCCCTCCACGTCGTGCACGTGGTCGCCGACGTAGATCGAGGCGCCCTCGCGACGCAGCACGTCGGCCTTGCCGACCCCCCACACCCAGCCCTCGACATGGTCGACGTCGAGCGCGAGGTGGTCGACGTGGCGGCGCGCGTTGTCGGGGAACTTGCCGGTGACGACGACGACGCGGCCGCGCTGGCGGCGTACCGCCTCGATGGCCTCGTGGGCACCCGGCAGCACCGGCACCGGGGCCACCGCGTGGTCGGGGTAGAGGGCCCGGAACCGGTCGCCGGCGGGGCCGACCGCGTCCTCGGCGAGGTGTTCCCCGAGGAGGTGCTCGAGCGGCGGTCCGAGCCGTGCGGTCATCTCGGCCACCGGGAAGTCGACGCCCAGCTCCGCGCCGAGCACCTGCAGGGTCGCGCTGAACCCCGGCACCGTGTCGATCAGCGTCATGTCGAGGTCGAAACCGACCACGAGGGGCGTCGTCGAGGGGGTGGGGGCCATGGCGCCAAGGGTAGGCAGCCGGCGGCCGGACGCTGGAATCGGGCGCGATCGCCTGCCACGCTGTGGCGCCTTGGGTCAGAATGGGAACTTCGCGAACGATGACGAGCACCGGGACGGAGGCAGACGTGGGAGGTCGAGCGCACCTGCGCCACCCGAGCTCGGGGCGTCGCGCCCTGGCCGGGGTCGCATCCGCCCTCGCGCTGGTCGCCGCCGCCACCGGCCTGGTCGGGCTGCCCGTCCAGGCGTCCGCGGCCGCCGACACCGCGCTCTACCTGGTGACGCTCGACGGACCCGGCACCGCCGGGGACCGCAGCCTGGTCCCGGCGTCCCTGCACCGGCTGCAGCTGCGCCAGGAGCAGGACGACGTGCTCGCGCAGGTCGGGTCACCCACGCCGGTCTACCGCTGGACGACCGCCCTCAACGGCGTCGCCGTCCGCCTCACCCGTGCCGAGGCGGACCGGCTCGCGGCCGACTCGCACGTCGCACTCGTGGAGAAGAACGCCGTACGCCGCCTGGCCGGCGCCGCGGCCGCGTCGGGGGATCTCACCGGACCCGGGCACCGGCGCGGGGGCGCGGGCACGGTCATCGGCGTCGTCGACTCCGGGATCTGGCCCGACAACCCGCTCTTCTCCGACGTCCCCCGCCTGGGGCGCGCGCCCCGCGGCTTCCGCGGCTCGTGCCAGGTCGGCGAGGGCTGGGGCAGCGACACCTGCAACCGCAAGCTCGTGGGGGCGCGCTGGTTCGTCGACGGTTTCGGCAGCGACCGGGTCCGCACCTCCTCGTCGCTCTCCGCGCGCGACGACGACGGCCACGGCAGCGAGATGGCCTCGATCGCGGCCGGCAACGCCGGCGTCTCGGTGCTGGTCCACGGCCAGCGGCTCGGCGGCTACGGCGGCATGGCACCCCAGTCCCGGCTCGCGGTCTACAAGGCCTGCTGGACCGCGCCCGACCCGGCCGACGACGGCTGCGCGACCGCGGACCTGGTCACCGCGATCGACCAGGCCACCCGGGACGGCGTCGACGTCCTCAACCTCTCGGTCGGCGGGCCGCCCGCGTTCGACACGGTCGAGCGCGCCCTGCTCGGCGCCGCAGAGGGGGACGTCGTGGTGGTCGCGGCCGCCGGCAACAGGGGCTCGCGCGGCTTCGCCGCCCACCCCGGCCCCTGGGTCACCACGGTCGGGGGCACCACCGACGTGGTCCGCCGCGGCCGGGTGGTCCTCGACGGCGGCCCCTCGCTGACCGGCGCGATGGCCTCCACCCGTGGCGTGGGCCGCGCGCGGCTCGTCGTCGGCGGACAGGTCGCCGCACCGGGCGCCTCCCGGGCCGCCGCCCGGGTGTGCACGCCGGGCAGCCTCGACGCCGGCAGGGTGCGCGGCGCGGTCGTGCTCTGCGAGCGCGGCGGCATCGGCCGGGTCGACAAGTCCCGTGCCGTCGACGAGGCCGACGGCGTCGGCATGGTGCTCGCCAACCCGGGCCCGGGCACCGTCGACTCCGACTTCCACAGCGTGCCCACGGTCCACCTCGACCGAGCCGACTCCGTGGCCCTCCGCACCTGGCACGCCGCCCATCCCCGTGCTCGCGTCGCGCTCCGCCCGGTCGGTGTCGAGCACCCGCCGACGCGGCTGGCCCGCTTCACGGCCGGTGGTGACCCCACGGCTGCCGTGCTCAAGCCCGACGTGGTCGCCCCCGGCGTGGGGCTGCTCGGGGCCGTCCCGCCCACGGTCCGCGACACCCGCTGGGACTTCGTCTCGGGGACCTCCGCGGCCACGGCGTACACCTCCGGCACCGCCGCCCTCCTGCGCTCCCGGAACGGTTGGTCGGCCAGCGTTGTCCGCTCCGTCCTCGCCACCACCGCCGCGCCGCTGGCGGGCGCGCCCTCGGCGCTGCGCGCCGGCGCGGGCAGGGTCAGGTCCTCGCCGGTCCGCCCCGGCGTCGTGTACGCCGTGCCGCCGCACCGCTACCGCGCCTGGCTCGACGGCGCCCTGGCCCCGGGCCGGCTGAACACCCCCTCGCTGCTGCTGAGCGGCGACGAGTCCGCCGCTGCCCGCACCATCACCAACGTCGGCCGCAGGGCGCTGTACTTCTCCTCGTCGGCCACCGGCTTCACCCGGCACTCGGTCGTGGTGCACCCGGCCGCCGTGCGGCTCGCGCCCGGCGAGAGCGCGCGCTTCACGGTGCGGGTCACCCACCTCGGCGGGATCCACCCGCTCGACGACGGCTGGGTCACCTGGCGCGGCGGCAACGGCACCTCGGCGCGGATCCCCGTGCTCATCGGTCGCTGACCGCACAGGCCTCGCCGGTCGACCAGCGCCGACCCGGCGTGGCTAGAGGCCGAGCTGCTTCGCGGACTCCTCGCGCATCTGGACCTTGCGGATCTTGCCGGTGACGGTCATCGGGAACTCCTCGACCACCATCACGTAGCGCGGGATCTTGTAGTGCGCGAGCTTCCCGGTCGCGTAGGCGCGCACGGCCTCGGCGTCCAGCGGCTGCGCGCCGGCCTTCATCTTGACCCAGGCGCAGAGCTCCTCGCCGTACTTCTCGTCGGGGACGCCGATCACCTGCACGTCCTCGACGTCGGGGTGCTGGTAGAGGAACTCCTCGATCTCGCGCGGGTAGACGTTCTCCCCGCCGCGGATCACCATGTCCTTGATCCGGCCGACGATGTTGCAGTAGCCGTCCTCGCGCATCTCGGCCAGGTCACCGGTGTGCATCCAGCCGTCGGCGTCGATGGCCTCGGCGGTCCTGTCCGGGTCGTCCCAGTAGCCGAGCATCACCGAGTAGCCGCGGGTGCAGAACTCGCCGGTCCTCCCACGCTCGACGGTCTCCCCCGTCACCGGGTCGACGATCTTGATCTCGACGTGCGGGTGCACCCGGCCGATGGTGGCGGTGCGCCGGTCGAGGTCGTCGTCGGCACGGGTCTGGCAGGAGACCGGGCTGGTCTCGGTCATGCCGTAGGCGATGGACACCTCGGTCATGTGCATGTCGTTCACGCAGCGCTTCATCACCTCCACCGGGCAGATCGAGCCGGCCATGATCCCGGTGCGCAGGGTGGAGAGGTCGTGGTCCGCGAACGACGGATGGTTCTGCATGGCGATGAACATCGTCGGCACGCCGTACACGCCGGTGCAGCGCTCCTCGGCGATCGTGCGCAGCGTGACCTCGGGGTCGAAGCCGGGCGCCGGGATCACCATCGTGGCGCCGTGGGAGGTGCAGCCGAGGTTGGCCATCACCATCCCGAAGCAGTGGTAGAACGGCACCGGGATGCACAGCCGGTCCTCCGGTCCGAGGTTGATCAGCTCGGTGGTGAAGTAGCCGTTGTTGAGGATGTTGCGGTGGGACAGCGTGGCGCCCTTGGGGTAGCCGGTGGTGCCCGAGGTGTACTGGATGTTGATCGGGTCGTGCGGGTCCAGGGTGGCCATCCGCTCGGCCACGGCGCCGGCCGGCACGGACTCCCCGCCCGCCACCAGCTCGGCCCAGTCGTCGGTGTCGACGTAGACCACGCGCTGCAGGTCCGGGCACTGGCCGCGGACCTCCTCCACCATCGCGCGGTAGTCGCTGGTCTTGAAGGCCGACGCGGCCAGGAGCAGGCGCAGCCCGCTCTGGTTGACGGCGTAGGCGAACTCGTGGGTGCGGTAGGCAGGGTTGACGTTGACCAGCACCGCGCCGACCTTGGCGCAGGCGTACTGCGTCAGCGTCCACTCCGCGCAGTTCGGCGCCCAGATCCCGACGCGGTGGCCCTTCTCGACGCCCGCGGCGATCAGCCCGCGCGCCAGCGCGTCGACGTCACGGTCCAGCTCGGCCCAGGTCCAGCGCCGGCCGCTGGCCACCTCGACCAGGGCCTCGCGGTCGCGGTGGGCGGCCACCGTCCGCTCGAAGTTGGCTCCGATGGTCTCCTCGAGCAGCGGCGGCTCGAGCTCTCCGGCGGCGTACGACTCGGTCATGGGCGGAAACCTACGCTGCCCGGGGTCGGCTGGCCATCGGCTCAGCGCAGCGGCCGGAACACCTGGTGCTGCACGCCGTTGGAGTACGTCGTGGAGTCGACCAGCGCCAGCTTCACCTTGTCCTCGGCGTCGTGCGGGAACAGCCGCCGGCCGCTGCCGAGGACCACCGGGAAGACCGACAGCCGCATCTCGTCGACGAGCCCCGCCTGCAGGAGCCCCTGGGTGAGCAGGAGGCTGCCCTGCACGATGATCGGGCCCCCCTCGCCCTCCCGCAGCCGGGCGACGTCGTCGAAGGAGACCACGGAGGTGTTGTTCCACTCCGGGTCGCTGACGGTCGAGGAGACGACGTACTTGGGCATCGCGTTGAAGCCGGCGAAGTAGTCCATCGTCGGCCAGATCGGGGCGAAGGCCTCGTAGGAGCGGCCACCCATGACGAAGGCGGTGGCCTCCTCCTGCTCACGGCCCTTCTCCTCGTAGAAGGCCGGGTCGGCCTCCACGTCGAAGGTCCAGCCGGCGTGCCGGTAGCCGGGCTCGCCGCCCGGGGCCTCGGCGACGCCGTCGACGGAGACGAAGTGGGTGGTGATCAGGGTGCGCATGGGGTGATCCTCTCGCGGGTCGGTGTCATCCTCTCCACGAACGTCACCACCTCGGTACGACACCCCTCGACGCGTTTTCCCCGGACGTCTCTCCCGACTCCCTCGGCCGGGGCACCGCGGGCAGCACCGAGTCGAGGTACGCCGCCACCTCGTCCTCGCCCCAGCCGCGGGACTCGCGCAGCCCCAGCGCGATCGTCTCGAGGTACGCCGGCGACGGGTGCGCGTGCGCCACGTGCTCGGCGCCGTGCGGGGCGGTGAAGGTCAGCAGCGGCAGTCCGTCGTGGCGGCCGACCTCGACGAGCGTCTCGTACCGCCCGGGGCCGGCGGTGTGCCGACCGCCGTCGAGGGGGCTGAGCACGACCTCCTCGATCGGGTCGCCGTCCCGGGGGACCCGGTGCATCTCCTGGGCGGCGATGTCGGCGAACTGGGCGGCGGTCACCA
This sequence comes from Nocardioides sp. GCM10023255, assembly GCF_042653125.1. Taxonomy (NCBI): domain Bacteria; kingdom Bacillati; phylum Actinomycetota; class Actinomycetes; order Propionibacteriales; family Nocardioidaceae; genus Nocardioides; species Nocardioides sp. GCM10023255. The sequence continues at coordinate 109,919 of NZ_JBHSHU010000013.1, forward strand.
GGTAGCCGCGGCCGGCGGTGAACCCGGGGGTGTCGTGGTCGTAGTAGGCGACGCCTCCGCCCCACTGGGGCGACTCGCCCGCGAAGTAGAGAGTGCCGGGGAGGTCGACGGGGACGCTGCGGGCGGGCGGCGTACGGTCCCTGGCGCCGGGGTGGGCGCGGCTGCCGCCGGGTGGTCGGCCGCCCTCGAGGTAGGCCGCGAGACGCGCGGCGGACATGTTGGAGCCGTAGCTGACGTACCAGACGTGGGACATGACCTCCGGGACCGTACCCGCAGCACCGACCCGCCACACGTCAGTGGCGGGTCGGTGGACTGTGGGTGTCGACACACCGCGGGTCGACGTCGTGACGCGTCGACCCGCGACCGGTCAGGCCGGGTCGGTGGCCAGCACCCGGTCGTGGCGCAGGGAGGAGGCGCGGGTCTCCCGGGCGAAGAGCACGGCGACGATCGTCAGCACCGAGGCGATCGCGACGTAGATGCCGACGGCGGTGGTGTTGCCGTCGGAGACGTCGCCGAGCAGCTTCAGCGCGATGATCGGGGCCAGGGCGCCCGCCAGGATCGAGGCGAGCTGGTAGCCGACCGAGGCGCCGGTGTAGCGCACCGAGGTGCCGAACAGCTCGGAGAAGAACGCCGCCTGCGGGGCGTACATCAGCGAGTGCAGGACCAGGCCCACCACCACGCCGAGCAGGATCAGCGAGGGCTCCTTGGTGTCGAGCAGGTTGAAGAAGACGAACGTCCAGATGCCCACACCGATCGCGCCGGCGAGGTAGAGCGGACGCCGTCCGACCTTGTCGGAGAGCGCACCGAAGGCAGGCACGATGGCGAACTGCACCGCGGCGCCGATGAGCAGCGCGCGCAGGATGACCGGCTTGTCCACGGCGATGTAGGTGGTGGCGTAGGTGATCGAGATGACCGTGAAGATGTAGTAGCTGATGTTCTCGGCCATCCGCATGCCCATGGCGACGAACACCTCGCGCGGGTACTCCCTGATCACCTCGAGGATCGGCATCCCGCGGTCCTGCTTCTCCATCTCCTGCTTGGCCTCGGCGAAGACCGGCGACTCCTCGATGGTGATGCGCACCCACATGCCGACCGCGACGAGCACCGCGCTCAGCAGGAACGGGATGCGCCAGCCCCAGTCGAGGAAGGCGGCGTCGGACTGCACCGCGGCGAGGATCCAGAGCACGCCGGTCGCGAGCAGGTTGCCCATCGCGACACCGGCCTGCGGCCAGGAGGCCCAGAAGCCGCGCCAGCCGTCGCTGCCGTGCTCGGAGACCATCAGCACCGCACCGCCCCACTCACCGCCGACGGCGAAGCCCTGCAGCAGCCGGCAGAACACGAGGAGCAGCGGAGCGGCCAGGCCGATCGAGGCGTAGGTCGGCAGCAGGCCGATCGCGAAGGTGCCGATGCCCATCATCAGCAGCGAGGCGACCAGCATCTTCTTGCGGCCGACCCGGTCGCCGAAGTGTCCGAAGACCACGCCGCCGATCGGGCGGGCCACGAAGCCGAGGGCGTAGGTCATGAAGGCGTAGAGCGTGCCGGTGGTGCCGCCGATCTCGCCGAAGAAGACCTCGCCGAAGACCAGCGCGGCGGCCGATCCGAAGAGGAAGAAGTCGTACCACTCGGTCGCCGTGCCGATCAGGCTGGCGAAGACGACCTTGCCGATGGATCGGCGTCCGGGCTCGGTCCCCCGGTCGTGGGTCGGGACGGTTTGCGCGGTCATGCGTGTTCTCCCTTTCGGTGCTGCACAGGTGTGGCGGGTCGGTGGTGGTGCCGGGGCGGGTCGGCTACTGGGCGGTCCAGCCGCCGTCGAGGAGGAAGGAGGACCCGGTGACCGAGTCGGTCCCGGGCCCGCACAGGTAGCCGACGACGTCGGCCACCTCCTCGGGCTCGACGAGCCGCTTGACGGGGGTGCGGGCGAGCAGCACGTCGTCCACGACCTGGGTCTCCTCGACGCCGTGGGTCTCGGCCTGGGCGGCGATCTGGCCCTCGACGAGCGGGGTGCGCACGTAGCCGGGGCAGACGGTGTTGCTGGTGACACCGCGACCGGCGGCCTCGAGCGCGATCACCTTGGAGAGGCCCTCGAGGCCGTGCTTGGCGCTGACGTAGGCCGCCTTGTACGGCGACGCGCGGTGCCCGTGCACGCTGGACACGTGCACGAGCCGGCCCCAGCCCCGGTCGTACATGCCGGGCAGCAGCCGCCGGGCGAGCCGGAACGGCGCCTCGAGCATGAGCCGGTGGATCAGCGCGAACCGCTCGGGGTCGAAGTCCTCGACCGGGGCGACGTGTTGGATCCCGGCGTTGTTGACGAGGATGTCGGCCTCGACGTCGAGGGCGTCGATGGCGGCGCCGTCGGTGAGGTCGAGGCCGCGCGACTCGCCGCCGATCGACGCGGCGACCTTGGCGGCCCCCTCCTCGTCGAGGTCGAGGACGGTGACGTGGGCGCCGAGCTCGGCCAGGCGGGTGGCGACGGCCGCGCCGATGCCGCTGGCGCCGCCGGTGACGAGGGCGGTGCGACCGGCCAGGGGGTGGCCCGGTGCCGGCCGGGATGTGACGGGGGTCTCCTGCATGCCCCCGACCGTAGGGTCGGGGGTCGGTCGACCTGAACGGCTCAGATCACCACAGCATGGTCGTTAGCATGTGGAGAATCCACATGCGCAGGCTCCAGGGCCGCGTCGAGGTCGGCCCACAGGTCCTCGACACCCTCCAGGCCGACCGAGATCCGCAGCAGCGCGTCGCCGGGGCGGGCCTCCGCGGCGACCGGCCGGTGGGTCAGGCCGGCGGGGTGCTGGATGAGCGTGTCCACGCCGCCCAGCGAGACCGCGTGGGTGATCAGGCGGCAGCGCTGCGCCACGGCCGCCGCGGCGGCGTACCCACCGCGCAGCTCGAGGGCCAGCAGGCTGCCGGGACCGGCCATCTGGGTGCCGACCAGGCCGCGGGGGTCGCACTCCTTGAGCCCGGGGTGGAGCACCCGGGCGACCTGCGGGTGGTCGGCCAGCCGGACCGCCAGCGTGGTGGCGCTCTCCTGCTGGGCCCGGACCCGCAGGGGGAGCGTCTGGAGCCCGCGGTGCAGCTCGTAGGCCGCGAGCGGGTGCAGCAGCGCGCCGGTCACGGCCCGCACCTGGCGGAGCCGGTTCGCCCACTCCTCGCTGGTCGCGACCACGCCGCCCATGACGTCGCCGTGGCCGCCGATGAACTTGGTGGCCGAGTGCAGGACCAAGGTGGCGCCGTGGTGGACGGGCTGCTGGAGCACGGGCGTGGCGAAGGTGTTGTCGACGAGGACCGGCACGTCCCCGGCCTGCGCCACCACGGCCGCGATGTCGACGAGGTCCACGGTGGGGTTCGCGGGTGTCTCGACGACCACCAGCCCGGTGTCCGGGCGCAGCGCGTCGCCGATCCGGTCGGGGGTGGCCCAGTCGACCCGGGTGCCGAGCACGCCCGAGGCGAGCACGTGGTCGGTGCCGCCGTACAGCGGCCGCACCCCGACCACGTGCGGGCGGCCCGCCGCCACCGAGGCGAGCAGCACGGCGCTGAGCCCGGCCATCCCCGACGCGAAGGCCACCGCACCCGCGCACCCCTCGAGGGCGGCCACGGAGCGCTCGAAGCGGTCCACGTTGGGGTTCCACAGCCGCTGGTAGACCAGCGAGTCGCCGGCGTCGGGGCGGTGCCCGGTGGCGAGGTTCTCGTACGACGAGCCGCCGGCCGCGATCGAGTCGAGAGGATAGGTGGTCGACAGGTCGATCGGCGGGACGTGCACGCCCCGGGCGGTCAGGTCCTCACGGCCGAGGTGGACGGCGTCGGTGTCGAGGTGGCTCATGGCGCACACCCTGAAGGTTCACCGCGACCGAGCACAACGGTTCCGCAGAATCCTCGGATCCGCCCGCTGCAGCGGCAGGATCAGCGGCTCGACCTCGATATCGTGGCGGCGTGCCGAAGAATGCTCCCCGACGTCCGCCCGGCCCCGCACCGCGCCTCCGGCCGCTGCTCGACGACGTCGACCGGCGCATCGTCGCCGAGCTGCTGCGCGACGGCCGCACGCCCAACGTCGCGCTGGCCCGCGCCGCCGGGATCGCCGAGTCGACCTGCCTGGCCCGGGTCCGCGCACTGCGGGAGCGCGGCATCGTCACCGGGGTGACCGCCGAGGTCGACCTGGCCCGGATGGGCCTGCCGGTGCAGGCGATGGTGGCGATCCGCTTCTCGGGCCACCTCCGCGCCGACGTGGACGCGTTCGCCGAGGAGGTGTCGCGGCTCCCCGGGGTGCTCGCGACCTTCAACATCAGCGGCGCCAACGACTTCCTGGTGCACGTGGCCGCGCCCACGCCCGAGGAGCTGCGCGACTTCGTGCTCGACAACCTCACCGGCCGGCCGGGCGTCGTGCACGCCGAGACCAGCCTGGTCTTCCACGTCAACCGCGGCACGAACGTGCTCGACACGGGCGCCTGAGCCCGCCCCCGGTCAGGCCCCGCGCAGGCGGTGCACGCGCAGCGCCAGCTGCACGTCCAGACCGCGCCCGGGGTCGCGCCACTCCGCGCCGAGGAGCTCGGTCACCCGGTCCAGGCGCTGCACGACGGTGTTGGGGTGCACGTGCAGCCGCTCGGCGGTCTCCCCCACCCGGCCCCCGGTCGCGAACCAGGCCTCCAGGGTCTCCACCAGGCTGGTCCCGCGTCGTGCGTCGTAGGCCAGGACCGGGCCGACGGTGCCGTCGACGTACTCCGCCAGCTGCTCGGGGCCGTTCTCGCCGAGCAGCAGCCGCGTGACCCCGAGCCCGGCCGGGTCGCTCACCTCGCCGGAGCGGCCCAGCGTCACCAGGGAGTCGAGGCAGCGCCGTGCCTCGGCGTACGCCGCCTGCAGGGAGTCTCGGTCCCCCACGTCGACGCCGACGGTCGCGGTGCCGCCGGCCTCGGCGACCGCGTCCCGGAGCCGGCGGCCGAGCTCCCTCGGGTCGTCCGCGGCGGCGAGCAGGACCACGGAGCCGCGGTGCTCGGCGGCCAGGCCGCGGTGCGCGGCGGCGATCCGGGCGGCGACCCGCGCCCCGGCGTGCCGGTCGATGCCGTCGAGGGCGGCCACCGCGACCGACAGCGGCCCCTCCAGCACCACCCGCTGGCGGCGGGCGCGCTCGCGCAGCAGCAGCTCGGGGGTCCCGCCCTCGAGCAGGTCGGTGAGCAGCTCGCCGCCGAGCCGCTCCTCGGTCTGGGCGACGGTGCGTGCGAAGAGCAGGACGAGCGCGGTCACCAGGGCACCGCGCTCGAGGGTCCGGCGCTCGGCCAGGGCCAGCGGGCGCGCCCTGCCGTGCAGGACCAGCGTGGCGACGTGCTCGGTGCCGGCCAGGGCCGCGGCGACGTACGCCCCGCCCGCCTCGACCGAGCGCCCGGACGCGACCGCCTCGGTGACCGCCTGCTGCCATCCCTCCTCGGCCGGGTCGCCGGCCACCCGTTCGCCGGTGGGGTCGTGGATGGCCAGCCGGCCGTCGAGCACCTCCGAGAGGACCCGCGCCACCTCCTCGACACCGCCGCCGTGCAGCAGCAGGTCGGTGAGCCGGTCGTGGGCGTGGGCCGCGCTCTCCACGGCCGCGGTGTGCTCGGTCATGGTGCGGTTGGCCTCGTCGAGCTCGGCGAAGAGCCGCGCGTTCTCCAGCGCGACCGAGGCGTGGGCCGCGAACGACGTGAGCAGGCTGACCTCCGAGCTGGGGAACGGCCGCACGGTGCGGTGCACCGCGAGCAGCGCCCCGATCACCCGGCCCTCGAGCACGAGGGGCACCCCGAGGATCGCCCGGATCTGCTCCCCCGCGACCGCCTCGTCGATGAACTCGCGGTGCAGGAAGCGCGCGTCGGACTGGTAGTCCTCGGTGAAGTACGGCGCCCCCGTCTGCGCCACCAGCCCGAGCAGTCCGGTGCCGAGCGGCAGGCGCAGCGAGCGGAACGCCTGGGTCAGCGCCCCGTCGGTGACCTTCATGTACGACGCGCCGTCGGCCTCGTCGTTGAGGGACAGGTAGGTCATGTCGGCGTTGAGCAGCTGTCGGGCGCGCCGCACGATCGCGGCCAGGATGGCGTCGACGTCGCGGATCGCGGTCAGGTCGCTGGCGGTGTCGTAGAGCGCGCTGAGCTCGGCCTCGCGGGCACGCTGCCGCGCGATGAGCTCGCGCAGCCGCAGCGCGACGTCGTACTGCCGCCGCAGCTCGGCGAGCTCGGAGGGCGCGGCGCCGGAGGCCTCGGCCTGCGCGACCACCTCGTCGAACGCCGAGCGCGGGGCCTCGTCGTAGAGGAGGTCGAGGAAGGAACCGGCCACGGGGGCTGACCGTAGTCGCCGGCGGCCCGGAACGCGACGGACCCCGCCGATCCGGGTGGATCGACGGGGTCCGCAGTGAGGCGAGGTGCTACTTGGCGACGTGGACCTTGACGGTCATGACGCCGGTCTTGCTGATGCTCAGCACCTTGATCCTGGTGCCGGTGTTCGGCGGGTCGACACCGATCCAGCCCGGCTTGTAGGAGCCCGGGTGGTCAGCGGCACCGTGCTTGTCACGCAGGTGCCACCACGTCTTGGTGTCGTCGAAGAGCGAGACGGCCTTGCGGCTGGGCAGCTTGACCTTCTCACCGTTGAGGAAGACCCGCTGCGCGTCGGTGCGGCTCAGCCCGAAGGTCGAGTCCAGCGTCTGGATCTTCGTGCGGAGCAGCTGGTCACCGAGGTGCACGAGCTGCGGGTGGGCGTCGACCGGCAGGATCTGGCCGGCACCCGGGTGGTCGCCCACGTTGTTGTCGCTGTACGAGCTGTCCCAGTAGGAGATCAGCGCGCCCGGCTCGTTGTGGTAGAAGTCCACCCAGTTGGACATCTTGAGGCTGTGGGTGTTCCGGAAGTTGTACAGGTGGTTGAGCAGCTTGTCGTTGCCGACGAACTGGCGGTTGTCCACGATGTAGGCGTTCAGGAACGACTCCACCTCGTTGCCGGTGGTGGTGCGGAACCCGTCGAAGGTCCAGTCGGCGTCGGTCTCGGCGTCACCGATGTTGGTGCCGTCCAGGGTGATGTTGTCCACCTGGAAGCCCGACAGCGCGTAGCCACCGTCGGTGAGGTAGCGCCAGCGCAGCGCGTTGGTGCCGTCCGGGACCGTGGCGGTCAGGTCGACCCACTCGCCGTTGGTCGTGCCGGAGATGCCGAAGCCGCTGCTGTTGGTGCCGGCCTCGTCGCTGCCCTCGTAGCTCTGGTCGGTCTCGACGTCGGCCCAGGTCTGGCCGCCGTCGCTCGAGGCCTGCAGGAAGGCGTAGTCGTAGCCGTCCTCGATCTCGTAGCGGACCTTGGCCGTCAGCTCGCCACCACCGGCGACCTCGCGGGTCATGGTGTTGTCGAGGCTGTCGCCCTTGTCGGAGTAGTAGAACTTCGTGCCGCAGGTGTCGCAGGGGTCGCCCAGGCTGGACGGGACCTGCTTGTCGGGCAGCAGCGCGATGGCGGCCTTCTTCTTCATGCTCGACGAAGAGTTGGGCTGGACCTTCACGGTGTCGGTCTTGCCCGGCTTGACGACCTTGTAGTTCAGCCAGCCCAGCTGCAGCTTCTCCCAGGCGCCGAACGACATCGGGGCGTCACCGATGCCCTTGTCGGTCTTGCGGGTGCCGCGGGACTGGGCCATCAGGGACCAGTGCTCGACCGAGTTCGACGCGCCACCGGTGTTGCCGGAGGTGTCGTAGAGGTCCGGCAGGCCGAGGTCGTGACCGAACTCGTGCGCGAAGACGCTGAGTCCACCGTTCTCGGGCTGGATCGTGTAGTCGTTGACCCACACGTCCGTCGGGTGGTTCGGGATCTGCACCTTGCCGCCGTCGCTCGGGCCACCCTGGCCGATGTTGACGCCGCCGATGGGCGCGCCGCCGGCGGGGCCGGTGCCGAAGGGCTGGATCTGCGCGTTCCAGCGGTGGCTCCAGATGGCGTCGGTGCCGTAGACCGGGTCGCCGTCGGCGGCGTCGCCACCGGCGTGCACGATCTGGAAGTGGTCGATGTAGCCGTCCGGCTCGTTGAAGTCGCCGTCACCGTCGAAGTCGTAACGGTCCTGGTGGTCGAACGTCTTCAGGTAGTCCTGGATCTGCTGCATGTCCCAGCCGGCGTCCAGCTTGGACTGCGTCCACTCGGCCAGCGCGTCGCGGACGAGGTACCAGACGTTGCTGCAGGCGACGCTGTCGCAGTCGGTGTCGCGACCGTAGCGGGCCTCGTTGAACGGCACCTTGACCCACTCGGTGACGTCGCCGTCGATCGAGTAGTGGCCGGACGACTGCTGCTCGTAGAACTTCTTCATCCGGGAGAAGTACATGTTCTGGTAGTGCGCGTGGTCGTAGTCCGACTGCCACAGCGTGGAGTTGTCGGTCTTGCGGTCCGGCTTGGGGATCTCGTTGTGCAGCGGACCCAGCTCACGCTGGCTGGAGCCGTCCGGCGCCGGGCCGCTGTAGGCGGAGTGCTGGGTGTCCCCGAACTCGGCCAGGACCACGAAGATCTTGTCCTGCTGAGCGGTGGCGACGCGGCCGTACTTGCCCTTGCCGAGCTTGACGGAGTCGCCCGAGCCGCCCTCACGGATGCGCTTCTCGAGCGCAGCCTTGTTGCGAGCGTCGTACTTCTCGCGCCACTTGGGGGTCCTGACGTCCGAGACCACCTTCCCGAGAGCGGGCGCCCCGGGGTCGGTGAACGTGGTGGCGGCGTCGGCCGGCGCGGCGCCGGCCTGGGCCGAAGTCAGCGACAGCGTGCCCGCTGCGCTGAGCAGTGAAGCCGTCGCGAGCGCGACGAGCTTGGTCCTTCGCATGCAATGCCTCCCGATGGGCCGTGTGTGTCACGGCGATCTGTTGCACGAACCGATGAGACTCGGCCCCGGGAGTCACACTGGTTCTCAGTCGCCTCTCAGGACACGGGCCTTGCGTAGTTGAACCCCGTTCGGGCCAAAGTGGGAGGTCTCCCCCGCCACCGTTATCGGACTGTTATCGAACCGACCCCGTGTGAGCCTGCTCACGACTCGCGGGTGACGCTCATCTCACGATCGCCGAACCGGACCCGGTCTCCGTCGAGCAGGGTGGCCGGCCGGCCGGCGGTGAGCTCCCGGCTGACACCCTGACGGATCAGGATCGAGCCGTTGGTCGAGCCGCGGTCCATCACGACCAGCACCCCGTCGGGAGCGACCTGGAACTGGGCGTGGGTCTTGGACAGCGACATGTCGCCCGAGCGCAGCGGGACCAGGTGGCGGACCGGCTCGCCCTGGCGCGGCTCGGGCCGGCGCCCGACGAGGGCGAGCCCCTCGACCTGGAAGGACTCACCGGTGTCGAAGGTGACCCGCCACAGCGCCAGGGCCCGGCGACCCCGCTGGTCGTCGCCGCGGATGACGGTGCGCTCCGCGGTGGAGCGGCCGGGCACCGGCGGGGCCACGGGCGGGGGTCCCAGCGGCCGCTGGACGGGCGGCTGGGCAGGCGGCTGGACGGGTGGCTGGACGGGCGGGAGGTCGACCAGGGGCGGGCCGAGACGCTGCCGACGGCCCGGCGCCTGCGGGGTGGACGGCGGGGCGTCGGTCCGTGCGACGGGCGGCGCCGCGTGCCGCGCGGCCGGGACCACGGGACCGGAGGGCTGCCCGGCCGACCCCGAGGGCTGCTCGGCGGGGCGCGGGACCGGGGCCGCGACCGGCTCGAACGGGGCCGGTGCGGGGACGGCGGACGCCGGCGTCGGGACGGCCGGCACCGGCATCGTGGCCGCCGCCCGCTGGGCACGCGCGGGGGCGGACACCGGGGCCGGCTGCGGCGCCGGAACCAGCCGCATCGCGGTGAGGTTGACGATGTGCCGGGGCGCGGCCGCCTGCTCCTCCTCCTCGACCGGGACGGGCCGGACGTCGACGACGATCGAGTGCGTCACGTGGTCGTGCCAGCCGCGCCGCTGCCGGCCGCGGTCCATGACCGCCGTCCAGGCGAGGGTCGCCACCCCGAGGCCGAACGTGGGCAGCGCCGAGACGCCCAGGATCAGCGAGCGCAGCAGTCCCGCGCCGGCCCCGACCGGCGTGCCGGTGCCGTGGTGCACTGCGCGCAGCCCGACCGCGGCCTTGCCCGGCGAGGTGCCGCGCAGCCCGAGCAGCAGGGAGAACCCGAGCCCCACCAGCAGCACGACGGCCACGATCACGGCCACGCCGGCCCAGAGGTGGTCGCGGGCGATCAGGAAGTGGTACGCCGCGACCGACGCGACGGCGTACAGCGTCCAGGCGATCAGCCGGTCGAGGGTGAACGCGTAGAACCTGCGGTCGAGCTCGGCGGCCGGGAACGTCGGCGCCTCGGGGGTGGCGTGCTCGGTCATGGGTGTCGTCCGGTCCGGGTCAGGGGTTGGTGACCTGGATGGTGACACCGTCGCCGAGGTCGACGACGGCACCCGGGATGAGCTGCACCGCGATGCCGGGCTGGAGGTCCTCCGGGGGCAGGCCGGGCTGGACCAGGACGGTGCCGTTGGTCGAGCCCATGTCGGTCACGACCGCCGACCCGTGGTCGGCACCCGAGCCGGGACGGATCTCCAGGTGGGTCGAGGAGATCTCCTGGTTGGGGCTGGGCACCGTGACCAGGCGGGGCTGCTCGGTGGACGTGAACCGCCGGGCCTCGGGGGCCCGGCCGACCAGGACGGCACGGTCGACCTCGACGGTCTCCCCGCTCGAGAACACCAGCCGGGCGACCGGCCGGGAGGTCACGCTCGGCGCCTGCGGCTGGCCGGGGATGCCGGGCTGCTGGCGGGCGAACTGGCCGGGGTCCCAGCCCCCGGCCCGGGTCATCCCGTCGTGGTCGACCTCGTCGGCGGGCGGGACCGGAGGCGGCGGGGTCGACGGCGGCGTCACGGGAGGCGGCGTCACGGGAGGCGGGGTCACGGGAGGCGGGGTCACGGGAGGCGGGGTCGTCGGCGGGCCGAACGACGGCGCGGACGGCGGGGCCGACGGGGGCGGGGCCCAGGCGATCGGCTCCCCGGTCGGCGCGTCGTCGTTCGCCTCCTCGACCGGCTCCGCGGGCTCCGGGTCGCCGAAGACTCCGGCGAGGAACGGCACGGCCTGGGTGGCCTCCTCGTCGACCTCGGGCTCCTCGTGCACCGGCTCCTCGTGCCCGGGCTCCTCGTGCACGGGCTCCTCGAGCGGGATCTCGTCCGGGACGGGCGCGAGCACCACCGGCTCGGCGACCGGCTCGGCGGCCGGTTCCTCGGATGGGGGCTGCTCGACCGGCGGCGCGGGGACCGGGGCGGCCGCCCGCGGCGGCTGGTCGACCCGCGAGAGCCGGACGAGCCCCCCGGCGAGGCACAGGTCGTCACCCTCGACGACCTCGTCGGCGACGCTCACGCTCATCCGGGTCACCCCGCGCAGCGAGCGCTCGACCCAGGTGGTGGCGGCCGAGCCGTCCAGCTCGACCTCCTCGCCGCCGGCGGTGAAGCTGGCGTGGGCGGCGCCGCGGAGCACGACCTTGGTCTCGCCGTCGGACTCGCTCACGAGCACGAAGCCCGGGAGGTCGCGCAGCCCGGTCGCGATCAGCGCGTCGAGGGTCTCATCGAAGCCGGCGCCGTCGTCGACCATCTCCCACAGGGCACCCACACGGGCCTTCTCCGAGGGCGGCAGGATCACCGTCGCGTTCGCCCCGAAGATGCCGAACCAGTCGCCGGTCCGGAAGGAGCGGGTGATCGGGTCGCGGACGTCACTCACGGCAGGGCCCCCAGTTTCTGTTCGAGACTCACCCGCTGGCGCTCGGAGTCGTAGGAGTTCTCGGTCATCAATCCCACCACATCCACGACGACGGCTGTCGCGTTGTCCTTGCCCCCGGCCTGCACCGCCTGCGCGACCATCTGGTCGGCGGCGTCGCGGGGGTCGTCGGTGCGGCCGAGGATCTCGGCGATCACCGAGTCGTCGATCATCCCGGTGACGCCGTCGGAGCACAGCAGCAGGCGCTCGACCGAGGGCAGCGGCAGCAGGAAGTAGTCGGCCTCGGCACGGTCGGGTCCACCGAGGGCGCGGGTGATCACGTGCCGCTCCGGGTGGGTGGCGGCGTCGTCGGCGGTGATGGCGCCGGCGTCGACCAGCTCCTGGACCACGCTGTGGTCGACGCTGACCTGCTCGAGCCTCCCGTCGAGGAAGCGGTAGATCCGGGAGTCGCCGAGGTTGGCCAGCAGCCACTGGGGGCCACCGTCGTCCTCCACCAGGAGCGCCACCACCGCGGTGGTCCCGGCGTGGAAACCGCGGGCGCCGCGCGCACGCTGCGCCGCGCCGTACTCCATGATCCGGTCCTGGCAGGTCTGGAGGGTGCGGGCCACCACCTCGGCACCGCGCCGGGGGTCGTACCCCTCGTCGGCGAGCCGGCCGAACTCCTCGACGACGATCGCGCTCGCGACGTCGCCTCCGTCGTGGCCGCCCATGCCGTCCGCGACCACGAACACGGGGGGCGTGGCGAGGAACGAGTCCTCGTTGACCTCACGCACCAGCCCGACATCCGTCGCCGCGCCGTGGTGCAGCTCGACCTTCATCGCCTGAGTCATCCCACCTCCTGGGTGGGGAGGAGCGTACGGCCTGCGACCGGCGACCGGCCGGGTAGCGTGGGAGGGATGTCCGGACCGTCCGCCCGCCGAGAGGGTTTCCGCACCCTGGCCGACCAGCTGCGTGCCTGGCCGGACGATCGCCTGTCCCGGCTCCTGGTCGAGCGTCCCGATCTCGCCACTCCCGCCCCTCATGACTTCGGCCAGCTGGCGTCTCGTGCCGCCACTCGCTCATCGCTGCTGCGTGCGCTCGACCACCTCAGCCGGCTCGAGCTCTCTGTGCTTGATGCCCTTGTCGTCGTCGGCCAAACCACCCAATCCGAGCTCGCCGGCGTCGTGAACGCCGAGCCGACCCGTGTCCACGCCGCCGCCGAACGACTGGTGGACCTGGCCCTGGTGTGGGAGTCCGAGCAGGGCCTGCGCCCCCTCAGCGGCGTGGCCGACGGCCTGGCGGGCGGCCCCGACCGGGGCGTCAGCGGGTTGCGGCCGGTCTCCGCGGAGCCGCGGGGCCGGGCGGAGGTCGAGCGGCTGCTGGGCGAGTTGTCCGAGCCGGCGCGCGCCCTGCTCGAGCACGTCGCCGACAACGGCGGCGAGGCCACCACCGGGACCGCCCGCCACAGCGTGCTGCCCGAGGAGGCGAGCACGCCGCCCGAGGAGCTGCTCGCCCGCCGGCTGCTGGTGCCCCGCGGGAGCGGCCTGGTGGTGCTCCCCGGTGAGGTCGGGATCGCGCTGCGCGGGGGGCGCACGACGCGCGAGCCCGTCGACGACCTGCCGGAGCTCCTCACCTCCGACCGCGACCAGGCCCTCGTGGACCGGGCGGCGGCCGGCGCCGCGTTCGAGGCGGTGCGGCGTCTCGAGCTGCTGCTGGACCACTGGGGCACCCAGCCACCCGGCGCGCTGCGCAGCGGAGGGCTCGGTGTCCGCGACCTCAAGGCGACGGCGACCGCGCTGCACGTCGACGAGCCGACCGCGGCGCTGGTGGTCGAGGTCGCCCACGCCGCGGGGCTGCTCGCGACCGGGTCGGACGGCGACGGCAACCCGGTCTGGATCCCGACCGACGCGTTCGACGCCTGGGTGGCCCGCCCCGTGGCCGAGCGCTGGTCGGACGTCGTGCGCGCCTGGCTGGAGACCCCCCGGATGCCCGGCCTGGTCGGCAGCCGGGACGCGGCCGGCAAGGCGTGGAACGCGCTCGCGCCCGAGCTGGCCTCGGTCACCCAGGTGGAGAGCCGCCGGATGGCGCTGCAGGAGCTCGCCGCCCTGCCACCGGGGCAGGTCCTCGCGACGGGGACGGGCGTGCCGTCGCTGGTGCGACGGGTGGCGTGGCTGCGGCCCCGGCGCCCGCGCGGCCGGGAGGACCAGGTCGCCTGGGCGGCGCAGGAGGCGTCGGTGCTGGGCGTGACCGGCCTCGGCGGAATGGCGTCGTACGCCCGGACCCTGCTCTCCGGCGACTCCGGCGCGGCCGTGGCCACGCTCGCGGCGCTGCTGCCCGAGCCCGTCGACCACGTGCTGGTCCAGGCCGACCTGACCGCGGTCGCGCCGGGCCCGCTGGAGTCCCCGCTAGCCCGGACCCTGCAGCTGCTGGCCGACGTCGAGTCCCGGGGCGGCGCCACCGTCTACCGGTTCACCCCGACGTCGGTGCGCCGGGCGCTGGACACCGGGTGGTCGGCGGTGGAGATCCACGACTTCCTGGCCTCGGTGTCGCGGACCCCGGTCCCCCAGCCGCTGACCTACCTCGTCGACGACACCGCCCGGACCTTCGGCACCGTGCGGGTCGGGCACGCCGAGGCGTTCCTGCGCGCCGACGACGAGGCCGCGCTCACCGAGCTGCTGCACCACCCGAGGGCCGGCACGCTCGGGCTGCGCCGGATCGCGCCGACCGTGCTGATCTCCGACACGCCGCTCGACGTGCTGCTGCCCCGGCTGCGCGACCTCGGTGCGGCGCCGGTCGTCGAGGCCGCCGACGGGACGGTCCGGGTCGCCCGGCCGGACCTGCTGCGCGCACGCACCCCGAAGGACCGTCGCGGCCCGGCCGTCCGGGCCGCCCACCAGAGCGCGCAGGTCGCACAGGTCGTCAACGCGGTGCGATCGGGTGACCGTGCGGCCGCCTCAGCCCCCGCCTCACCGACCGTGACGCTCACCCCGAGCGGCTCGCTGACGGCCCTGCGCGAGGCGGTCGAGGCGGGGACCACCGTGCTGATCGGCTACGTGGACAACCACGGCACCAGCACCGAGCGGATCGTCGACCCGCTCAAGGTGGAGGGTGGCTGGCTGACCGCCCACGACCACCGCAGCGACGACGTACGCACCTTCGCCGTGCACCGGATCACCGTCGTGAAACCCGTAGACGAGCGTCCGTAGACTCGAGACGTGGACTTCCTCCGGTACGCCGAGCAGTCGGCCGGCCTCCTCAACACGGAGATCGCCGACGTCGATGCGCTCGTCGGCCACCTCTCCGGCCGCGAGTGGCTGCACGAGCAGTGCACCGACCGCGACTGCATGCTGCTGCGGAAGTTCCAGCGCGAGCTGCGTCCCGTCTTCGAGGCCGGCGAGGCCGGTGACGTCGAGGGTGTGGTCGAGGGGCTCAACGAGCTGATGGTCCGGCACCCGATCACCCCGCGCATCGCCCGCCACGACCCCCACGAGGACCTGCACATCCACGTGGCGACCAAGTCGGCCAGCGTCGCCGAGCTCCTCATCGGCGAGTCGCTGCTCGGCCTGGCCACGCTGGTCTGCGACGTCGGCCCGACCCGGCTCGGCGTCTGCTCGGCGTCACCGTGCACCAACGTCTTCGTGGACACCTCCCCGAACCAGTCGCGGCGCTACTGCTCCGACCGGTGCTCCTCGCGCGCCAACGTGGCGGCGTACCGCGCCCGCCAGAAGCTGGTCTCCGCCGAGGCGCCGACCGATCCGCCGGCCGCGGTCGCGCAATGACCGCGCGGGCACCCTCGAGCGCGAGGGGCGCTCCGTAGGATCGTCGGGTGAATGACGGACCCCTGATCGTCCAGTCCGACAAGACCCTGCTGCTGGAGATCGACCACGAGCGCGCCGGCGACTGCCGCAAGGCGATCGCGCCGTTCGCCGAGCTTGAGCGGTCACCGGAGCACATCCACACCTACCGGCTCACCCCGCTGGGGCTGTGGAACGCCCGCGCCGCCGGGCACGACGCCGAGCAGGTGGTCGACACGCTGCTGGAGTACAGCCGGTACGCCGTGCCGCACGCACTGCTCGTCGACGTCGCCGAGACCATGTCCCGCTACGGCCGACTCCGCCTCGAGAAGCACCCCACCCACGGGCTCGTGCTGGTCAGCAACGACCGGCCGGTGCTGGAGGAGGTGCTGCGCGCGAAGAAGATCGCCGGGATGCTCGGCAACCGGATCGACGACGACACGGTGGTGGTGCACGGCTCCGAGCGCGGCAACCTCAAGCAGGCGCTGCTCAAGCTCGGCTGGCCGGCGGAGGACTTCGCGGGGTACGTCGACGGCGAGGCGCACCCGATCTCGCTGTTCGAGGAGGGCTGGCACCTGCGCGACTACCAGCGCGACGCGGCCGAGTCCTTCTGGCACGGCGGGTCCGGGGTGGTCGTGCTCCCCTGCGGCGCCGGCAAGACCCTGGTCGGCGCGGCCGCGATGGCGCACGCCCAGGCGACCACGCTGATCCTGGTCACCAACACCGTCTCCGCGCGCCAGTGGAAGGACGAGCTGGTGCGTCGTACCTCCCTGACCGAGGACGAGATCGGGGAGTACTCCGGCGCGGTCAAGGAGATCCGGCCGGTCACCATCGCGACGTACCAGGTGCTCACGATGCGGCGGAAGGGCGTCTACCCGCACCTCGAGCTGCTGGACGCGCGCGACTGGGGCCTGATCGTGTACGACGAGGTGCACCTGCTGCCCGCGCCGATCTTCCGGATGACCGCCGACCTGCAGGCGCGGCGCCGGATCGGGCTGACCGCGACCCTGGTGCGCGAGGACGGTCGCGAGGGCGACGTGTTCTCGCTGATCGGGCCGAAGAGGTACGACGCGCCCTGGAAGGACATCGAGGCCCAGGGCTGGATCGCGCCGGCCGACTGCGTCGAGGTCCGGGTGACGCTGCCGACCAACGAGCGGCTGGTCTACGCGACCGCCGAGGCGGACGAGCGCTACCGGCTCGCGTCGTGCACCCACCACAAGATCGACGTGGTCCGCGAGCTGGTCGAGTCACATCCCGGCCAGCCGACCCTGGTGATCGGGCAGTACATCGACCAGCTCGACGAGATCGCCGAGGCCCTCGACGCCCCGGTGATCAAGGGCGAGACCTCGGTCAAGGAGCGCCAGCGCCTCTTCGACGCCTTCCGCTCGGGGGAGATCGGGCTGCTGGTGGTCTCCAAGGTCGCAAACTTCTCCATCGACCTGCCCTCCGCGGAGGTCGCGATCCAGGTGTCCGGCTCCTTCGGCTCGCGCCAGGAGGAGGCCCAGCGCCTCGGCCGGCTGCTGCGGCCCAAGGAGGAGGGCAAGACCGCGCACTTCTACACGATCGTCTCGCGCGACACCGTGGACGCGGAGTTCGCCCAGAACCGGCAGAGGTTCCTCGCCGAGCAGGGCTACGCGTACCGGATCGTCGACGCGGAGGACTTGCCGGCCTGACGGGTCGAGTCGGCGCAAACGCAGGCCGAAAACACGTCGAGTCGGCGCAAACGCAGCCCGAGAACACGTCGAGTCGGCGCAAACGCGTCGAGCTCGCGCCGACCCGACCTGGATCACGCGTGGGCCAGCTTCCGCTCGCGACCCTCAGCGACGGGCTGGTCCGAGGGGGTGCGGGCGGTGGCGACGGCCATCAGGACCAGGCCCAGTCCGAGCACCAGGCCGTGGGCCATCCGCAGCTCCGGCGTACCGAAGAACTGCGGCAGGTAGGTCACCAGACCGAAGCCGGCCAGCAGGCCGCCGGTTCGGCCGAGGCGACCGGTGCGCCACATGCCGTGGGCGAGCCGGCCCCCGACCAGGAGCAACGCGAACAGGCCGAGCGAGAAGGTGGTGATCTCGAACGGGGCGTAGCGGAAGGCGTCGGCGACATCGAGGACTCCGGCGTCGTGGTGGTCGCTGGCGTACCGCCCGAGCTCGTTCAGCCCGTACGCCTCGGCGCCGTAGTAGGGCAGCAGCAGCGCGACCGCGAGCCAGGCCCGGGTCTCGGTCTCCCTGACCGGGCGTCCGCTCCACCGCCACGGCGACCGGACCGCCGCCGTCCGCAGCGTGAACGCGAGGGTGACGAAACCGAGCATGCCCAGGGCGTGGGCGACCAGCCAGGCGGTGGCCCCGAAGTCGGCGGCACCGGCCAGGCCGGCCTCGGGTCCGTAGGGACGCAGGGCGGGGTACGCCGCGAGGGAGACGCCCGCGATGGCGAGACCGGCGGTGACAGCGGTGCGGTTGCTCATGACTTCCTCCAAATGTGAGCGGTGCTCTCTGTTTGATGGGATGAGCATGCACCCTTCGTGCGACAAAAGCAAGAGCGGTGCTCACAAAAGTGAGAAGTGATCACTGATCTGTCAGACTGGGCGCATGCCGAAGGGACCCACGCCGCGCCAGGTCGCCCGCACCGAGAACATCGCCCGGATCAAGGAGCTGGCCCTCACCCAGCTCGCGGAGTCCGGGGCGAGCACGCTCTCGCTGCGCGCGATCGCCCGCGAGCTCAACCTCGTCTCGAGCGCGATCTACCGCTACTACGCCAGCCGCGACGACCTCATCACCGCGTTGATCGTCGACGCCTATGAGGACCTCGGGTCGCGCCTCGAGGAGGCAGCGACCTCGGCGCGGGCCCCGTGGCGGCGCTGGGTCGAGACCTGCCGGGTCCTGCGCGCATGGGCGGCGGCCGAGCCGCACCGCTGGGCGCTCATCTACGGCTCCGCCATCCCCGGGTACGCCGCACCGGCCGACACCATCGCGCCGGCCGGCCGAGTGGTGCAGGCGTTCTGCACGGCGGCGACGGGAGCCGGGCCCGCCGTCGTACGTCCGATCGGCCGCAGCCTGGCCACCCAGCTCGACACCACCGCGTCGGCGCTCGAGCTCGACGTCGACCGGCCCACGATGCTGGCGCTGGTCGGAGCGTTCTCGCGGGTCGTCGGCCTGGTCACCCTCGAGCTGAACGGACAGTTCGTCGGGGGCTTCGATCCCGCGGACGCCCTCTTCGACGCACTGGTCGAGCGCGAGGCCGACCTGCTCGGCCTGCCCACCGCTCGCTGAGCCCCGGACCTGACGGGGTCGCCGGGGACGAGTTCGAGCCGACTCGATGTGTTCCGAGCCGGCACTTGCGCCGACTCGACGTGTTCCGAGCCGGCACTTGCGCCGACTCGACGTCTTCCGAGCCGGCACTTGCGCCGACTCGACGTGTTTTGAGCCGGCACTTGCGCCGACTCGACGTCTTCGTGGGGGCTGTCCACGGCGTGGCGACGTTTCGTGGGGAGGCGCGCGGGGCTCCTAGGCTGGGGAGGGTGAAGGTGCTGCTGCTCGAGAACATCCATCCCATCGCCGTCGAGATCCTCGAGGCCCGGGGCTTCGAGGTCGAGCTGCGCCCGGGGTCCCTCAGCGAGGACGAGCTGGTCGCGGCGCTGCCCGGCGTCCACCTCCTCGGCATCCGCTCCAACACCACGATCACCCCGCGCGTGCTCGACAACGCGCCCGACCTGCTGGCGATCGGCTGCTTCTGCATCGGCACCAACCAGGTCGACCTCGACGCGGCCGCCGAGCGCGGGATCGCGGTCTTCAACGCGCCGTACTCCAACACCCGCAGCGTCGTGGAGCTGGTCATCGCCGAGATCATCGTGCTGGCGCGCCGCCTCGCGGAGAAGACCCAGCGCATGCACGACGGCGTCTGGGACAAGTCGGCCAAGGGCAGCCACGAGGTGCGCGGCCGCACCCTCGGCATCGTCGGCTACGGCAACATCGGCACCCAGCTGTCCAACCTCGCCGAGGCGATGGGCCTGCGGGTCATCTTCTTCGACACCGCCGACCGCCTCGCCCACGGCAACGCCCGGCGTGTGAGCACCCTCGACGAGCTGCTGGCCGAGGCCGACGTCGTGAGCATCCACGTCGACGGGCGGCCCGGGAACGCCGGCCTCTTCGGTGCCGAGCAGTTCGCGAAGATGAAGCCGCGCTCGCTGTTCATCAACGCCTCGCGCGGCATGGTCGTCGACGACGTCGCGCTGCGCGAGCACATCCTCTCCGGCCACATCGCCGGCGCCGCGCTGGACGTCTTCCCGGTCGAGCCGAAGAAGCAGGGCGACGAGTTCACCTCGGTGCTGCGTGGCCTCGACAACGTGATCCTCACCCCGCACGTCGGCGGCTCCACCCAGGAGGCGCAGGAGGAGATCGGCTACTTCGTGGCCGGCAAGCTGGCCGGTTTCGCCAACCAGGGCCAGACCGCCCTCTCGGTCAACCTGCCGGCGGTGCAGGCGCCCGAGCTCGAGAGCGGGTTCCGGGTCGGCTACCTGCACCACAACGTCCCCGGGGTGCTGGCGGGGGTGAACCAGGTGCTCGCCGACCAGGGCGACAACGTCGTGGGGCAGTACCTCTCCACCCGTGGCCAGCAGGGGTACGTCGTCACCGACGCCGTCGACCCGGTCTCCGAGGAGTCGCTCAAGGCGCTGGTCGAGTCCCCGCACACCATCTGGCTGCGCACCTGGCGGGCCTGAGCCACCACGGCTCCCCCGCCCGCTTGGACGGGTCCGTCACCATGGCTGGGTGACTCCTCCCGGCAAGGACGCCGTACGGACGGCGCGTGAACGGCTCGGCCAGGCGCTCTTCCTGCGCGTGGCGGGCCCGGACGGCGCGAAGCACCGCGAGCGGATCCACGGCCGCCCCGGGCCCCGGTGGTTCGAGCCCGACAGCCCGATCGCGCGGGTGCACGGCGACGCCTCGATGTTCGTCGGCGGCATCCGGGCGCTGCTGCTGCAGACGCTGCACCCGGCCGCGATGCGGGCGGTCTCCGAGCACTCCGGCTTCCGCGGTGACATGTGGGGCCGGCTGGCGCGCACCAGCAGGTTCCTCGCCGTCACCACCTTCGGCCACGCCGAGGACGCGCAGCAGGCGGTCGACGTCGTCCGCGCCATCCACGAGCGGGTCACCGGGACCATGGACGACGGCACGGCGTACGCCGCCTCAGACCCGCACCTGCTGATGTGGGTGCACATCGCCGAGGTCGACAGCTTCCTGCTCGCCCACACCGTCTACGGCAAGGAGCCGCTGGACCAAGCCGGGCGCGACACCTACGTCGCCCAGACCGCCGAGGTCGCGCGCCGCCTCGGCGTGGTCGACCCGCCGACCACCGAGGCCGAGCTGCGCGCGGCGCTGGCGGCGTACCGCCCCGAGCTGCGCGGCACCGAAGACGCCCGCGAGGCGATCTCCTACCTGCTGTTCAAGCCGCCGCTGCCCCTGGCCGCGAAGGCGCCGTACGGCGTCCTGGTGGCCGCCGCGATCGCGCTGATGCCGCGCTGGACCCGCAAGCCGCTGCGGCTGCCCTACCTGCCGGTCTCGGAGCGCACCGTCGTGCGGGCGCTCGGTGCCGCGGCGACCGGGACGATCCGGTGGGCGATGACCCCGCCGCGTCAGGTCGCCCGCGACGGCAGCGCCGCCACGACCGCGTAGGCGAGCCCGCAGACCACACCGGCCAGGAACGTGCCCCAGACCAGGTCGACGACCACGACCGAGGCCGGGAAGTCCCGGAGCACGGCGAGGCCGGTCAGGTCGAAGGTCGCGTAGGCGACCAGCCCGAAGAAGCCGCCGTCGAGGACGGCGCCGGTCAGCGACCCCGCCCGCCGGACCACGAAGTGCACCAGCCCGGCCACGAACAGCGCGTAGAACAGCACCGCCGCCCCCGCGTTGGGCTCCTCCGCGAGCAGCGACCCCAGCCGCTCGTCGTAGAGGTCCTTCCCGACGAAGGAGAGCCACACCAGGTCGAGCACGCAGAACGCGACCGCGGCCACGGCGTACTGGAGCACCCAGCTGGTCACGGGGGTCTTCACGAGTCCACCGTAGACATCCTGGGGAGCTCGCCCTGCCGCGCCGCGCGCGCCCGCGCCCAGCGTCCGAGGCCGAGGAAGGCGAGCACCATCGCCGCCACCTCGACGACCTGGGCGGCGAGGGACGGGATCGCGAGCGCGACGATGCTGCCCATCATCGCGCCGACCAGCCCGAGGCCGACGTACCCCGCCACCGCCCCCCGGGACCGCCGCAGCCCCAGGAGCCCCACCACGCCGAGCGACAGGAACAGCACGCCCACCCACAGCCGCGCCGTCCAGCCACCGGCCTCGTAGCCGATCGTCCAGACCCGCTCGCCGGCGGCGTCGAAGGCCACGACCTCGTCCTCCCACACCAGCCCGGTCACGTCCTGGCCCGTCACGACGGCCGCAAGCCCCGGGGAGAGCTCGTCGAAGCTCTCGTCGCCGGAGAAGCGCACGATCGCTTCGTCCACCGCCGGGTCGTCCGGCGCGAAGACGTAGCGCTCGCTCAGCCCGCGGTAGCCGCGGCGGCTCTCGGTCACGTGCCCCGGGACCGGGCTCAGGCAGCCGTCCACCTGGTCGGCGGACGCGCACTCGGCCGCCGTGCGCGCGGCGGCGACGTCGACCCGGGCGGTCGTCACCGTGACGGCTGCCCACAGGCCCACGGCGAGGCACAGCAGGGAGAACACCCCCATCCCGACCGAGCGCCACGTCAACCGCCCGGGCCCGAGCTCCTGCACCACCGACATGCGCACAGGGTAGGAGCAAAACCCCTCGCGCCGGCGCGGCCCGGCGGGTAGCCTCGCCGATCCCCCTTCGAGTGCCGCGACCGCGGAGGTGCCGCCATGCCCCCAGCCCCCGAGCCCAGCCACCCGACCGACCACCCTCCCGATCCCGAGCTGGCCGCCGAGCAGGAGCACCTCGCCGAGTCGCGCCGGCAGCTGGCCCGGATGCGCGAGCGCACCGCGTCGATGGACTCGGCGGCCGCGGGCGACTGGGTCAGCCGCGAGTTCCTCGAGTCGACGTTCGCGCTGCGGATGAAGCAGCTCGCCGACGACCCCACCATCCCGTTGTTCTTCGGCCGTCTCGACATGGTCCCGACGGGCTCGACCACCGAGAGCTGGCACATCGGGCGGCGGCACATCTCCGACCCCACCGGCGAGCCGATGGTCATCGACTGGCGGGCGCCGGTGAGCCTGCCGTTCTACCGCGCCAGCCGGGCCGAGCCGATGGGAGTCGGGCTGCGCCGTCGCTACGGCTTCCAGCACGGCCGGCTGACCGCGTTCGAGGACGAGGACCTCGCCGGGGGCCGGACCGAGGAGTACTCCTCCATCCTCGAGGCGGAGATCGAGCGGCCCCGCGTCGGCCCGATGCGCGACATCGTCGCCACCATCCAGCCCGAGCAGGACGTCATCGTCCGCTCCGAGCTCTCCAGGTCCGTGTGCGTGCAGGGCGCGCCGGGGACCGGCAAGACGGCCGTCGGCCTGCACCGCGCGGCGTACCTCCTCTACGCGCATCGCGAGCAGCTGACCCGGCAGGGCGTCCTCGTCGTCGGGCCGAACGCCAGCTTCCTGCGCTACATCCGTGACGTGCTCCCCGCGCTGGGCGAGATCGACGCGACCCAGTCGACCATCGAGGAGCTGGTCGCGCGGGCCCTGCGCGACCAGAACCCCCGGTGGGAGGTGCGCGGCGAGGACCCCGCCGACGTCGCCACGCTCAAGGGCGACCCGCGGCTGGCCGAGGTGCTGCGGCGCGCGCTGTGGTCGCACGTCCGGGCGCCTGACGAGGGGCTGGTGGTGCCGCGCGGCGCGCGCCGCTGGCGGGTGGCGGCGTACGAGGCCGAGGAGCTGGTGGACTCGCTGCGCGAGCGCGGCGTGAGGTACGGCGCGGCGCGGGCGATGGTGCCGCAGGCGCTCGCGCACCGGATCCTGGTGAGGATGGAGCTCGCCGGCGACTCCCCCGACGACCGGGTCCAGGACGCCGTGGCCCGGAGCAAGCCGGTGAAGGACTACGCGAAGACGCTGTGGCCGGCCGTCGAGCCGGCGCGGCTGGTGTGGCGGCTGCTGTCCGACGCCGACTTCCTCGCGGCCGCAGCCGAGGGGATCCTCGACGAGGACGAGCAGGCGCTGCTGCGCTGGGAGAAGCCGGCGAAGAGCCCGGCGTCCACCCGCTGGTCGCTGGCCGACGCGGTCCTGGTCGACGAGGCCGCGGACCTCGTGGAGCGCACCCCGTCGCTGGCGCACATCGTGGCCGACGAGGCGCAGGACCTCTCCCCGATGATGCTGCGGGCGCTGGCCCGGCGCTCGTCGACCGGGTCGCTCACCGTGCTCGGCGACCTCGCGCAGGCGACCACCCCGTGGGCCACCCGCTCCTGGGCGGAGGCGCTGACCCACCTCGGCAAGCCCGACGCGCACGTCGAGCAGCTGACCCGCGGCTACCGGGTGCCGGGCGAGGTGATCGAGTACGCCGCCCGGCTGCTCCCCCACATCGCCCCGGACCTCGAGCCGCCCACGTCGGTGCGCCGCTCACGCGGTGAGCTGGCCGTCGTGGCCGGCCCGGTCGTCGATGGCCTCGGCGATGCGGTGCGGACCGCCGTCGGGCGGGAGGGCTCGGTCGGCCTGATCGCACCCGACGCCCTCGTCGCACGCGTCGGCGCCGCCCTCCGGGACTCCGGGACCACGTTCGCGGTGCTCGGTGAGGCGCCCGACGACGACATCCGCACCGAGTTCGACGCCCACCTCGACCTGGTGCCGGCGAGCCTGGCCAAGGGCCTGGAGTTCGACCACGTCGTGCTGCTCGAGCCGGCGGCGATCGTCGACGGGGAGCCGGACCGGGTCACCGGGCTGCGTCGGCTCTACGTCTGCCTCACCCGCGCGGTGACCTCGCTGGTGGTGCTGCACGAGGAGCCGCTGCCCGCCGAGCTCGGTTGAGAAAACCTTCACCGGTTCTTGAGCATGCGCCGGTAGTGACCTCCCTACGATGAGCGGGTCGATCGGGCGCCGCCGGGCCCCGACGCCCGTCCCCGGAGACTCGATGACCCCCTCATCCCGCCGCGCCCTCGCGCCCCTCGTGCTGCTGGTCGCCCTGGTCGCCACGCTGCTGGTCGTCGGGTCCGGGACCAGCGCGTCGGCCGCCACGGGCACCGTGCGGGGGCAGATCACCGGGTCGCAGGACGGCAAGGTCCGGGTGAAGATGCTGTGGTTCACCAGGGACTGGCACTACCTGGGCCAGCGCAAGGTGCGCGGCGACATCTACTCGCTGTCGCTGCCGGCCGGCACCTACCACCTGCAGTTCGTCGACCAGCGCCCGTCGTACGACATCAGGAAGTACGCCCCCACCGACATCAAGGTGACCATCGGCAGTCGCACGGTGCAGAAGGACGTGCGCATGCACCGGGGCGCCGCGATCACCGGCACCGTCACGGCCGGCGGCAAGCGCGCCTCGGGCGCGAAGGTGGTCGCTGCGAACACGGCCGAGCAGTCCTTCGTGACCAAGGCGAACAAGCAGGGGCAGTTCGCGGTGGGCGGCCTGCCGCGGGGCAGCTACTCGGTCTTCACCTACGACCGCACCCGCACCTGGGTCGACAAGAGCACGTGGGTGCCTGGCCTGGACCTCGGCGAGGTCGACAACGTCGGGATCGCCTTGAGGAAGCGCGGCGGCAGCCTGCTCGTCGACCTGCGCCGGGCCGACGGCTCGACGATGCGTGGGACCTTCTTCGTGACCGCCGTCAGCAAGGCGTCGGGACAGTTCTGGACCGCCCGGGCCACCGGCGGCACGGTCACCTTCCAGGGGCTCTACCCGGGTCGCTACCGCATGGTCGCGCCGGGCGTGGGCAACTACCTGCCCCAGACCGGAGCCGTCGTGGGCGGCCGGGTCCGGGCCGGACGCGCCGACCTGGCCAGCAGCTTCACCTGGACCCACCCGGGTGCCTCGGTGTCCGGCATCGTCGTCGACGGCGAGGACACCTCCTACCCGCTGGAGGGCGCGCAGGTCATGCTCTTCGACGCCCGCGGCACCAAGCTCGGCACGACCACCACGAACAGCCTCGGGCAGTTCTGGTTCGGGGGCCAGCTCACCAGCCAGGCGGGCATGAAGGTGGTCGCGCAGCCGGGCCCCTACTCGCCGTACCTGGGCAAGGGCACGCACTACTGCAAGTACGGCAGCGCCACCTCGTCGGCGTTCGCGGTCATCACCGGGCAGGAGAGCGACGCCGGCGCGGTCGCACTGCCTCACCTGCCCGCCGACGAGCAGGACGGCGAGCAGTGCTACCCGTCGGACGGTTCGAAGCGGTGACGCCGTGGACCTGACCGACTGCTGGCCGATCGCCCGGGGCGAGCACGTCCGCGAGCGGCTGGAGGCGGCGTACTCCGACCCTGCGCGCGGCTACCACGACCTGCGGCACCTCGAGGAGGTCTGCGGACGCGTCGAGGAGCTGGTCACCGTCGGCGGGGTGGCGTGCGACCGGGTGACGGTGCTGCTGGCGGCGTGGTTCCACGACGGTGTGTACGACGGGGAGCCGGCCGCCGAGGAGCGCTCCGCGGCCTGGGCCGAGCACGAGCTGCCGCCGCTCGGCCTGGGCGAGGACGTCGTCGCGGAGGTCGCCCGGCTGGTGCGCCTGACCGAGACCCACCGCCCTGCGGACGACGACGTCGAGGGCTGCGTTCTCTCGGACGCGGACCTGGCGATCCTGGCGGCACCGGCCGAGCGTTACGCGGAGTACGCCGCGGACGTGCGGCGCGAGCACGCGCACGTCCCCGACGACCTGTTCCGGGCCGGCCGGGCGGCGATCCTGCGCGACCTGCTGGCCAAGCCGCGGCTCTTCCACACGGCGTACGCCCAGGAGCACTGGGAGTCCGTCGCCCGCGCGAACGTCGAGCGCGAGCTGGCCGCGCTGGAGTCCTGAGCCGGCTCGTGCGGGTGGGCGGTGGGCTGGCCACCGTTCTGCATCGGGAAACGGTGGCCAGCTCACCGCTCCCGCGGGGTCTTGCGCCGGCGCAGGCCCGCGGCGTGCAGCCGGGCGACCAGCTCGCGCGAGGTGACCGGCACGGCGCCGGCGGCGACGACCTGGTCGTACCACTCCGCCGGGACGTCGTAGTGGTCGCGGTCGAAGCCCCGCTCGGGGATGCCGACCGCGCGGGCGAAGACGTGCAGCTCCTCGTAGTCGGAGTCACTGGCCAGGTGGGACCACAGCCGACCGTGGCCGGCCGCGTTGGGCGGGTCGATCAGGATCGCCATCAGGCCCCGGTCGTGCGGATCGGGGAGGCCGTCCCGCGGGCGACCGCGCTGTCGAGCAGCAGCCGCCACGAGCGCACGTGGCCGGCGTCGACGTAGGACTTGTACGACGCGCCCGGGCGCGCCTGCGTCCCGAGGTGGAACATCCGGACCCCGGCGCGCACGAACCACGGCACCTGCTCGGCCTCCAGTCCCCCGCCGGGCATCAGCAGCCGGGCCACGTCGGGATCGGCCGCGGTCGCCAGCAGGTCGTCGTACCCGACGCCGAGCCCC
Source organism: Nocardioides sp. GCM10023255 (assembly GCF_042653125.1). Lineage (NCBI taxonomy): Bacteria > Bacillati > Actinomycetota > Actinomycetes > Propionibacteriales > Nocardioidaceae > Nocardioides > Nocardioides sp. GCM10023255. Next base: position 136,875 of record NZ_JBHSHU010000013.1, read on the forward strand.
TGCGGGGACCCCGCCGAGCGCACCGCCACGAGTCCGGGGAGCGTGAGCAGCCGGCGCCACGAGCGACGCGGGTCGAGGGTGGCGTCGACGGCTCGGTGGAAGGTCCAGGGCACCCCGGGCAGCGCGGTGGCCACATGGGTGCAGACCTCCGTGTCGACCTCCAGGTCGGCGTCGAGGAAGCCGAACGACACCCCGGCGGCACCGCACGCCAGGTAGTCCTCGGCGAGGCCGACCAGCCGGGTCAGCTCGCCACCGGTGGTCGTCCACGAGCCGTTGAGCCGCAGCAACACGAACACGGGGAGCTCCGTCTCCCGGCACACCGACGACACGACGCCCGGCTCCGGGGAGAGCGCCACGTCGGGACCGCGTGCCGCGAGGTGCAGGCGGTCGGCGCCGCCCTCCTCCGCGCCCGGCACGTCACGCGGATGGAGCACCGACACCTCGAGCAGCCCCTCGCCCATGCTCCGACTCTAGGCCGCGGCACGACGGTTCACGCGACGCCGCACCCGGACCCGTGCGGCCCGTCAGGGCCGGAGGGCATGATGGAGGTCGTGGACAACGCCCTGCTCTTCGAAGCCCGGGCCCGGGTCCTCGCCGACCTCGTGGCCCGCGACCATGCGACCGCAGCCGCGGTGTCGGCCCTCGAGGACGCGGTCTCCAACCGCAGGTGGTGGGCCGAGCAGTGGCCCGAGGGCGAGGTGTACGTCGCGGGGCTGGTCGCCCAGGACGTGCAGGACGCGCTCTTCGAGTCCGTCGGACGCTGGCCGCTGTGCCGCACCTGCGACGACAGTGCCCCGGTGCACGCGCTGCACATCCAGCCCGACCTCGGCGGGCCGGACCCGGTGTGGGTGTGCGAGGAGTCGGGACAGGCGGTCGCCGAGCTGGGCCGGCTGGCCGATTATGGCTCCGCCTAGGGCACGTCCGCCCAGGGGCACGTCCGGGGCCCTCAGCCCTCCTGGCCGAGCTGGACCCACATGGTGAAGCGGTCCGAGCGGTAGACCGACCGGGACACCTCGACGACCTTCTCGTCGGCCACCGCACGCCGCGAGTGCCGCAGCACCGCCGAGCCGGGCTGCGTCTCGAGCAGGCCGGCCTCCTCCTCCGAGGCGAGGTCGGCGGTGATGGAGTCCTCCGCCCAGGTGGGCCGCAGGCCGCGGGACTCGAGCGCGTCGTACAGGCTGGTGGGCATACCGCTCTGCAGGAAGCCGGGGATCAGGATCTCGTTGAGGTAGGCGTCCTCGAGGCACATCGGCACGCCGTCGGCGCGGCGCAGCCGGCGCCAGTGGATGACCGCGTCGCCCTCGGTGAGGTTCAGTGCACGGGCCACGCCGGGACCGGCCTGCTCACGACGGGCGAGCAGGGTCTGCGACTCCGGCAGCAGGCCGCGACGGTTCATCTCCTCGGTGTAGGAGGTCAACCGGCTGGCGACCCGGCGCGGACGTGCCACGAAGGTCCCGCGCCCGGGGATGCGCTCGAGCAGGCCCTCGACGACCAGGGCGTCCATCGCCTGCCGGACGGTCATCCGGGCGACGCCGAAGCGGTGCACGAGCTCACGCTCGGAGGGCGCGGGTGAGCCGGGGGCGGCGCCGGCGACCAGGGAGCGGACGTACTCCCGCACCTGGACGTGCTTCAACGCGCGCCCCTCTGTTACCAGCAACTCCTCCACGGGGGCAACTGTAGGGCGACGGACACGCCGCCGTCCCGGGTTCGAGTCAGACGGGACTGCGACCACCTCCTCATCATTCGGTCGCGATCGCGCGCAGCACGTCGAGCCGCGCGGCACGGCGAGCGGGGAACACGGCGGCGAGGACCCCGATGACCAGCGCCAGGACGAGGAACAGCCCGAGCTGTCCGTAGGGGATGCTGATGGCCTCCAGGCCCTGGTCCTTCAGGGCGTACATCAGCGCGACCCCGAACCCGATCCCGAGCACCACCCCGAGCACCGCGCCGAGCACCGAGATCACGATCGACTCCAGCGTGATCATCCAGCGCAGCTGGCGCCGGCTGACGCCGATGGCGCGCAGCAGCCCCACCTCGTGGGTGCGCTCGATGACCGAGAGGGCCAGCGTGTTGACGATGCCCAGCACCGCGATGACGAGGGCGAGGCCGAGCAGCGCGTAGATCATCTGCACGAGCTGGTCGATGGGGCCGCGCTGCTCCTCGGCGAAGCCGGCCTCGTCCTTCACCGTCACGATCGGCAGCTGCTCGACGACCGTGTCGAGGCGGGCCTGCACGCCGGTGGCACCGGGGTCGGTGAAGATGATCAGCGCGTTGTCGCGCTCGGGGATGCCCGAGGCGGCCAGCGTCTCGAGCGTCGTGAGCACGGGGAAGAACACCACCGGATTGTCGTCATAGATTCCCGCGACCCGCCAGACCTTCTTCCCGGTCGGCATCTGGATGGTCAGCGAGTCGCCCACCGCCAGGTCGTGGTCGGAGGCCCACGAGTCCTCGAGGAAGACGGTCCCGTCGGCCAGGTCGGACGCCCGCCCCGACGTCATCGAGAGCCCCAGGGCGCGGGTGTCGGCGGGGTCGGTGGCCGCGACGCCCTGGTCGCCTCCGTCGAAGGTGCCGAAGCCGTAGCGCTCCCGCACCACGTTGGTGACGCCGTCGACCTTCTCCATCCGGTCGGCGATGCCGGCGGGGAACGCGCCGCCGAAGACGTTGCTGACGATGTAGTCGCCCACGAAGTTCTCGGCCACCGACTTGTCGACCGACGCCTTCGCGGAGTCGCCGACGATGGCCATCGTGCAGGCGAGGGTCAGCCCGATCATCAGGGCGGAGGCGGTGGCGGTCGTGCGCCGCGGGTTGCGCAGGGAGTTCTGGCCGGCGAGGTTGCCGATGCTGCCGAAGAGGCGGGCGTACGACGACCGCGCGGCCAGCAGGAACGGCTTGCTGATCACGGGGCTCGCCGACGAGACGCCGAGCAGCACGGCCAGCACACCCGCCCCCACGACCCACCCGGCGTGCGGGACGCCGGCGAACAGCCCGAGCCCCAGCGCGACCAGGCCCGCGCCGATCATGGCGGCGCCGAGCACCAGCCGGCGGTGCAGCGAGCTCTCCGGGAGCGCCACGTCGTCGCGCAGCGCCTGCACGGGCGCGATCCGGCTGGTGCGCCGCGCGGGCAGCCAGGCGGCCGCCATGGTGACCAGCACGCCCACGACGTACGCCGCCAGCACCGTCCTCGGCTCGAAGATCAGCGCCTGCCCGGACAGGTCCAGCCCGAACCGCGCGAACAGCGCGCGGATGCCCATCGCCAGCACCACGCCCAGTCCGAGGCCCGCGGTCGAGCCCAGCAGCCCGAGCACGAACGCCTCGAGCAGCACCGAGCCGGTGACCTGTCTCGTGGAGGCGCCCAGCGCGCGCAGCAGGGCCAGCTCGCGGCTGCGCTGCGCCACCAGGATCGAGAAGGTGTTGACGATCAGGAACGCGCCGACCACCAGGGCGATGCCGGCGAAGATGAGCAGGAAGGTCGTGATGAACGAGACCGCCTGGAGCAGGTCGGAGGCGCTCTCGTCGGCGGCGGTGTCGCCGGTGACGACCTCGTAGCGGTCGGGCAGCGCGGCGTCGACCCGGTCGCGCAGCTGCTCCTGCGACACCCCGTCGTCGGCGGTGACCCACACGTCGTTGAAGGCGTCCTCGCCGTCGAGGAACAGCCGCTGCGCGGTCGGGGTGTCGAACAGCGCGAGGGTCGCGCCGTTCAGGGACCCGCCGTCGGGGAAGCCGGTCAGGCCCACCAGCTCGGGGTCCAGCATGAGCTGGTCGGCGGTGATCATCCGGACCCGGTCGCCGACCCGGTAGCCGCCCGCCTCGGCGGTCTTCTCGTCGAGCACCACCTGGTCGCGACCGTGCGGCTCGTGGCCGCTGGTGATCGCGAGGCCCTTCAGCCCGTGCCCGGCGGGCGCGCCGGTCCAGTTGCCGCCCAGCGCCGGCGGCCCGAAGCCGCCGACGACCTTGTTGTCGGTGCCGACCACGAACGCGCCGACCGAGCTCACGTTGCCGTCCACGCGCGCGGCGCCTGGCACGGACCGGAGCTCGTCGAGGACCGGCGCCGGGATGGTCTGGGTGGACGGCTCCCCGTTGACGGTGGTGCCCCCGACCGGCCGGACCACGACGTCACCGACGGTCGAGGCGAACAGGGCCGTGAAGCTGCGGTTGAGAGTGTCGGAGAAGACCAGCGAGCCGACCACGAACGCGACGCCGAGGACGATCGCGAACGTGCTCATGATCAGGCGCAGCTTGCGCCCGAGCAGGCTCTTGAGGGCAGCGCGGACCACGTCAGGCGCCCGGTCCCGACGCCGACATGCGGGTCATGGTCTCGAGCACCTGGTCGCGGCTCGGATCGCGCAGCTCGTCGACCACCCGGCCGTCGGCCAGGAACACGACGCGGTCGGTGTAGGCCGCGGCCACCGGGTCGTGGGTCACCATCACCACGGTCTGCCCGAACTCGTCGACGCTGCGGCGCAGCAGCTCGAGCACCTCGGCACCCGAGCGGGAGTCGAGGTTGCCGGTCGGCTCGTCGGCGAAGACGATGCGCGGCCGGCTCACCAGCGCCCGGGCCACCGCGACCCGCTGCTGCTGGCCGCCGGAGAGCTCGTTCGGCTTGTGCCGGAGCCGGTCACCGAGCCGCACGGTCGCGATCACCGTGTCGAACCACGCGGCGTCGGCGTGTCGCCCGGCGATGGCCAGGGGCAGCCGGATGTTCTCCTCCGCGGTCAGGGTCGGCACCAGGTTGAAGGACTGGAACACGAAGCCGATCTCGTCGCGGCGCAGCCGGGTGAGCGCCTTGTCCTTGAGCCCGGTGATGTCCTGGCCACCGATCAGCACCTGGCCCGAGTCTGGCCGGTCGAGGGCGGCGCAGCAGTGCATCAACGTGGACTTGCCCGAGCCGCTGGGCCCCATCACCGCGGTGAACTCGCCCGTCGCGAGGTCGAGCGAGACGTCGTCGAGCGCGGTCACGAGCGCCGCCCCCTCGCCGTACGTCTTGGTCAGGTGGCTCACCCGGGCCGCGGGCAGTGCGGTCCCGGCGGCGTCGACCGGAGCTGTCTGCGTCATGGGTCCACGATCCCGCGTCGGGCAAGTCCCGGCCACGGGTTTGCGACCCTTGCGTCCCGGAGCCGACCCTGACCACACCCCGAGACCACCGGCGGTTCGTCGAACACCTGTTCGACGGACCGCGCTAGCATCGGGGGCATGGACTTCCAGGGAACCCTCTTCGAGGCACCCCTCTCCGGGGTGGTCTCCTTCGACGCGCTGGAGCGCACGCGGCTGGCGCGGGGCGCCTGGATCGACGTGCACCGGGCCTGGCTCCCCCGGGCCGACGACGTGTTCACCACCCTCGTGTCCGACGTGCCGTGGCGTGCCGAGAAGCGCGAGATGTACGAACGGGTGGTCGACGTGCCCCGCCTCCTGCACACGTACGCCGTGGGCGAGGACCTGCCGCACCCGGTGCTCACCGAGGCCCGCGACGCCCTGTCCGAGCACTACCTGCCCGAGCTCGGGGAGCCGTTCGTGACCGCCGGGTGCTGCTACTACCGCGACGGCCGCGACAGCGTCGCCTGGCACGGCGACACCATCGGCCGGGGCCGGACCCAGGACACCATGGTCGCGATCGTCTCGGTCGGCGACCCGCGCCGGCTGGCGCTGCGACCCCGGGGCGGCGGCGAGTCGATCTCGGTCGAGATGGGCCACGGCGACCTGGTCGTGATGGGCGGCTCCTGCCAGCGCACCTGGGAGCACGCGGTCCCCAAGGTCGCCCACTCCGGGCCGCGGATCTCGGTGCAGTTCCGCCCGCTGAACGTGTTCTGACTGCTCAGCTGCCGGGTGAGCGGCCCACGCGGGCGGCGAGGTCGGCGATGTCCCCCGGGCCGGTGCCGCAGCAGCCACCCACGAACCGGGCGCCCGCCGCCACCCAGGTGTCGACGAGACCGAGGTCCAGCGCGTCGCCGTAGGCCCACTGCTTGCTGAGGGGGTCCCAGCTGCCGCCGCGGTTGGGGTAGGCCACCGCCGGGAGACCGGTGGCGGCCACCGCCGCGCGCACGGCGCCCAGCACGTCGGCCTGCTCGGAGCAGTTGACCCCGGCGGCGACGACCGAGCGGCTGCCGGCGAGGACGGCGTACGCGTCGGCCAGCGGCTGGCCGGCGTTCGTGGTGTCGCCCCGCACGGAGTAGCTGAACCAGGCGGGGACGCCCAGGTCCTCCAGCAGCGGCACCAGGACCTCGGCCTCCGCGGAGTCGGGGACGGTCTCGACGGCCAGGAGGTCCGGACCGGCCGCGGCGAGCAGCTCGAGGCGGGGCGCGTGGAACTCGCGCAGCCGCGCCCCGGTCACGCCGTACCTCCCCCGGTACTCCGACCCGTCGGCCAGGAACGCGCCGTACGGTCCCACCGAGGCGGCGACCAGCAGCCCCGGGTGCGAGTCCGCCAGCTCGTCGCGGACCTCCCGCGCGATCGTCACGCTGGAGGTGATCAGGCGCCGCGCCTCCTCGGGGTCGTGCCCGGCGGCGACCATCCCCTCGACGCTGGCCTGGTAGCTCGCGGTCGTCACGACCCGCGCCCCGGCCAGGTAGTAGGCACGGTGGGCCTGCGCGATCCGCTCCGGCTCCTCGCCCAGGAGGCGCGCCGTCCACAGCGCCCCGCCGAGGTCGGCGCCCTGCTCCTCCAGGGCGGTCGAGAGCCCACCGTCGAGCACGACGGGACCGTCGGTGGCGTCCAGGTCGATCACGCCCCCATCCTCTCGCGTGTCGGCACCCGCGGTGCCGCCTCAGACCATGGCGCGGGACGGGACGTCGCGGTGGTGGCGCACGAAGTCGACGATCCGGGACGCGTACGACGAGAACGGCGGGCATGCGATGCCGCTCCCGGCCAGGTCCGCCTGCGTGTGCGCGGACAGGTAGTCGGTCGGGTGGACGAAGTAGTCCAGCAGCTCGGCCGGCAGGCCGAGCAGCCGGGACAGCCCGGGGACCCGGTCGACCGCGGACCGGGTGAGCCGCTCGGGCAGCGGGACCCGCACGATCCGCCGGTCGGTGGCGGCCGCCAGCGCGTCGTACCACTCGTCGACGGTGAGCGGGTGCGGGTCGGCCAGCTGGTAGGTGCGCCCCCGGGACTGGGGCAGCCCGGACAGGTGGGCCAGCGCCTCGACCACGAAGTCGCTGGGGACCACGTTGGCGCGGAACGCCGTCGGGTCGCCGAAGACCGGCAGCACGGCCACCCGCGGCTGGCGCAGCAGCAGCTGGATGACGAAGTACAGGCCGTCGAGCTTCTGCGTCTGCCCCGTGCGACTGTCACCGAGCACGATCGAGGGACGGTAGACCGTGGCCGGCAGCCCGGCCGCCATCCGCTCCCGCACCAGCGCCTCGGCGAGGTGCTTGGTCTCCTCGTAGGCGTTGTTGAACGGCGCGCCGACCTCGAGGTCGTCCTCGGCGAACGGCCCGGGATGACGGCCGCTGACGTAGCACGTGCTGACGTGGTGGAAGCGCTCCAGGCGCGGGCAGCGGGCCGCGACGTCGAGGGCGTGCCGGGTGCCGTCGACGTTGACCCGCAGCCCGAGGTCGCGCGGCACCGCCAGGTCGTACGCCGCCGCCAGGTGCCAGAGCCCGGTCACCCCGGCCGTCAGCGTCTCGAGATCGGCCAGCCCCATCCCCGGCCGGGTGATGTCGCCGGGGGCGAGCGCGATGCGCCCGGACAGCGTGGGCCGCTCGTCGGCCAGCCGGGCGACCCGCTGCTCGGCGAGGGCGGCGTACTTCGGCTGCACGACGCAGACCGCGTCCTCGTCGGTGGTCTCCAGGACCCGGGGCAGCAGCGCCCCGCCGAGAAAGCCCGGGAAGCCGGTCATCAGGACGGTCATGGCCCCACTCTTCGGCCCCGCCGGCGCCGCCGCACAGGGAACTAGGTCCCGCGACGCCGCCGTCGGAAAACCGCGTGCCGGGTGTCGGTGGCGACTGCGAGACTCCTCCGCGATGAGCACGTCGACCGCCCCGCGCCCCAGCCTCGCCTCGTTCTGGCACGACCTGCCCCGCGAGGGCAAGCTGCTGCTCTCCGTGGTGGTGTTCGAGTTCCTCGGCACCGGGCTGGTGCTGCCCTTCCACGTCGTCTACCTGCACGAGGTGCGCGGCTTCCCGCTCAGCGACGTCGGGCTGCTGCTCGGGGTCCCGCCGCTGGTGGGCTTCCTCGTGGTCGGCCCCGGCGGCACCCTCATCGACCGGCTCGGGGCGCGCCGCATCCTCACCTCGACCCTGCTGCTGCTGATCGCCGGCGACGTGCTGCTCGCCTTCGCCGACACCCCGTGGGCCGCGGGCGCCGCGCTGACCCTGTCGGGAGTCGCCTTCGGCGTCTCCTGGCCGGCCTCGCAGAGCTTCATCGCCGCGGCCGTCCCCACCGAGCTGCGGCAGCGCTACTTCGGCGTGAGCTTCACGCTGCTCAACCTCGGCATCGGGATCGGCGGCATCATCGGCGGCGCGTTCCTCGACGTCGACCGCCTGGAGACGTTCCAGACGATCTACCTCGCCGACGCGGTGAGCTACCTGCCGGGCCTGTTCCTGCTGCTGGTGCCGCTGCGCCACGTCGCCGGGCGCCCGGTCCACGACGAGTCCCACGAGGACGCGGGCGTCGGCTACCTCGCACTGCTGAAGCGGCCCGCGGTGGCCTCGGTGATGCTGCTCGGCTTCGTGTCGTCGTTCGTGGGCTACTCCCAGCTCAACGCCGGCATGCCCGCGTTCGCGCGCGCGGTCGGCGAGGTCTCGACCCAGGGCCTCGGCATCGCCTTCGCCGCGAACACCGTGGTGATCGTGCTGCTGCAGCTCGTGGTGCTCCAGCGGATCGAGGGCCACCGCCGCACCCGCGTGATCGGGGTGATGGGCGTGCTCTGGGCGGTGTCCTGGGTGCTGCTCGGCGCCTCGGGCCTGGTCCCGGGCACCCTGGGCGCGACCATGCTGGTCGCCGGCTGCGCGTCGGTGTTCGCGCTCGGCGAGACGCTGCTCCAGCCCACCATCCCGGCGCTGGTCAACGACCTCGCGCCCGACCACCTGCGCGGCCGCTACAACGCGCTCAGCTCCGCGGCCTTCCAGCTGGCGGCGATCATCGCGCCGCCGATCTCGGGGGTGCTGGTCGGCCACCACCTCGGTTCGGTCTACGTCGGCATCCTGGTGGTGGGCTCGCTCGCCGTGGGTGCGCTCGCCATCGTCCGGCTCGAGCCGCAGCTCCCGCCCGAGGTCAACGGCGTCCGGCCGGCGACACCCGTCGAGGAGACCGTGCCGGCCTGACCCGACGGGTCGTGCGGCTGGGAGTGCGCCTGGGCGCACCCTCAGCCGCACGGCTGCGTCAGCCGCGCCGCCGCAGCACCCACCACAGGAGCGTCAGCACCGCGAGCGCGGCCACGCCCTGCTTCCAGTAGGACTTCACCAGTACCGGGAGCACGGCCGCCCCGAGGTCGAGGGCGTCGTCCTGGGCCATGTGCCGGGCCGGCTGGGCGGCCGGCGCGGGACGGGGTGGTACGGCGGCCGCGGGTGCCGCCGGCGCGGCCGCGCCCTCGGGAGCCGGCGCCCCGGCCTCGGCCGGTGCGGGCGGCTGCGTTGCCTCGGGAGCTGCCTCGGGAGCTGCCTCGGGCGCAGTCGCCGCGGCGGGCGCCTCGCCACCCACCGGCCCGCCGCCCAGCCTGGACTCCAGGCAGGCGACGAACTGGCCGAGCAGCTTGTCCGAGACGTCCTGCATGACCCCGCGGCCGAACTGCGCCGGCTTGCCGGTGATCGACAGGTCGGTGAGCACGTCGACGTCGGTGGCGGCACCGCCGTCGGCCTCGGCCATGGTCAGGGTGACGGTCGCCCCGGCCGTGCCGTTGCCCCGCTTGTCCTTGCCCTTGGCCTCGACCACGAACCGGTGCGCCGCCTCGTCCTTCTCCAGGAAGGTGCCCGACCCGTTGTAGACCAGCGCGATCGGCCCGAGCTTGACCTTCACGGAGCCGGCGAACGAGTCGGACTCGACCGAGGTGACCGTGGCGCCCGGGAAGCACTCGGCCACGGACGCGATGTCCTGGAAGTGCGCCCAGGTCTCCTCGACCCCGGTCGGGACGGTGAAGCGATGCTGGAGATCCACGCGCTCAGCCTCCCGCGGCCGCGAGCACCGCGCGGCGGGTCAGCACGGTGGCGAGGTGCCGGCGGTAGTCCGCGTCGCCGTTGAGGTCCGAGGGCGGGTTGGCGCCCTCCGCGGCCCGGGCGGCCGCCGAGCGGACCGCCTCGTCGGTGGCCGGCTGACCAGCCAGGGCCTCCTCCACGGCGCGGGCCCGCAGCGGGGTGGAGCCCATGTTCGTCAGCCCCACCCGGGCCTCGGTGATGGTGCCGCCGTCGACCTTCACCGCGGCGGCGACCGCGACGATCGGCCACTGGTGGGCCACCCGCACGAACTTCTCGTAGTGCGCTCCCCAGCCGGTGTGCTTCGGGATCCGCACCTCGGTGAGGATCTCGTCCTCGCCGATGGCGGTCTCGAAGAGGTCGACGAAGAAGTCGTCGGCCGCCACCGTGCGGGACCCGCCGGAGCCGGCGATCACGAACTGCGCGCCCAGCGCGAGCGTGGGCGCGCCCAGGTCGCCGGCCGGGTCCGCGTGGGCCAGGGCGCCACCGAAGGTGCCCCGGTGCCGGATCTGGGCGTCGGCGAGGTGCTCCACGGCCTTGCTGATCAGTGCGGCGTGCTCGGCGACGAGCGGGTCGGACCCGACCACCGAGTGCTGGGTCATCGCCCCGATGACGATGGCGTCGCCGTCGTCGCGGACACCCCGCAGCGAGTCGATCCGACCGAGGTCGATCACCACCTCGGGCGCGTTGAGACGCATCCGCAGCACGGGCAGCAGGCTCTGCCCGCCGGCCAGGATCTTGGCGTCGTCCCCGTGCTCGGCGAGCGCGGCCAGCGCCTCCTCCACGGAGGTGGGGGCGATGTAGTCGAACTGTGCGGGGATCACTGGCCCGCTCCTTCCGTGCTGTCCTGACCGGGTTCGGACTGGTCGAAGTGAGGCATCGCGGCGCCCTCGGTGGCGCCCCCCGCGCCCGGACCGTTGATGGCCTTCCACACCCGCTCGGGCGTGCACGGCATCTGGACGTCGTCGACCCCGAGGTGGCGTACGGCGTCGACCACCGCGTTCACGACCGCGGGCGTCGAGGCGATCGTCCCCGCCTCGCCGACCCCCTTGGTGCCGAGCGAGTTGGTGGTCGACGGCGAGGTGGTGTGGTCGATGTCGAAGCTGATCGTGTCGGCCGCGGTCGGCAGCAGGTAGTCCACGAACGAGCCGGTCACCAGGGTGCCGGAGTCGTCGTACACCGCCTCCTCCCAGAGCGCCTGCGCGATGCCCTGGACCAAGCCGCCGTGCACCTGCCCGGAGACGATCAGCGGGTTGATGATGTTCCCGATGTCGTCGACGCAGACGTACTTGCGCATCTTCAGCGCCCCGGTCTCGGTGTCGACCTCCATCGCGCACAGGTGGGTGCCGTGCGGGAAGTTGAAGTTGACGGGGTCGTAGGTGGCCTCGGAGTCGATGGACGGCTCGATGCCGTCGGGGAGGTTGTGGGCCGCGAAGACCGCGGTCGCGATCTCCCCGATCCCCATCCCCTGGTCGGTGCCCTTGACCGAGAAGCGACCACCTGTGAACTCGAGGTCGTCGACCGAGGCCTCGAGCAGGTGGGCCGCGATCGGCCGGGCCTTCTCGATGACCTTGTCGGCCGCCCGGACCAGCGCCTCGCCGCCGACGACCAGCGAGCGCGAGCCGTAGGTGTCGAGGCCCTTGTGGGAGATCTGGGTGTCGCCGTGCAGGATCTCGACGTCGTCGAACGCCACGCCGAGGCGGTCGGCCACGATCTGGCTGAACGCCGTCTCGTGCCCCTGCCCGTGGGCGGACGCCCCGGTGACGACCTCGACCTTGCCGGTGGCCAGCATCCGCACGCTCGCGTGCTCCCAGCCGCCGGCGCCGTAGTTGAGCGAGCCGAGCACCCGCGAGGGAGCCAGCCCGCACATCTCGGTGAAGGTCGAGATGCCGATGCCGAGCTGCACGGTGTCGCCGGAGTCGCGGCGCCGCTGCTGCTCGGCCCGCAGCTCGTCGTACCCGAACATCTCCTTGGCCTTGGCGGTGGCGGCCTCGTAGTTGCCGGAGTCGTACTCCAGGCCGGCCACCGTGGTGAACGGGAACTCCTCGTGCTTGATCCAGTTCTTCTCGCGGACCTCGAGCGGGTCCAGGCCCACCTCGGCGGCGAGCTCGCTCATCAGGCGCTCGATGGCGTACGTCGCCTCCGGTCGGCCGGCCCCGCGGTAGGCGTCGGTCCAGGTCTTGTTGGTGAAGACCGTCTGGCAGTTGAACTGGTAGGCGGGGAACTTGTAGATCGAGTTGAACATGAACGCGCCCAGCACCGGCACCCCGCCGCCGACGATGGCGACGTAGGAGCCGAGGTCGGCCAGCAGGTCGACCTTCAAACCGGTGACCGTGCCGTCCTTGGTGGCCGCGAGCGTCAGCCGCTGCCACTGGTCGCGGCCGTGGTGGCCGCTCACCAGGGACTCCGAGCGGGTCTCGGTGTACTTCACCGGCTTGCCCAGGCGGCGGGCCACCGCGAACGCGATCATCTCCTCCGGGGTCTGCTGGAGCTTGCCGCCGAAGCCGCCACCGACGTCGGGGGCGATGACCCGGATCTTCGACTCGGGCACCCCGGTGGTGGCCGCGAGGGCGAAGCGGAGGATGTGCGGGATCTGGGTGGCCGACCACATGGTGATCTGCTCTCCGGTCGGGTCGACCACGACCGAGCGCGGCTCCATGAACGCGGGGATGAGCCGCTGCTGGCGGTACTCCCGCTCGATCAGGACGCCGTCGGTGCGGGCCTTCTCGATGGCCTCGTCGACGTTGCCGCCGGTGCCGGCCTCGGCCGAGTCGAACTTCCAGAACGCCGACTTGTTGGTGCCGAGGTCGGGGTGGGCGAGCACAGTGTCCTCGGCTGCCTCCTTGAGGTCGAGCGCGGCCGGCAGCTCGTCGTACGACACGTCGACGAGCTCGGCGGCGTCGCGGGCCTCCGCGGCGCTGCGCGCGACCACCACGGCGACGATCTCGCCGGCGAAGGTGACCCGGTCCGAGGGCATCGGCAGGTGGGCCGGGGTGACCTGGTCGGTCGTGATCGCCCAGGCGTTGATGCAGGCGCCCTGGGACTCGCCGAGGTCGGCGCCGGTGAGCACGGCGACCACATTCGTGGCGGCCTGGGCGGCGCTGGCGTCGATGCCGGTGATCCGCGCGTGGGCGAACGGGCTGCGGACCATCGCCATGTGCAGCATCCCCGGCAGCTGGATGTTGTCGGTCCAGCGGGTGCGGCCGGTGATCAGGCGCTGGTCCTCCTTGCGCCGCCGGTCGCGACCGATCTCCTTGGCCTCGGCGGGACGCTCCTGGGTGGCGGTCATGCGGTCACCCCCTCACCCTGGCCGGACGCGTGCTGCACGGCCCGGACGATGTTGTGGTAGCCCGTGCAGCGGCACAGGTTGCCCTCGAGCCCGAGCCGGATCTCCTCCTCGGTGGGCTTGGGGTTGTCCTTCAGCAGCGCGACGCTCTGCATGATCATGCCCGGGGTGCAGAAGCCGCACTGGAGGCCGTGGCACTCCCGGAACGCCTCCTGGACCGGGTGCAGCTGGCCGTCGCTGGCCAGCCCCTCGATCGTGGTCACCTCACCACCGTCGGCCTGCACCGCGAGCACGTTGCAGGACTTCACGCTGGTCCCGTCGAGGTGCACCGTGCAGGCGCCGCAGTTGCTGGTGTCGCACCCGATGACGGTGCCGGTCTTCCCGAGTCGTTCGCGCAGGTACTGCACGAGGAGCATGCGGGGCTCGACGTCGTCGGAGACCGACGATCCGTCGACGGTGAGGCTGATCCGAACCATGGACGACTCCCTGGGGTCGAGGTGGTGCTGTGACGCGCCTCACGCTAGGTCCGACCGGTTGGGGAAAGGTTGGGGCTAAAGTCCCGTTCTCGCGCTCAGCCGCGAGCGACCGCGAGGCGCCCCTTGAGCAGCGGGACGGCGGGGTGCGGGCGGCCGGCGAGGCGCGCCAGGCACACCTCGAGCACCTCGGAGTCGTACGGCGCCAGCTCGCTGTAGCGGACGACCGCGTCCGGCTCCGGGTCGGCCAGCAGCGCCTCGCGGACCGCGACGGCGACGTACTCGGCGAGCTCGCCGAGGGCCGGGGAGTTGGTGCCGGGCAGGAGGTCGCCGCCGTACGCCTCCACGGCGGCGCCCACGTGGCCGGCGCGCAGCAGCCCCAGCACGTGGTCGACGTCGGTGGAGACCGGCATCATCAGCCGGTAGGGGCGGGAGGAGAGCTGGCCGCCGAGCGCCGAGCGCAGGTGGCTGACCTCGGCCTTGAGCGTGGACAGGGTGACCGCCTGGTCGCCGTAGACGAGCGCGTGGAGGTGCTCGAGCGAGAGCCCCTCCGGGTGCATGGCCAGCAGGGCGAGCACCTCGGTCTGGCGCCGGTTGAGCAGCAGCCGCTGGCCGTCCAGCCGGGTCTCGACGCTGCCGAGCAGGTTCATCACCAGGCCCGGCTCGTCCTGGTCGTCCTCCCCGCCGGCCGCTCCTCGCGAGGAACGCGGCATGGCGGTCTCGATCAGCCGCGCGAGCACCCGGGCCGTGGCCAGCCCGATGGGGTGGGTGCGGTCCCAGGTGGTGGAGAGGTCGATGACGCCCAGCTGCCGCCCGGTGACCGGGTCGTGGACCGGGGCGGCCCAGCAGACCCAGTTGTGGACGATGGGTGCGTAGTGCTCGGCGCTGAAGACCATCGCCGGGGTGGCCAGCCGGTTGGCGAGGTCGAGCGCGTTGGTGCCGACGCTCTCGTCGTCCCAGCGGCCGCCCGGCACGAAGTTCACGGTCTCGGCCTTGCGGCGCATCACCCGACCGCCGTAGGTCCACAGGATCCGGGTCTCGGCGTCGGTCACCGCGACCACCAGGTCGCCATCCTCGGCGGTACGCCGCAGCTCGGCCTCGACCCGCTGCACCGCGGTCTGCAGCGGGGAGCCGCGCCAGAGCTCGGCGGTCTCGCCCTCGTCGGCGAGCGGGGCGTGCGTGACGTCCGGCGAGATCGCGGCCTCCGAGCGCGCCCAGCTGCTCAGGATCTCGGGCCGCACCAGGTCGGAGGCGCCGTCACCGCGCTCGACGAACGTGGTCCAGGCACGCACGGCCTCGACCCTGCGTGAGTGCAGCTCACTGCGCGCCATGGGACACCCCCGCTGTCGGACTCCGCGGTCAAGGTAGCACCGCCGCGGTGACGCCGGTCACAGCCTTCCGGCCTCAGCGTTCCGGCCTCAGCGTTCCGGCCTCAGCGTTCCGGCCTCGGCGTCCCGGCCTCAGCCTCCCGGGTGCAGCGAGACCGTGAGCAGCACCGCGCAGTCGGTCAGCGCGGCGAGGTCGTGCCGCTCGGGCGGGATCACCAGGAAGTCGGACTCTCCGCCCTCCCAGGTGTCGTCGGCGGTCGAGAGCCGCACCCGGCCCCGGAGCACGTGCAGGGTCGCCTCGGCCGGGCTCTCGTGCTCGTTCAGGCCGTGGCCCTCGGCGAGCGCGATCAGGGTCTGGCGCAGCGTGTGCTCCTGCCCCCCGTGCACCGTCGTGGCGCTGCGGCCGCTGTGGTGCTCGCGCGCCTCCGCCAGCTTCTCCTCCACGAGCGCGCTCAGCGA
Organism: Nocardioides sp. GCM10023255; assembly: GCF_042653125.1. NCBI lineage: Bacteria > Bacillati > Actinomycetota > Actinomycetes > Propionibacteriales > Nocardioidaceae > Nocardioides > Nocardioides sp. GCM10023255. The sequence goes on from NZ_JBHSHU010000013.1 coordinate 152,539, forward strand.
CGTACCGTGCATGCGTTCCTCCTCGGTCGGTGCCGCCGACCCGGCCGGGCCGGGTCGGGATCAGGACGACGGTGCCGGGCCCGTGCTCGACAGGTCCGCGCTCGCCCCCAGCAGGGGGGTGTGCTCGCGGTGGATCCGGCCCGCGGTGCTGGCGAGCCGCTCGCCGGACCCGCCCCAGCGGCCGGCGATGATCTCGGCGGCGATGCTGATCGCGGTCTCCTCGGGGGTGCGCGCGCCGAGGTCCAGCCCGATCGGCGACGAGAGCCGGGACAGCTCCTCCTCGGTCAGGCCCGCCTCGCGCAGCCGCGCCATCCGGTCGTCGTGGGTGCGCCGGGAGCCCATCGCCCCGACGTACGCGACCTCGGGGAGGCGCAGCGCCACCTCGAGCAGCGGCACGTCGAACTTCGGGTCGTGGGTGAGCACCGCGAGGACCGTCCGCCCGTCGACCCGGCCGGCGTCCCGCTCGGCGGCGAGGTAGCGGTGCGGCCAGTCGACGACCACCTCGTCGGCCTCCGGGAACCGGCTGTTGGTCGCGAACACGGGCCGCGCGTCGCACACGGTGACGTGGTAGCCGAGGAAGCTGCCCACCCGGGCCACCGCCGCGGCGAAGTCGATGGCGCCGAAGACCAGCATCCGCGGCTTGGGGGCGAACGCCCACACGAAGACCCGCATCCCCTCGCCGCGCCGCTCCCCGTCCGGCCCGTAGGTCAACGTCGCGTTGTGCCCGGCCGCCAGCAGCCCCAGTGCGTCGTCGTGCACCGCGTCGTCGGCTCGCGGGGAGCCCAGGGACCCGCTCCGGGGGGATAGTCCGGCACGTTCTGGTGCCTCGGTCCCCTCCGGGTCGCCCAGATCGTGCCGGACCACCCCGTCGGGATCGGGGCGTACGACGAGGCGCCGGCCGAGCCACGCGGGGTCGGGGTGCTCGATGACCGTGGCCAGGGCCACCGGGCGGCCCGCCTCGATGTCCTCGGCGATCTCCTCGAGCTCGGGGAAGGTCTCGCGGTTCACCTTCTCGACGTACACGTCCAGGATCCCGCCGCAGGTCAGCCCCACGGCGAACGCGTCGTCGTCGGAGACGCCGTACCGCTCCAGGACGGGCACGCCGGACCCGACGACCGACTGGGCCAGCTCGTAGACCGCGCCCTCGACGCAGCCGCCGGAGACCGACCCGACCGCCGTCTCGTCGGGGCCGACCAGCATGGAGGCGCCGGCCGGGCGCGGCGCCGACTGGAAGGTCGCCACCACGGTGCCGACACCGACCGTCTCACCGGCCCGCCACCACTCCATCAGCTCGGGCAACACGTCACGCACGGGACACCACCTCCGCCAGCTCGGCGTACGTCGCCAGCGAGTGGCCGGCGATGAAGTCGTCACAGTGGGGCAGCGCGGCGAGGACCCCCTGCTGCACCGGCTCGTAGCCGGCCTTGCCGCGGTGCGGGTTCACCCAGACCACGCGGTGTGCGATGCGCTGCAGCCGCCGCATCTGCTCACCGAGCAGCGCCGGGTCGCCGCGCTCCCAGCCGTCGCTGAACACCACGACGACGGCGCCGCGCGCCATGCCCCGCTGCCCCCACCGGTCGAGGAAGAACCGCAGCGTCTCCCCCAGCCGGGTGCCGCCGGACCAGTCCGGCACCGTCTCCCCGGCCGCGACCAGCGCGCGCTCGGGGTCGCGCAGCCGCAGCGCCCGGGTCAGGTGGGTCAGCCGGGTGCCGACGGTGAAGGTCTCCACGACCCCGCCCCGCTCGCGGGCCGCCTGGGTGAAGCGGTGCGCGAGGCGCAGCAGCGGGTCGGCGTACCCGCTCATCGACCCGGACACGTCCACCAGCAGCACCACACGACGCGGGCGGACGCCGCGCCGGCGCCACTCGATCTCGGCGGGCTCGCCGAGGCGTCGGAGACTGGCCCGCAGCGTCCGGGAGGCGTCCACCTCGCCGCGGTGCCACGCCTGGTGCCGCGCGGTACGCCGCACCGGCGGGCGGAGCCGGATCGTCGCGAACATGCCGGCCAGCCGGGCCCGCTCGGCCGGCGACATGCCGGCGACGTCGCGGTGCCGCAGCACCTCGGTGTCGCTGGCCATCGCCCGGACCACCTCGTCGTCGGACTCCCCCGCGCCCTCGGCGTCCTGGGCGGGGAGCTCGGAGAAGCTGGGAGCGGTCGGCTGGGCGGGCCTCGAGCGCGGCAGCCCGTCGCGGGCGTTGAACCAGGCCTCGAAGACCTTGTCGTAGCGCTCGAGGTCGTCCGGGCCCGCGCACAGGGTCGCCCGTCCCGCGAGGTACGTCGCCCGCTGGTCGTCGAGACCGAGCAATGCCACCGCGGCGAGGTAGCCGTGGGTGCGGTCCTGGGTGACCGGGACACCGGCGGCGCGCAGCGCCCGGGTGAAGCCGAGCAGGACCTCGTCGGGTCCGTGCCTGGTCGGCGCCTCGACGCCCGGGACGCTCATGCCCGCAGCATCTGGTCGAGAGCCTGGCGGACCCGGTCCGCGTCCTCGCGGTACTTCACCAGTGCGCCGAGCGTCGCCGAGGCGGTGGCCAGGTCCAGCTCGGTGGTGCCGAGGTGGTGCAGTGCGCGGGCCCAGTCGAGCGTCTCGGCGACACCCGGCGGCTTCTGCAGGTCGTCACGGGCCCGCAGCTGCTGGACCAGGGTGACCACCTGGCGACCCAGCGCCGCCGACACCTCGGGCGCCCGCGACCGCACGATCTCCACCTCACGCTCGAGGCCCGGGTGCTCGATCCAGTGGTAGAGGCAGCGACGCTTGAGGGCGTCGTGCAGCTCGCGGGTCCGGTTCGACGTGAGGACGACGATCGGCGGGGTCGCCGCCTTGACCGTGCCGAGCTCGGGGATCGTCACCTGGTAGGTCGACAGCACCTCGAGCAGGAACGCCTCGAACTCGTCGTCGGCACGGTCCACCTCGTCGACCAGGAGCACGGCGGGGCTCCCCTGCAGCGCGGCCAGCACCGGGCGGGCCAGGAGGAAGCGGGCGTCGTACAGGCTCTTCTCGGCCTCCTCGACACTCTGCTCACCCTTGGTCCCGCCCGCTGCCTCGAGGGCCCGCAGGTGCAGGATCTGGCGCGGGAAGTCCCAGTCGTAGAGCGCCTGGGTCGCGTCGATCCCCTCGTAGCACTGCAGCCGGACGAGCGGCAGGTCCAGGCTCTGCGCGATGGCCTCGGCCAACGCGGTCTTGCCCGTGCCCGGCTCGCCCTCCAGCAGCAGCGGCCGCTGCATCCGCAGCGAGAGGAAGGTCACCGTCGCCAGCGACTCGTCGCACAGGTATCCCGTCTCACCGAGGCGGGTGGCGACGTCGCGCGCAGACTCGAGCTCCATGTCCCGAGGCTACTTCGCGCCCTGTTGGCCGGAGGTTGGGTGGTGTGCCCCTCCTACGCGGTGGCCCGCACGTCGTAGACCGCGACGATCGGGTAGTGGTCGGAGACGTTGATGGAGCGGTCGACGTCGATCCTGGCCGGCTTCCGGCGGGCCCAGATCTGGTCGAGGTAGGCACCACCGCGCGTGCCCGAGCCCCGCGACGGCAGGATCTCGCGGCGACGCTCCCAGTGCGCGACCAGGCTCGCGCTGCGCAGCTGGGCGAAGGCCAGCGGGCGACGCTTGTGGCGCTTGTCGGCGGGGTAGTTGTCGTTCATGTCGCCGATCACGTAGACGCGACCGTTGGCCCAGGAGCGCTCCTGCGCCGCCGCGCGGCGCAGGCCGGCCACGGAGTCCTTGTAGAGCTCGCACAGGCGCGGCGCGTCCTTGACGCAGCGGCCGCCGTTGACCGCGCCGGCGACCAGGTGGACGTTGATGACGGAGATCTTCACCCCGGTGGCACGGTTCTGGAGACGGGCGACGGTGGCGTACTGGGGCGTCCGGTGCGCCGGGGCGCCGGGCTTCTCGTTGCCGACGTTGCGGGCGGACGCGATCTTGACGCCGTGGCCGGAGATTCCCTTGAACACGCTCTTGCGCCAGATGATGGGGTTCGCGTGCAGCTCGTCGGGGCCGTAGGCGGCCCAGCCGCGCATCGAGTGCAGGAAGGCCGTCTTCTCCTTGCTGGTGACTTCCTGGAGGCCGGCCACGTCGACCGACTGGCGGAAGTGGCGGACCGCGTTCTTGAACACGGCGGTGGAGCGGGAGGCGTTGATGTTGAAGCTGCCGACCCGGGCCTGGCCGCCGCCGGCGGCCGTGGCGGAGGTGGTGAGGACAGGGGCGAGAGAGATGCCGAGAAGGGTGGCGAGCAGGGCACACACCGTTCCGACAACGGGGGTTCGGGGGCGGAAAATCATCCAAAGAGGGTATGGGCTAGCCCGTGGGAGATGCAGCATCCTTCCCACAAATGGGGGGCTTCATCTCCCCCAGAAGTCACCCACTTGGGGGACGAACTGCCCGGTCTACCCCAATCGGGGGATGTGACCACCCGAGGGATGGCCCGATTGGGGTATGCGTTCCTCCCCCCTCAGGGCGTGTCCCGATCCTGCCCGCTCGCCAGGTCCTCACACGCGACGAGCGCCACGTCCCGCCCGGCGAGGTAGTCGCGGGCGCCACGGTCACCGGTGGCCGCCGCCAGCACCCCCGCCCAGTGGTCCCGGCCGAGGAGGACCGGGTGACCGGGGACGCCGGCGTACGACGCCCGCGCCAGCGTCGTCGGGCCGGCCTCGGCGGCGACCACCCGGCGTACGACGTCCGGGCCGACGTCGACCAGGTCGACCAGCGTGACGACCGCGACCTCCGTGTCGTCGCCCAGCGAGCCGAGGCCGGCCCGCAGGGAGGCGCCCATCCCCTCGGCCCAGTCCGGGGCGAGCACGACGTCGACCCCGGCCCCGTCGAGCAGCGTGATCGCCTCGTCGGCGGCGGCCCCCAGCACGACGGTGACCTCCTCGCAGCCGCCCTCGCGCAGCGCCTCGACCCCGCGGAGCAGCCAGGGCCGGCCCTCCTCGTCCCGGAGCAGGGCCTTCGGGCCGCCCATCCGGCGTCCCGCTCCCGCGGCGAGGAGAACCCCCCGGATCATCAGGCGCCTGCCGGGAAGGCCTGCGCGTAGACGCCGGCCAGCCGGGGCGAGTACTCCGCGCTGAAGCCGCAGACGGTCACCCGACCGTCGGCGGCGGAGACGAGGTAGCGCCCGCCGTCCTCGAACTGCACCGCCTCGACCAGCGCCTGCAGCCGGGACTGCGGGGCGGTGACCGTGACCAGGTCGGTGGGGTCGCCGGCGTAGAAGTGGCGCGGCACCAGGGTGACCACGCCGTCCGCGATCGAGCGCACGGTCCCGTCGAAGGCGAAGGTCTGCCGCGAGAGGAGTGCGGCGGTCGGGACCGGGCAGCGCGCAAGGTAGGCCGCCTCGGTCGGCGCCTGGAGCTCGGTGACGGTCGGCGAGTCCCCGGCCGTGGGGACCTCGTCGGCGCCGCGGTTGACCAGGCCGAAGAACCCGACGCCGGCGATGAGCAGGACCGCCGCGGCGGCCACCAGCCAGGTCAGCGGTCCGCGACCGCGGGTGCCGGTCGCCCGGGACTCAGTGGCGACCTCGGTGTCGGTGGGGTTGCTCATGGTGTCCTCCAGGAGTCGGGCGACCCACGCCGGGTCGGCCGGTGGCAGGGAGGAGGCCGGGTCGGCGGCGCGCAACCGGTCCCGCAACCGGTCCCGCAGCTCGGGGTCGTCGTCCCAGCCGGTGCCGGCGTCGTGGTCGCTCACGGCTCCCTCCTCTCTCTCGACTCCTCATGTCCGGCAGCGGCCGCGGTCTTTCGCAGCTGGTCCCGCAGCTTCTGCCGGGCCCGGTGCAACCGGATGCTCACGGCGTTCGGGGTGGTGCCGAGGACCTCGGCGATCTCGCGGGGGGCGAGCTGCTCCCACGCCCACAGACGCAGCAGCTCGGCCTCCTCGGGCCGCAGGGCGGCCAGGGCCTCGTCGAGCGTCCCGTCGTCGCGTTCCGGGCCGGACGTGCTGCGGGGCGGCGGGTCGACGACGGAGATCTTCGCGGCCACCCGCCGTTGCCGACGGTCGCCCCGCTCGGCGTTGGCGAGGCAGTTGCGAGCCACGGCGTACGCCCACGGGAGCGGCTCGGCGGGCAGCTCCTCGAGGCGGCGCCAGCACACGAGCAACGTCTCGGACAGGACGTCGTCGACCGTGGCCGGGTCGGTGCGTCGGGCCAGGAAGCGGCGCAGCGGCTCGATCAGCGTGGGCGCGATCGCTTCGAACTGCCGGCGACGGGTCTCCGAGTCCACCTCACCACCCTCACACACGGCACCGACCGGCCCCTCGCCGGCGTTGACCACGTCGACCCGTCGCAGGTTCACACGCGGATGGCGTCGACCCGTCGCAGGTTCACACGCGGATGGCGTCGACCCGTCGTGGCTTCACTCCCGCGGGTGGGTCCGGTACCAGTCGCGCCAGATCACCCGGTACACCGGGACCCAGCGCGGGATCGAGCGCAGGCCGGGGATGAAGGGCAGCAGCAGGAGCCCCAGGGTCAGCACCATCATCAGGGCCCAGACCTGGGCGTCGGCGTCGGCCGAGGTGGAGAACGGCTTGACCTGGTACCAGAACGTGTAGAGCCACATCCACGGTTGTCCGGGGTAGTCGCCCGTCTCGTTCATCATCCCCCACTGGTCACCGCCGAGGTGCTGCGCGACCGCGCGGTCCTCCAGGTAGGCGCCGTCGGAGAGCAGTAGCACCGACCGCGTCTGGTCGCCCCCGTAGAAGTTGCCGGAGGCGGTCAGGCTGCCCTCCAGGCCGCCCGACCTGGCCAGCGCCAGCAGGCTCAGCGACAGGATCGGCACCGGGCCGTAGTCTCCCGCGGCCACCCGGGTCGGGTCACCGCCCGGGGCGGTGGCCAGCGCGTCGGCGTACGCCGTCGCCCACGCGGTCTGCTGGCTCGGCGACGCCGACCGCCACTCGGCCAGGGCGCGGGTGACCACGGGGGCCACGACGGCGTCGGAGAGGGGCTGCAGGACGAGGTCCTGCGAATTCACGGGGATCCGGACCCCGCCCCACTTCTGCAGCGGGACCCCGAGCACCTTCTGGCCCTCGCCGGCGTGGTTGTAGGGCGCTCCGTACGTGGCACTGGTCGTGGTGCCCGCGAGCTCCCCGGCCGCCGTAGCCACCACGTCGGCGGGGGCCGCCTCGGACCAGGCCTTCATCGTGATGGCCTTCTCGTCCGGGGAGGAGAAGACCGCCGCGAGCACCGTGGTCAGCAGGGCGATCACCCCGAGCGCGATGACGAACTCCTTGACGAGGTCGTAGCGACGCGTCGGGAAGTCGTGCGAGTCGGCCGTGGGGCGGGCGCCGCGACGCTGGCGCGGGTGCGTCATCGTGGCCATCTCACTCACCGGCCTTCTCGGGGAGCCCGGCGTCCAGCGGCGGAACGACCCCGTGCCGGCGGACGAGGATGACGTGCCAGACCGCGATCAGTCCCACGACCAGCGGCAGCAGGACCACGTGCCAGAGCAGCATCTGGCCGGGGTTCAGGACGTTGAACCAGGCACCGGCACCGATCGAGTTGATGCCGTCCTTGGCCTCGCCGCTGATCCACTGGGAGTCGAAGTTCGACTGGGACAGGTAGCCGGTGAACGCGGTCCCGATCGACGCCACGAAGGCCACCACTCCCGTCATCCAGGTCAGGCCTCGCTTGCCGCGCCAGGCCGCCATCCAGAACTTGCCCCAGAGGTGGATCACCATCACGGCGAAGAACAGCTCGACGCTCCACAGGTGCATGGAGTTCACGAAGTGGCCGAGCGAGGACGTGTGCCACCAGGCGGAGCCGCCGACCGCCAGCGCCAGGCCGGTGCCGACGACGACCACCAGGGCAGCCAGGGTCAGCACCCCGAAGACGTAGATCCAGGACGCGACGTACGCCGGCTGCCGGTCCGGCAGGGCCTGCCCGGGCGGGGCCAGGCCGGCGACCCTGGTCCGCAGCCACGCCGTCCAGCTGCCGGCCCTGGCCGAGCCCGCGGGCACGGCTGGCTGCTGGGTGGTCACGACGGGTCCCGGCGATCGACCTCGTCGTCGGGACGCGTGTGCGGGAACGGCAGCACGATCGCGAGGACGAAGACGACGACCATCGCGAGGATGATCGAGAGGTTGGTGACGCTGATGCTGATGACGCCCCAGTCGATGTAGTGCCCGGCGGTGAGAGCCGTGTGGTGAATGCTCATGCTGGCCACCTCCGTGACCCCGGAGCAGGGGCCCTGCGCCCACCCTCCGTCCGTCCCGCGTGGCTCTCCAGTGCCGTTGGTCATCGCCCGCGGTGCCCCTCGGTCCGCGCTGGACGGGAGCGGCATTTTCGGACGCGGTCACCCCGGGCCGGGCACCTGGCTGCCGACCGCCTGGCGCTCATTCCCCGGCGCGGGCACGACCGCTGCTGCCAACCACACGGGCCCGTCGAGCCACAGCGCTCAGCCAGTTCCTGACGTTCTCAGCCGTTGCACCGGCTGAGAACGTCAGGAGTCACCGGTGCACCGGTGACTCCGCCACGGGCCAGGAAATGGCACAGGGCCCCGGTCCGAAGACCGGGGCCCTGCTGGTGTCGCTGTGGCGCGGTCGATCAGAAGTCCATGCCGCCCATGCCACCGGTCGGGTCGCCGCCCATGGGGGCGGCCTTCTCCGGCTTGTCGGCCACGACGGCCTCGGTGGTGAGGAACAGCGCCGCGATGGAGGCGGCGTTCTGCAGCGCCGACCGGGTCACCTTGGCGGGGTCGATGATGCCCTCGGCGATCATGTCGACGTACTCGCCGGTGGCCGCGTTCAGGCCGTGGCCCGGGGTCAGGTTGCGCACCTTCTCCGCCACGACGCCGCCCTCGAGGCCGGCGTTGATCGCGATCTGCTTGAGCGGGGCCTCGGTCGCGAAGCGCACGATCTGCGCACCCGTGGCCTCGTCACCCTCGAGCTCGAGCTTGGCGAACGCCTCGGCCGAGGCCTGGACGAGCGCCACGCCACCGCCGGCGACGATGCCCTCCTCGACGGCCGCCTTCGCGTTGCGGACGGCGTCCTCGATGCGGTGCTTGCGCTCCTTGAGCTCGACCTCGGTGGCCGCGCCGACCTTGATGACCGCAACACCGCCGGCCAGCTTGGCCAGGCGCTCCTGCAGCTTCTCGCGGTCGTAGTCGGAGTCCGACTTCTCGATCTCGGCACGGATCTGGTTGACGCGACCGGCGATCTGGTCGGCGTCGCCCGAGCCCTCGACGATGGTGGTCTCGTCCTTGGTGATGACGACCTTGCGGGCCTGGCCGAGCAGCTCGAGCCCGGCGTTCTCCAGCTTGAGGCCGACCTCCTCGGAGATGACCTGGCCACCGGTCAGGATCGCGATGTCCTGCAGCATGGCCTTGCGGCGGTCACCGAAGCCCGGAGCCTTGACGGCGACGGACTTGAAGGTGCCGCGGATCTTGTTGACGACCAGCGTGGACAGGGCCTCGCCGTCGACGTCCTCGGCGATGATGACCAGCGGCTTGCCGGACTGCATGACCTTCTCTAGCAGCGGCAGCAGGTCCTTGACCGAGCTGACCTTGGAGTTGGCGATGAGGATGTAGGGGTCCTCGAGGACCGTCTCCATGCGCTCCGGGTCGGTGACGAAGTACGCCGAGATGTAGCCCTTGTCGAAGCGCATGCCCTCGGTGAGCTCGAGGTCGAGCCCGAAGGTGTTCGACTCCTCGACGGTGATGACGCCTTCCTTGCCGACCTTGTCCATCGCCTCGGCGATGATCTCGCCGACGGTGGTGTCAGCGGCGGAGATCGAGGCCGTCGAAGCGATCTGCTCCTTGGTCTCGACATCCTTGGCCATGCCGAGCAGCTGCTCGGACACGGCGGACACGGCCGCCTCGATACCGCGCTTGAGGCTCATCGGGTTGGCACCCGCGGCCACGTTGCGCAGACCCTCGCGGACCATGGCCTGGGCCAGGACGGTCGCGGTCGTCGTGCCGTCACCGGCGACGTCGTCGGTCTTCTTGGCGACCTCCTTGACCAGCTCGGCGCCGATCTTCTCGTAGGGGTCCTCGAGCTCGATCTCCTTGGCGATGCTCACACCATCGTTGGTGATGGTGGGGGCGCCCCACTTCTTCTCGAGCACGACGTTGCGGCCCTTGGGGCCCAGGGTGACCTTGACGGCGTCGGCGAGCGTGTTCATGCCACGCTCGAGGCCGCGCCGGGCCTCCTCGTCGAATGCAATCAGCTTCGGCATAACTCCTGCGATCCTTCGCATTGAAGAGTTCGTGGACGGTCCGGATCGTTGCCCGCGACGGACGGCCTGGCTGACCCGGCGAACCCTTCCCGCCGACGCTGCAGACCTCAACTCCCCGGTCCGGTGGTGGCACTCTCGCGACGAGAGTGCCAGTCACATGTTTAGCACTCGGGGTGGGTGAGTGCAAACACTTGCTACCGGTCCCAGATCCGGGCGTAGCTGGAGACCAGGACCTCCCGGTCGGGGTCGAAGCCCACGATCGAGGTCACCAGGCCCATGTCATGGGTGCCGACCCGCCACGCGACCAGCCGTCGGGGTTGCGCCGGGGACTCGTAGACCACCGTCTCAACGTCGAGCCAGAACTCCACGGAGCAGCAGTGGTCCGGTCTCGGGTGGTCCCCGGAGAGGGACGCCGCGCTGAGCACCAGCATCGCGTTCCTCGCCGGGGCGTCACCCTGGACGAGGAGCGCCTGGGAGGGCGTGATCTCGTTGCGCGGCACCGGCAGCCCCTCGATCCGGCCCCAGCTCTGCGCGATCCCGCCGGGCCCCATCCGCCACCGGCCGTACGCCCCGGCCTCTCCGACGAACGGCCCCGCCGGGGCCGCGATGCTGGTCGCCCCCGAGCGTCTCCCGTCGAGCGCGGAGAACATCGGCCCGGCCCCACCCTGGGTCGTCGGCGGCAGCCACAGGTCGGTGTCGCCCATCCAGTGCAGCGTGGTGGTCGGCGCCGTGCCGGTGTCGACCGACCGCCACTCGCCGGTGGCCAGGGTCAGCACGAGCACGTGGCCGGCCTGCGGGAAGGCGAGGTACTCCCCCGTGGGCGAGAGCAGCGAGTCGTGGCCCACCGAGATGTCCTCACCGGCGCCGTCGTCGTACGGCGCCACCCGCGAGGTGTCGACGCTGCGCAGCGATCCGTCCGGGGCCAGCAGCAGGAGCCGGGTCCCGCCGTCGTCGTCGAGCAGGGCGTACGCCGCCAGCGCCGAGGTGATCGGCTCGTCCGCGAGGTCGGGAGCGGGGGCGGAGAGGTCGACCTCCTCCGGGAACGGCGAGTCGACCCGGGGCAGCGTCTCCTCCTGCGACACCAGCGGGCCCCAGTAGACCGGCCAGCCCCGGTAGTGGCCGTCCGGCTTCGTCCCGGCCGGGCCGTCCGGCCAGGCGGGCACGCTCGCGGTCGGCGAGGGACGCTGGGTCGCCGGCCCCGGACCCGTGGAGCGGTCGGCTCCAGGACCCCCGGAGACCGCCACCGCGACGACCGCCACGGCGGCCACGGCCCCGGCCACGACCCCGGCGGTACGCCGGCGCCGGATCCGCGTGGCCCGGCCCCACGCGGCGTCGGAGAGGTCGCGCCCGGTCACGTCGGCGACCCGCTCGTGGAGCAGGTCCCGCAGCTCCTGGTCGGTCATCGGTAGTCCTCCAGCATCACGGCGAGGTGGGGCGAGCTCTCGCGCAGGCGGCGCAGGGCGAGGTGGGTCTGGCTCTTGACGGTGCCGGTCGAGACCCCGAGCGTCTCGGCGGTGTCCCGCTCGCTGAGGTCCTCGTAGTAGCGCAGCACGATCACCGAGCGCTGCCGGGGCGTGAGCGCGGCCAGCGCGCGATCGAGTGCGAGCCGGCTGTCGGAGCGGTGCTCGTGGGAGTACGCCGCGCCCCGCTGCACGGCGTCGTCGGAGACCACCTCGCGGCGCCGGCGCCGCCACCACGAGATGTTGGTGCGCACGATGACCTGGCGGGCGTAGGCGTCCGGGTGGCCGTCGTGCAGCTGCCGCCAGCGCAGCGCCACCTGGGTGAGCGCCTCCTGGACCAGGTCCTCCGCGCGCTGGTGGTCGCCGGTCACCAGGACGGCGGTGCGCAGCAGCGCGAGCTGCCGGTCACGGGCCCAGCGCGTGAAGCCCTCGCGGTCACTCCCGGCCACGCGTCCCCCTCGTGCTGCTCATGCCCTCATCAACGCAGCGGCGACCCGACAGGTTGGAGGCCGGGGCCGCAGTTCCGGTCTAGCGTGTCGCACATGCAGCCTCCCGCAGCGCTCCGCACCCGTGTCCCGGTCATCAGCGCCCCCATGGCCGGCCCCGGGGGCGGCCGCCTCGCGCACGCCGTGAGCCGCGCCGGCGCCCTCGGGATGCTGGGCGTGCCGCCGACCGCGGACGACGACTGGGTGCGCCGCGAGGCTGCGGTCGCCGGCGCCGGCGGCACGGCGTACGGCGTGGGCCTGCTGGCCTGGGCACTCGGGGAAGCCCCCGGGCAGCTGGAGGCCGTGCTCGAGCTGCGGCCTGCGCTGGTCTCGGTCAGCTTCGGCCCGTACGCCGAGCCGGTGCGGCGGCTGCGGAGCGCCGGGATCCTGACCGCCACCCAGGTCGGCTCGCTCGCCGACCTCGAGGAGGCCACGGCTGCGGGTGTCGACGTCGTGGTGGTGCGTGGCGCCGAGGGCGGTGGCCACGGGCGTGACGCGATGGCCACGCTCCCGCTGCTGCAGCTGGCGCTGGAGCAGACCTCCCTCCCGGTCTACGCCGCGGGCGGGATCCTCAACCACCGCGGGGTCGCGGCCGTCCTCGCCGCCGGTGCGGCCGGCGCCTGGGTCGGCACCGCCTTCCTCGGGTGCGTGGAGGCGGCCGGGACGCCGGCCGCGAAGGCCGCGCTGTTCGCCGCCGGGCGGACCGGCTACGGCCGGGTCTTCGACCGGGTGCAGCGCGCCGCCTGGCCGGACGAGTTCGGTGGCCGGGCGGTGGCCAACGCGTTCTTCGACGAATGGGTCGGCCGCGAGGACCGGATCGACGACGACGCCCGCTCCCGCTTCCGGACCGCGGTGGCCGCGGAGGACTTCTCGGTCGCCCACGTGTACGCCGGCCAGGGCGTCGCCGCGCTCACCGGCGAGACGACCGCCGCCGACGTGGTGGCCGAGCTGGCCCGCGCCCTGCCGTCAGCGTGACAGCCGCGTCACCACGAGGTCGGCGAAGGCCTCGGCGTTGCCGGGGTGCACGTCGAGGTAGAGGCCCGGCTCGATGAGCTCGAGCTCGCCGACCACGAGGTCGCCGTCGAGCTCCATCAGGTCGACGCGGGCGTAGTCGAGCGTCCGCCCGAGCAGGGACTCGGCCGCCTCGACGGCCCGCAGGGCGACGGCCGCAGGGCGCTCGGCCAGCGGCACGGCACGGGACTCCCCGCCGTACTCCTCGTGCACCCGGATCTCCCCCGCGGCCGGCAGCTTGTCGACCTGGGACACCGGCCGGCCGCCGAGCACGAAGACCGATGTCTCGCCGGCGGTCCGCACGGACTCCACGAGCGGCTGCGCGATCCAGGGGCCGGCGGTGAGCCCGGACAGGCGGTGGTCGTCGGTCGCCTCGGCGACCACGACGCCGACGCCGCTGGCGCCGGTCCGTGCCTTGATGACGACGCTGCCCCAGCGGTCCAGGGCCGCCCGGAGGCCGCCGCGCAGGTCGGAGTCGCCGACCAGCAGCGACGGGACGGTGGGGACGCGGTCGGCGAGACCGGTCAGGTAGGCCTTGTCGGCGTTCCAGGTGAAGACGTCGGCGCCGTTGAGGAGCGCGGTCTGCTTCTCCACCGTGGCCGCCCAGTCGAGGAAGTCGGCGCAGCGGCGGTGATAGTCCCACGTGGCGCGGACGGCGACGAGGTCGGCGTCCTGCCAGCGTACGGAGTCGTCGTCCCAGCACACCCACGCGGCGTCGACGCCGCGGGCCGCCAGCGCGTCGTCGAGCAGCTGCCCGCCCGGCTCGCCGTCGGGAAGCAGGCAGAAGGTCGTCAGCAGCACCCGGGTCACCCCGCGAGGCTAGGCCGCCGGCCCCATGTCCGACCAACGGATATCGCCGGGGCTGTCGATCCGTCCGCTCCTCGCCCGTCATCTCGGTGTCAGACTCATCCACGAACCATCGAGAGGACACACCATGACCGAGTACGTCGTGCTGCTGACGGGCAACGAGAGCGCCTGGGAGGCCGCCACCGAGGAGCAGAAGGCGCAGATGTACGCCCGGCACGGTGAGTTCGCCCGCCTGCTGGCCGAGCGCGGCCACAAGGTGGTCGGCGGCAACGAGCTCACCCACTCCCGCGAGGCGAGGGTCGTGCGCGGCGACCTCGACGCGGTGACCGTCACCGAGGGTCCGTACGCCGAGACGGTGGAGCAGCTGACCGGCTACTACCTCGTCGACACCGACGACCTCGACGACCTGCTCCAGATCTGCGGCCTGCTCGCCGGCGACGGAGCCGTCGAGGTCCGCGGCACCGTGGACCACTCCGGGACCGCGTGACCGACCCCCTCTCCGCCGCGCTGCGCGAGGAGTGGGGCCGCCTGCTGGCCCTGCTCGTCGCGCAGTACCGGCGCCTGGACCTCGCCGAGGACGGGCTGGCCGACGCGTTCGAGGCGGCGGCCCGGACCTGGTCGTCGACGGGGGTCCCGGACAACCCGCCCGCATGGCTGCTGACCACGGCCCGGCGGCGCATCGTCGACCGGCTGCGCAGCGAGACGGTGGCCGCCCGCAAGCTGCCGCTGCTGGTGGTCGAGGCAGACCTGCAGGAGGAGGCGCAGCGCGTGATGGCCGATGCGGGCGAGCAGGTGCGCGACGAGCGGCTGCGGCTGGTGCTGCTCTGCGCGCACCCGTCCCTCCCGACGGCCTCCGCAGCCGCCCTCACCCTCCGGATGGTGCTGGGCGTGCCGACCGAGGACGTGGCCCGGCTGTTCCTGGTGAGCGCGCCGACGATGGCAGCCCGCCTCACCCGGGCCCGCAAGAGGCTGGCCGGGGAGCGCTTCGTCGTGCCCTCAGGCGCGGAGCTGGAGTCCCGGGTCGGCGTGGTCGCCGACGTGGCCTACCTGGCGTTCACGACCGGCTACGCCCCCGGCTCGGGGCCGGACGTGCTGCGCGCCGACATCGGCGCCGAGGCCATCCGCCTGGTGCGGGTGCTGCGCTCGCTGCTGCCGCCGTCGTTCGCGGGCGCCCCCGAGCTCGACGCCCTGCTCGCGCTCATGCTGGTCCAGCACTCGCGGCGCGACGCCCGGGTGCGCGACGGGCGGCTGGTGCTGCTGCCCGACCAGGACCGTGGCCGGTGGCACCACGACGAGGCGGCCGAGGCCCTGGACCTGCTGACGCCCCTCACCACGGCGCCGGCCGCGCCGTACCTCCTCCAGGCCCTGATCGCCGCCGAGCACGCGATCGCCCCCACCCCCGAGGCGACCGACTGGCCGCGGATCGCGGCGCGCTACGCGGAGCTCGAGGAGCTGACCGGGTCCCCCGTGGTGCGGCTCAACCGGGCGGTCGCGGTGGCCGAGGCGGACGGGCCGCTGGCCGGGCTGTCGCTGCTGGACACGCTCGACGCCCGGGCCCTCCCCGGCCACCGGCTCCCCGCGGCCCGGGCCGAGCTGCTGGCCCGGGCCGGGCGGCTCGACGAGGCGCGGACGTCGTACGACGAGGCCGTCGGGCGGTGCCCGAACCTCGCCGAGCGGGCACACCTCATCGAGCGCCGCGCCCGGCTCTGACGCGATAGTCCGGCACGTTTCGTCGTACTCCTCGCCGGGAGGCCGACGAAACGTGCCGGACTATCCGTGGCTACGCGTTCAGGCCTGCACCTCGGCCTCGGCGGCGGACCGGGCCAGCACCGAGTTGCGGCGACCGTAGAAGAAGTAGACCGCGAGCCCGAGGACCAGCCAGACCAGGAACCGGATCCACGTGTCGACGGCCAGGCTCGCCATCAGCGCCACGCACGAGAGCGCGGAGACGATCGGCAGCAGCGGCACCTGGGGGGTGCGGAACGGGCGCTCCATCCTCGGCTCCGTACGCCGCAGCACGGCGACCGCGATCGACACCACGACGAACGCGAACAGGGTGCCGATGGAGACCATCTCGGCCAGCGTGTCGAGCGGGACGAACGCCCCGAGCAGGCAGACGGCGATCGTGGTCACCAGGGTGATCCGGGTCGGGGTGCGGTACTTCGGGTGGACCTTGCCGATCGCCGGGGGCAGCAGCCCGTCGCGGCACAGCGCGAAGCCGATCCGGCCCATCGCCACGATGTCGACGAGGATCACCGAGCTCAGCCCGGCGACCGCGGCCAGCCCGATCAGGAAGCCGGCCCAGCCGAGCCCGACCTGGTGGAAGGCGTCGGAGATCGGGGCCCCCTCGGACAGGTCGGCGTAGTTGACCATGCCGGTCAGGACGAGGCAGACCAGCAGGTAGAGCGCGGTGCAGATGACGAGCGTGCCGATCAGGCCGCGCGGCATGTCCTTGCCGGGGTTCTCGGTCTCCTCACCGAGGTTCGCCACCGCCTCGAAGCCGCTGTAGGCGAAGAAGACGACGGCCGCCGCCACCAGGACGCCCGCGATGCCGAACGCGGTGGGGTCGATGCCGGTGGCCCACTGCCACAGCGGCTGCGCGAGCCCGGTCGTGTCGTCGGTGGAGGGCTCGGACGGCGGGACGAACGGCAGCAGGTTGGCGGACTTCAGGAAGAACAGCCCGGCGGCGATGACGAAGACGCAGACCGACACCTTGGTGACGACCAGGGCGTTGGTCACCCACTTCGACTCGCGGATGCCGACCGCGGCGACCAGGCCGAGGACGGCGGCGATCAGGACCGCCCCGACGTTCACCGGCGCGGACTCCCCGAACAGGCCGGTGGGCAGCGCCAGCGCGTCCTGGAGGTACGCCGACCAGCCGCGGGCGACCACCGCCGCCCCGAGCGCGAACTCGAGGATCAGGTCCCAGGCGATGATCCAGGCGAAGATCTCGCCGATCGTCGTGTAGGCGTAGGTGTAGGAGCTGCCGGCCGTGGGCACCGCCGCGGCGAGCTCGGCGTAGCACAGGGCGGCGAGCATGCTGACGACACCCGCGATGAGGAACGAGATCACGATGGCCGGGCCGGCGTGGTTCTTCGCCTCGATCCCGGTCAGCGTGAAGATGCCGGTGCCGATCACGATCCCGATGCCGAACCCCGTGAGGTCCCGCGCGGAGAGCCGCTTGCTCAGCCCCGACCCGTCCCCGTCGGCGGTGGGGTCGTTCTGGTGGATGACCGTCTGGACGGACTTGGTCCGCAGGACCGTTTCCCGGAAAGACATGCGCAGACCCTAGTGAACCGGCGGGCCCGGGGGTGACCGGCGGTCGACGAGCGGACGGCCACAGGACCACGCGGACCGGACCATGGTCCCTAGGCGCTGCCCGGCCCGCCTCGCAGGGTGGTTGAAACAGGCACCACCCCGACGGACCCGGGAGTTCCGATGACCACACGATCCGCCGCACCCGCCGTACGACGCCGCCGGGTCGAGCCCTCGATCGGCGTCGGCCTGGCGATGGTCGTCGCCTACATGGTCGTCTTCAACGGCCTGCAGGTCGTGGCCGGCGTCGACTACGCCGACTACGTGGACAGCCCCGGCAACGCCTGGCGCGCCGTGGTGCTGCCGCTGGCTGCCGGGGCGGTCCTCCTGATCGCGTTCGTGCTGTGGTCCGGCTGGGACACCGTCTGGCGCGACCCCGCACGGCTCCCGATGACGTGGGCGCTGCGGACCGCTCCGCTTCTCTTCGCGGCCGTCCTGGTCCTGCGCTTCGCCGGGGTCGACTGGGGTGACGTGCCTGCCGACCTGCTGTGGCCGATCCTCCTGGGCGGGATCCTGGTCGGGTTCTGCGAGGAGACCCTCTTCCGCGGCATCGTGCTGCGCTGCCTGCGCACCGGAGGCCGGCCCGAGTCCCGCGCGGTGCTGTGGAGCTGCCTGGTGTTCGGTGGCTTCCACACCGGCAACCTGCTGTTCGGCCAGTCGGTCGGGGCGGTCGCCTTCCAGGTGGTCATGGCCACGATCGCGGGCGCGACGCTCTACCTGTTCCGTCGCTGGTCCGGCCTCCTGGTGGCCGGCATGGTGGCGCACGGCGCCTGGGACGCCTCGCTCTTCCTCGCCCAGGACCACGCGCTCGAGAACGCCCTCAGCGACACGATCGGCTTCGTGGGCCTCGCGCTCGTGGCCCTGGCCGGCCTGGTCGCCCTCGTCGAGATCCTCGTGCGCGACCGGGACCTGGTGGTCGGCACCGCGCCCTAGGTGCCGCGCCGCTCAGCCCCCGGCGACCGCGGGGATGACCGAGATCTGGGTGCCGTCGGGGGTGGCGGTGTCGAGGTTCTCGAGGAAGCGCACGTCGTCGTTGCCGACGTAGACGTTCACGAACCGGCGCAGGTCGCCGCCCTCGTCGAGGATGCGGCCCTTGATCCCCGAGTAGTTCGCGTCGAGGTGCTCCAGCACCTCGGCCAGGGTGCCGCCCTCGGCGGTCACCTCGGACTCACCGCCGGTGTAGGTGCGCAGGATCGTCGGGATCCGGACGGAAACGCTCATGGGTGCATCCTCCTCGGGAGACGGGCGCCGGTCAGGCGATGCCGGTGGCGGCGAACGCGGCGTACGACGGGTCGATGGTGGCCGCGGGACCCACGGCGCCGGAGACGGCGTCGAGGGTCTTCAGGCCGTGGCCGGTGTTGATGACGACGGTGTCGAGCGTCGGGTCGAGCTGGCCGGTCTCGACCAGCTTCTTCAGCACGCCGACCGTGGTGCCGCCGGCCGTCTCGGTGAAGATCCCCTCGGTCCGGGCGAGCAGCACGATCCCCTCACGGACCTCGTCGTCGGTGATGTCCTCGACGGCACCGCCGGTCTCCCGGCAGATGTCGAGCACGTAGATGCCGTCGGCGGGGTTGCCGATGGCCAGGCTCTTGGCGATGGTGTCCGGCCGGACCGGGCGGATCGCGTCCACGCCGGTCTTGTAGGCCACCGAGACCGGGGAGCAGCCGGCAGCCTGCGCGCCGTACACCTTGTAGGGCTTGTCCTCGACCAGGCCGAGCCTGATCAGCTCCTGGAAGGCCTTGTGCACCTTGGTCAGCTGCGAGCCGCTCGCGACCGGGATCACGATCTGGTCCGGCAGCCGCCACCCGAGCTGCTCGGCGATCTCGTAGCCCAGCGTCTTGGAGCCCTCGGCGTAGAAGGGGCGGACGTTGACGTTGACGAACGCCCACCCGTCCTCCTCGCCGGCGATCTCGGAGGCGAGCCGGTTCACGTCGTCGTAGTTGCCGTTCACGGCGACGAGGGACTCGGTGAAGACCGCGGAGTTGACCTGCTTGGGCTGCTCGAGGTTGCTCGGGATGAACACCACGGTCTTGATGCCGGCCCGGGCGCCGGCGGCGGCCACCGCGTTGGCCAGGTTGCCCGTCGAGGGGCAGGCGAAGACCTTCGAGCCGAGCTCGCGCGCGGCGCTGAGCGCGCAGGCGACCACGCGGTCCTTGAAGGAGTTGGTGGGGTTGGTGGAGTCGTCCTTCACCCACAGGTTGTCGATGCCGAGCTCGCGGCCGAGGTTGTCGGCCCTCAGCAGCCGGGTGAAGCCGGGCTCGGTGTTCGGGCTCTGCTCGATGTCGGTCGGCACCGGCAGCAGGGCCTTGTACCGCCAGATGTTGCGGGGGCCGGCCTCGATCTCCTCGCGGGTCACGGCCGGGAAGTCGTAGGCGATCTCCAGCGGGCCGAAGCACTCCGGGCACGCGTAGTGCGGGCCGAGGTCGACCTGGTGCCCGCACTCGCGGCACGCGAGCGCCCGGGCGTTGCCGAAGGCCCCCGGGCGGAGCCCCTGGGACGTGGTGGATGCCTGCTCTGCGACGACGGCGCTCATGAAGTCCTCCTCCTCATCTTCCCCGGGGCGTCTCTCGCACCGGGCCGGAATTGGCACCGTTTCCGCGACCGCGTCCCGACTGGACGGGGCGTGGGGGCTCGCGGCGGTTGCCGGGACTTCACAGGGCCGTTCCCTCAGTCCCTCTCGATGAGCTGGGGCCAACTGTAGGAGAGCGGTCTCAGCATGTGCACATCACGTCCGCATGCTGGTCCCCCGGCGGGCCGGCGCGCAGCCGGGTCAGGCGCGCAGGTCGCGGGCGTCGGAGGTGAGCTGGCGCAGCAGGTCGAGGACCCCCTCGGGCCCCTTCACCACGACGTCGGCGAGCGACACCAGGGAGCTCTCCTCGTCGGAGGCCGAGCAGACCAGCAGCGTCGGCATCCCGCCGCGCCGCAGCTCGGCGACCGCCTCGAACGCCTCGACGTCGCCGAGGTCGTCACCGGCGAACAGGAAGGCGCCGGCCTCGAGGTCGCTGACCAGGGTCTCGACGACCACGCCCTTGTGCATGCCCGGCGAGCGCACCTCGATGACGTTGCGGCCCGGCTCGACGGCCAGGTCGTGGCTGCGGGCCAGCTCCTGCACCAGCGGCAGGAGCCGGTCGAACGCGCCCTGCGGGTCGGGCAGCCGCCGGGTGTGCACGGCGACCGCGAGGCCCTTGTCCTCCAGGTGCGCGTCGGCGGCGTCCGCGCGCCGCAGGATCCTCGGCAGCTCGCGCAGGAACGTGGCCAGGCCCTGCGGCGGGCGCGGCGAGACCACCCGCCGGTTGGTGGAGGACCAGCGCTCGTTGCCGTACTGCCCGAACAGGTAGAGCTCCTTGCCGGCGTCACCGACGGCGTTCCCGACCTCCTCGAGGCCACCGAGCGCCAGCGCCTGGCGGGCCGGCCGGCCGGTGACCACGGCTACGGCCAGCACCTGACCGGCGAGGTCGACGAGCACCTCGGAGGCGTCGGGGTGGATGTGCGCCTGCGCCGGGTCGTCGACGATCGGGGACAGGGTCCCGTCGAAGTCGAGGCCGACCACGCAGGAGGGGGCGGCACGCACCAGCGCGGCGTACCGCTGCTCGCCCTCGGGAGAGGTGAACTCCATGGGAGACACCCAACCACGAACGGCGGCCGCCGTGGGCCCGGGGGCGGCCGGGCGTCGCTCAGCCCAGGGGGCCGGTCAGGATGACGGTGAGCCGGTCGAGGCGCATCGGGTCGACGGCCGGGGCGGTCCGGTCGACGCCGAGGTCGAGCGCGAGCACCTTCGCGGCGGCCTTGAGCCGCTGGGGGTAGTAGACGGTGGTGGCCGGGATGGTGCCGTACCAGTTGTCGGAGCCCACGACCTGCCAGCCGGCGCCCGACGCGCGGGAGGCGACGCTGCCGGCCAGCCCGGTGATGCCGGAGTTGTTGTAGACCTCGACGTAGACCTTGCTGCGCACGACCGCCGGCGGCTCGGGCTTGATGGTCCGGGGCTTCTCCGGCGCCAGGCTCGGCTTCGCGCTCGGCTCGGCCGCGGGCTTCTCGGCACGCGACACGGTGGTGACCTCGCGCTCGGTCGGCTCACCGCCGCGGGTGGCGACGTAGGCGATGCCGGCCATGGCGACGGCGATGATGCTGAGCATCACCACCGGCGAGGGGAAGACCACGCCACGCTGGTCGCGCACGCGCATCTCAGACCTCGAAGCCGAGACGGCGCGCGGAGCGCTGGCGCTGGCGGGCGGCCCGCAGCCGGCGCAGCCGGCGCACGAGCAGCGGGTCGGCCTCGAGCGCCTCGGGACGGTCGATGAGCGCGTTGAGCACCTGGTAGTAGCGCGTCGAGGACATGTCGAACTTGTCCCGGACCGCGGTCTCCTTGGCGCCGGCGTACTTCCACCACTGGCGCTCGAACTCGAGGATCTCCCGGTCGCGCTCGCTCAGGCTCGGCGTCGCGTCGGCCTCGTGGCCGTGCAGGGCGTTCGCGGCATCCATGCGCTGTCTCCCCGGGGGTGCTCTGGTGGTGGAGCATCAGTCTAGGTGACGAACCACAACGATGTCATTCGACCCCGGGGGCGAGTCGCGGCACCCGGTCCGGGCCCTCGGCGGCGCCGCGGGACCCCACTAGGGTCGTGGCCGTGGACGACACCGAGAGCGGCACCGAGATGGGCTCCGAGATCGGCTGGGGCATCCTGGCCACCGGCAAGATCGCGCACAGCTTCGCCGAGGACCTCGCCCTGGTCCCCGGCGCCCGGCTCGCCGCGGTCGGGTCGCGACGGCCCGAGAGCGCGCGGGCCTTCGCCGACAGGTACGACGCGGCCGCGGCCCACGGCTCCTACGAGGAGCTGGTGGCGGACCCTGCCGTCGACGTCGTCTACATCGCCACCCCGCACGCCTTCCACCTCGACAACGCCCGGCTGGCGTTCGAGGCGGGCAAGCACGTGCTCTGCGAGAAGCCGTTGACCCTCAGCGTGGCCGAGGCCGAGGAGATGGTCGCGCTCGCCCGCCGGCACGACCGGTTCCTCATGGAGGCGATGTGGACCGCCTGCCACCCGGTCGTCCGGCGGCTCGCCGACGACGTGCGCGCGGGCCGGTTCGGGACCCCGCGGCACCTGCACGCCGAGCTCGGCTTCCGGGTCGAGGCGCCGCCGGAGGACCGGATGCTCAACCCGGCCCTCGGCGCCGGCGCACTGCTGGACATGGGCATCTACCCGCTCACGATGGCCCACCTGCTGCTCGGGGAGGCCGAGGCGCTCGCCGCCGTCGCCCACCTCTCCCCCGACGGCATCGACCTCGACGTCGCACTCACCGGCCGCTACCCCGGCGGTGCGCTGGCCACCATGACGGCCTCGATGACCTCGTGGTCCTCCCGCGCGGCGGCCCTGGCCACCGACGAGGGACGCATCGACCTCGACGACTTCCACCACCCGACGCGGGCGACCTTCACGCCGTACGCCGCCGGCGGCTCGAACGACGTCGACGGGCGCAGCGATCCGGTGCGCATCGAGGGGCACGAGCCGGTGCTCGGGCGTGGCTACGCCCACGAGATCGCCGAGGTGGGCCGCTGCCTGCGGGAGGGGCTGCGCGAGAGCCCGATGGTGCCCCACACCCAGACGCTCACCCTGATGCGACAGCTCGACGAGGTCCGCCGACAGGTCGGCGTCCGGTACGACGCGGACGGGGGCTGAGCCCCGGCTCACCCCTGGCGGAGGTGCCGCAGCACCGCCTGCACCCGCCGGTGCCCGGCGTCGTCCGCGTGCAGCCCGAGCTTGGCGAAGATCCGCTGCGTGTGCTTCTCGACCCCGCCCTCGGAGACCGACATGGCCGCGGCGATCGAGGTGTTCGACCGTCCCTCGGCCATCAGTGCGAGCACCTCGCGCTCGCGCGGCGTGAGGTCCGCGAGCGGGTCGCGGCGCATCAGCTGGCGGACCACCTGCGGGTCGAGCGAGGTGCCGCCCTCGGCCACGACCTCCAGGGCCCGCAGGAAGTCGGCGACGTCGCTGACCCGGTCCTTGAGCAGGTAGCCGACGCCGCCCTCCCCGGAGGCGAGCAGCTCGTCGGCGTACGACACCTCGACGTACTGCGAGAGCACCATGGTCCGGGCGCGCGGCCACGCGCGGCGCACCTCGACCGCCGCGCGCAGGCCCTCGTCGGTGTGCGACGGGGGCATCCGCACGTCGACCACGCACACGTCGGGGCGCTCGCGTAGCGCCGCTGCGACGAAGGCGGGTCCGTCACCGACGGCGGCGACCACCTCGTGGCCGGCCTCGGTCAGCAGCAGCTGCAGGCCCTCGCGCAGCAGCACCGAGTCGTCGGCAAGGACTATCCGCACTCCATCTCCGCCCTGATCCTGGTGGGCCCGCCTGCGGGGCTCGACACCGTGAGCGTGCCATCTGCGGCACGGACCCGCTGCTCCAGGCCGGCGAGGCCGTGGCCCTTGCTGAGGTGGGCGCCACCGGACCCGTCGTCCTCGACCTCGACGAGGAGCCGGCCTCCCGACACCACCACGGTGACGCGGGCCGCGGTGGCGTTGCTGTGCTTCGCGACGTTGGTGAGCGCCTCGGAGACCACGAAGTAGACCGCGGTCTCCAGGTGCGGCTCGAGGCCGGCCGGCACGTCCACGGACGCCTCCACCGGCACCTCCGAGCGGGCGACGAGCTCACCGAGCGCCGCCTCGAGGCCCCGGTCGACCAGGACCGGGGGCGCGATGCCGCGCGACAGCGCCCGCAGCTCGTCGACGGTCTCCCGGGCCTGCGCCAGCGCCGAGTCCAGCGCGCCCGCCGCCCGCTCCGGGTCCTGCTCCAGCGCGTGCCGGGCGCGGCCGAGGTCCATCGTCAGCCGCACCAGCCGCTGCTGCGGGCCGTCGTGGATGTCCCGCTCGAGCCGACGCAGCGACTCCGCCTCGGCCACCCGCGCGGCGTGGCGGCCGGTCTCGACCCGGCGCACCTCGTGCTGGAGGTCGGCGCGGCTGCTGAGCAGCACCGACGCGAGGCTCCCGTGGACGACCGCCACGAGCCGGACCACCAGGGGCAGGGTGATCAGCGCGGCCGCCCCGATCGCCAGGTTGAGCCAGATCTCGGGCGTACGTCCCTCGCCCAGGCCGAGCAGCTCGGCCAGGGTCACGTTGTCCTCGCCGAACGGGATGAAGCGCTCCCAGATCCAGTAGGTCAGCCCGCCGGCCGCCAGCGCCCACCAGGTCAGGGTCACCGCGAACGCCACCGTGCCGGTCACGAGTCCGACCAGCGACCACACGACGTCCAGCCACGACTGCGGGTCGCGCAGCGGCGTCAGCATCCGGCGCCAGAAGCCGTCACCCGCCTGCGGGCACAGGTAGTCCGGCGTGGCGGCGGGCCTGCCCAGCATGGCGCGGAGCCGCAGCCGCTCGACCCGGGCGAACCCGCGGGCCACGAGCACCGCCAGGGTCAGCAGCAGCACGCCGCCGACTATCACGAGCAGACCGAGCCCGGTCGCGAGCAGGGTCACCGCGAGCACGAACGCCGGCAGCGCCAGGAAGAACGCCGAGAGGGCGTAGCCGCTGTCCAGCAGCACCCGTCGTACGCCGCTGGGGCGCGTCGCACCGGGAGCTGCGACGGGCAGGGCGCTCAGGGGGCTCATGGCGGGTTCCGGCTGCGTGAGGAGGTGGGTCTGGGTCATGTCGGCAACGCTAGGAACGGCGCCGCCCGCGCAGAATCCTGCCAGCCCGACAGTCGTCGTCGGGCCAGCCCGACACCAGCGTCGTCGCGACCGGCCCGACGACGTCGCGGGGAGGAACCGCGACTGGGCCCGACACCCTAGGGTGTGGGGCGTGGCAACCTCCGGCTCCGCAGACCTCGTGATCGTCGCCAACCGGCTGCCCGTCGACAGGGTGACCCTCCCGGACGGCACCTCCGACTGGCGGACCTCGCCCGGCGGCCTGGTGAGCGCGCTGGAGCCCGTGATGCGCGCCAACGACGGCACCTGGATCGGCTGGCCGGGCGGCGCCGACGAGGAGCACGAGCCCTTCGAGACCAACGGCCTGCACCTGGTGCCGATGACGCTCACGGCCCAGGAGGTGGAGTACTTCTACGAGGGCTTCTCCAACGCCACCCTGTGGCCGCTCTACCACGACCTCGTCGCCAAGCCGAGCTTCCACCGCGAGTGGTGGGACGCCTACGTGGCGGTGAACCGGCGCTTCGCCGAGAAGGCCGCCGAGGTGGCCTCGCAGGGGGCGACGGTCTGGGTGCACGACTACCAGATGCAGCTGGTCCCGCAGATGCTTCGCGAGCTGCGTCCCGACCTGCGGATCGGCTTCTACCTGCACATCCCGTTCCCCCCGGCCGAGCTGTTCCAGCAGTTGCCGTGGCGGCGCCAGCTCCTCGAGGGGCTGCTCGGCGCCGACCTGATCGGCTTCCAGCTCAGCGGCGGCGCACAGAACTTCGTGCGCCTGGTGCGCCAGCGCGTCGGGCACAAGACCCACCGCGACCTCGTCTACCTCCCCGACGGGCGCACGGTGCGTGCCGCGGCGTTCCCGATCTCGATCGACACCGAGGCCTACGAGGAGCTGGCCCGCTCCGAGGAGGTCGAGAAGCGCGCCGCCGAGATCCGCGAGGTCCTCGGCAACCCGCGCCGGGTCTTCCTCGGTGTCGACCGGCTCGACTACACCAAGGGCATCTACGCGCGGCTGCGCGCCTTCAGCGAGCTCATCATCGACGGCCACTTCGACGTCGAGGACGCGGTCTTCGTGCAGGTCGCGACGCCGTCGCGGGAGCAGGTGGAGCAGTACCGCATCCTGCGCGACGAGATCGACCGGCTGGTCGGCCACATCAACGGCGACCTCGGCCGGATCGGGCGCCCCGCGATCCACTACCTGCACGCCTCCTACCCGCGCGAGGAGATGGCGGCCTTCTACCGGGTCGCCGACATCATGGTCGTCACGCCGTTCCGCGACGGCATGAACCTCGTCGCCAAGGAGTACGTCGCCTGCCGCTACGACAACGACGGCGCGCTGGTGCTCTCGGAGTTCGCGGGCGCCGCCGACGAGCTGCGCCAGGCCTGGCTGATCAACCCCTACGACATCAACGGCATGAAGTCGGCGCTGCTCGAGGCCTACGAGGCCGACGACAAGGAGCGGTCGCGGCGGATGAAGGCGATGCGCAAGACGGTGACCACCCACGACGTGGCCGCCTGGGCCGACAGCTTCCTCGGCGAGCTGGCGTCGGTGCGCCCCGACCACGGCAAGACCGTGCGCCCGGCCAAGCGGTCCTGAGCCGATCGGCCACGGGGCCTGCGCGCCCTCGAGGGCCGGGCGACCTGGGCCTCCGCCCCGGCCCGCGGGCCGACGGTGTGGCCGAGACGACGCCGCTCGACCCTGCCCCGGCGCGGGGGCGGTCGGGTACTTTTCGCCCATGGATCTGATCCCGAAGCCCGATCAGGTCGTCTCTGCTGCCAGCAACGTCGCCCACAAGGTGTTGTACGGCGGCCTGGCCGATCTCCGTCCCATGCCGCGCACGCTCATCGACGACGGCACGCTGCGCGAGGTCTACCACTACCGCCCCTCCGGCAAGGTCAAGGAGCAGGGCGACCCGGTGCTGCTGGTGACCCCACTGGCCGCCCCCGCGATCTGCTACGACCTGCGTCGCGGCTGCTCGCTGGTCGAGCACCTGGTCGGCGCCGGCCGGCCGACGTACCTCGTGGAGTACGGCCAGGTCTCCTTCCGCGACCGGGGCCTGGGCATGGAGCACTGGGTCGACGAGGTCGTCCCGACCGCGATCCGTGAGGTCTCCACGCACGCCGGCAACCGCCCGGTGCACGTCGTCGGCTGGAGCCTGGGCGGCATCTTCGCGATGCTCAGCGCCGCCGACCAGCCGCAGCTGCCGATCGCGTCGCTGACGGTGGTCGGCTCCCCCGTCGACATCAAGCAGGTGCCGCTGGTGGCGCCGCTGCGGCCGCTGTTGAACCTGACCGACGGCCGGGGCGGCATCACCCGCACCTACCAGGCGCTGGGGGGCGCACCCAAGCCGCTGGTCCGCTGGGCCTTCCAGCTCTCGTCGTTTCAGAAGCTCGTCACCAAGCCGGTGGCGGTCGCCACGCACCTCGACGACACCGACTTCCTGGCCCAGCTCGAGGCCGTGGACCGGTTCACCGACAACATGATCGCCTACCCCGGACGGACCTTCGGCCAGCTCTACCACCGCTTCGTGAAGGGCAACGCGCTGGTCACCGGGTCGATGGAGCTCGGCGACCGGACCATCTCGCTGGCCGACATCACCGCCCCGGTGCTGGTCTTCGGTGGCTCCACCGACGGCATCGCCCCCGCTCCCTCCGTCAAGGCGGTCGTGCCCCTGCTGACCGGCGCGAAGGACGTGCGCTTCGAGATCGTCCCGGGCGGCCACCTCGGCATGCTGACCGGGCGGCGGGCGCGCACCACCACCTGGCAGGTGCTCGACGAGTGGGTCGACCAGTGGTCCAGCGACGCCGGGGGCGTCGCGACCCCGACGGCGAAGAAGGCGGCGCGGAAGGCGGCCACGAAGACTGCGGCCGGCAAGTCCGCGTCCGCCAAGGGCACCTCCGGCAAGGCGGCGGCCGCCGGCAAGCCCGCGAAGAAGAAGGCCGCCACGAAGAAGGCGTCACCGGACGCGATCGGCTCGAACCCGTCGCGGCGCTACGGCTCCGGCGGCTCACGCGCCCTCTCCCGCTGACCTGCTCCCGCGGCGTACGTCGCGGCGGTGGCGGGGGTGCTCGCTCATGCAGGAGTCACCGGTCGGCCGGTGACTCCTGTACTTGTCGGCCGAAGCAACGGTCGACAAGCAACGGAATCACCGGCCAGCCGGTGACTCCTGCACCTATACCGTGACCACCATGAGCGCGCTGGCAGGCCTGGTCGACCGCGGACTGATGGCCCCCGACTGGGCCGAGGCGCTGGCGCCGGTCGACGAGCGGATCGCGGCGATGGGCCGGTTCCTGCGCGACGAGGTCGCGGCGGGGCGCGGCTACCTGCCGGACGGCGACCGCATCTTCCGCGCGTTCCAGCGCCCGCTGGCCGACGTGCGCGTGCTCGTCGTCGGGCAGGACCCCTACCCGACGCCCGGGCACCCGATCGGGCTGAGCTTCGCCGTCGACGCCCACGTCCGGCCGGTCCCGCGCAGCCTCACCAACATCTACACCGAGCTGCGCTCCGACCTCGGGCTCGAGACGCCCGCGCACGGCGACCTCACCGCCTGGGCCGACCAGGGGGTGATGCTGCTCAACCGCGCCCTCACGGTCCGCCCCGGCGAGGCAGCGAGCCACCGTGGCCGCGGCTGGGAGGAGGTCACCGAGTGCGCCATCCACGCGCTCGTGCGACGCGGTGGAGCGCTGGCCGCGATCCTGTGGGGCCGCGACGCGCAGGGGCTCCGGCCGATGCTCGGCGCCGTGCCCTCGGTCGAGTCCGCGCACCCATCGCCGCTCTCGGCGAGCCGTGGGTTCTTCGGCTCGCGCCCGTTCAGCCGGGTCAACCAGCTGCTCGTCGACCAGGGCGGCAGCCCGGTGGACTGGCGACTTCCCGCCTGAGGGTCCGCGCGGGCGCTACGGTCACGGCGTGAGCAGCGTCCGCCGCATCGTCGTCGCGCTGACCGCGCTGGTGGCGGTCACCGTCTTCGGCACGGTCGGCTACCTGTTCCTGGGCTTCACGCTGCTCGAGGCGGTCTACCAGACCGTCACCACGGTCGCCACGGTCGGCTTCCGGGAGGTCCGGCCGCTCACGACGGCCGGGATGGTCTTCACGATCGTGCTGATCGTCGTGGGCGTCGGCACGGTCCTCTACAACCTCGGCGTGCTGCTCGAGACCGTCACCGAGGGCCAGCTCCGCCAGCACCTGGAAAGGCGACGCATGGACGCACGCATCGCAGCCCTGCGCGGGCACGTGATCATCTGCGGCTACGGCCGCGTCGGTCGCGCGGCGACCGACTTCCTCACCTCCGCCGGGCACGAGGTCGTGGTGGTGGACACCGACCCTGCCCGCCTCGCGGACCTGCCCGAGGGGGTGGCCCACCTCGTCGGCGACGTCACCGAGGACAGGACGCTCCGGGAAGCGGGGATCGAGCACGCCCGCGCGGTCGTGGTCGCGCTCGACACCGACGCCGACACCGTCTACGCCACGCTCTCCGCCCGGGCGATGCGGCCCGACGTGGTCATCGTGGCGCGGGCCCGGACCACGGGCTCCAAGACCAAGCTGCAGCTCGCCGGCGCGACCCGGGCGGTGAACCCGCAACGGATCGGCGGGCGGCGGCTCGCGGTGTTCGCGCTGCAGCCCGACGTCGCCGAGTTCTTCGACGTGGTGATGCACGACGAGAGCGTCGACTGGCGGGTCGAGCAGGTGCCGGTCGCGGCCGGCTCCGCCACGGCCGGTCGGACGATCGGCGCGCTGCGACTGCGCGAGCGGACCGGTGCGCTGCTCCTCGCCGTACGCCGCTCGGCCGACGACGTGCTCGTGCCCAACCCGCCCGACGACCTGGTGGTCCCGGCGGGCGCGGTGCTGATCGCGCTCGGCACCCAGGCCGAGCTGGACGCCCTGGCCGACCTGGCCCGGTGACCGCGTGGGCTGGACGGCGTACCTCCGATGGAATAAAGTTCAAGATTCAACCATTGGAGTAGACGTGAACGATCGCATGCCCGCCCTGTACATCGGCCACGGCGCCCCTCCGCTCCTCGACGACCCCACGTGGTCCGGCGAGCTCGCCGCCTGGGCGGCCGACCTCCCCCATCCGAAGGCGATCCTCATCGTCAGCGCCCACTGGGAGTCCGCGCCGGTGAGCCTGAGCGCGAGCGGCGCCCCGCTGGTCTACGACTTCGGGGGCTTCGACGCGAAGTACTACCGGATGACCTACGAGACGCCGGACGCCACCGCGCTCGCGGAGCGGATCGCGAAGCTGATGCCGGCGTCCGAGCCGGTGCACCAGCACGCCAGCCGCGGGCTCGACCACGGCGCGTGGGTGCCGCTGAAGATCATGTACCCGGCCGGTGACGTGCCGGTGCTGCAGATGTCGCTGCCCACCCACGACCCGGTGCGGCTGATGAAGCTCGGCGAGCGCCTGCGCCCGCTGCGCGACGAGGGCGTGCTGATCATCGGCTCGGGCTTCCTCACCCACGGCCTGCCGTTCCTCACGTCCTGGCGGCTCGACGCCGAGGCGCCCGGCTGGTCGAGCGACTTCGACGCCTGGGCCGCGGACGCGCTGGCCAGGGGCGACGTCGACGAGCTCGCGAACTACCGCGCCCACGCCCCCGGGATGCCGTACGCCCACCCCACCGTGGAGCACTACACCCCGCTGTTCGTCACGCTCGGCGCCGCGACCGACCCCGAGGAGCCGGGCATCCAGGTGATCGACGGGTTCTGGCTGGGGCTCTCGAAGCGGTCGCTGCAGGTGGCCTAGGGCCCGGGACAACCTTCCCGGCCCTCACGGCGTCTCTGGTACGACGGGACCCTGACCCTCGAGACCTGGAGACGTGCCGTGCGCTGGACCAAGCCCCTGCTCGGCGCGGTCGCCGTGGCCGTCCTGCTCCTCGGGACGGCGATGGTCAGGCTGACGGGCTCGACGTCCTGGGACCTGCCGACCGGGCCACCGGTCGCGTCGCCCGCGGAGGTCGTGTTCGCCACCGGCGAGGAGCTGCACGTCGGGTCGCGGACGTACCCGATCCGGCCCGCGCCGCAGACGATGGTGAGCACCGCCGGCGGCCTGTACTACCTGGCCGAGGGGGTGCTCTACCGGTGGGGACGGGACCGTTCCGCGAGGATCGCGGACATCGGCGGGATCGGCTGGCTCTCGACCACGGCCGACGGTCGCTACCTGGCGTTCGTGGACTACGAGCACGGGCCGAGGAACGCGCACGGCAGCCGGATCGCGCAGACGGTCGTGTTCGACACGAGCACCGGCCGGGAGCTGGTGCGCGACGCGACCGGGAACGGGGACCGGACCAGCACCGAGGACCTCTCGGACCTGTACAGCGAGTCCACCCCGACCGTCCTGGGCTTCGACGACGACGCGGTCTACGCCCAGACCGCCAAGGGTGGCGCGATCTCGCGGTGGGACCTGGACACCGGGAAGCGCAGCGACCTGGGCGACCTGGCGTACCCGGTCACCGAGAACCGGCCGGGCGGCCCGCTCGTCGACTTCGATCTCGTCCACGGCGTGCCGCGCGAGACCCCCGGTGCGGGCGTCGGAGCCTATGCCGGCCGCCGGTCACCCGACGGGAGCCGGCTGGCGTACACGCTGGTGGGACGGCTGGTCGTGCACACGGCCGGGGAGCGCGAGCCGGCGAGCATCCCGGTCGGGGGGCGGCAGTTCGTCCTTGCCGGCTGGCTGGACGCCGACCGGTTCTACGGCCTCGGCGTCGACGAGGCCAGGGGCACCGCGCGGGTGCTGGTCTGCTCGGCGTCCGCCCTGCGCTGTCGCCCGGCGAGCAGCCCGGTGCCGGCGGAGGAGGGCACGCTGCCGGTGTTCACCACGGGCGACTTCCCCTACTGACCCGGCCCGGACCCGGTGGTCTCGTCCAGCTCCACCAGGTCCTCGGCCGACGGCTCCCAGCGCAGCGCGGCGGCGTTGGTGCGCACCTGCTCCCCCGAGGTGGCCCCCGCGATCACCGACGCCACGGCCGGCTGGGCCGCGAGGCCGGCGATGGCGACGTCGGTCACGGACAGGTCGCGGTTCGCGGCGTACCGCTCGACGGCCTCGATCCGGTCCCAGTCCGCGTCGTGCAACCACTGCGCGCGGGTCGGGTCCAGGTCGGCACGCGAGCCGGCGGGGGCGCCCTGGCCGCGCCGGTACTTGCCGGTGAGCAGGCCGTGCTCCAGCGGGAAGTACGGCAGCACCCCGAGCCCGAAGGCCTCGCACGCCGGCACGACCTCCTCCTCGATCGACCGCTCGAGCAGCGAGTAGCGGTTCTGCACGCTCACGAACCGCTCCAGCCCGGCCGAGCGCGCGGTCCAGTCGGCGTCGGCCACCTGCCAGCCCGCGAAGTTCGAGCAGCCCAGGTAGCGGACCTTGCCCTCACGCACCAGGTCGGTGAGCACCGAGAGCGTCTCCTCGACCGGCGTCACCTCGTCCGGCACGTGCAGCTGGTAGAGGTCGATGTGGTCGGTGCGCAACCGACGCAGCGACGCCTCGACCGCCCGACGCACGTAGTGCCGCGAACCGCGCACGCCGTGGTCCTGGCCGTTGTCGCCGCGCATGTCCATGCCGAACTTCGTGGCGACCACGAAGTCGTCGCGCTGGCCCAGGAGCGCCTCCCCGAGCAGGTCCTCGCTCGAGCCCGGCGGGTTGCCGTACACGTCGGCGGTGTCGAGCAGCGTGACACCGGTGTCGCGGGCCGCGGCGAGGATGCCGCGCACCCCGTCGAGGTCCACCCGTCGGCTGAACGCGTTGCAGCCGATCCCGACCGCGCTCACCATCAGGCCCGAGTCGCCCAGCGGGCGGTAGGTCATCTCGCTCATGGCGCCAACCTACGAGGTGGATGAGAGGCGGGTCGGCGTCGTACGCCGCGCGGCCGGCGACCGGTCGGCGACCGGTCGGCGGTTTGCCCGCGCCGGCCGCCACGAGGAGGATGCGGCGGGTGAAGATCCTGTCCATCCAGTCCTCGGTGGCCTACGGGCACGTCGGCAACTCCGCCGCCGTGTTCCCCCTGCAGCGGCTCGGCCACGAGGTGTGGCCGGTGCTGACCGTGCACTTCTCCAACCACACCGGGTACGGCGAGTGGCGCGGCCCGCTGCTCGCGCCCGACGACGTGCGTGAGGTGATCGCCGGCATCGGCGACCGTGGCGTGCTCGGGGAGGCCGACGCGGTGCTGTCGGGCTACCAGGGCGACCCCGCGGTCGGCGCGGTGATCCTGGACGCGGTGGCGCGGGTCAAGGAGCTGAACCCCGACGCCGTCTACTGCTGCGACCCGGTGATGGGCGACGTCGGGCGCGGCATGTTCGTGCGACCGGGGATCCCGGAGTACATGCGCGACACGGTGGTCCCCCGGGCCGACATCGTCACGCCCAACCACTTCGAGCTCGACTTCCTCGCCGGCCGGACCACCCGCACCCTCGACGAGGTGCTCGAGGCCGTCGACGCCGTGCGCGCCAGCGGCCCCCGCGACGTCCTGGTCACCAGCGTGCTGCACGACGCCGTGCCGGAGGGGTCGCTGGACCTGGTGGCCGTCTCCGACGAGGGCGCCTGGGCCGTCACCACCCCTCTGCTGCCGATCACCCCGAACGGCTGTGGCGACGTCACCGCGGCGCTCTACCTCGCCCATCTGCGGACGACGCGCTCACCGGAGCAGGCGCTCGCCGCCACCGCCTCCTCGGTGTTCGCGGTGCTCGAGGCGACGATCGCCGCCGGCACCCGGGAGATCCAGCTGGTGGCCGCCCAGGAGGCGCTGGCCGACCCGCCCGCCAGGTTCGAGCTGCGCCGGCTGCGCTGAGAGGCCCGACGCACCCCCGGGCCGGGTCGTTCGGCCCGGGGACGGCCGCCCGCCCGCGCGTAGCGTGAAGGCGTGAGAAGGCGAACAGCGCCCGCGGCCGCAGCCCTGCTGGCGACCCTCGTCCTGGCCCTCGGCGGTTGCAGCTCCGACAGCTCGGGCAGCGGCGCCGGCCACGACGACGCCGACGTGGAGTTCGCAGCCGAGATGGTGCCCCACCACGAGCAGGCGCTGCGCATGGTGGCCATGACCCGGGGCCGGGACGTCAGCCCCGACTTCCGGCGGCTGACCCGGCAGATCCGCGCGGCCCAGGCCCCGGAGATCCGCACCATGCAGGGCTGGCTCGACGACTGGGGCTTCCAGTCGGACGACGGCATCACCGGACACATGCACGGCGACGACCAGATGATGGGTGGGGACTGGAACGGGTCGATGATGGGCGGGGCCGGCGGCCGGCTCTCGATGCACGGCCGCGACTGGCACCGTCTCGGCGGGGCGCCCGGCCGCACCTTCGAGGACATGTGGCTGCGGATGATGATCCGGCACCACCGGGGCGCGATCGCCATGTCGAGGGACGAGGTGGCGCACGGCGAGTTCCCCGACGCGATCGCGTTGGCCCGGCACATCGAGGAGAGCCAGCAGGCCGAGATCGACCAGATGCGTCGGATGCTGGCCGGCTGACCCCGGCGGGTCGTGCCGCCGGGATGCGCCCTCGAGCAGGGTCGCCACCACGACGCACCGGAGTACCGTTGGAAGGGTGAGATCCCCCGGCTGGCGCCCTGGGTGGGACGGGCATCTGGTGCTGCTCTACGACGAGGAGCCGCAGCGGCGCGCCGGCGTCACCTCGTGGGTGCGCCGCGGCCTGGAGCTGGGCTCCAAGATCCTCTACACCCAGCCGCCTGACGACCCCGCCGACGAGGGGCTCCCGGCGCTGCTCCAGGGCTACGCGGACGCCCTCGAGGCGCTCGCTCGCGGGCAGATCCAGGTCGTCCCGGCCGACTCGTCGACGTACGACCCGGGCTTCATCGAGACCGTCGTCGACGGGGCTCTCACCGAGGGGTACCCGTCCGTGCGATGGTCCGGCGACGCCTCCACCGCCCTGGGGGTGATGTCCCCCGACGAGCACGAGACCCTCGAGCAGGCGACCGACCAGCTGTGCGCGACCCGGCCGCTCTCGGTGCTCTGCCAGTACCCCGCCCGCGAGTCCCGGGACGCCCTGGGCTTCCTGAGCCGCGCACACGGTGCGGGGTTGCGTGAGCAACGCTTCCAGGCGGTGCCGGTGGAGGGCGGGCTGGCCGTGGCCGGCGAGCTGGACGCCACCAACTACGAGCTCCTGCGGATCCTGCTGATCTCGGCCACCGCCGGGGCCGGGCACGACCCCTTCGTGCTGGACCTCAGCCGGGTCGACTTCCTCGACCTGCCGGGAGCGCGGGCGTTGCTCGTCGGCACCCTCGACCACCGCAGCGGCGGGGGCCGGGTGCGGCTGCACGCGCCACAACCCCATGTGGCGCACCTCGTCCGCCTGCTCGGACTCGACCAGGCAGAAGGAGTCGACGTGGAGGAGACACGATGACGAGCCCCGGCGACACCCACCCGGCGTACCGTCACGGCCTGCTGGTCCACGACACCGACGAGCAGCTCGTCGAGGGCACCCGTGCGTTCGTCGACCTCGGCCTCACGTCGGGAGGGGACGTGCTGGTGCACGGATCCCGGGACCGGGTCGCCCTGCTCCGTGAGGCGCTCGGCACCCACCCCAGGCTCGCCTACGGCTTCGACGAGGACCTCTACCAGTCGCCCGTGCCCACCCTGTTCAGCTATCAGCGCACGCTCGCCGAGCGGCCCACGCCCACCCAGCTGTGGGTGGCCGGGACGGTCCCGCTCGGCCTCGACGCCACCCGGCAGGCCGCCTGGCTCCGGTACGAGTCGGCGGTGGACGAGGCGTTGGGCGCCTTCCCGTTCGCCGCGCTGTGCACCTACGACACCCGCACCCGTCCCGACGCGGTCATCGCGGGCGCGCTCGCCACCCACCGCACGGTCAACGTCGACCTCGTCGAGCGGGAGAACCCGGAGTACGTCGCGCCGGCGGCGTTCCTCGACGACCCGCTCGCGCGGCGGCTCGAGGCACCGGCAGCCCCGCCGTCCTCGACCACGGTGATCCACGACCTCGAGCACCTGGCGGCCGCGCGGGACCTGGTGAAGTCCGCGGCCTACGAGCACAGCGCCGTGTCCGCCCAGGTCATCGAGCAGCTCCGGGTCGCGGTCACCGAGGTCGTCTCGAACGGCCTCCTGCACGGCCGGCCTCCGGTGCGCGTCTGCCTGTGGACCGAGGTGGCGAGGCTGACCTGCCTCGTCGAGGACGCCGGCCCCGGGCACCTCGACCCGATGACCGGCTACCGGCGTCCCACAGGACCGGACGCCATGGGCCTGTGGGCGGCTCGTCAGATGGTGGACGACCTGTTGATCGAGAGCTCGCCCACCGGTGGTTGCCGGGTCCTCATGACCGTCACGGACCAGCCGCTCTGACCGGGTCGTGCCGCCGGGGAAGGGTCGCACAGCCGGGAGCTGGGCCGGCGAGGCATCAGTAGGACCTTCCATCGGCGTAGCGCTGGCGCCGCCAGTGCCGACCTCTCCCCTTGTTGCGGCTCTTGGAGGTGGGCAGCTGGGAGTCGCAGCTCGGGCAGACGAGTCTCAGGTTCTCACGTCGGTTGTTCGTCGAGTCTCCGACGATGTGGTCCAGGACCAGCGTCAGTGGCGCGTCGTTCCAGACCGGGGGCCCATGGCAGATCGCACATCGCCCCGATTGCTCTTCCGTCAGGTGACGACGCACGTAGTGCCCCGGCTGACTGCCCGGGTTCGCGACACCGGTGGCGAGCCATGCGGCCACCAGGAGGGTGCGCTCGCTCTATCGCTGGCAGGCGTTGCTGCAGCAGACACGGGCACGTCGGCCCGGCATCACGACGCCACACCCGCGACACTCGAACATGTGCCCGACCGTAGGACCGGCCACCGACAGAGCCGCGTGAGAGAATCGAACTCTCGACATTCGCATTACAAGGGCGACGCTCTGCCAACTGAGCTAACGCGGCCTGCACCTCACGGCGCGAGGCAATCCTAGACAGCCCTGTCGCGGTGACAGCGTGCGGCTCGGCCGCCACGGTCATCGGGGCAGCGCTTTCCGGCTCAGGCGGCCGCGGCCAGGAACCCGTCGAGCGAGCGCCGGATCCCCGCGGCGTCCAGGCCGTGCGCGCGGACGTGGTCCTCGGCGGTGCCGTAGCGCCGCAGCTCGGACCGGCCGACGCCCAGCGCGAGCAGCCGGTGGGGCACGTCGCGCAGCGCGTCGGCGACCACGTGGGCCGAGGTGCCGGCCAGCCACGGCTCGACCAGCACCACCTCGGGCGAGCCGATCACCGAGCGCAGGCCACGGGCGTCGAACG
Organism: Nocardioides sp. GCM10023255; assembly: GCF_042653125.1. Classification (NCBI taxonomy): domain Bacteria; kingdom Bacillati; phylum Actinomycetota; class Actinomycetes; order Propionibacteriales; family Nocardioidaceae; genus Nocardioides; species Nocardioides sp. GCM10023255. Next base: position 189,593 of record NZ_JBHSHU010000013.1, read on the forward strand.
GCCGCACGGTGGCGGCGTACAGCACCGTGGCGTCCAGTCCCGCGGTGGCGGCCAGCACGGCGTCGAGCACCGGCCCGAGCGCGACGACGGTCGGCCCCGCCCCACGGCGTACGACGTGGAACCGGCCGGGCGCGTGCGGGAAGGACCGCGCGTTGGTCTGCTCCACGACCCGCACGTAGTGCAGCCCCGAGCCGGCGACCGTGCTGCGGAGCACCGCGTCGACCTCGGTGGCGGTCGAGGGCGCGTGGATCGCGACCCCCGGCAGCGTGTCCAGCAGCGCGACGTCGCCCGGCGCCTGGTGGGTCCGGCCACCGCCCGCGATGTCGAACGACCCGCCGGACCCCACCAGCACACCGCCGACGTCCTGGTGCCCGAAGCCGAGCTTCACCTGCTCGAAGGCCCGCTCCACGAGGAACGACCCGAAGGTGTGCACGATCGGTCGCATCCCGGTCAGCGCCATCCCGGCGCCCACGTTGACCAGCAGCTGCTCGCGGATGCCGACGTTCACGACCCGGTCGGGGTTGCGGCGCTCGACCTCGCCGAAGAACTGCCCGGAGATCTCGGCGTACACCAGGGCGACCGACAGGTCGCTCTCGACGAGGTCCGCGGCGGTGCGGGCGAACTGTGTCCGGTTCGAGGTGACCCGGCTCGAGGTGGTCATCGCTTCTCCTCCACGACGGCGACGACCGCGTTGGGCCGTCCGATCTCACGGTGGGACAGGGCCTTCTCCAGCACGTCGTGGTCGCGACCGTCGACGGTGACGGCGTGCCACCCCTCGACGGCGAACCGCTGCTCGATCCGGCCGGGCACGGCGTACGACGAGGACCGGTTGTCGACCACCACGACGGTGAGCGCGTCGAGGTCGAGGGCGGCTGCCAGCTCGAGCGCCTCGTGGTTGCTGCCCTCGTCGAGCTCGGCGTCGCCGACGAGAACCACGACCCGCGACCGGATCCCCTGTGCCCGGAGGCCCAGGGCGGTGCCGACGGCCAGCGGCAGCCCGTGACCGAGCGAGCCGGACGCGATCTCGACCCCCGGCACCAGGTTCCGGTCCGGGTGGTGGCCGAGGGGCGAGTCGAAGGACGCCCAGCCGGTCAGCCACTCCTCGGGCAGGAACCCCTGCGCGCAGAGGACGGCGTAGTAGGCCATCGGGCCGTGGCCCTTGGACAGCAGGAAGCGGTCCCGGCGCTCGTCGCCGGCCGTCTCCGGGCTCAAGTCCAGCACCCGCTCGTAGAGCACCCGGATCACGTCCAGGGTCGACGTGGCGGCGGCCGAGTGCTTCTCGTCCCCCGTCATCAGGCTCATCAGTCGCTCGATCTCGTTCACGGGACGATCGTCATAGTTGAAGTTCGCTTGAAGTCAAGCGATGATCTCGGGCATGACCCAGCTGACGATCGGGCAGCTCGCCGAGCGCGCCGGCGTGGCCACCTCGGCGATCCGCTTCTACGAGTCGCGTGGACTCATCAGTTCGGTGCGCACGACCGGCAACCAGCGACGCTTCGAGCAGGCCACGCTGCGCCGGATCGCCTTCATCCGGACCGCCCAGCGGGTGGGCCTGAGCCTGGAGGAGGTGGCCGACGCGCTCGGCACCCTCCCCGACAACCGGACCCCGACCAAGGCGGACTGGTCCCGGCTGAGCCGGGCCTGGCGGCCCCGCCTGGACGAGCAGATCGAGCGGCTCGAGCGGCTGCGCGACAAGCTGGACGGCTGCATCGGCTGCGGCTGCCTGAGCCTGCGCACCTGCGCGCTCAACAACCCCGACGACGAGGTGGCACCCCGCGGGCCCGGGCCGGTGTTCCTCGAGCCGGCCAGGTCCTAGGCTGCAGGCATGGCGCTGCGGATCGTCACCAGCAGGCCGGACCCGTCCGTCGTGCGGCTGCCCTGGTCGACCCCGCTGGAGGACTGGACCGACGAGTTCGTCGTGCCGCTGCCGCGAGGCCTCTCCCGGCACGTGGTCCGGATCGTGCGGCTGCGCGACCGGACGTACGCCGTCAAGGAGACGGTCGAGGAGATGGCCTTCCGGGAGTACCGCCTGCTGCGCGACCTGCAGCGGATGGGCCTGCCGGCGGTGGTGCCGCAGGGCGTGGTCACCGGTCGCGTCGACCCGGACGGCGAGGAGCTGCCGGCGGCCCTGCTCACCCAGCACCTCGAGTTCTCGCTCCCCTACCGGAGCCTGTTCTCCCACGGCCTGACCGCCGACAACCTGCCGTCGCTCGTCGACGCCCTCGTGGTGCTGCTGGTCCGGCTGCACCTCGCCGACTTCTTCTGGGGCGACGTGTCGCTCTCGAACGTCCTGTTCCGGCGCGCGGCCGGGGGCTTCGCGGCGTACCTCGTCGATGCCGAGACCGGCGAGCTCAAGTCGAGCCTGTCCCGGCAGATGCGGGAGTACGACCTCACCGTCGCCACCGAGAACGTGTTCGCCGAGCTGCTCGACCTCGAGGCCAGCGACTCGCTCGACCACGAGGTGCACGCGGCGGAGATCGTGGAGCTGCTCGAGACCCGCTACCAGGCGCTGTGGACCGAGCTGACCGCCGAGGAGCAGTTCTCGGCCGACGAGATGTGGCGGATCGAGCAGCGCATCGAGCGGCTCAACGACCTCGGCTTCGACGTCGACGAGCTCGACATCGTCACCGACTTCGACGGCGACCTGGTGCGCATCCAGCCCAAGGTCGTCGAGGCCGGGCACCACCGGCGCGAGCTCCAGGCGCTGACCGGTCTGAACGTCGAGGACGCCCAGGCCCGCCGCCTGCTCAACGACATCGCGTCGTTCACCGCGCACGCCGACCTGGGCCGCGAGGACCGCACACTGGTCGCCTCCCGCTGGCTCAGCGAGTTCTACGACCCGATCATCAAGCTGGTGCCGCCCGACGCCCGCGGGAAGCTCGAGCCGGCCGAGATCTACCACGAGATCCTCGTGCACCGGTGGTACCTCTCGGAGCGGGCCGGCCACGAGGTCGACATCTTCGACACCGCCCGCGACTACATCGCCAACGTGCTCACCAAGAAGCCCGACGAGGCGGTCGCCGCGGACTGACGGTCGAGTCGGCGCAAGCTCGACGCGAAAACAGCTCGAGTCGGCGCAAGCTCGACGCGAAAACAGCTCGAGTCGGCGCATCCTCGTCGAGCCCGCGCCGGCGCGACGTACGTCTCAGAGGGGTCAGACCGGCCGGGTCCAGATGCGGAGAGTGGTGTCGACCGTCCCGTTCCGGTACGGCCGGGGCGGCCCGGTGGGCCGGTAGCCCATCGCCTGCCAGAAGGGCTCGGCCACCTCGGCGTTGGTCTCGACGATCGCCGCGCGCAGGGTGTCGACCTCGGGCCATCGCCCGACCTCCGCGAGCAGCTGCTCGTGGACGCGCCGCCCGACGCCGCGGCCGTGGCTCGCCGCCCGGACCTGGAGGAGGCCCACGTGGGCGCAGGTCGGCTTCGGCCAGCCGACCAGCAGGTCGACCACCGCGACCAGCTCGTCGGGCTGCTCCTCGGCGTAGGCGCCGAGCACGATCTTGCGATCCGCCGGGAAGCCCGGCGGCCTCCCGAGCAAGAGCGCGCGACCTTCACGGGGGCCGGCCGGCCGCCCGCTGACGCGCTCGGAGTAGCCCGGATCGGCCTCGACGATCGCCTGGACGGCAGCCGCATCGCGGACCGTGAGACGACGCAGCCGGATGGTCCCGGTCACGAGCAGCCCCGCTCCGACCCGACCCCAGGACGCCTCACGGCGCATCCCCCTGCGGCGGGGCTAGCCTCGCGACCAGGTGGTCGACCAGGCCGTCTCCCTCCGGCCAGGGGAAGGCCGGGACCGCCGCGCGCAAGGACACGTAGCCGTGCAGGCTGACCCAGAGGGCCGTCGCGTCGACGATCGCTCGACCCTCCGGCCCCGAGGACTGCCGGTTCACCGCGTCCAGCAGGCGGCCGAACGCGCTCCCACCGAGCAGCTCCTCGACGCTCCGCGGCGCACTCATGGCCGCGTCCGCGTCCACCCGGTGCCGCCCGAACATGACTCGGTAACGCTGGGGACGGGCGCGTGCGAACCCGACGTACGCCTCGCACAGCGAACGAAGCGAGACCTCGGCACCGGCCGACACCGGAACAGCGTCCAGCGCGGCGTCGAGCTCGGCGAACGCCTCGGCGACCACGGCGGCCAGGATCGCGTCGACGTCGTCGAAGTGCGGGTATATGGACGGCGCGGCGATGCCGAGCCTCCGCGCCACCCCTCGCAGCGTGACCGCATCCTCACTTCCCGTCTCCTCCAGCAGGGCCGAGGCGGCCTCGACGATCTCGTCCCGCAGCCGCGCCCCCTCACCGCGCCTGTTGCGGGTACGCCGCACCTGACTGGTCACCCCTTGACCTTACAGGCGTTAGGCGACACAATTCACCTAACAGTCGTTAGGTAACTTGGAGGAACCATGGCCCACGCCACGACCGACGTCGTCGACGAGATCGCGCGAAGCCTGGCGACGACCGGCGCTGTCGTCGCCGGGATCGGCGAGGACCAGTGGGTCCTCGGGACCCCGTGCGAGGGCTGGACCGTCCGGACCGTCCTCAACCACACCGTGGGCGGGATGCGGATCTTCGCCGCCGAGCTCGAGGGCCTGCCGCCCGGCGCCGACCACGAGGCGGACTGGCTCGGGTCGGACCCCCGGACCGCCTTCGCCGAGGCGGCCCACGCCGATGCGACAGCCTGGCGCCGACCCGGCGCCCTGGGCGGAACCGTCACCCTGGGGATGGGGACCCTCCCGGCTCCCATGGCCGCGGTCATCCACCTCACCGAGGTTCTCGTGCACGGGGTCGACCTGGCTGTGGCGACCGGTCAGCAGCACCTCCTCGACGAGGCGTCGTGCGAACGACTCCTGGCCACGATGCACGCGATGGGTGGCGTCGACGCCTACCGCCAGCCGGGCATGTTCGGTCCCGAGGTCGCGGCACCCGCCGACGCTCGCCCGCACGAGCGGCTGCTGGCGTTCCTGGGCCGCACCGTCTCGACCGCGCCGGCGACCGTGTGATGGTCAGGGCCCGCCGGCCCGGCCGTCTCGCTGCTCAGCGGAGCAGGTCGCGCCCGATGACCATCCGCTGGATCTGGTTGGTGCCCTCGAAGATCTGGGTCACCTTGGCGTCGCGGAAGAGCCGCTCCACGGGGTAGTCGCGGGTGTAGCCGTTGCCGCCGAGCACCTGGACCGCGTCGGTGGTCACCCGCATCGCCGCGTCGGTCGCGGTCAGCTTGGCGATCGAGGCCTGCCGCGAGAACGGGCGGCCGGCGTCCTTGAGCCGGGCCGCGTGGAGGTACGTCGCGCGCGCCCGCTCGACCTCGGCCGCCATGTCGGCGAGCAGGAACTGCAGACCCTGCTGGTGGCCGATCGGCTTGCCGAACTGCTCGCGCTCCCCGGCGTACGCCACCGCGTGCGCGAGCGCTGCCTGCGCGATGCCGGTGGCGACCGCGGCGATGCCGAGCCGGCCGGCGTCGAGCGCCGAGAGGGCGACCCGCATGCCGGCCCCTTCCTCGCCGATGAGCTGGGCGGCCGGGATCCGGGCTCCCTCGAAGATCACCTGGGTCGTGACGTCGCAGGCCAGGCCCATCTTCTTCTCGGGGGCGCCGAAGCTCATCCCGCCGGTGTCGGCCGGGACCACGAACGCCGAGAGGCCGCGCTTGGCGTCCTCGGACGTGCGCGCGAAGAGGATGTAGTAGTCGGCGCAGGAGCCGTTGCTGATCCACTGCTTCGTGCCGGTCACGACGTAGTCGTCTCCGTCGCGCACGGCCTTGGTGCGGATCCCCGACACGTCCGAGCCGGCCTGGGGCTCGGAGAGGCAGTAGGCGCCCAGCCAGTCGCCGGAGAGCATCTGCGGCAGCCAGCGGTCGACGACCTCCGGGCTGCCGTTGCCCGCGACCACGGAGGCGGTCAGCGAGTGGACGCTGGTGCCGACCCCGACGCTCGGCCAGGCGGTGGCGATCTCCTCGACCACCTGCAGGTAGACCTCGTAGGGCTGCGCTCCCCCACCGTGCTCCTCGGCGAAGGGCAGGCTGAGCAGGCCGGACTTGCCCAGCAGCCGGTACGCCTCGGCCGGGAACACGCTTTTCTCCTCGGCCTCCGCGACCTGGGGCGCAAGCTCCTTGGTGGCGATCTCGCGGGTCAGCTCGAGGAGGGCCTCGGCCTCGTCGGTGGGCAGCAGGCGGTCGACTGTGGTGGGCACGCTCCCGATCCTAGATCGCGCTCCTCCGGACAGGTCAGGCCGGAGCGGAGCTCGTCAGACGTGCCTCGCCGCCGCCCCCGTCCCCGGCGCCTGCCCGCCGGGGCCGATGAGGTCGCGCATGGTGACGACACTGATGAGGGGACTGTTCGCATCCATGATCCGCAGGGCCGCCTCGTGGAGCTCCGGACCGGCTCCGGCGCACGCGTCCGAGACGACCTGCACCTCGCGTCCGGCGTCGGCCGCGGCGAAGGCCGTGGCCAGGACGCAGCACTCGGTCGCCACCCCGCACAGCACGAGCGGCGCATCGCCCACGACGCCCTGCAGCCGGTCCCCCCACTTGCCGAACGTCGGCTCGTCGACCACCGGCGTGCCGGGCGGCGCGTCGACCGTGATCTCCCACCAGGCGCTGTCGGCGGCCACCCGGAACTGCGACCACCTCTCGTAGTAGCGCTGCCAAGCGCCCGGCTCCTCGGGGTCCCGGACGAAGCGCGTGAGCACGACCGCGCCGGAGAAGCGCTCGACGAGTTGCTCCACGTTCTGCTCGGCCCGGCGGTAGCCCTCGGCGGCCCAGCCGCTCGCCGGGTCCGAGAACGCCCGCTGCATGTCGATGACCACCAGCCACGGCGCCCGCCCGGTCGTCGCGACGACTTCCTGGTCCATGCGCTCCTCCATCGTTGCGGCTGTCACGGGACGGACGTGGTCCCCGACGCTGGCCTGACGGCCGGCGACGGGGACCGCGGTGGACCTCCTGCTACAGGGACGACTGCACCTCGGGGCTGGGCTGGGGCAGCACCTCCGAGCCGGCGAGGGCGTGCGAGTGCTCGTGCGCCCGCGCCTTCCGGTGCCACAGCGGCGGCAGCTTGTAGGTGGCCACGAACGCGATGGCACCGGCCGCGAAGCCGACGAAGTAGGACAGGTCACCCCACTCGGGGTGCGCCTCGGCGACCGGACCCACGAAGAAGGACAGGTTCCAGAACGGCAGGGACGCGACGGCCCCCACGACCCACGCGACGAACCCCCACTCCAGGACGCGTCGGGCGTCGTAGAGCTCCGCGATGCGCTCCCGGTCGTGGCGATGCCCCAGCACGTAGTCGAGCAGCAGGATCGCGCCGAACGGGGCGATGAGGTAGGCGCCCATGAACAGGAAGTTCTTGAACTTGGCCTCGAAGCTCTCGTCGGCCCACAGGCTGATGACGTAGGCGGCGGCGCAGATGATGACGACGGCCGTGCGCCGGCTGACCGGGATGCGCAGCGTCTGGACCGAGATGGCGCCGCCGTAGACGTTGAGGAAGTTCTGGGAGAACGACGAGATCAGGACGATGAGCAGCGCGACCACGTGGAAGGGGCCGGTGAGCCGTTCCAGAGCGGCGATCGGGCTCTCCCCGGCCGCCGCGGAGCTGCCGAGCAGCGCACCTGCGATGCCGAGCCACGCCAGCGAGACGAAGTTGCCGGCGAAGGTCCAGAAGCCCGTCGCGCGGTTGACGTGGTCCTCGTCCGGCAGGTAGCGCGAGTAGTCGGAGGCGAAGGGCCACCAGGCGATCAGGAAGGAGAGGAAGTAGCCCGAGAAGGTGATCCAACCGCCGACCCCGCCGATCCAGTACGCCGCCTGAGGATTCGTGCCGAAGCCACCCTCCCAGCCGCGGCTGACCGACACCACGGTGATCATCAGGAAGCCGAAGAACAGCACGACAGCCAGGATCCGCTCGAGGTAGTGGATCATGTTGTAGCCGTAGACGGCCACCACCAGCTGCAGGGAGACCAGGCCGAGCGCACCCACCCAGAACGGGATCGCGGGCGCCAGCGTCGTGAGTGCCTGGGCGCCGAGGATCACGGTGACCGCGGCCCAACCGATGCCGGCGAAGACGTTGACGTAGGCCACCGGCACGAAGTTGCCGAAGAAGCCGAGCGGTCCGCGCGCCTGGATCTGCTGGGCGACGCCGAGACGACCTCCCATGCGCGAGAGGACACCCATGACCACGGAGCCGACGAAGCTACCGGCGACGATGGCGGTGACGGCGGCCGTGAGCGACAGCCCGAAGCTGACGCCGACGAAGCCGAGGACCATGATCGGGAAGTTCATCCCGGCCGCGAACCAGATGAAGAACTGGGACACGGGCTTGCCGTGCCGCTCGGAGTCCGGGATCGCGTCGACGCCGTAGGGCTCGACCGCCGCGACCTTGTCTCGGTAATGGAGGTCCGCAGCCAGCTCGCCCGTGGGGGCGTGAGAGACGTCCAGGTTCACATCGCTGCCTTTCTGCTAGTTCCGCGGCATCGGGCCACCTGGGCCGACGCAGCGCTCCGGGGGCTCCCAGCAGACTGCGCCTGCCTGTGACTGTAGTCACGCCCTTCTTGCATGCCACAGACGCTAGATCTTGCATGCCACAGAGGTCAATAGCCCGGGACAAGTTTGTCGCCGATTTCTTCCTCTAGCCCGCTCATCAGGCCACCCAACCGTCTCCGCACGGCAGTTCGGCACCAAGAATCACTCCCGATCACCCTGACCTGCTCGAGTGCCTGTTGCATACAACAGCAGGTTCGGTGGCGCGCGAGCCCGGGATCGTGATGGATCACACCGGTGTGTGAATGCCGAGCGAGAGCCCCGCAATGAGCGATGGCCGGCCACGGACCTCGTCCGTGACCGGCCATCGCCGGAGGCACGCCGCAGCGCACCGAAGAGGCTGTGTCGCCCTACTGGAAGGCGGGCACGACCTCCTTGATGAAGAGCTCGAGGGACTTCCTCTTCTCCTCGTGGGGGAGGCTGTTGTCGCACCAGAAGCTGAACTCGTCGACACCGAGCTCCTCGTAGTGACGCAGTCGCTCGATCACCTCGTCGGGGGTGCCGATCATCGCTGTCCGGTGCAGGGACTCGAGCTCGAACTCGGGCCGCTCCGCGAACTTCGACTCCGGACTCGGCTCGAGGAACCCGTTGACCGGCGTGGTCTTGTTCCCGAACCAGGCGTCGAAGGTGCGGTAGAAGCGCGAGATCGCCTCGGCCGCCGGGCGCCATCCCTCGGGATCGTCCGCGGAGTGCACGTGGGTGTGGCGGAGCACCATCAGCTCGGGGCGCGGGACCTCGGGATGGTTGCCGACGGCCGTCTCGAACTTCCGCTTCAGGTCCTCGACCTCCTCGTCGCCCTTCATCAGCGGCGTGACCATGACGTTGCAGCCCTCGCGGACGGCGAAGTCGTGGGAGTCGGGGTCACGGGCGGCGATCCACATGGGCGGCGTCGGCTGCTGCACGGGCTTGGGCACGCTGGTCGAGGTGGGGAACTGCCAGATCTCACCGTCGTGGGCGTAGTCGCCCTGCCAGAGCTGTCGCACGGCCGGGACGAGCTCGCGCAGGTGCTTGCCCCCGTCGGTCGCAGGTAGCCCGCCGGCGAGCCGGTCGAACTCGAACTGGTAGGCGCCCCGGGCCAGGCCCACCTCCGCCCGGCCGTTGCTGATCACGTCGAGCAGGGCGGTCTCGCCCGCGACCCGGATCGGGTTCCAGAACGGCGCGATGATCGTGCCGGCACCCAGGCGGATGGTCGAGGTCTGCCCCGCCAGGTAGGCGAGCAGCGGCATGGGGCTCGGGGAGATCGTGTACTCCATGGCGTGGTGCTCGCCGATCCACACCGTGCTGAAGCCGCCGGCCTCGGCCGTCAGTGTGAGCTCGGCCAGGTTCTCGAAGAGCTGGCGGTGGCTGACCTCCTCGTCCCAGCGCTCCATGTGCACGAACAGTGAAAATCTCACGACTACTCCTGGTTCTCTCTCTGAGTGGCTCGGACGGCGTCCATCTCGCTGAGCGTGACGTCGCTGGTGGCCCAGTGCGACCGCGGTACCTCGCGGACGATGACCCTGACGTGCTCGGACCTGGTTCCCGCGGTCCGCAGCACGGCTTCGTGCACCTCGTGGATCAGGTCCCTCACCTGCTGCGAGGTGCGGCCCTCCGCGAGGGTGACTTCGACGAGCGGCATGTCAGCTCCGCATCACGAACGGATCGGCGACGGGGTCCTCGCTGGTGTTGATCCACACGCTCTTGAGGCGGGTGTACTCCTTGATGGTCTCCGTGCCGTGCTCGACGCCGACCCCGCTGCTCTTGAAGCCCTGACGCGGCGACATGGGCGACATCGCGCGGTAGGTGTTCACCCAGATCGTGCCGGCGTCGAGGCGGGCAGCCATCCGGTGCGCACGCGAGAGGTTGCGGGTCCACACTCCGGCCGCCAGCCCGTACTCGGTGTCGTTGGCCAGCCCGACCACCTCGTCCTCGGTGTCGAACGGCATCACTGCCGCCACCGGGCCGAAGATCTCCTCGCGCACGACGCGCATGGAGTTGTCGACGTCGACCAGCACGGTCGGCTCATAGAAGAAGCCGCCGAGCCCACCGTCGGTCGACCGGCCACCGGTGAGGACGCGGGCGCCCTCGGACCGGCCGAGGTCGACGTACCCGGCCACCTTGTCCCGTTGGTCCTCGAACGCCAGCGGGCCGAGCTCGGTGGCGTCGTCGAGCGGGTCACCGATCCGGATCGTGCGGGCGCGCTCGGCGACGCGCTCGAGCAGCTCGTCGTGGACCGACCGGTGGACGAAGACCCGGCTGCCGGCGATGCAGGTCTGCCCGGCGGCCGCGAAGATCCCGGCCACCACACCCATCGCGGCGTTGGCGACGTCGGCGTCCTCGAACACGATGTTCGGGGACTTGCCTCCCAGCTCCAGGGTCGAGCCGATGAAACGGCTGGCGGTGCTGGACGCGATCCGCGACCCGGTCGCGGTGCTGCCGGTGAAGGAGATCTTGGCCAGCCCGCGGTGGTCCACCAGTGCCTGGCCCGCCTCGGCGCCGAACCCGGTGACGACGTTGACCGCTCCCGGCGGGAAGCCGGCCTCGACCGCGAGCTCGGCAAGCCGGAGGATCGTGGCCGAGGTGTGCTCCGACGGCTTCACGACGACCGTGTTCCCTGCGCAGAGGGCGGGGGCCAGCTTGCTGGTCGTCAGCGTCAGGGGCGAGTTCCACGGGGTGATGGCACCCACCACCCCGAGGGGTTCCCTCGAGGTGTAGTTGAGGACCCGCCGGTCGGAGGTGGGGATGAAGTCCCCGTGGATCTTGTCGGCGAGGCCGGCGTAGTAGTACCAGTACTCAGGGAGGGTCGCGAGCTGGCCCCGCATCTCGCGCAGCAGCTTGCCGTTGTCCTGCGTCTCCATGCGCGCGAGCTCCTCGGCGTTCTCGCCGATGAGGTCGCCGAGGCGACGCAGCAGGTGTCCGCGCCGGGTGGCGCTGAGGTCTCGCCATCGGGGATCCTCGAAGGCCTCGCGCGCGGAGTCCACGGCGCGCCCGACGTCGGTCGCGTCGCCTCGGGCGGCTAGGTAGTTGACCGCGCGCGTCGCCGGGTTGGTGCTCTCGAAGTGCGCGCCGGCGGCGGGCTCGACCCGCTCGCCCCCGATGAAGTGCTGGAGCTGCTGGGTTTCAGGCATGGACCTCTCCTCCGATGAAGGTTGTCAGGCAGTCGACGAGCTCACGGGGGCGCTCGACGGGGAGCATGTGGCGTGCGCCCGGGACGACCACCGCACGGCAGTCGGGGATCGCCGCCGCCAGCCGGCGGGTCATCTCCGGGGTCGAGCCGGGGTCCTCCTCCCCGGTCACGGCCAGGGAGGGCGCGGTGATGTCGGCCAGCCGGGGGGCGAGGTCGGCGTCCCCCGTGGCGAACACCCGATAGCAGCTGAGGAAGCTGGCGGGGTCGTTGCCGAGGAGGGTCCGCTCGGTCCGTCCCACGTCCGAGGAGCTGACGGTGGTCCCGTCGTACCACCGTCGGACCGACGCGGCGGCACTCGCCGCGAAGTCCCGCTCGGCGACCGCGAGGCGCTGCAGCACGGCCTCGCGTTCGGCGGGCGTACGCCGGCACACCGAGCTGACCGACGTCAGGGTGGCGACCAGCTCGGGACGATGGACGGCCAGGTGCTGGGCGACCAGCGCGCCCAGGGAGAAGCCCACGAGGTGGGACCCGGGCGGCACGTCGTCCGCGACCCCCTCCGCCAGGTCGGCCAGGCTGACCGTGGCGTCCACGGGGGGACGCGACCCGTGGCCGGGAAGGTCCGGCGCCACCACGTCGTAGTCGTCGCGCAGCAGGGAGGCGACCGCTGCCCACGTGGTGTGGTCGAGACCCACCCCGTGCAGCAGGACCACCGTCGGCTTGTTCATGGCTGCCTCACACGTCGCTCGTCCGGGTCGGGAAGACTGGTCACTGCTCGGTGGACAAGGCGGCCAGTCGCTGCTGCGGACGGCCCTGCGCCGCGGCGGCGAGCGCCACGACGATCTCGTCCTGGTGCGGCGCATCCGCGATCCGGACCTCGACGGTCTGGTGGTGCGAGCGGATCGTGGGGTCGGTGATGTGCTTGAGCGGGATGTCGAAGACCACGCCGGCCGGACCACGCTTCTCGACGGCGGGCAGCAGGGTGGTGGCGTCCGCAGCCTTGCGGAAGTGGTCACCGAACTTGAGCGTGTGGATCAGCGCCGAGCCGTGCTCGACCTCGCCGTCCAGCCCCACGATGGCCGCCTTCCCGTAGGCCTCGGCCGGCTGCTCCAGCGCGGCCAGCACCTGGGGTGCGAGCATCGCGCCCAGGTCGGACGCGGTCTCGTCGATACCGGGACCGAGGTCCTCGACGAACCCCTGCCCGGCCCACGGGTTCTCGATCACCGCGGCGACCACGGCGATCCGGGCCGGCGGCCAGACCTCCCGGCCCCCCTCGGTGCGGATCTCCTCGACGACGGTGACGATCTTGCGCACCTTCATGACAGAACACTCTCCAAGCTCTTGACGGTGATGACCGGATCGGTGGCGCGGTCCCCGATCCGCGGATGGGGCCTCGGCCCGGTGGAGGCGGCCGCCACGACCACGATCTCGTCGGCGCGCGGAGCGTCCGGGACGCGGGTGCTGACGGTCTGGTAGTGGCTGCGGGTGGCGGCGTGCGTCTTGTGCCACAGCGGGACGACGAGCGGCTGCCCGGCCTCCGCGCGGGCGTCCGCGAAGCAGATGATCGACTCGCCCTCGAGGAACTCGCGCATCAGGTTGCCGAAGTACGGCGTGTGGATCAGCGCGCCGCCGTGCTCGATCTCTCCGGCATTGCCGACAATGGCCGCCTTGCCGAAGGCCTCGATCTGCGCGACGCCTCCGAGCGCGTGGATGAGCCGGTCGGTGAGCAGCCTGGCGAGCGCGGGGGCGATCCGGGCCACCTCCTCGGACAGGTCACGCGACGGGCCGGTGCGCACCCAGGGGTTGCGCACCACGGCAGCCGCGCTGGCCTGCTGCGCCGGCCGCGCCGGCCGGGCGCCCGCCTCGGTCACCAGGGTCTCCCGGTAGACGACCAGCTTGCGGAGGCCGGCGATGGCTGAATGCTGGGTCTCTTGCATGCAACAGGACGATAGACCGCACTCTTGTATCGGTCAACCCATCACCGACAATCGGTTCTGACTGCCACCGAGGCACGTCCTCTCGCCGCCCTCAGATCGCCACATTCACGCTGCAGAATGGGTAGATCCAGCCGTCAGCGTCCATCTCGGACAGAGAACCCGACCTGGACCCATTGACATCGGCCGGTGGCATGCCTAACGTCTTCTTGTATGCAACAGAGTGTTCAACGGAGCGAGGCCGAGGAGGGCCTGATGACCGAGCAGGACGAGCGCCGGAGCCGGATCGAACGAGCCTGGGCAGCCGCGTGGGACCGAGGTGAGGTCGACGCCCTCGACGAGCTCCTGAGCGCGGACTACCAGCGCTGGAGCAGCGACCCCACGCCACAGGACCTCGCCGAGTTCAAGGCGTCGATCGTCTCCACCCGGACCGCCTTCCCCGACCTCGTGACCACGCTCGACGAGGTGCTGGTCGAGGGCGACCGGGCCGCGGTCCGCTGGCACAGCGACGGCACCCACGAGCACTCCTTCCTGGGCGTGCCGGCCACCAAGCGCCGGGTCACGGTCAGCGGGGCGACCTTCGCGCGCTTCGAGGACGACCGGGTCGTGGAAGAGTTCGTCACCTGGGACCCCCGGGCGCTGCTGACCGCCCTCGGCATCATCACCGTCGGCCAGGACCGGTGATCACGATGAGCACGAGCGCACCCGTCACGACAAGGAGCGAAGCGATGGCCACCAGCCCGACGCAGCCAGACCTGGACCTGATGAAGCAGGTCAACCGGCAGTTCGTCACCGGAGTCACGGTAGTCACGACGATGGACGACGACGTGGCCCGCGGCCTCGCGGTCAACGCCTTCTCCAGCATCTCGCTCGACCCGGCGACGGTGATGGTCTGCGTCCAGCGCACGTCGTCCACCCACGACTGCCTCTACCGTGCGCAGCACCTGGCGATCAACATCCTCTCGACCGACCAGCTCGACGTCGTCACCAGGTTCGCGTCGAAGTCGACCGACAAGTTCGCCGGCCTCGACTGGGCGCCCGGACCCTTCGGGAGCCCCTTGCTCGAGCGCAGCAGCGCCCAGATGGAGGTCGAGATCCGGGAGCGCCTCCAGGCGAGCACCCACACGGTGTTCATCTGCCGCGTCGTCCACGCCGCGTGCACCGATCGACACCCCATGGTCTACAGCGCCGGGCGGTTCTTCGACGGCGGCGCCCTGGCGCCGCTGGCATGATGCTCACCTCGGACGGCGCGATGAGGAGGAACACTGTGGCGGGCGTGAACGGGGCCGGCCCCGGCTCGATCCAGGGTCGGGTGATCGGCGAGATGCGTCGCCGCATCATCGCGGGCGAGATCGAGCCCGGAGTGAACCTGTCCGAGCTGGCGCTCGCCGACGAGTTCGGCGTCAGCCGCACCCCGGTGCGCGAGGCGCTCAAGCAGCTGCAGACCGAGGGCCTCGTCGAGATCCGGCCCCGGGTCGGCACGTTCGTCACCAGCCCGTCGCGCCGCGAGATCACCGAGCTCTTCGAGATGAAGGAGCTGCTCGAGGGCGCCGCGGCCAGGCTGCTGGCCCAGCGCGGCCGCGTGCCGGAGATCGACCAGCTCGAGGAGAACCTCAGACAGGCCGATCGTGCCGTGGCCCGAGACGACCGCGACCGCGTGGCTGAGCTCGTGCAGGAGTTCCACGACCTGCTGATCCTCGGCGCCGACAACAGCAAGCTCGAGGCGCACTATCGGACCCTGATGAACCAGCTCGCCTACTCCCGGCTGGTCGCCACCTCCCTCAACCAGCCGGGTCGACCGGTGCAGTCCGACCGCGAGCACCACCACGTGCTCGAGCTCATCATCGCCAAGGACGGCGACAGTGCCGAGCGGGTCATGCGAGAGCACGTCCGCGCCTCCCGGCGAGCGCTGCTCGCCGGCCTTCAGTCCTGAACCCCAGCTGACCATCGCCCCAGGCAGGCTGTTGCCCGCCTGGTCCTCGAAAGGCGCCCTCATGCCGCTCACGCATGCCCTCGACCACACGATCCGCGACCTCGAACCCGCCCGAGCGCTGCTCATCGACGGCAGCTGGAAGCCTGCGTCGACGACCTTCGACGTCCAGGACCCGGGCACCGGGCACGTGATCGCGGCGGTCGCCGACGGATCCGCCGCGGACGCACGCTCATCCGTGGACGCCGCGGACGCGGCCTGGGCGACGTGGCGTACCACCGCACCGCGGGTGCGCGCGGACGTCCTGCGCGGCGCGTACGAACGGATGCTGGAGGACTGCGACCGCCTGGCCGCGCTCGTCATGGCCGAGAACGGCAAGTGCGAGGCGGACGCCCGCGGCGAGATCGCCTACGCGGCCGAGTTCTTCCGCTGGTTCGCCGAGGAGGCGGTCCGCGCCGGCGGTGGGTACGGCGAGTCCCCCGCCGGTGGGACGCGCACGATCATCACCCACCGCCCGGTCGGGGTGGCGGCCCTCGTCACCCCCTGGAACTTCCCGGCCGCCATGGTGACCCGCAAGATCGCGCCGGCCCTCGCCGCCGGCTGCACTGTCGTGCTCAAGCCGGCGGAGGAGACTCCCCTGACCGCGATGGCGATCGCCCGGCTCCTCGAGGACGCAGGCGCGCCCCCCGGGGTCGTGAACCTGGTTCCCACCGCCGACGCACCCGCCGTCGTCTCGACCTGGCTCTCGGACCCACGGGTCCGCAAGATCTCCTTCACCGGCTCCACCCATGTCGGACGCCTGCTGCTCCGACAGGCCGCGGACCGCGTGGTCAACGCCTCGATGGAGCTGGGCGGCAACGCACCGTTCATCGTTACCGAGGACGCCGACCTCGACGCCGCTGTCGACGGAGCCCTGCTGGCCAAGTTCCGCAACGGAGGTCAGGCGTGCACGGCCGCCAACAGGTTCCTGGTGCACCGGGCGGTCGTGGACGAGTTCACCGCCCGTTTCGGGTCCGCCGTCGAGAGGCTGCGCACCGCCCCCGCGAGCGACCCGCTGGCCCAGGTCGGCCCGGTCATCTCCGAGTCCGCAGCCACGCGCATCGAACGCCTGGTGGCCGATGCGGTGGACGCGGGGGCCAGGGTGTCCCACCGCGGTCAGCTCGCGGCTGGCCTGACCGGCCACTTCGTCGCCCCCCTGGTCGTCCGCGACGTCCACCCCGACGCCGCCCTCGTCCGCGAGGAGATCTTCGGGCCCGTCGCGCCGATCGTCGCCTGCGCATCGGACGACGAGATCCTCCGGGTCGCGAACGACTCGGAGGCCGGCCTCGCCGCCTACGTCTACACCGGCGACCTGCGACGCTCGATGCGCATCGCGGAGGAGCTCGAGGCCGGCATGGTCGGCATCCACCGGGGGCTCGTGTCGGACCCGGCCGCACCCTTCGGAGGGGTCAAGCAGAGCGGTCTCGGTCGGGAAGGCGCCCGCGAGGGCATGCTGGAGTACACCGAGACCCAGTACTTCTCGGTGGACTGGCCGAGCCGGCCCTGACCTGACGGGCCCGGATCGGGGCGCACCGAGCCCTAGTCGCTGCTCGTCCCGGCGGGGGGACGGTTCCCGGCCAGCTGCGTGGACCGGTCCTCGGCCAGGTGCAGGGGCACGTAGTCACGCACGTGGAAGACCCCGTCGGTCTGGAGCACCACCGGCTGGACGCCCACGGGCCGACCGTCGCGGTAGGTGACCAGCGTGAGCTCGGCCTCCCGCCGGGGCTTGCTGCCCACGGCGATGGCGTACGCCGCCCCGCCGGTCGTGCCGTTGGTGTAGGAGTAGCCGACCTGGCCGCCCTCGCCCACCACCCGGACGGGACCGACCTGGACGTGCAGGTGTCCGGCGAGCACCAGGTCGACGCAGCCGCGCTCCAGCGCGTCCTGGCCGAGGTCGGCGTCGTGCACCAGCAGGGTCGTGACCCGCTCCGGCGCGGCGCACGCGACGTCGGCGAGACGGCTGCCGACCTCGTCGAAGCTGAGCCCGGACTCGTCGCGCCAGTCACCGAGACCGCTCGACCGCGGGTCGTCGAGGCCGAGCAGGGTCGTGCCCGCCGGGCCCGGGACGACCGTGCCGTCGAGCATCGTCCACCCGTGCTCGTCGAGGTAGCGGCTCACGAACGTGCCGTGGTCGTGGTTGCCGGCGATGCCCCAGCGGTCGAGGTCCTCGAAGGCGGCGGTCACCGAGTCCAACGAGAAGGCCTCCCAGCTGTTGCCGGTCGAGGTGTCGTCACCGGCGTCGAAGACCGCGGTCGCACCGCCGGTGTCGGCCACCGCCCGGGCGACCTTGTCCATGCCGATGTTGTCGTGCCGGTCGGAGAGGAGCGCGACCACGGTCTCGCCCTCGCCGGGCTGACGCAGGTCCAGGTCGGCGGCCTGCTCGGCCGCCCGGGTGTAGAACGTCTTGCTCTTGTCGTAGGTGGAGATCGCGCTCTCGATCAACCGCCGGGTCTGCGTGGTGGTGACGTCACCGCGCACCTCCACCCCGTCCACCTCGGCGGGCAGGTGCACCTCCGGCCCGACGAACTGCGCCAGCGGCATCCAGGACCGCGTCGCGTCGATGCTGTCGTCGTCGCTCCCCCAGGGCTGCCACACCAGCAGCACGAGCAGCACCCCCAGGAGGCAGGAGAGCGCGCCCTGGGGGCTGCGGGTCCGGGTGAGGAGGTGCCGACGCCGCTGCGCCCCGAGCAGCAGCCACACCAGGATCGGCAGCAGCCCCACGACCGCGCCCCGCAGCGCGGCGGCGTACGCCATGTCCGCCAGCGCGTCCTTGACCTTGGCGATCTGGCCCTCGGGCTGGCTGGCGATGTAGGCGTAGCGCTGCACCAGCGCCTCGGTCGAGGCCGCGTCGGTCTTGCCGAGCCGGATGTCGACCCCGAGCCGGTTGCCCGAGTCGACCCGGAAGTCCGGGACCACCGGACCGGTGTGCAGCACCACGTGGCCGTCGAGGTCGGGCCGGATCACGGCGTCGTGGCTGGCCAGCACGATCGAGCGGCTGCTCAGCAGGAAGAAGACAGTCCCGGCGACGAACGCCAGCACCACCCACACCGCGACGAAGGCGAGGACCTTCGAGGCGAGGGTGGTGTGCCGCAGGACGCGCCCCCGACCCCGCCCCACGGGCGGAGTCTCGGGCGCTTCCCCCTCGGGCGTCACGGTCAGGCGCGCGCCCGTGCGATCGCGTAGAGCGTGACCGAGGCGGCGACGCCGGCGTTCAGGGACTCGAGCTGGTTGGCCATCGGGATCGAGACCAGCTGGTCGCAGGTCTCCGAGACCAGGCGGCCCAGGCCCTTGCCCTCGGAGCCCACCACGACCACCAGCGGCCCGTCGGCGAGGTCGAGGTCGGGCAGTGCCACGTCGCCGTCGGCGGCGAGGCCGACGACCATGCAGCCCGCGTCCTGGTAGGCCTTGAGCTGGCGGACCAGGTTGACGGTCTGCGCGATCGGCACCCGTGCGGCCGCGCCGGCGCTGGTCTTCCAGGCCGCGGCGGTCATGCCGGCGGCGCGACGCTCGGGGATCAGCACGCCGTGCGCGCCGAACCCGGCCGCCGAGCGGACGATCGCGCCGAGGTTGCGCGGGTCGGTGACGGAGTCGAGGGCCACGATCAGCGGCGGCTCGCCGAGCTCGGCCGCCCGGTCCAGGAGGTCGTCGGGGTGGGCGTACTCGTACGACGGGAGCCGGGCGGCCAGGCCCTGGTGGACGGCGCCACCGGTCAGCCGGTCCATCTCGGTGCGGCTGACCTCGGCCAGGCTGAGACCGCGCTCGGCGGCGAGCTTGAACGCCTCGCGCAGCCGGCCGTCGCGCTCGGCGCCCTCGGCGACGTACAGCCCGGTGACGGGCACGCCCTCGCGGAGCACCTCGACGACCGAGTTGCGGCCCGCCACCCACTCGGCGTCGGTGGAGCCGGTCGTGCGCCGCTTGGGCCGCGCCTGCGCCGCCTTGTCGAGCTTCTGGCGCTGCTTGTAGACCTTGTGGTTGGGCCGGTCCTGGGCCTTGGGCGTGGGGCCCTTGCCCTCGAGACCGCGGCGGACGCGACCGCCCGAGCCGGCGGTGGGGTTGCCCTTGCCGGTCTTCTTGATCGCGCCCTTGCGCTGGGAGTTCCCTGCCATGAGTTACTTGCCTGCTTCCAGTGACCACTTGGGGCCGGTGGGGGTGTCCTCGATCTCGATGCCGGCCGCCTTGATCCGGTCCCGGATCGCGTCGGCGGTCGTGAAGTCCTTGTTGGCGCGGGCCTCGGCGCGCTGCTCGAGCAGGCCGGCCACGAGGGCGTCGACGACCTCGGTCAGCCGGCCGTCGCGGGCCGAGTCCGCACCGGCCCACGCGGCGTCGTACGGCGAGAGGCCGAGGACGTCGAGCATCGCGAGCACCGAGGCGGCGTTGCCGCGCAGTGCGGGCGAGTCACCGGCCGCGAGCAGCTTGTTGCCCTCGCGGACCACGTCGTGGATCGCCGCGACGGCGGCCGGGGTGCCGAGGTCGTCGTCCATCGCCGCGACGAACTCCGCGCACGCGATCCCGTCGGCGGGGATCTCCCCGACCGTCTCGGCGGCGCGCTGGAGGAAGCCCTCGATCCGCCGGAAGCCGACGGCTGCCTCCTCGAGCGCCTCGAAGCTGAACTCCACGTGGCTGCGGTAGTGCGCGGCGACGAGGTAGTAGCGCAGCTCGATGCCGCGGAACTTCGTGAGCACCGCCGGGATCGTCAGGGAGTTCCCGAGGGACTTGCTCATCTTCTCCCCGGCGGTGGTGATCCAGGCGTTGTGCATCCAGTACGACGCGAACGGGTGCCCCGCGGCGCGCGACTGGGCCTGCTCGTTCTCGTGGTGCGGGAAGCGCAGGTCGACGCCGCCGCCGTGGATGTCGAAGGCGGTGCCGAGGTACTTGCCGGCCATCGCGGAGCACTCGATGTGCCAGCCCGGCCGGCCGGGACCCCAGGGGGAGGGCCAGGCGGCCGTCTCCGGTTCCTTCTCCTTCTTCCAGCCCTTCCACAGCGCGAAGTCGCGCGGGTCGCGCTTGCCGCGCGGGTCGGCGTCCTCCGCGGCCTCCATGTCGTCGATGCGCTGGTGGGTCAGCTCGCCGTACTGCGGCCAGGAGCGCACGTCGAAGTAGACGTCGCCCGAGCCGTCCTCCGCGGCGTACGCGTGTCCCTTGGCGATGAGGGTCGAGATCAGCTCGACCATCTCGGGGACGTGGCCGGTCGCGGCGGGCTCGTAGGTCGGCGGCGCGACGTTCAGCGCGGCGTACGCCTTGTCGAGCTCGCGGTGCATCGCGTAGGCGAGGTTGTACCAGGGCCGGCCCTGGTCGGCGGCCTTGGTGAGGATCTTGTCGTCGATGTCGGTGACGTTGCGGATGAACGTCACGTCGTAGCCGAGGTGGCGCAGCCAGCGCTGCAGCACGTCGAAGTTGACCCCGGAGCGGACGTGGCCGACGTGCGGCTCGCTCTGCACGGTCAGGCCACACACGTAGAGACCCGCCTTCCCCTCCTCGAGGGGGACGAAGTCACGGACTTCGCGGGTCGCGGTGTCGTACAGCCTGAAGGTCACCGGGCAAGTCTAGGAGTTGAGCGGTGCTCGACCCGCATCGCCGGAATCTGTGACTGCTGGGACGAAAGTGACTTGCCGCACCTATCGTGGTCGGGTGCGGACACCCCTCCTCCCGATGCTGGCCGCCTGCCTGGCGCTGCCGGCCCTGTCCGGGCTCACCGCCTCCGCTCCGGCGACCGCGACACCCGCGGCTCCTGCCGCCGGGCACGCCCCGCCGCGGCTGGTCGACCACACCTCGTGGGACACCGGCGCGCAGCTGCGCGCCGGCACCGTCTCCGGGGTGCGGGTGGCGCGGCAGCAGGTGGTGCTCGACGCCCCCACCGCGCAGCGGCGCTACGCCGGCCGGGAGTACGACGTGGGCACCTGGGTCTCGCCCTGGCGCTCCCCCGGCTTCGACCCGACCCAGCTGGTCGCCTCGTGGTCGGCCACGACGCCGGGCGACAGCTGGATCGAGGTGCAGGTGCGCGGCGAGGTCCGGGACGGCACCCTGTCGTCGTGGGACGTGGTGGGCCGCTGGACGTCCGGGGACCGGTTCACGCAACGCACCAGCGTGTCCGGCCAGGCCGACGACGTCGCCTCGGTCGACGTGGACACCTGGGTCGTGCACCCGGGCGCCGACGTCACGGGCTACCAGCTGCGGGTGAGGTTGATGCGGCGTGTCGGCGCCACCACCGCCGGCCCCTCGCTCGACGCGATCGGGGCGATGGCCTCCGACGTCCCGACGGACGGCCGTGACGTGACCACGTCGGCACCCGGGCCCGGCCGCGGGATCGTGCTCGACGTGCCGCGCTCCTCCCAGATGAAGCACAGCGGCCACTACCCGCGCTGGGGTGGCGGCGGCGAGGCGTGGTGCTCGCCGACGTCGACCTCGATGGTGCTGGGCTACTACGACGCGCTGCCCCCGGCCTCCAGCTACGGCTGGGTCCCGGCCGGGCACGTCGACCCGTGGGTCGACGCGGCCGCGCGGGCGACGTACGACGCCTCCTACGACGGCACCGGCAACTGGCCGTTCAACACCGCGTACGCCGCCCCGCTGGCGGGCCACGCGTTCGTGACCCGGCTGCGGTCGCTGCGCGAGGCGGAGTCGTTCATCGCTGCGGGGATCCCGCTGGTGGCGTCGATCTCCTTCGGCAGCGGAGACCTGAGCGGCGCCCCCATCACGTCGTCCAACGGCCACCTGGTCGTGATCGTCGGCTTCCGCAAGGACGGCGACGTGGTCGTCAACGACCCGGCCGCGGCCAGCCGTGCCGGCGTACGACGCACCTACGACCGCGGGCAGTTCGAGAACGCCTGGCTCCCCCGTTCGGGCGGCCTGGTCTACGTCATCCACGACGACGCGCACCCGCTGCCGGGAGGCACGCACAGCAACTGGTGACAGCCCGGCCGCGAGTCGGTCAGCGACGAGCTTGCGCCGACTCGACCCCTTCTGGCGCCGAGCTTGCGCCGACTCGACCCCTTCTGGCGCCGAGCTTGCGCCGACTCGACCCCTTCTGGCGCCGAGCTTGCGCCGACTCGACCCCTTCTGGCGCCGAGCTTGCGCCGACTCGACCGGTCAGACGCCGTAGCCGCCGTCGACGTCGAGCTTCTGGCCGGAGATGAACCCGGCCCGGTCCGAGGCGAGGAAGCAGACCGCCTCGGCGACGTCGGTGGCGTTGCCGAAGCGGCCGAGCGGGATGCTGCGGCGGGCCGCCTCGAGGGCGTCGGGCGAGAGGTCCCCCGCGGAGATCAGCCGGGCGGCCGTGCCGTCGGTGAGCATCCCGGGGCCGACGGCGTTCACCCGGACGCCGAACCGGCCCTCCTCCGCGGCGAGCGCCCGGACCAGCGTCTCGACCGCGGCCTTGGGGGCGGCGGACAGCCCGTCGCGAGCCGGGTAGCGGGTCGTGGCCGCTGTCGTGACCGCCACGACCGACCCCTGGCTGTGCCGCAGGTGCGGCAGCGCCGGCTGCACCACGCTGAAGAAGCCCGCGGCGTCGGCGGCCAGCTGGGCGGCCATCGTCGGAGGCGCCACCGCCGAGAGGTGGGCCATCGGCGCGTGCGGTCCGGCCGCGTGCACGAGCGTGTGCAGCCCGCCGTACTCCTCGGCGACCGCGGTGACCACGTCGCCGGCGGCCTCGTCGAGGCCGAGGTCGAGCTCGTGCGCCGACGCCCGCACGCCCCACTCGCGGGCGGACGCGGCGGCCGCCTCACCGGCCTCCTTGCGGGTGCGGTAGGTCAGCGCCACGTGCGACCCGCGGCGGGCCAGCATGCGCACGATCGCCACCCCGAGGCCACCGCTGCCCCCGACGACGAGGGCGGCGCCGGGGCGCCTGGCGAAGTCGTTCACGACCCACGCACCGAGAAGTCGACCGAGTGCCAGCCGGTCGCGCCGTCGGGCAGCACGTCGCGCTCCACGCCGGTCTGGACGAGGCCGTCGCGGTCGGTCGCGCGGACCCGCACCACGTGGTCGCCCGCCTCGAGCGGCACCGACGCCACCCACTGCACCCATGCGTCGCTGGTGGACGGTCGCGACACCTCGGCCGGCTGCCAGTCGCCACCGTCGACGGCGACCTCCACCCGCTCGATGCCGATGTGCTGCGCCCACGCGACCCCGCCGACGCGCACCGTCCCGGGGTCCACCTCGTCACCGGAGCGGGGCACGTCGATGCGCGAGGAGATCTTCACCGGGCCGCGCTCCCCCCAGCCACGTCGGGTCCAGTACGCCGAGATCTCGTCGAACCTCGTCACCTTCATGTCCACCACCCATTTGCAGGCAGAGACGTACCCGTAGAGGCCCGGGACAATCGTGCGCACCGGGAAGCCGTGGTCGATGGGCAGCGGCTCGCCGTTCATCGCGACGGCCAGCATCGCCTTGCGCCCGTCGGTCAGCGTGTCCAGGGGGGTCCCGCAGCTCCAGCCGTCGTCGGAGGTCTGCAGCACCGCGTCGGCGCCGTCCTGCACGCCGGCCTCGGCGAGCAGGTCCGCGAGGCGTACGCCGCTCCACCAGGCGTTCCCGATCAGCGGGCCGCCGACGGGGTTCGAGACGCAGTTCAGGGTGATCCAGCCCTCGGTGATCCGGCGCGCGACCAGGTCGTCGTAGGTGAGCACGACCTCCCGGTCGACCATGCCGTGGATGCGCAGCTGCCAGTCGGTGGGCTCGATCGCCGGCACGACGATCGCGGTGTGGATCCGGTAGAAGTCGTCGGCGGAGGTCATCCACGGGGAGATGCCGTCCAGGTCGAGCGTGGCCCGCGCGGGCACGATCGGCTGGCTGACGCCGGGGAGCCGGAGCAGGCGCCGGGTCTCCTCGACGTGCCGGCGCCCACGGCCCACGACCCGGCCGACCATCGCGAGCGCGACGGCGGCGGCGGCCATCAGTCCGGCCCCGGCCAGGAAGGCGCGTCGGCTGCGCACCGCGCCCCCGGTCCGCTCGTCCACGGGCGCCTCCTCGACCCGTCGCAGCGGGGCGGTGAGCAGCCACAGGCACAGCAGCCAGGTCACGAAGCCGAGCACCACCGGCAGCACGTCGACGGCGGTCGCGCCGCGCTGCACCGACACCGCGACCACGCCGACCGCGGCGAGCGGCACGAGCACCAGCAGCGGCGCCCACCAGGAGCGCCGGGCCAGCGCCCCGGCCCACGCGAACAGCAGCCCGCACAGCACCAGCACGACGCCGACCAGGATCGGCTTGTCCTTCGTGCCGACGACCGAGATCGCCTTCTCCGCCAGCGGTCCCGGGGTGATCCGGATGACCAGCTCGGCCACGGCCACCACCGGGGAGTCGCGGATCGTCATCGCCATCGCGACGAAGTAGCTGGTCGCGAGGCCCGCGAAGCCGGCGACCACCCCGGCCGTCGGCCAGGCACCACGCATCGTCCTCACGCACACGATTGTGGCTCAGGCATGATGCGGGCGTGCCTTACAGCCCTCTTACCGTCCGCGTCGGCATCGGCACCGACGTCCACCGGCTCGCCGACGGCGTACCCATGCACCTCGCCGGCCTCGCCTGGCCCGACGAGCCCCAGGGCCTGGAGGGGCACTCCGACGCGGACGTCGCCGCGCACGCCGCCTGCGACGCGCTGCTGTCCGCCGCGGGGCTGGGCGACCTCGGCTCGAACTTCGGCACCGCCGAGCCGGAGTGGGCGGGCGCCTCGGGAGCCGCCCTGCTCGGTGAGACGGTGCGCCGCGTGCGCGCGGCCGGCTTCGAGGTCGGCAACGTCGCGGTGCAGGTGATCGGCAACCGCCCGCGGCTGGGTCCCCGCAAGGCCGAGGCGGAGCGGGTCCTGAGCGAGGTCGTGGGTGCCCCGGTGTCGCTGTCCGCGACGACCTCCGACGGCCTCGGGCTCACCGGCCGCGGCGAGGGCGTCGCCGCGGTCGCGACCGCGCTGGTGGCGCGGGTCTGAGCAATCTGCCCCGCCGGGCCCGCGAGCACGGCATCATCGCGTCGGGCGTCCGCGCGGGGTCGAGCAAGCGGCTCCCCGTGCCCGACCGCTCGGCGGCGGTGGCGGCGACTCAGCGTCGTCGCCACCAACGCCGGCCACGGGTGGCTGCCGGCCACAGCTGGTCCATGCTGGCGACGAGCAGCACCACGCCGCTGACGACGTTGCCGGGCTGCGGGCACCGCGGGTGGGTGGCCAGGTCGAGGCAGAGGTCCGCCGTCATGCCCACCGAGCGCACCCGCACCACGTGGAAGGACTGCCCGGTCAGGGTGTTGGTGCGGGTGCCGGAGTGCAGGACCGTCCCCGCCAGCCGGCCGTGACCCGTCGTGCCGGCGTCGTCGGCGAACAGGCCGTAGGAGAAGAAGGACTCCGCGCCCACGCGCGCCGTCGACTCCCCTGCCGGCCCCGCACCGTCGGGCGGCAGCAGCAGGCTCTGTGGGGCCCGCGCGAACGCGCAGGCGTCCTCGTGCACGGTCACGTCGGTCCCGAGCGCGGTGATCGCGGCCCGCCCGGACGCGTGGCCCGGTGTCAGGAACCTCGCCTGCAGCAGCTCGCACGCCGCGCGCGTGGCCAGCGAGCCGTCCTCGTCGACGAGGTCGGCCGCCACGACGGCGCCGGTCAGCGCGGTGACGCCGGCGAGCCGGGCGCCGGTCTCGCCGGCGCACGACGCGGTGACGTCGACGATCCCTCGCTGGTCGCTGCCCGACACCGTGAGCCTGGCACCCGACATGTCGGTCCAGGTGAAGGTCTCGAGGTCGTCGGCGCAGCCGCGCAGGACCGCGTCGTCCGCGATCCGGGCGAGCAGGTCCAGCAGCTCGTCGAGGTCGGCGACGGCCATGCCCACACACCCGAGTTCGGTGGCCATGCCACTCATTGTCGACCCGCGGCGGTGCCTCGCGTCAGGCAGCCACTCTGCGGACACGACCGAGGAACCGCTCTGCCACGAGGTCGGCGACACACTCCTGCACGCCGATGACCTCGGCCACCGTGTCCGCCCCCGCCGCGAGGCCCTCCGCGCGGGCCCTGCGGGCGAAGAACCCGGGCGACAGCAGGTACGGCGAGACCGCGACGCCCGGCCGCACGACGTCGGCCGGGCGCCGCCCCCGACCGGACAGGGTGGCCACCTCGACCGGCCCCGCCCACATCTCGCCCAGCAGCCGCCGGGCCTCCTCGAGGTCCGCGTCGGCGGCCGGGTCGGTGGAGCCCGCGGCGACCAGCACCACCGGCTGGCCGGGCCGGGCGCCCGCCTCGACGAGCCGGGTGGCCTGTGCGACGGCCAGCACCGGGTCCGGCCCGAGCGGCGGGGCCAGGCTCACCGGGTGCCGGGCGCCGGCGAGGGCCGCGGGCAGGTCGTGGCGCACGTGGTGGCCGGTCGAGAGCAGCAGCGGGACCACGACCGTCGGGCCCGTGGCCGCGGCGATGACCGAGGCGAACGACGGCGCGCACAGCTCGACGTACGACGCCACGCCGGGCACGTCGAGCCCCCGGGCGCAGCGCTGGGTGAGGGCCCGCGCCACCTTGTTGCCGGGGGCGTGGCGGGTGCCGTGGGCGACGGTGACCAGGGTCGGCATGGGTGACCTCCGCGGGACGAGGGGGACGGCGTCGGGCGTCACGCGACCACCAGGCGGTAGCCGCGCTTGACGACGGTCTGGACGAGGCGGGTGCCGATCGCGGCCCGGAGCCGGGCGACGGCCATCTCCACCGCGTGCTCGGAGCCGGCCTGGCCGCTGGGCAGCGCCGCGAGCAGCTCGGGCCGGGAGACGACGTGCCCGGGGTTGACCGCGAGCGCCTGCAGCACCGCGAGGGGTGCCGCGGAGAGCCGCACGTCGACCCCGTCGAGGAGGATCCGCTCGCCGTGCAGGAGCAGCTGGTGGCCGGCGACGTCGAGGGCGGTGCCGCAGCGTCGGGCGGGCAGCTCGGTCTCCATCAGCTTGACCATCGCGGCCAGCCGCGAGCGCTCGGGGCGGATCGAGGGCACGCCCCACAGCTCGAACGCGGCCGCGGTCACCGGGCCCACGCAGGTGGCGACCACGTCGGCCTGGAACGCGGCGGCCACCTCGTCGCGGCGCCCGGTCACGCCGGCGGCGGACATCAGGGCCGCCACGGCCGGCGCGGAGGTGAACGTGACGGCGTCGAGCTTGCGCTCGGCCACCAGGTCGACCATCCGGAACATCGGTGCCGGGTCCTCGGCGCCCTCGACCCGGTAGACCGTCACCACGGTGACGTCCGCACCCTGGCGGCGCAGGGCGTGCGCCACCATGGACAGCGACTGGCCGTGCTCCTGCACGACGATCCGCCGGCCGGTGAGGTCGCGGCCGCGCAGGTGGGCGAGCACGTCCTCGAAGCACTCCGATTCGGGGGACCACAGCTCGCGCAGCCCCTGGCGGCGCAGCGCCCCCACGCTCTTGGGCCCCCGGGCGAGGATCTCGGCCGCGCCGATCGCGGCCAACAGCTCCCCGAGCATCCCCCAGCGCTCGGCCGCGTCGAACCACGCCTTCATCCCGATCCCGGTGGTGGCCAGGAACATGTCGACCGGCCGGTCCAGCACCTCGCGGGTCGCCGCGCGCAGCTCGGCGTCGTCGACGTGGTTGGGGTCCTGGGACAGCGCCGGCGCCCACTCGACCCGCGCCCCGCGCCGCTCGAGCAGCGCCACCTGCTCCTCGACCTTGCGGGACGCGGTCACCCCCACCGTGAACCCGTCGAGGGGGCCGCCGGTCATGCGCCGTCCAGCTTCCGGTGGCCGACCAGGACCACGCCCTCCACGACGCACACGTCGTACGCCGGCACCGAGACGTGCTCGTCGTCGAGGCACCTGCCGCTGCGCAGGTCGAAGGCGTGCTTGTGCATCGGGGAGGCCACGAACGGGACGTCGCCGCGGGTGCCGACGATCCCGCGGGCCAGCACCGAGGCCTTCGCGAACGGGTCGTGGTTGCCCAGCGCGTAGACGGTGTCGTCGTGGGTGCGGAAGATCGCGATCGCCTGGCCGTGCACGAGCGCGGTGGCGCCGCGCTCGACCTCGAGCTCGGCGACCCGGCAGACCGGCTGCCAGTCGTCGGTACCGCAGTCGTGGATCAGGCTCTCGGACGTCATGGCGCTCCCACGGGGATCGTGGCACCGAGCACGACCGGCTGGTCGGAGACCTCCGGCCGGATCTGGCCGCGCTCGGTGCCGAAGGAGATGTTGGGGTCGGGGGTGCCGGGTGCGTTCACGAACGACACGAACCGGGCCAGCTTCTCGGGGTCCTCCACGGTCGCCCGCCACTCGTCGAAGTAGGACCCGACGTGGCGCGCCATCGCCTCCTCGAGCTCGGCGCCGAGGCCGAGGGAGTCGTCGACCACCACCGCGCGGACCCGGTCCAGGCCCCCGTCGAGGGAGTCGATCCAGGCCGCGGTGCGCTGCAGCCGGTCGGCGGTGCGGACGTAGTACATGAGGAACCGGTCGAGGTAGCGGACCAGGGTGTCGGTGTCGAGGTCGCCGGCCAGCAGCCGGGCGTGGGCGGGGTTGGCGCCGCCGTTGCCGCCGACGTACAGGTTCCAGCCCTTCTCGGTCGCGATCACGCCGAAGTCCTTGGCGCGCGCCTCCGCGCACTCGCGGGCGCACCCGGACACGCCGCCCTTGAGCTTGTGCGGCGAGCGCAGGCCGCGGTAGCGCAGCTCGAGCTGGATCGCGAGGCCGGTGGAGTCCTGGACGCCGTAGCGGCACCAGGTCGAGCCCACGCAGGACTTCACCGTGCGCAGCGACTTGCCGTAGGCGTGGCCGGACTCGAAGCCCGCGTCCACCAGCCGGCGCCAGATCGCGGGCAGCTCCTCGACGCGAGCGCCGAACAGGTCGATGCGCTGGCCGCCGGTGATCTTGGTGTACAGACCGAAGTCGCGGGCGACCTCGCCGATCACGATCAGCTTCTCCGGCGTGATCTCGCCGCCCGGGATCCGCGGGACCACGGAGTAGGTGCCGTTGCGCTGGATGTTGGCGAGGTAGGTGTCGTTGGTGTCCTGCAGCGGCGCGGTCTCCGCGGCCAGCACGTGGCCGTTGAACTGGCTGGCCAGGATGCTCGCGATCGCGGGCTTGCAGACGTCACAGCCACGGCCGCGGCCGTGCGCCTCGACGATGTCGTCGAAGCGGCGGTAGCCGTGCACCGCGACGAGGTCGAAGAGCTCCTGGCGGGTCAGCGCGAAGTGCTCGCACAGCCCCTTGTCGACGACCTTCCCGACGGCGGCGAAGTGGTCCTCGATGATGCTCTTGACGACCGGCACGCAGGAGCCGCAGGTGGAGCCGGCGCGCGTGCACCTCTTGACGCACGCGGCGTCCTCGCAGGCGTGACCCTCCCCCGTCGGGTCGGCCGAGACCGCGGAGAGGATGTCGCCCTTGCTCACGTCGTTGCAGGAGCAGACCTGCGCCTCGTCGGGCATCGCGGCCACGCCCGTCGACGCGCCGGCCCGGGTGGCCGGGAGGATCAGCTCCTCGGGGTTGGCCGGCAGCGTGATGCCGCTGGCGACCATCGGGCGCAGCACGCCGTACGCCGAGGCGTCGCCGACCAGGATCCCGCCCAGGAGGACGGTGCCGTCACCTGACTCGTCCGGAGCGACGACGAGCTTCTTGTAGACCCCGGCGACCGCGTCGGCGAAGACCAGCTCGAGGGCGCCCTCGGTGGTGGCGAACGCGTCGCCGAACGACGCCACGTCGACGCCGAGCAGCTTGAGCTTGGTGGACATGTCGGCGCCGGTGAACGTGCCCGGCCCGTCGAGCAGCGCGTCGACGACGACCTCGGCCATCGCGTAGCCGGGGGCGACCAGGCCGTACATCCGCCCGCCCGGGGCGGCGCACTCGCCGATCGCGAAGACCCGGTCGTCGGAGGTGCGGCACTGCTCGTCGACGAGCACGCCGCCCCGCTCTGCGACGTCCAGCCCGGCGTCGCGGGCCAGCTGGTCGCGCGGCCGGATGCCGGCGGAGAACACCACGAGGTCGGTCTCGATGGTCCCCTCCGCGGTCTCGAGGGCCCGGACCCGGTCCCCGCCGGTGATCGCCTTCGTGGCCGCACCGGTGTGCACGCGCACGCCGAGCTTCTCGATGTGGCGCACCAGGGCGGTGCCGGCGCCCTCGTCGAGCTGCACCGGCATCAGCCGGGGCGCCATCTCGACCACGTGCGTCTCCAGGCCGAGCTGGACCAGCGCGTTGGCCGCCTCCAGGCCGAGCAGCCCGCCACCGATCACGACGCCCCGCGTCGCCGTGATCGAGGCGGTTCGGATCGCCTCGAGGTCCTCGATGGTGCGGTAGACGAAGCAGCCGTCGAGGTCGCGGCCCTCCACCGGGGGCACGAACGGCGCCGCCCCCGTCGCCAGCACCAGCGCGTCGTAGGCGAGCACCTCGTCGTCGGCTCCGTCGCGACCCAGCGTGACCGTGCGGGCCGCGCGGTCCAGCCCGGTCACCGTGGTGCCGAGCACCAGGCGCACCCGCGGGTCGTCGTAGGAGCCCTCGGGGAGCAACGAGAGCTCCTCGGCGCCGGCCGCGGAGAAGAAGGACGTGAGGGCGACCCGGTCGTAGGCCGGGCGGGGCTCCTCGCCCACGACGACCACGTCGTAGGTCTCGGTGAGCCCGCGCTCGACTGCGGCCTGCACGAAGCGGTGGCCGACCATGCCGTGACCGGCCACGACCAGCGTCTTGCGGCGCCGGTTCGTCGGGAGGTGCGTCATGGGAGTGTCCCTTCCTGGTGCGTCGACGGTAGGCCGACTGTGTTGAGGTGCTGTTTCGGCGTGTAACAGCCGTGAAAACGGTTGGTCGGAGGCTGCTCAGACCCCCGCCGGGGTCGCGTCCAGCAGGCGGCGCACGACGGGCTCGCACCCGCCGCAGCCGGTGGTCGCGCGGGTGCTGCTGCGGACCTGGTCGAGGCCGGTGCAGGACCGGACCCGGCCGGCGGTCACCCCCGCGCAGGCGCACACCTCGACGTCGTCGTCGATCTCCGGCGGGGTGGCCGCACCCTCGACCGGCTCGGGGGCGAGCAGCTGACCCGGCTCGTGGGGGCCGAGGACGGTGCGCCGGTCGTAGTGCTGGGTGATCTGCCCGACCCGGGAGAGGTCGCCCACCAGCGCGGCGGCCACGACCACCCCGTCCCGGACGACGAGGCGGCGGTGGCTGCCGACCAGCGGGTTGGTCATCTCGACCACCTCGCCGTCGGTCCGCTCGGGGTCCCCGAGGACGGCCACGTCGAGGCCGGTGGCCCGCAGCCGCGCGACGGTGCGCGACGCGGCGTACTCATGCGTGCCGCCGGTGAGCAGGCCGGCGAGCACCTCCGCCTGCTCCCAGGCGGGCGGCACGAAGCCGGTGGTGACGCCGCGCCGCTCGGCGCAGTCGCCGATGGCGTGGATGCGCTCGTCGGTGACCGACGCGAGCCGGCCGTCGACGACGACGCCACGGCGGACCAGCAGTCCGGCCCGGCGGGCCAGCGCCGTGGACGGGCGGCCGCCCGCGGTCAGCACGACGAGGTCGGTCTCGAGCGTGAACCCGTTGTCGAGGACGAGCCCGCAGGTCGGGCCTGCCTCGACGAGCCGGACCGCACGGGTGCCGGTGTAGACCTCGGTGCCGAGGCGGCGCAGGTCGCGGGCCAGGACGCGGCCGCCCGGGGCGCCGAGCTGCCGGGAGAGCAGGTGCTCGGTCCCCTCGACCACCTCGGTCGCCAGGCCGCGCACGGTCAAGGCGCGGGCGACCTGCAGCCCGAGCAGGCCGCCGCCGACCACGACGGCGCGCATCCCCGACGGTCGCGCCGGTCCGGACGCGACGGCCGCGTCCAGCCGCTCGCAGTCCGCGAGGCTGCGGAACGCGTGCACGCGCGGGTGCAGCCGGCCGTCCATCCGGACCAGGCCGCGGATCGGGGGCAGCGTGGGGATGCTGCCGGTGGCCAGCACCAGCCGGTCGTAGGCGACGCGCTCGCCGTCGACCAGCATCACCTCGCGGCGGTCGCGGTCGATCTCGAGGACCCGGCAGCCGAGCCGCAGGTCGACCCGGTGGCGGTCGTACGCCGCCGGGTCGGCGAGCTCGATCGCGTCGCGCGCGTGGGTGCCCTCGAGCACGGCGCTGAGCAGGATCCGGTTGTACGCCGGCGTCGGCTCGTCGCCCAGGACGGTGACGTGACCGGCGTACCCCCGCGCGAGGAGCTCCTCGAC
Organism: Nocardioides sp. GCM10023255; assembly: GCF_042653125.1. Taxonomy (NCBI): domain Bacteria; kingdom Bacillati; phylum Actinomycetota; class Actinomycetes; order Propionibacteriales; family Nocardioidaceae; genus Nocardioides; species Nocardioides sp. GCM10023255. The sequence continues at coordinate 222,220 of NZ_JBHSHU010000013.1, forward strand.
CAGCCGGGTGGCGGCCATCCCGTTGCCGACCACCACGAGCCGTTCGCGGGTCACGCCGGCACCACCGTCGCGGCGCACACCTTGAACTCCGGCATCCGGCTGGCGGGGTCGAGCGCGTCGTTGGTGAGCCGGTTGGCGCCGACCCAGTGGAACGGGACGAAGACGGTGTCCGGGCGGATGCTCGCCACGACCCGGGCCGGCGCGGTCATCTCGCCACGGCGGGTGGCGATGCGGACCGGGTCGCCCTCCCCCGCGCCGATCCGGGCGGCCAGGCTCGGGTGCAGCTCGACGTACGGGCCCTCGTCGGGCAGGGCGCGGACCCGCCGGGTCTGGGCGCCGGACTGGTACTGCGCGAGCACGCGGCCGGTGGTCAGGTGCACCGGGTAGTCGGCGCAGGGCGGCTCGGCGGGGCCGCGGTGCGCGACGGCGTGGAACACCGCCCGGCCGTCGGGGGTGGCGAAGCGGTCGAGGAACATCCGCGGGGTGCCCGGGTGGTCCTCCCCGTCGGTGGTGGCCGGGCAGGGCCAGAACACGCCCTGCTCCTCACGGATCCGCGCGTAGGTGATGCCGGAGTAGTCCGCCCGGCCGCCGGCGGAGGCGCGCCCGAGCTCCTCGAAGACCTCTTCGGGGTCGGTGGCGAACGGCACCGGCGCGCCCAGCCGCTCGGCCAGGCCCTGCATGGCCTCGAGGTCGGTGCGCACCCCGGCCGGCGGGGTGACGGCCCGCTGGCGGAGGACCACCCGGCCCTCGAGGTTGGTGAGGGTGCCGGTCTCCTCGGCCCACTGGGTCACCGGCAGCACGACGTCGGCGAGCGCAGCGGTCTCGGACAGCACCACGTCGGCGACGACGAGCAGGTCGAGGGACTCGAGCCGGCGGGTGACGTGGGTGGCGTTGGGGGCGGAGACCACGATGTTGGAGCCGAGGACGAGCAGCGCCTTGGGCCCCGCGTCGGTGCCGAGCGCGTCGAGCAGCTCGTACGCCGACCGGCCCTTCCCCGGCAGCGACTCCGCGGGCACGCCCCACACGCCGGCGACGTGGGCCCGGGCGGCCGGGTCGTCGATCATCCGGTAGCCGGGGAGCTGGTCGGCCTTCTGTCCGTGCTCGCGGCCGCCCTGGCCGTTGCCCTGGCCGGTGAGGCAGCCGTAGCCGGCGTACGGCGTGCCGCACTGTCCCAGCGCGAGCGCGACGTTGATCCACGCGAGCACCGTGTCGGTGCCCTGGGCGTGCTGCTCGGCGCCGCGCGCGGTCAGCACCATGACCCGGTCGGCCCCGGCGAGCAGGTCGGCGAGCGCGCGCAGCTCGGCGACCTCGACGCCGGTGGTGCGCTCGACCCGCTCGGGCCACCAGGCGGCGACCGAGCGGCGCACCTGCTCGAAGCCGGTGGTGCGCGCGGCGACGTACGCCTCGTCGACGTGCCCGCCCGCGACCAGGAGGTGCAGCACGCCCAGGGCGAGCGCGAGGTCGGTGCCGGGCACCGGCTGCACGAGCAGGTCGGCCCGGGCGGCGGTCGGCGTGTGCCGAGGGTCGACGACCACGACCCGGCCGCCGCGGGCCCGCAGGGCGTCGAGGTGGCGGGCGGCCGGCGGCATCGTCTCGGCGAGGTTCGACCCGACCAGGACCACCACGTCGGCCTGCTCGAGGTCGGCCAGCGGGAACGGCAGCCCGCGGTCCAGGCCGAACGCCCGGGTGCCCGCGGTGGCGGCCGAGGACATGCACCAGCGGCCGTTGTAGTCGATCTGGCTGGTGCCGAGGGCGACCCGCGCGAGCTTGCCGAGCTGGTAGGCCTTCTCGTTGGTGAGCCCGCCGCCGCCGAAGACCGCCACCGTGTCGGGGCCGTGGTCCTCGCGCAGGGCGGCGAGCCGGCCGGCGACCAGGTCGAGCGCCTCGTCCCAGGAGGCCGGCCGCAGCTCGCCGGTGGCCCGGTCGCGCAGCAGCGGCGTGGTGAGCCGCTCACGGTTGCCGTAGAGGCCCGCGGCGTTCCAGCCCTTGCGGCACAGCGCCCCCTCGTTGACCGGGAACTCCGGCCACGCGGTGACCTCCGGCGTCCGGCCGCCGGCGCCGGACCGGCCCAGCCGCATGCCGCACTGCAGGGAGCAGTAGGGGCAGTGGGTGTCGGTCATCGGAGCTCCTCGTGAGGGTGCGGGTGGTCGCCGGTCAGATGCGGGCGTCGGCGAGCCCGGCGACCCGGGCCACCGAGGCCCGGCGGACGTAGACCGCCCAGGTGACCGCCAGGCACAGGGCGTAGAAGAGCGTGAAGACGACCAGCGAGCTGCGGACGGCGGCGACCGGGTCGTCGATCCAGGGAGCGCCGAACGCGAGCGGGATCAGGAAGCCCCCGACCGCGCCGACCGCGGAGGCGATGCCGATGACCGCGGAGGACTGCCGGGTGTCGCCCTTCCAGATCGCCGGGATCATCCGGAACGTCGAGCCGTTGCCGATGCCGGTGGCGGCGAACACGAAGAGGAAGGCGACCAGGAACCAGGGGAACATCGCGGTGTTGCCGGTGGCGATCGCCGGGTCCGAGGTCGGGTTCGGGGTGAGCTGCGCGAGCGTGGCCAGCACCGCCAGGGTGCCGAGGATCATCGCCCCGAAAGTGGCCAGGGTGACCCGGGCGCCGCCGTACCTGTCGGCGAGCCAGCCGCCGAGCGGCCGGGTGACCGAGCCGACGAGCGCGCCGAGGAAGGCGTAGTAGGCGAAGTTGATGCCGGTGCCGGCGGGCAGCGGGGTGGGCACGTAGAACTCGAGCTTGATCAGCAGCGGCAGCGCGGCGGAGTAGCCGATGAACGAGCCGAAGGTGCCGATGTAGAGCAGCGCCACCACCCACGTGTGCCGGTGCTTGACGACCACCGCGACGTCGCGGGCGTTGGAGCGGGCCGCGGACAGGTTGTCCATGAAGAGGAACGCCATGACCGCGGCGACGACCGCGAGGCCGGCGTACAGGTAGCCCGCGCGCTCGAGGTGGATCCCGCCGCTGCTGGCCGCCACCAGCCCGAAGAGGCCGGCCCCGCCCACCACGACCGGCAGCCCCAGCTGCAGCACGGCGACGCCGATGTTGCCGCCGGCGGCGTTCAGCCCGAGGGCGAGCCCCTTGCGCTTGGCCGGGTAGAAGAAGTTGATGTTCGCCATGCTGGAGGCGAAGTTGCCGCCGCCGACACCGGCGGTGGCGGAGATCAGCACGAAGGCCCAGTACGGCGTGCCCGGGTCCTGCACCGCGACCGCGAACAGCAGCGTCGGGACGAGGAGCAGCAGCGCGCTGGCCACGGTCCAGTTGCGACCGCCGAACCTCGGCACCGCGAAGGTGTAGGGCAGCCGCAGCAGCGACCCGACGAGGTTCGGGACGGCGACCAGGAAGAAGAGCTGCGACACCGAGAACTCGAAGCCCATCTTGGCCAGCAGCGCGGCGCTCACGCTCCAGAACAGCCACACCGAGAAGCCGAGGTGCTCGGCCAGGATCGACCAGGTCAGGTTGCGCCGGGCGACGGCCTTCCCACCTCCCTCCCAGAAGTCGGGGTCCTCGGGTCGCCAGTCGTCGATCCAGCGGCCGGTGCGGTGGCCGGGGGTGGCGGCGTCGGTCACGGACATGGGGTGCTCCTGCGGGGTGAGATCCGGTCGTGCGCCCACTCTCGGGAGCCGAGGTTTCGCGTCCGCCGCCCCGCGGTCTCGCCGACGTCAACTTGTCCTCACGACCTCACGGACCTCACGACCTCACCGGTCCGGGCCGGTTTCCGGGGGAGGATGACAACCGATCTCCGGGGGCGTCCGTCCTTCTCGGGAGCCCTGCACGGGCGAGGGATCGACGACGGGAGCAGGCGTGACGGATCGGGACAGGCGCGCGGAGTTCGTGGACTACGCGCAGGCACGCCGGCCCCAGCTGCGGCGGATGGCCTACGCCCTCTGCGGGGACTGGCACACCGCCGAGGACATCGTGCAGACCGCGCTGGCGAGGCTGTACGTCGCGTGGCCGCGGGTGCGGCGCACCTCCGCCGAGGACGCCTACGTCCGGCAGACCATCCTGCGCGCCACGATCGACGAGTCCCGCCGGCCGTGGCGTCGGGAGCGGGCCGGTCTCGACGGCTTCGACCACCCGGCCGCGCCGGGCCTCGACCCCGGCGACCGGCAGGACCTGGTGGCCGCCCTCCAGCAGCTGCCCGAGATGCAGCGCCGCACCGTCGTGCTGCGGCACTGGCTGGGGCTGTCGGTCGCGGAGACCGCGCAGGACCTGCGGATCTCCGAGGGCACCGTGAAGAGCCACACCTCGCGGGCCCTCGAGCGGCTCCACGCACTGATGACCGAGGAAGGATCGCACCGATGAGCATGACTCCGGAGAAGTTCCACGACCTGATGGTCGCGGCCGTCACGCCCGAGCCGCCGCAGGGCGAGGTGGCCGCCGACGTCGCCGTCGGCCGGAGGCTGCTGCGCCGCCGACGTGCGGTGGTCACGCTGGGGTCCGCCGCCGCGGTGGTCGCCATCGCCGGCACGGCGTGGGCGGTCGCCCCCGGCAGCGACTCGGCGACCGACCGCGGAGGCGCGCCGGTGGTGACCGGGCCGACCTCGCAGGACGTCCCGAGGACCGATGCGGCGCTGCTGGAGCAGTGCCGCGACGGCAACCAGTCCGACCGGGCGACGGCGGCCGTCTTCGGGTCCGGCGACCCGGTCGTCAAGGCGGTCTCCCGCACCGCGCACCAGGTGATCCTGGCGATCGAGTCCGGCGACGGGTCCCACTGGGCGGAGTGCTTCGTGCACCTCGACAGCCAGGAGTTCGCGTCCGGGATGACGGTGTACGACGCCTCCGGGCGCAGCGCCGACACGTCGTACTCCTCCGGAGGCGGCTGCGGCCTGGTCGACGGGGAGGTCGACCCGAGCTGCACCAAGTTCTCCGTCAGCTGGGTGGACCGCCGGCCCGCCGCGGTGGCCGCCGTGGAGTTCGTGACCGGCGACGGCCGGACCACGACGGTCGAGAGCCGGGACGGCTACATCGTCCTCAACCACCTCGGCGACGTCCCTCCGGGCGCGTCGACCGACCCGATGGCCATGGACTACCAGCCGATCGAGCGGATCACCTTCCTGGACGCGGCCGGGAAGCCGATCGCCGCCGAGGCGATGGACGGGTCCGGCACCGGCCCCGACCACGAGCGGGTGGGCGACCTGCCCTCGATCCGGGCCTACCCGGGGCTCCGGTCCGGCCAGGAGATCTACTGACCTCGTAGGATCCCGGCGTGCCCGCCGCCGTCGTGATCCTCGCCGCCGGCTCGGGGAGCCGGGTGGGGGCCGAGGTCAACAAGGTCCTGCTGCCGCTGGGGGACGCCCCGGTGGTGGCGTGGTCGGTCCGCGCGGCGCTGGCCGTGGCCGACGTACGTCGCGTGGTGCTCGTCGTGCGGCCCGGCGAGGAGGACGCGATCGCCGAGGCGGTCGCCCCCCAGATCGACGACCGGGAGGTCCTGGTCGTCACCGGCGGCGGCTCCCGGCACGCCTCGGAGTGGAACGCGCTGCGGGTGCTCGCCTCCGACATCGGGGCGGGCGAGGTGGACGTGGTGGCGATCCACGACGGGGCCCGGCCGCTGGCGGGCGTGGGTCTCTTCGAGGCCACGATCGCCGCGGCCCGCGAGCACGGCGGCGCGATCCCGGTGGTCCCCGTCGGGTCCCTGCTCCCCCGCGACCCCGCCGCGGCGTCCGTCCCCGGCCGGCTCGCCGGCGTCCAGACCCCCCAGGCCTTCCGCGCCGCCCCGTTGCTCGACGCCTACACCCGGGCCGCGCACGACGGCTTCGAGGGCACCGACACCGCCGCCTGCCTCGAGCGGTACGCCACCCTCCCGGTCGCGGCCGTGCCCAGCACCCCGGTCAACCTGAAGATCACCTTCCCCGAGGACGTCACCCTCGCCTCCCGTCTCCAGGGATAGTCCGGCACGTTCCTGTCTTCGAGGGGGTAGTCCGGCACATTCCTGCCGTCGGAGGTCCGCCCCGGTGGTGGAGAACGTGCCGGACTATCCAGCGGTCAGGGCCTCCAGCAGCCGCACGTCGTCGACCGAGGCGACCCGGCGGGCGGCGGGAGGGGCCTCGATCAGCTCGACCGGGAACCGCTGGCGGAGGGCCGCGACGAGGTCAGCGAAGTCCAGGGTGGGGAGACCGTCGAGGGCGGCCACCACCGACGGCGGGAGCACGACGGGCGAGGCGACCTGCACGAGGGCGTTGCGGTCCACGGTCTCGCCCACGAAGCCGTCGGCGACCGACTTCACGGTGTCGGTGACCGGCCGGCAGCCGACCACGACGACGTCACGCTCGACGGCGGTGGCCAGGCAGGCGGCGATGAACGACGCGGGCGTCATCGGGCACAGCGAGTCGTGCAGGACGAACGCCTCGCCGGAGTCGACCAGGCCGGCCCACTCGGTGCCGAGGTCGGCAGGGGTGACGCCGGCGTCGCCGAGGGCCCACGCGGCGCAGGCCACCAGCGCCTCGCCGTGGATGAGCGTGAAGGGGAGGGAGCCGCGGCCCTGCTCCACCACCGAGCCGAGGGCGGGCGGTGCGTCCGGGACGTCGTACGGATCGGTCGTCATAGCAGCCCCAACGTATGACGTCGTGGTCCGAAATGCGACGGCCCCCCGGGTGGTCACCCGGGGGTCCGTCGGAGGTCGATCAGGAGGCGAGGACCTCGTCGAGGATGGCCTCGGCCTTGTCCTCGTTCGTGTGCTCGGCCAGGGCCAGCTCGGAGACGAGGATCTGGCGCGCCTTGGCCAGCATCCGCTTCTCGCCGGCGGAGAGACCGCGGTCCCGCTCGCGGCGCCACAGGTCGCGGACGACCTCGGCGACCTTCATCACGTCACCGCTGTGCAGCTTCTCGAGGTTGGCCTTGTAGCGACGCGACCAGTTGGTCGGCTCCTCGACGTGCGCAGCGCGCAGGACGTCGAAAACGCGGTCCAGGCCCTCCTTGTCGACGACGTCGCGGACCCCGACCAGGTCCAGGTTGCAGGCCGGCACGCGCACGACCAGGTCCTGCTGGGCGACGATCCGCAGTACGAGATACTGCCGGTCCTCTCCCTTGATCTTCCGCATCTCGATGTCCTCGATGACTGCGGCCCCGTGGTTTGGATAGACGACCGTTTCGCCGACGGTGAAAGTCATGTGTCAGGTACCCCTTCCTAGGTGACTAGTCTAACACGTCTTCGAAACCCCTCCTTCGACGTTTCCGCAGGTCAGAGGCGCATTCCGGGCTTGACAGATCGCCGTCGCGTGTGGTGGCACCCTCGTCGCGAACCGGTTTCGCCGGGTCGGGAAGCGCCGAATCCCGCCGCTCGGCGCCCCCGTGGTCGATACTTCCGGGCATGGCCATCCTCAAGCGCGCGCGCACGCGCGGGCGCAGCTCGCGCGAGGCGTCCGCGGAGCCCGCCGAGACCCGCGACCCGGCGCCCGCGCAGGAGCGGCTGGCCACCCCTGACTCCCCGCGTCCCGACCCCGCCCGATCGACCCGGCCGATGCGCCGGGCTCCGCGTCAGCACTCGCTCGCCCGGACCTGGCCGGTGCTGCTGCTGCGCGCCGCCCACCCCCGACAGGCGCTCCTGACCGCCGCCGGGCTGGCGGCCGCCGCGGCGATCGCCGGGCGCCCCGCGCGGGAGATCGGCCTGGTGCTGGTCACCGTGCTCGTCGGCCAGGCGATCCTCGGCTGGCACAACGACCTGGTCGACCGCGCCCGCGACCGGCGCCACGACCCCGTCGGGAAGCCGGTCGGCGGCGGCCTGCTCGACCCTGGCACCGTCTGGTTCGCGCTGGTCTGCGCGGTCCTGCTGGTGGTGCCGCTGTCGATCCAGAACGGTGTCACCGCGGGCAGCGCCTACCTGATCTCCCTGGTGCTCGGCCTGCTCGGCAACGTCGTGCTCCGCCGTGGGCTGCTCTCCTGGCTGCCCTGGGCGGCGGCGTACGCCCTCTACCCGGCGTTCCTCTCGTACGGCGGCTGGGGCGGCGACGCGACCGGTGCGCCGCCGGAGATCTCGGTCACCGTGCTCGCGGCCCTGCTCGGCGTCGGCGTGCACGTCGCCCGCGCGCTCCCGGGCCTGGTGGCCGACCACGAGGACGGCTGGCGCAGCCTGCCGCTGCGGATCGCGCTGAAGACCGGAGCGACCAAGCTGCTGGTCATCTCGCTGGCGTGGATCGCGCTGACGGTGGCCGGGTTGCTGGCCGCGGCCAGCATGGTCGGGCTGGCCCAGTGAGCGCGACGGGCGACCGCTAGGCTGTGCGCGAAACCGTGCACCGCACACCGCCGTACCGGCGCTGCCGAACGGCCCGACGACGACCTGCGAAGGCCCAGAAGATGCACCTGCGACGCAGTCCCCGCCGCCCGCTCCGCCGTTCCCTGGCGCTCGCCGTGGGCGGGATCGTGCTCGCCACTCCCGTGCTCACGTCGTGCGGGTTCAACTACGCGACCGACCGGGTCTACACGCCGGCCAACGGCGTCAACGACCGGGACGCGTCCGTCGACGTCCTCGGCGCGGTGATCGTCTCCGGGCAGGACGACTCCGGCACCTTCATCGCCACCTTCTCCAACAACGACACCGAGAAGGAGAACACCGTCGAGTCGCTCGACGGCGCGGGCGACAGCCCGATCCAGTCCGGGTCGTTCTCCCCGATCACGATCGACGCCGGCGGCCTGGTCAACCTGGCCACCGACGGCGGCATCCCCGTCTCGGGCACCTTCAAGGCCGGCAACTTCGTCCCGGTCACGGTGACCTTCGGCTCCGGCGAGAAGGCCGAGATGAAGGTCCCGGTCGTCACCGACACCGACATCTACGAGGGCCTCGACACCTCGGCGTCCGAGTCGGCCACGCCCTCGACCGGGGAGTCCGCGACCCCCTCGGAGTCGGCGACCGAGTCCCCCTCCTCCTCCCCCTCGGAGTGACCATGACCCACACGCTCGTCCTGCTCCGCCACGGCGAGAGCGAGTGGAACGCCAAGAACCTCTTCACCGGCTGGGTCGACGTCGCCCTCAGCGAGAAGGGTCGCGCCGAGGCCGTCCGTGGCGGTGAGCAGCTGCGCGACGCCGGGCTGCTCCCCGACGTGGTGCACACCTCGCTGCAGCGCCGCGCGATCAACACCGCCGCGCTCGCGCTGGACGCCGCGGACCGGCACTGGATCCCCGTGCGGCGCTCCTGGCGCCTCAACGAGCGCCACTACGGCGCGCTGCAGGGCAAGGACAAGAAGCAGACGCTCGAGCAGTACGGCGAGGAGCAGTTCATGCTCTGGCGCCGCAGCTTCGACGTACCTCCCCCGCCGCTGGACGACGACAGCGAGTTCTCGCAGGCGGGCGACCCGCGGTACGCCGACCTCGGCGACGAGATGCCCCGCACGGAGTGCCTCAAGGACGTCATCGCCCGGATGCTGCCCTGGTGGGAGTCGGGCATCGTGCCCGACCTTCGGGCCGGCCACACCGTGCTCGTCGCCGCCCACGGCAACAGCCTGCGCGGCATCGTCAAGCACCTCGACGGCATCAGCGACGAGGACATCGCCGGGCTGAACATCCCCACCGGCATGCCGCTGGTCTACCGCCTCGACGACCAGATGCGCCCGACCGTCCCGGGTGGCGAGTACCTCGACCCCGAGGCCGCGGCCGCCGCTGCTGCCGCCGTCGCGAACCAGGGCCGCTGAAGCAGAGATAGTCCGGCACGTTTCCCACACCGGGCCGAGAGGCCCGACGAGGAAACGTGCCGGACTATCGCATTTTCTCAGGCGTCGACCGCCCGCGGGTTCTCGCCGGTGACGACGAAGACCACCCGGTTGGCGACCGAGACGGCGTGGTCGGCGATCCGCTCGTAGTAGCGGCCCAGCAGGGCGATGTCGACGGCCGCCTCGACGCCGTGGCTCCAGTCGTCGGAGAGCAGCTCGGTGAAGGACGTACGCCGCAGCTGGTCCATCTCCTCGTCGTCGCGGCCGAGCTCGATGGCGGCCTCGACGTCGCGGGCGGTGATGATCTGCAGCAGCTGGGCGACCATGTCCTCGGCGACCTCGGCCATCCGGGACATGGTGGGACGCACCTCCTCGGGCACCGCGACGTACGGCGTGCGCAGCCGCGCGATCTTGGCGACGTGGACCGAGAGGTCGCCCATCCGCTCGAGCTCGCTGACCATGCGCAGCGCCGCCACGATGGTGCGCAGGTCGCCGGCGACGGGCTGCTGCAACGACAGCAGGGAGAACGCCTTGTCCTCCACGCGCTCGCGGGCACGGTCGATCTCGACGTCGTCGCTGATCACCCGCTCGGCGGTCTCGGCGTCACCGGTGAGCAGGGCGCTCGTCGCGAGCCGGACGGCGTCCTCCACCCGCTGGGCGATGCCGGAGAGGTCGTCGAAGACGGAGTCGAGCTGTTCATGGAAGGCCTGACGCATGACGGGGAGCCTAGGTGCGCGGAATGACAGGCCGGGGCCAGGACGTGAACGCCGGGTGAACGTTGCGAAGCCGGTCTCCTCGCGTGCCAACGGCGGGTGAATCGCTGCGTACTCTGGTGCCGTGGATCCGACGACACAGGCGTTCCTGGCTGCCGTCATCGGGGCCATCGTCGCCGGCGGCGCCGTGCTGGCCTGGCACGTCAGCGAGCGTCAGCAGCAGGCCACCACGCACGTCGAGGAGCCCGTGGTCCCGCCGGGCGTCGCCACCGTCCTCTCCGTGCTCCGCTCGAGCGCGGTCGTCGTCGACGACAGCGACGTGGTGCTGAAGGCCTCGGCCCCGGCGTACGCCCTCGGGCTGGTGCGCGGCAGCTCGCTGTCCTCCGACGAGCTGGCCGACCTGGTGCGCCAGGTGCGTCGCGACGGGCAGATCCGGGAGACCGAGCTGCTGATGTCGCGACCCGGCGCACCCGCGCGCCACGTCACCGCGCGGGTCGCCCCGCTGGGCTCCCGGCTGGTGCTGGCGCTGGTGGAGGACCGGACCCGCGAGCGCCGGGTGGAGGCGGTACGCCGCGACTTCGTCGGCAACGTGAGCCACGAGCTGAAGACCCCGGTGGGCGCGATCCGGCTGCTCGCCGAGGCGGTCTCCGACGCGGCCGAGGACCCGGAGGCCGTCAAGCGGTTCGCCGGCCGGATGCTGCACGAGAGCGACCGGCTCTCGCGGCTGGTGCAGCAGATCATCGAGCTGTCCCGGCTGCAGGGCGACGACCCGCTCGAGGCGCCGGTGCCGGTCTCCCTCGACGAGGTGATCGCGGTCGCCGTCGACACCTCCGCGATCGATGCCGACTCCAAGCGGATCTCGATCGTCACCGGCGGCACCCAGGGGCTCGAGGTGCTCGGCAACGAGGAGCAGGTGACCGCCGCGGTCGCGAACCTGGTGGCCAACGCGGTGTCGTACTCCGGGTGCGACTCCACGGTGCTGGTCAGCACCAAGGCCGACGACACCACCGTCGAGATCTCGGTGGTCGACCAGGGCATCGGCATCCCCGAGAACGAGATCGACCGGATCTTCGAGCGCTTCTACCGGGTCGACCCGGCCCGCCACCGGTCCACCGGCGGCACCGGGCTCGGCCTCTCGATCGTCAAGCACGTCGCCGCCACCCACGGCGGCGACATCCGTGTGTGGTCGGTGGAGGGACAAGGCTCTACATTCACCTTGACCCTCCCCCGCTGGAACCAGGAGGCAAGCCGTTGACCCGCGTACTCGTCGTCGAGGACGAAGAGAGCTACAGCGAGGCGCTCGCGTACATGCTGCGCAAGGAGGGCTTCGAGGTGGCGATCGCCGCCACCGGCGACGACGCCCTGACCGAGTTCGACCGCAACGGCGCCGACATCGTGCTGCTGGACCTGATGCTGCCCGGCATCCCCGGCACCGAGGTGTGCCGGCAGATCCGGCAGACCTCCAGCGTCCCGGTGATCATGGTGAGCGCCAAGGACGACGAGGTCGACAAGGTGGTGGGCCTCGAGCTCGGTGCCGACGACTACGTCACCAAGCCGTACTCCCCCCGCGAGCTGGTCGCCCGGATCCGGGCGGTGCTGCGCCGTGGCCAGGACTCCGGCGACCTCGAGCCGGCTGCGCTGGAGGCGGGGCCGGTGCGGATGGACGTCGAGCGCCACGTGGTGACCGTCGACGGGCAGGAGCAGCGGCTGCCGCTCAAGGAGTTCGAGCTGCTCGAGATGTTCCTGCGCAACCCCGGCCGGGTGCTCACCCGCGGACAGCTCATCGACCGGGTGTGGGGGTCGGACTACGTCGGCGACACCAAGACCCTCGACGTGCACGTGAAGCGGCTGCGCGCCAAGCTCGAGCCCGACCCGGGCGAGCCGAAGTACCTCGTGACCGTGCGCGGGCTGGGGTATAAGCTCGACCTGTAGGGCGGGCCCCGCACCGGTCCGCCGGTGACCTCAGCCCAGCAGCGGCAGCCGGTCCGCGCTCGCCCCGAGCTGCTGCCGGTCGTCGGCGGACAGCTCGAGCCGGCCGGTGCCCTTGAGCACGGCCGCGGTGTCGTCCCAGGTGGCAGGCAGCGGCTCGCCGTGGATGCCCTCGAGCACCGCCCGGGTCAGTGCCAGCCCCTCGGGGTCGGGCGCGGTGCCCGGTGCGCCGGGGGGCAGCTCGACGACCAGGTCGAGGTGGTGCACGGTCGCCTCGACGACGAGGGTGGAGACGAAGTCAGGCACGTCGAGGACGTGGCCCTGCGTGCTCACCCGGCCTCCGGGGTCGGCCGCCGCGGCCGCCCGCACGGTCGCCTCGCAGGTGGTGCGCCAGTGCGAGACCAGGGTGCGCGGATCGACGTACGCCGAGGAGGCCACGCGCACGAAGCGGGCGTGCGCCCCCGCCCAGTCGTCCCCGCCCGGACCGCCGCCCTCGCCGGACCCGGCCGACCCGGGCCGGAACGGCGCCCAGTAGGTCACCGCGTCCACGTCCGGCTCCTGTCCGCTGGGGGTCGCGAACGCCACGAGCGCCCGCTGGGCGTCGAGCAGCTGGTGGAAGACCAGGTCCTGGACCGTCCAGCCCCGGCACCGGGTCCCGAGCAGCAGCTCCGGCGGCGCGAGGTCCTCGACGGCGGCCGTGACCAGTGAGTAGGCCCGGCCCAGCAGCTCGGGCCCGGCGACGGGTGCGGTCATGCGCCCGAGTCTGGCACCGCGCCAGAACCGTTCAAGTCCCAGCAGGCCCATCAGCCACGAAAGCCTGTCGTGCACCTCTGGTCACAGCACCCCCTCCGAGTGCAGGATGAGCCCGGCGTCCGATCCGACGCTCTTCATCTCTCGGGAGGCATCACGATGATCTTCATGCGGCGACCCGCCGCTCTCTCCACCGCGACGGCGGGGCTGTTCGCCTCGGCCCTCGTGGCGCTCTCCGGACCCGGCGCGACCGCCACCACCCCCGACGCCGCGCCGGCGTCCACCCCGGTGCCCGTCATCACGCCGGACGGCGTCGTCTCGAGCTACCTGCTCAACGCCAAGGCCGCCAACCCCGGTCAGACCCGTCTGGTCGAGCGCGCCGTGGCCGAGGCCGGCGGCGTCGTCGTCCAGAGCTGGCCGCAGATCGGCGTCGTCGTGGCGCACGCGGACGTGTCGACGTTCCGCGAGGACGTCGCGGCCAGCGCCGGCAACGCGCTCGACTCCGTCGGGGCCACGCGCACGGTCGCCGTCTCCGAGGGCACCCCGGAGGAGGCTGGTGCCCCCTGGGGCCGCGGCGCGTCGGACTACAAGCGCGGCGCGACGAAGGACGTCAACGGTGACGTCGGCTCCGAGCCCACGGCTGCCACCGCCACCGACCCCCGCGAGGGCGAGCAGTGGGACCTGCCGATGATCAAGGCCGACCAGGCCCACGCGATCACCGACGGGAACCGCGACGTGCTCGTCGGCGTGCTCGACAGCGGCATCGACCCCGACCACCCGGACCTGGCCGCGAACATCGACACCGCCGACTCGGTGAACTGCACCGACGCGGGACGCCCGGACCGCTCGGCGACCGGCTGGTACCCCACCACCAGCGACCACGGCACCCACGTGGCCGGGACCATCGCCGCCGCGCGCAACGGCGTCGGCATCGTGGGCGTCGCGCCGAACGTGCGACTGGCCTCGGTCAAGGTGGTCAACGACGCCGGGTTCATCTACCCCGAGTACGCCGTCTGCGGGTTCGTCTGGGCCGCGACCCACCACATGGACGTGACCAACAACAGCTACTACGTCGACCCGTTCCGGTACTACTGCGACGACCAGCCCGACCAGGCCGCCGCCAAGGAGGCCGTGCGCCGTGCAGTCGCCTGGTCGATCGACCAGGGCGTCGTCTCCGCCGCGGCCGCCGGCAACGAGCACGACGACCTCGCGCACAAGACCACCGACAGCACCAGCCCGGACGACAGCACGCCGATCACCCGGACGGTCAACGCCGGGTGCAACGACATCCCCACCGAGCTCGACGGCGTCGTCACGGTCGCCTCGCTGGAGCGCTACCCGGCCGACTCGGCGGACAGCCGGCTCTCCGGGTTCTCCAACCGCGGGCTCGGCGTCATCGACGTGGCGGCGCCCGGCTCGCGGATCCTGTCGACGATCGTCAAGGACAACGGCTACGGCCTGAAGAGCGGCACGTCGATGGCCACCCCGCACGTCGCCGGAGTGCTCGCGCTGATGAAGTCCGCGCACCCGTCCTGGAGCCCCTCCCGGATGGTGGCCGAGCTGCGCGCCCAGGCCGACGACAAGGCCTGCGGCACGACCACGGCCGGCGCGCCCTGCGTCGGCACGGCAGCGGAGAACAGCTACTTCGGTGACGGAGTCGTCGACGCCCTCGACGCCGTCCGCTGAGCCGCTCGCCGCTGACGCCGCCGGCACGCCCGGCGTCCCACCTCAGGCCCGCGTCGCCCGGATCCCCGGGCGGCGCGGGCCCTGTCGTGCCGGTGCCTCGGGAGCTGGCCGGATCTCGTGGTGCTGCGTCCGAAAACCGCGTGTCGGCTGTCGGTGGGCGTCCCTAGGCTGGTCCGGTGACGATCACCCGGACCACCGACCCCGCCCGCACCCCGACCGGCGCGCCCGCCGCCTGGGTGCCGGTCGCCGCGGTCGCCGTCACGCTGCTGCTGTGGGCGAGCGCGTTCGTCGCCATCCGCTACCTCGGCGACGACTTCTCCCCCGGCGCCCTCTCGCTGGGCCGCCTCGTGGTGGGCTCGCTGTGCCTGGGCGTGGTCGCGCTGAGCCGCGGCGTGCCCCGGCCGAGCCGGCGCGACCTGCTCTCGATCGTGGTGATCGGGGTGCTGTGGTTCGGCGTCTACAACGTCGCGCTCAACGAGGGCGAGCGTCGCGTCGACGCGGGCACCGCGGCGATGCTGATCCAGGTCTCTCCGGTGCTGATCGCGCTGCTGGCCGCGCTCTTCCTCTCGGAGCGGTTCACGGTCTTCCTCGGCATCGGGCTGGCGCTGGCGTTCGGCGGCGTGGCGCTGATCGGCCTCTCGACCTCCCCCGGCAGCAACCACGACGTCCTCGGCGTCCTGCTCTGCGTGCTCAGCGCCGTCGTCTACTCGGTCAGCGTGATCCTGCAGAAGCCCCTGATGGCCCGGGTCCAGGCCGTCCACGTCACCTGGCTCGCGTGCACGGTCGGCGCGCTCGCGTGCCTGCCGTTCGCCGGGGACCTGGTCCGCGAGACCGCCGACGCACCCGCCTCCTCGATCGCGTGGGTAGTCTACCTCGGGGTCTTCCCGACCGCGATCGCCTTCACGACGTACGCCTTCGCCCTCACGCACATGAGCGCGAGCAGCCTGGGCGTGACGACCTATCTCGTGCCGCCGTTGACCATCGTGATGGGCGTGGTCTTCCTCAGCGAGGCGCCGCCCACGATGGCGTACGCCGGCGGCGCGCTCGCCCTCGTCGGCGTCGCCGTGGCCCGGCGCAAGCCGCGGACGATCGCGCAGGAGCCCGCGAAGGCCTGCTGATCAGCCGGCTTCGGGCTCCTCGCCCGACTCCAGCCAGCCGCGGAAAGCCTCGAGGTTCTTCGTCGACTCGCCGCGCAGCTTGCGCCACTCCCACTCCTTGCGGATCGAGGAGGCGAAACCGAGCTCGAGGATGGCGTTGAACGACTCGTCGGCGTTCGAGAGCACCGACCCGAGCAGCCGGTCCAGCTCGTCGGGCGTGACCACGGACAGCGGCAGCCGGGCGTCGAGGTAGATGTCGCCGTGCCGGTCGACGGCGAAGGAGACGGCGTACATCTTCAGGTTCCGCTCGAGCAGCCAGCGGTAGACCCGCTCGTGGTTCTCGTCGGGTCGGCGGCAGACGAAGGCGTGCACGCCGAGCGCGTGCTCGCCGACGTCGAGCCGGACGGCCGTCTGCAGCTTCTTCTCCCCGGGAAGCGAGAACGAGAAGACGCCGTCGGAGAGCTCCTCGAACTCGATGTCGTTCTCGGTGAGGTGGTCGCGGATGGTCGCGGCGGGCGAGGTCACGACACGGACTCTCGCATGAACGAGCGGGCCCGCTCGTACACCTCGAGGGTGCGCTCCGCGGTCCGCTCCCACGCGAACTGGCGCGCCTGCTCCAGCGCGCCGGCCGAGAGCCGCACCTGCAGCTCGTCGTCCTCGATCACCCGGCGCAGCGCCGCGGCCCAGTCGCGCGGCTCGTGACCCTCGATGAGCAGCCCGCTGTGGCCGTCGCGCACCACCGTGGTGAGACCGCCGACCGCGGCCGCGAGGACCGGGGTCCCGGTGGCCTGGGCCTCGACGGCGACCAGGCCGAACGACTCGTTGTAGGAGGGCACGGCCACCAGGGTCGCGGCCGCGCACCAGCGCGCCAGGTCGGACTGGGCGACCGGCGGGACGAACCTGACCACGTGGTCGAGGCCGAGCTCGCTGGCGAGCTGGGCGAGGGACTCGGGGTGCTCGAGGCCCGAGCCGGACGGGCCGCCGACCACGGGGACGACCAGACGCGACCGCAGCCCCGGCGTCTGGGCGAGCAGCTCGGCCACGGCCCGCAGCAGCACGTCCGGAGCCTTGAGCGGCTGGATGCGGCCGGCGAACAGCAGCACGTGCGCATCGGCGGGCAGGCCCAGGTCGGCCCGGGCGGCGGCCCGGTCGAGCGGGCGGAAGACGGAGAGGTCGACGCCCGGGTGCACCACCTCGACGCGGCCGGCCTCGGCGTCGTACAGGTTGATCAGCTGCTTGGCCTCGAGGTCGGTGTTGGCGATCAGCATGTCCGCCGCCTCGACCACCTGCTCCTCGCCGATGATCCGGGCGACCGGCTCGGGGGTGTCACCGGTGGCGAGCGCGTCGTTCTTGACCTTCGCCATCGTGTGCATGGTGTGCACCAGCGGCACGCCCCAGCGGTCGCGGGCGAGCGCGCCGACCTGCCCGGAGAGCCAGTAGTGGGAGTGCACGGCGTCGTAGTGGCCGACCGGCTGCGCCGCCTCGGCGCGCAGCACCTCCCGGGCGAAGACGCACAGCTGGCCCGGCAGCTCGCCCTTGGTCAGCCCCTCGAACGGCCCGGCGTGGATGTGCCGCACCCAGACCCCGTCCGCGGCCTCGACCACCGGGTCGAGCGCGGAGCTGGTGGCGCGCGTGAAGATGTCGACCTCGATGCCCTGCTGGGCCAGCCGGCGCGACAGCTCGATCACGTAGACGTTCATGCCGCCGGCGTCGCCGGTGCCCGGCTGGTCGAGCGGGGAGGTGTGCAGGCTGATCATCGCCAGGCGCCTGATGCGATCCACTGGGTCCCTTCCGTCGATTGATCCAACCAACAAGAACCAGCGCGGGCCCCCGCTGATTCCCACCCTCGACCGGTACGTCGTACCCGAACGGTGGACGCGCGAACTCAGGGCCCCGCGTCAGCGGGCGTGCGCGCCGGTGGAGCGCGACCGGCGCACCGGCTCCGGGCGCGACCTGGCCTGCGCGACGGCCGCCACCACGGCCACCACCAGGCCGAAGAGGCCGTCGATCACCTCGGGGTCGCCGCCGTCGTGCAGGACCTCGAGGACCGACCAGACCAGCAGCGGGAACGCGACGGCGACGATGGCGCGCAGCCAGGTGGCGCTGGTGCTGACCAGCGCGGCACCTGCGCCGACGAGCGCCACCGCGAGCAGCACCAGCCCGAGCCAGTGCAGGAGACCGGCGGCTCCGCCGCTGCCACCGAGGTCGAGCACGAGACGGACCAGCCAGCAGAGGCCGCCGACGAGGCCCGCGAGACGGGCGAGGCTGCGCAGATCCATGGGCTCCAGCTTCGGGAAGGGCGGTGCGATCGACAGGTCATGATGCCACCGGCGCGGCCACCCCACCACGGAGCGTGGGCACCGTCACGGCACAATCGGCGCATGAGCACCTCGCGCACCGCCGTCGTCACCGGAGCCAGCAGCGGGATCGGCGCCGCGTCCGCCCGGGCCCTCGCCGCCGACGGCTTCCGGGTCGTCTGCGCGGCCCGCCGCCGGGACCGCGTCGAGGCACTCGCCGAGGAGATCGGCGGGGTGGCTGTGGAGTGCGACGTGACCTCGCCGGAGTCGGTGCGGGGCCTGGTCGAGGCCGTGGGCGGCACGCTGCACGTGCTGGTCAACAACGCCGGCGGCGCCTTCGGGTCGGAGTACGTCGAGCAGGCCGACCCCGCGGACTGGCGGGCGATGTACGAGGTCAACGTGCTCGGCCTCCTCAACGTGACCCAGGCGCTGCTGCCGGCCCTGCGCGCCAGCGGCGACGGGCTGATCGTCAACATGGGCTCCACCGCCGGGCGGATCGCCTACGAGGGCGGCGCGGGCTACACCGCCGCCAAGCACGGCACCCAGGTGGTGACCGAGACGCTGCGGCTCGAGCTGTGCGGCGAGCCGATCCGGGTCTCCGAGATCGCGCCGGGCATGGTCCGCACCGACGAGTTCGCGGTCGTGCGCTTCGGCGGCGACCAGGCGAAGGCCGACGCGGTGTACGCCGGCGTCCCCGAGCCGCTGGTGGCCGAGGACGTGGCCGAGGCGGTCCGGTGGATCGCGAGCCTGCCCAGCCACTTCAACGTCGACGAGATGGTCATCCGCCCGCGGGCGCAGGCGGCCCAGCACAAGGTGCACCGCGTGCAGGACTCACCGGCTGGCCGGTGACTCCTGTGCTTGTCGGCCGGTGCAACGGCTGACAAGCACAGGAACTGGCTGACAACCCCCCGGGCGTTCCGGGGACTGAGCCACGTCCTCGTCGTACGCCGGACGTGCCAGACTCGCCCCCGTGCAGACCATCGGACTGATCGGCGGGATGAGCTGGGAGAGCAGCGCGGTGTACTACCGCGACCTCAACCTCGGCGTGCAGCAGCGGCTCGGCGGGCTCTCCTCGCCCAAGCTGGTGCTCAGCACGGTGGACTTCGCCGAGGTGACCCACCTCGAGGACGACGAGCGCTGGCAGCAGGTCGGTGAGCTGCTCGCCGACGCGGCCCGCGGGGTGGAGCGCGCGGGCGCCGACTTCCTGCTCCTGTGCACGACCACGTTCCACAAGGTGGCCGACCAGGTCGAGGCCGCCGTCGACATCCCGCTCATCCACCTCGCCGACGTGGTGGCGCGGGCCTGCCTCGACCAGGGCGTGAGCACCGTCGGGTTCATCGGCACCAAGGTCGCCATGGAGGACAGCTTCTTCACCGACCGGCTCGCCACCCACGGCGTGACCGCGATCGTCCCGGCGCAGGAGCACCACGAGTGGCTCAACACCGCGATCTACGAGGAGCTCGTCCACGGGCACGTCCTCGACCGCACCCGCCGGCGGGTCGTCTCGATCGTCGAGGAGCTGTGGGACGCCGGCGCGGGCGGGGTCCTGCTCGGCTGCACCGAGCTCGAGCTGCTGATCAAGCAGGCCGACGTCGAGCTGCCGGTCTTCCCCTGCACCACGCTGCACGTCGAGGCCGCCCTCGACCGCGCCCTGGACTGATCGGGGGGTCCGGCACGTCTTCACGGGTGGTCCGGCACGTTCTCGTCGCTGCTCGACCCGGTGTCAGGAACGTGCCGGACTATCCCTGGTCAGGGGCGAGCACCAGGTCGGCGAGCCGGCGCAGGTCCTCGGTGAGGTGCTGCTCGGGGACGACCGCGCGGTCGCCGTCGAGGTCGAACTCGTAGACGAACATGTCGGGGTGCGGCAGGCCGGTGCGGGCCGCCCGGAGGTCGATCCGGTCCAGCAGCGTCCGCGCCTCGTGGCTGCGGGGGTCGTCGTCGAGCTCCAGCACGCCGTCGACCGGGCGGCCGGTGAAGCCACCGGTACGCCGCACCGCCACCCGCGCCGTCCCGCGGCCACCGCCGCCACCGGTCCCAGCGCCGGCACCGGCACCACCCGTCGGCGCACCCGCCGTCCCTGACTCGGCGTCCACGCCCACCTGCTCCCACGCGCCGCGCACCGCGTCGGCGTGCGGCCCGGCGGCCGCCAGGGTCGCCGCGGCGAACCCCGCGAAGTCGGTCCGCGCGGTGACCAGGCCCCCGGTGAGGGCGGAGTACCAGATCGCCCCGGCCCCTTCCCAGGAGCTCCCGCCGATCGCGGTCGCGGCGAGCTGGAAGGCCCGGTTGGGGATGCCGGAGTTCAGGTGCACGCCGCCGTTGTCGTCGGTGGTGTCGACGTAGTCGGACATGTGGCCCACCTGCGGGTCCTTGCCGAGCGCCGGGTCGTCGTACGCCGTGCCGGGCGCCGCCATGTCGCGCAGCGCCCGCGCCTGCACCCCGGGCAGGAAGATGCCCTCGCCGATCAGCCAGTCGGCCTCGAGCGCGCCCTGCCCGAGCAACCGCTGCTTGAGGCACGAGGCGAACACGTCGGAGACCGACTCGTTCAGCGCGCCCGGCTGACCGGCGTACTCGAGCGCCGCGGTGTGCTCGGTGACGGCGTGCGTGAACTCGTGGCCGAGCACGTCGACCGGACGGGTGAACCGGCCGAACACCCTGCCGTCGCCGTCGCCGAACACCAGCTGGGTGCCGTCCCAGAACGCGTTGTCGTAGGCCCTGCCGTAGTGCACGGTGAGGCTGACCCGCGCCCCGCGGCCGTCGTACGACTCCCGGCCGTAGACCTCCGCGAACAGCGCCAGCGAGCCGGCGATGCCGGTCGCGGCCTCGTCGACCGCCGCGTGCCCCGACTCCGGCTCCCCCGCCGACCGCACCGCGGTGCCGGGGAGGGTGGAGGTGTTCGCGGCGGTGTGCACCGTCCAGGCCGGCCCGCTCGGCGCGACCATCGCCTGCTGCGTCGTCGGCGGCGCGAGCCTGGTCGTGCGCAGCCGCGCATCGACGACGAGCGTCGCCCGGCAGGGGTCGGCGGCCGCCGGGTCGGCCCCGGCGAGGTGCTCGAGGAGGTACGGCGGCACGAACTGGCAGGGCCCGAGAGTGGTCACGGGTCCAGACAAGACGACACCGCCGACACCCGCAAGAGGGTCAGCGGTCCCGGTACGGCGAGCGCTCGGGCAGGCTCACGCGGGTGCGCGGTCGGGCGGGAACCCTCCGGTGGCGACCGGCCCCCACGACTCGGGCGTGATCCTGATCAGCGACTTGCCCTGGCGGCGCATCGCCTGGCGGTACTCCTCCCAGTCGGGGTGCTCCCCCGAGATGCAGCGGAAGTACTCCACCAGCGCGTCCTCGGCCTCCTGGCTCGGCATGTCGAGGACCTCGGCCGTGCCGTCCACCTGGACGTAGGGCCCGTTCCACTCGTCGGAGTGCACCAGCACGGTCGCCCGCGGGTCGCGCCGCAGGTTGGCCGCCTTGGCGCGCTGCGGGTAGGTGGAGATGACGATCCGGCCTTCCGCGTCGACTCCGCCGGTGACCGGGGAGACCTGGGGGCGCCCGTCGCGCCGCGTCGTCATCAGCGTCATCTGGTGCCGGGGGCGGACGAACTCCAGCAGTCCGTCGCGGTCGACCCGGTCGGTGGTGGCGATCGTGACCATGCTCCCCACCCTAGACAGCGGGGCCAGCCGGCCCAGCGACGATGCGGGACGCGACCCCGCAGCCGCGTAGACTCCTCGGGGCCCTCCGGGCCAGCACCCCACTCGCCACCGAAAGTGACGCCGTACCTCCATGTCTGGAACTTCCAAGCGCAACGACCTGCGCAACGTCGCCATCGTCGCGCACGTCGACCACGGCAAGACCACGCTCGTCGACGCCATGCTCCGCCAGGCCGGCGCCTTCACCGCCCACCAGGCCGAGAGCGTCGCCGAGCGCGTCATGGACTCCGGCGACCTGGAGCGCGAGAAGGGCATCACGATCCTCGCGAAGAACACCGCGGTCCACTACGCCGGGCCGGCCGCCGACGGCAAGCCGATGACGATCAACATCATCGACACCCCCGGCCACGCCGACTTCGGTGGCGAGGTCGAGCGCGGCCTGTCGATGGTCGACGGCATCGTGCTGCTGGTCGACGCCTCCGAGGGCCCGCTGCCGCAGACCCGGTTCGTGCTGCGCAAGGCGCTCAACGCCGACATGCCGGTGATCCTCGTGGTCAACAAGACCGACCGCGGTGACGCCCGGATCGCCGAGGTCGTGGACGAGACCTACGAGCTGTTCATGGACCTGCTCGACGAGCACCACAGCCAGGACGCGCTCGACTTCCCGGTCGTCTACGCCTCCGGCCGCGCGGGTGTCGCCGGCCTCGAGCAGCCCGAGAACGGCGAGCTGCCGGACTCCCCCGACCTCGAGCCGCTGTTCAAGACCATCCTCGAGACGATCCCGGCCCCGACGTACGACGAGGGCGCGCCGCTGCAGGCGCACGTCACCAACCTCGACTCCTCGCCGTTCCTCGGCCGCCTCGCGCTGCTGCGCATCCACCAGGGCAACCTGAAGAAGGGCCAGAACGTCGCCTGGATGAAGCGCGACGGCTCGGTCAAGAACGTCAAGATCACCGAGCTCCTGGTCACCGAGGGCCTCGAGCGCAAGCCGGGCGAGTCCGCCGGCCCCGGTGACATCGTCGCGATCGCCGGCATCCCGGACATCACCATCGGCGAGACGCTGGCCGACCCGGAGAACCCGGTCGCGCTGCCGCTCATCCACGTCGACGAGCCCGCCATCTCGATGACCATCGGCACCAACACCTCGCCGCTGGTCGGCCGGGTCAAGGGCTCCAAGGTCACCGCCCGCCTGGTCAAGGACCGCCTCGACTCCGAGCTGATCGGCAACGTGTCGCTGCGGATCCTCCCGACCGAGCGCCCCGACGCCTGGGAGGTGCAGGGCCGCGGTGAGCTGGCGCTGGCGATCCTGGTCGAGCAGATGCGCCGCGAGGGCTTCGAGCTGACCGTCGGCAAGCCGCAGGTGGTCACCAAGGAGATCGACGGCAAGCTGCACGAGCCCGTCGAGCGGCTGACCATCGACGCGCCGGAGGAGTACCTCGGCGCGATCACCGAGCTGCTCGCCACCCGCAAGGGCCGCATGGAGCAGATGACCAACCACGGCACCGGCTGGGTCCGCATGGAGTTCCTGGTCCCCGCCCGTGGCCTGATCGGCTTCCGCACCGACTTCCTCACCGACACCCGCGGGACCGGCATCGCCCACCACATCTCCGAGGGCTACGAGCCGTGGGCCGGCGAGATCCGCAGCCGCAACAACGGCTCGCTGGTGGCCGACCGCAAGGGTGCCGCGACGGCGTACGCCATGACCTCGCTGCAGGAGCGCGGCGTGATGTTCGTCGAGCCGACCACCGAGGTCTACGAGGGCATGATCGTCGGCGAGAACTCCCGCGCCGACGACATGGACGTCAACATCACCAAGGAGAAGCAGCAGACCAACATCCGGTCCGCCACCTCCGACAACTTCGAGAAGCTGATCCCGCCGAAGAAGCTGTCGCTGGAGCAGTGCCTGGAGTTCTGCCGCGACGACGAGTGCGTCGAGGTCACGCCCGAGACGGTCCGGATCCGCAAGGTGATCCTCGACCAGAACGAGCGCGCCAAGATCGCCGCCCGGGCCCGCAAGTCCAAGTAGCCGGGTCGGCCCCGTCCGGCCGCACGACAACGCCGAGTCGGCGCTGGTTGACACACCCGTGGGTCAACCGGCGCCGACTCGGCCATGTCAGGCAGGGCTGAGCAGGAGCTCCTCGCGCCGGGCGGCCAACCTCGCGACGGCGCCCGCCAGCTCGGTCTCCCGGGCGCCCAGCCCGGCGCGCACGCGGTGGACGGCGGCGGCCGCGGCATCGGTACGTCGGGCCGCCTCGGCGATCCGGGTGCGGACCGACCAGTCGCTGAAGATGTTGTCGAACCAGACGTCGAAGGCCTGCACCAGACCGGTCACCTCGACACCGCCCACCCCCGCCACGCCCACGTCGGCGAGCTCGGTCGACAGGTGCCGCATCGCTCGGTCCGCCTCGCGCATGAGCGCCGAGGCCCGGTCCATCCGGTCGTACTTCATCATGTCGCCGAGCATGCCGCCGTCGAGGAAGGTGTCGTAGGTCGACCAGTCGTGCGCCTTGCCCAGCATCACGCCGGCGTCGGCCAGTCGCGCCGCGGCCGCGCCCGCGGCGTCGAGTGCCTGGCGGACCTCGTGCAGCTGGCTGCGCAGGCCGCCCAGCTCCCCGGCGATCGCGGTGAGCTCGGTCCCACCGGGGGCGCCGGACGCCGTGAGCAGCTCCTCCTTCGCGGCCAGCGCCCGCTCGCGCCGGGCAGCCACGTCGCCGAGGGCCGCCAGCGCGGCCGCCGCGGCGTCGTGCTCCGCTCGGGCCTGGGCGAGCCGCGACTCCGCCTGCGCGACGGCGTACGCCGCCGCCTGCTGCTCCGCCTGCTCGCGGGCCAGGTCGACATCGCGGCTGCCGCGCAGCCCGGCCCAGATGCGCGTGGGGCTGAACGACTCCAGCTTCGCGACGTCCGAGGTCTCCCGACCCAGCACCGACCTGGCCTCGACGAGAACCTGGCTCGCCCCCTGCACCGCCCGCTGCGCCCGGTCCACCCGGCCGGTGAGGCGCTGGTGGTCGGCGACCGCCTCCTGTGCCGCCTCGAGCTCGTCCTGGACCTGCCGCGCGGGCTCCCCGTCGATCACGCGCGCCACCCTAGGGCCTACCACCGCTGCCGGGGCGAGGCGGTGTCAGAGCCG
The DNA here is from genome assembly GCF_042653125.1 of Nocardioides sp. GCM10023255. NCBI lineage: Bacteria > Bacillati > Actinomycetota > Actinomycetes > Propionibacteriales > Nocardioidaceae > Nocardioides > Nocardioides sp. GCM10023255. The sequence continues at coordinate 247,105 of NZ_JBHSHU010000013.1, forward strand.
GACCGGCGTGGCGCGGCGGCGCTCGCTGTCGCGGGTGACGGCCTCGATGGCCACCCCGGCGAACCCGACGGCCACCAGGAGCACCAGGCTCTGCGACAGCGCCTGGGGCAGCAGGTTGCTCACCGTCAGCGAGGCGACGTGCGCCAGCAGCACGGCGGGCACCCAGTGCGCCACCGTGCCGGCGCGCAGCAGCGCGATCGCGAACAGCAGCTCGCCGACGTAGAAGCCGGCGATCCAGCCGTAGAGGAAGACGGCCAGCCCGGCCTCGTGGCTGACGTTGTCGAGCGCCTGGTCGTCGATGGGGATGTTGAGCACCATCGCCCGGAAGAACACCATCAGCATCGCGTAGCCGGCGGTGCCGAGGAACCCGATGGCGAGCACGACCGTGCTCACCATCGCCAGCCCTCGGCCGCGGCGGTCGAAGAGGCTCAGCGCCGCAGGCAGCCCGAGGGTGAGCGCGACCGCCGCGATGAAGAAGACGACGGCCGCGGCCAGCCACCGGCCGTCCTGCTGCTGCACGATGCGCAGCGTGTCCGCCGAGTCGGACCCCGTCGGGAGCAGCAGCGACCCGAAGGTCAGTGCCATCGCCCCGGTCACGAACGCCGCCGCCGACGCCGGGATCCAGTCGAGTCGCATGGCGCAACGGTAGTGGGCCGCGGACCCACGCGGGACCAACCCGACCGCGGATAACGTGACGGGCACCACACCACCGACCCGAGGAGTCCGCATGGCCGTCGAGCAGCTCGTCCAGCAGGCGCGTCAGCAGTCGCTCGGCGACCTGCCGCGGCGCACCGCGCGCCGGGTCCCGGACAAGCCGGCCATCGTCGACGGCCCCACCCGGCTGAGCTTCGCCGAGCTGGACGCGGTCGTCGACCGGGCCGCCGCGGCCCTGGTGGCCGCGGGGCTGGCCCAGGGCGACCGGCTGGCGCTGCTCTGCCACAACTGCTGGCAGTTCGCGGTGCTGAGCTTCGCGGCCGCCCGCGCCGGCGTCGTCCTGGTGCCGGTGAACTTCATGCTCAACGGGGACGAGATCGCGTTCATCCTCGACCACAGCGGGGCCACCGCCTTCGTGGTCGAGGACGCCCTGCTCCCGACCGCGGAGAAGGCGCTGGCGGCCGCCGAGGGGACGGTCGCGACCCGGGCCGTCGTACGCCTCGGCGACGCGGCGGTCCCGGACGGCTGGACCGACGCCCAGGAGTGGTTCGACCACGACGGGACCCCGCCGCAGGTGCTGGTCGCCGACGACGACCCGGTCCGGATGATGTTCACCTCCGGCACCGAGTCCCGACCCAAGGGCGCGCTGCTGTCCAGCCGGTCGCTGCTGTGGCAGTACGTCTCCTGCGCCCTCGACGGCAACATGACCGCCGACGACGTCGAGCTGCACACGCTGCCGCTCTACCACTGCGCCCAGCTCGACTGCTTCCTCGGCACCGACGTCTACCTCGGCGCGACCAGCATCATCCTGCCCGGCCCCGACCCCGCTGCGATCCTGCGCGCCGTCGAGGAGCACCGGGTCACCAAGTTCTTCGCCCCGCCGACGGTGTGGATCGGGCTGCTGCGCTGCCCCGACTTCGACAGCACCGACCTGTCCAGCCTGCGCAAGGGCTACTACGGCGCCTCGCCGATGCCGGTCGAGGTGCTCAAGGAGATCCAGCGTCGGCTGCCCGACGTGGACCTCTGGAACTTCTACGGCCAGACCGAGATGGCCCCGCTGGCCACGATCCTCGGTCCCGACGAGCAGCTGGCGCACGCCGGCTCGGCCGGCCGCGCGGCCCTCAACGTCGAGACCCGCATCGTCGACGACCTCGACCGGCCGGTGCCGGCCGGCACCGTCGGTGAGATCGTGCACCGCTCGCCGCACGCGACGCTGGGCTACTACCGCGACGAGGCGAAGACGGCCGAGGCGTTCCGCGAGGGCTGGTTCCACTCCGGGGACCTCGGGTACGTCGACGAGGCGGGCCGGCTCTACGTCGTCGACCGCAAGAAGGACATGATCAAGACCGGCGGCGAGAACGTCGCCAGCCGCGAGGTGGAGGAGGCGATCTACCGCCTCGACGGCGTCGCCGAGGTCGCCGTCTTCGGGATCAGCCACCCCCGCTGGGTCGAGGCCGTCGCGGCGGTGGTCGTGCCGAAGGAGGGCGTCACGCTCACCTCCGAGCAGGTCCTCGCGCACAGCCGGGAGGTGCTCGCGCACTACAAGGCGCCCAAGTACGTCGTGGTGGCCGACGCGCTCCCGAAGAACCCGAGCGGCAAGATCCTCAAGCGGGAGCTGCGCGACGCGCACGCCGGGCTGGGCCGCGACGGGGACTGACCCGAGCACTGGGGAGAGGGGCGCGCGTGTGCCCCTCTCCCCAGCGTGGGACTTCCGACCCTGAGCGGGAGCCGGTCCCGGCCACGACCATGGCGGCATGGGACTGCCTGCCGACCAGCTCTCGCCCGGCGAGACGATCGTCCTCGAGATGCACGAGCACTGGAAGCACCTGCTCGGCGCCATGCTGATCTGCATCGCGGCGCTGGTCGGGCTGGTCGTGGTGCTGGCCCTCGGCCCCGAGGACGGGTTCCTCGCCTGGCTGGACACCCTGGGCTGGGTGGCGTTCGCCGGCGTCGTGCTGGTCTTCGGCGTGTGGCCGGCGCTGGCCTGGTGGAACCGCACCTACACGCTGACCACCGAGCGGCTCGCGACCCGGACCGGCATCCTGCGCCGCTCCGGCCGCGACATCCCGCTGAACCGGATCAACGACGTCGCCTTCGACCAGGGGCTGATCGACCGGATGGTCGGCTGCGGCACGCTGAAGGTGTCGGCCGCCAGCGAGGAGGGCACGGTCGTGCTCAACGACATCCCGCACGTGCACCAGGTCTCGCTGCGGATGAACGAGCTGGTGCGCCAGATCGGCCGGGCCGGCCGCGACGGCTGACCCGGTCAGGGCTGGCGGCGTCGGGTGCGGCGTACCTGCACGACCTGCAGCCGCCGCGCCCACAGCCGGTGCAGGAAGCCGTGCAGCGCCGCCTGGTCGGCGAACGTGCCGGACAGGACCGTGCACACCTCGTGCTCGACCACGCCGGCCTCGCCGAGCCCCGCGACCTCCTCGGCCAGCTGCTCGCTGGGGACCAGCCCGGCCACGTGCACCTCGTACCTCATGACACCACCACCATCGCTCACCCGGCCCCGCTGCCCTCGTCAGCCCATGCCACACCCGCGGGCCCCGGGTCGCATCACCCCGGAGGCGTGAGCGTGGATCGTCCGCGCAGGATGAGGCGGGACCACGGCCCGCCCGAGGACACTTCGAGTGCAGTCGTAGACCTAAGGAAAGGACGCTGCGATGTCGTTCTGGGACGTTGTGTGGTTCATCGTGATCTCTTTCGCCTTCGTGGCGTACCTGATGGTGATGTTCTCGATCATCGCCGACCTCTTCCGGGACCGGGACACGTCCGGGGTGATGAAGGCCGTCTGGATCATCTGCCTGATCTTCCTCCCCTTCCTGACCGCGATGGTCTACCTGATCGCCCGGGGTCGCGGCATGGCCGAGCGCCAGCAGCGCGACGTCAGTGACATGCGCGCCCAGCAGGACGCCTACATCCGCGAGGTCGCCGCCAAGGCGAGTCCGGCCGACCAGATCGCCCAGGCGCGCAAGATGCTCGACGCCGGCGTGATCACCCAGCCCGAGTACGAGCGACTCAAGGAGAAGGCCCTCGTCTGAGTCCGCGTGAGTCCCACGGCCACCGACGCGATGCGCAGGCTGTCCCCACTGTCGGTCCTGAGATCGGTCGTCGTACCGGTCCTGGGGCCGACAGTCGCGTCCGTGGCCCGCTCCTCCCCCGTCCGCAGCGCGACCCGGACGCTGGACCGGCTGCTCGACGAGCTGATCGCGGAGGTCGTACGTCGCGTCGACCTCGACGCGGTCGCGCAGCGGCTGGACATCGAGGCCGTCCTCGACCGGCTCGACCTCACCGCCACCGTCCTCCAGCGCGTGGACCTGCGCGCCGTGGTCCGCGAGGTGCTCGCCCAGCTCGACGAGCGCAGCATCAGCGAGGTGGTGAGCCGGGTGGACGTCGACGCCGTCGCCCAGCGGCTCGACCTCGACGCCGTCGCGAGCCGGCTCGACATCGAGGCCGTCCTGGACCGGCTCGACCTGACCTCGACCGTGCTGCGCCGCGTGGACCTGAAGCCGGTCGTGGACGCGGCGTTGGCGCAGGTCGACCTGATCGCCCTCGCCGAGCAGGTGATCGACGGCGTCGACCTGCCCGAGATCATCCGCGAGTCCACCGGCTCCATGGCCTCGGAGACCGTTCGCGGGGTCCGCATGCAGGGCATCGAGGCCGACCAGGCGGTCGGTCGCGCGGTGGACCGGCTGCTGCTGCGCCACGGACGCCGGCCCGGCCCGGCGAACGCCTGAGGCCGCGGTGTCCGCCGGCACAGCGGGCGGCGGGGTCTCCCCCGTCCCGCGGGAGGCCCGGCCCTACCAGGGGCACCGGGCGGGCCTGGTCACCCGGATGGTCGCCGCGGTCATCGACGCCGCGGTCGTGGCCCTGACCCTGCTGGCGGGCTACTTCGGTCTCGCCGCCCTCCTGTTCCTCGTGGACCCGCGCGGCTTCCAGATGCCCCACGCCGGGCTCTTCTTCAGCCTCGCGTCGGCGTTCGTCGTGACCGTGAGCTACCTGACCGTCTCGTGGACCCTGAGCGGCCGCACGTACGGCTACCTCGTCATGGGGCTGCGTGTGGTCGGGCGCGGCGGGCGGGCGCTGGGCTTCGTCGGCTGCACGATCCGGGCACTCGCCGTCGCGCTGCTCCCCGTCGGGGTGCTGTGGGTGGCGGTCAGCCGCGACAACCGCTCGGTCCAGGACCTGTTCCTGGGCACCGCGGTGGTGTACGACTGGCAGCCCCGCGTCGCCCACGGCCACCACCCCCCGGACTGAGCGGCCCCCGCTCTCAGGGCTGGGGCACCGGCGGCTTCGGCTCCGACGGCGTCGGCGTCGGCGCTGGCGCTGCGGGCGCCGTGGCTGCGGGTGATGTCGGCGCGGGCGGCCGGGCGAGGAACTCGATGACGGCCAGGACCAGCACCACCACGAGAGCGATGCCCACGACGACCCAGCCGGTGGGCTGGTTCCAGAACATCAGCACCACGCCGCCCAGGATCGCCGCGGTGAGCCGCAGCGCGGTCCGGTGGGCCCACGTCCAGGTGCCCAGCCGGCCGGTGTGCCAGCCGGCGGCCTCGGCGCTGCCCCGCACCGAGCCGATGCCGTGCGTGAAGGCGTGCCGGGTCCGGGCCGCCGCCGTGGACGGCCCGCTCAGGAAGGCGGTGAACGCCAGCACCAGCCCCAGCACGCCGACCGCCCGCAGCCCGGTCCGCAGGAACCGCACCAGCGTGTCGAACACGCTGCCGGCCGCCTCCGGCGTGAGCACGTTGCCGGGCGTCTCGTTGACGTACCACGTACGGGCGACGGCCAGCGCGACCCCGAGCAGGATCATGGCCGCGGCGATGCCGAGGCCGCCGCGCAGCAGCGCACGGCGCCGGTCACGGGCCAGCAGCACCCCGCCGACCAGCAGGGCGACCGCGATGAAGGGCAGCCACGTCCCGAGCTTCTCCAGCGCGCTGTAGGCCCACTGGACCTTCGTGACCGAGCTCGACTGCACCAGGACGAACGTCTTGTCCACCGTCGGGATCTTCTCCGCGAGCGTGAACCCCTGGGCGACCAGCCTGCTCTTCACCTCGTCGACGACGGGACCGAGGTTGAGGGTGACGCTGTCGCCCTGGGCGGTCACCGCCCCGCCCTGCTCCCCCGAGAGGAGGACCACGATCTGCTCGTGGGCCACCCGGTTGACCTGGTCCCACACCTGCGCGAACTGGTCCGAGGCGATGATCTTGTCGACCTGGTCGGCCACGAAGCCGTTGATCCCGTTGACCAGCGCGATCTGCAGCCCCGGGATGGCCGACGACACCGCTGGGGGCACGCCCTTCTGCGCGGCCAGCGCGTCGAGCGTCCCGCTCGTCACGCGCTCCACGTCGATGTTGTCCAGCACCGCCTGGGTGACCTGGTCGGCCAGCGCGGCCTGCACGCCGGGGTCGTCGATCAGCGGCGCGACGGTCTTGACGTACTGGTCGGTGTCGGAGATGACCCGGCTGGCCCACACCGAGGTGACCGACAGCGGCGCCAGCACGCACGCCAGGACCACCAGCACACCGGCCACGGCGCTGAGCCCGCGCACGTGGTGCTTCTCCTCGGGCGGGGCCTCGGCGGTCGCGAGCCGCGCCTCCAGCTCGGCGATCCGCGCCCGGAGGACCTCGACGTCCTGTGTCTGGCTCACGGGTGTCCTCCTCGCCTGGGTCAGCACGGTCATCGCCACTGTCCAACGCAGCAGAGGCGGCTCGCCTCACACGAAACGGATGAGATGGCTGTTCTGCACACAACCTGCCGAAGGTCCCGACTTGCCCGCCCTCGTCCCCTAGAGGCCCACCACACCCCCTCCTAGCGTTTTCGACGGGGGAAGACTCGCACCACGACGAGGCAGGGTGATGGGTACCGATCCGAGCACGACCGGCCAGGCAGCCATGCGCGACCCCTCGACCTCGTCCCGGGCCGGGATCCCGGAGGTGCCACCGCTCCACGTGTGCCGCCCGCGTCTCGTCGCGGCGCTCGACGGCGCCACGGCCACACCGCTGGTCCTGGTCAGCGGCCCTGCGGGGTCCGGCAAGACGTCCCTGGTCGCCGAGTGGCTGCGTGACGGCCGGTCGCCCCGCAAGGACCTCGTCGGCTGGATCACCTTCGAGGACGACGACTCCCGCCTGTGGCAGCCGCTGATGGACTGCCTCACCCGGCTGGGCATGCGGCTGCCCCGCATCGCCGAGCAGCCGGACCCGGACCTGCTGCTGGGACGCTCCCGGCTGAAAGCACTGGCCGCGGTGCTCTCGGCATCGGTACGACGATGGACCATGGTCCTCGACGGCTACGAGCTGCGCGACCCCGAGCTGGCCGCCGAGCTGTCCTATCTCGTCGACCACGCCCACGGTGCGCTCCGCCTGGTCTTCGCGACCCGGGTCGACCCGGTGCTGCCGCTGTACCGCTACCGGCTCGACGACTCGCTGGTCGAGGTCCGCGGGGCCGACCTGGCCCTCACCGATCCCGAGGCGGGCGAGCTGCTGCGGCGCAGCGGCGCCGATCTCGGCGACGTCACCGTCCACGACCTCAACGCCCGGCTGAACGGCTGGGCGGCCGGGCTGCGCTTCGCCGCCCGCGCCCTGTCGCGGCACGAGCACCCCGAGGAGTCGGTGGCCGCTGTGGTCGCGCAGGACGCCGACATCAACGCCTACCTGCTCGCCGAGGTCCTGGGCGTCCAGGAGCCGGAGACCCGCAGGCTGCTGCTGCAGACGTGCGTGCCCGACGTGCTGACCCCCGAGCTGGCCGAGGAGCTCGCCGGCCCAGCTGCCGACCGGAGACTGGCTGAGCTGGCCCGGGCCAACATGTTCCTCGAGCCGGTGCCCGACCAGCCGGGCTGCCACCGGTACTACCCCGTCTTCCGGGACCTGCTGCGCGCCCAGCTCGCCTGGGAGGACCCGGACGCGGCGGCCGACCTGCACCGGCGTGCGGCCGCCTGGCTGCACGCCCGCGGGATGACCTCGCGCTCGGTGGCCCAGCTGGCCACGGGCGCCCTGTGGGGCGACGTCGCCGCCCGGCTCGTCGACGACCTGCTCATCGCGCGCCTGGTCCTGCGCCAGGACGAGCGGCTCGTCGACATCGCCCGTCGGATCCCGCCCGACCTCGCCGACGCGCCGGCGTGCGCGGTCCGGGCCGCGCTCGCCCTCGCCGCCTCCGACGCAGCGACCTGCGCCGAGGAGCTTTCCCGCGCGCGCCGGGCCATGCCGCCGGACGACCCCACGTCGAGCGAGGACGCTGACCCGATCGTGCTGGCCGTGGCGGTCATCGACGCGGTGCGGGCGTGCACCGCCGACGACGCCGGGTCCGCGGAGGCGGCGGTGGCGCGGGCCGTCCGCACGCTCGACGCGGTGCGCCGGCCCGTCGCGGGCCTGGTCCGCCCCGAGCTGGAGGGGCTCGTCGACCTCGCGGGCGCCGTCATCGCACTGCGCCGCGGCGAGCTGGGACAGGCCCGCGCCGCGCTGGCACGCGTCGAGGAGGTCACCGACCTCCCCGCCCGGGTCCGTGCCGCCTCGATCGGCTACCACGCGCTCGCCGACGCCCTCGACGGCCGGCTCACCCATGCGCGACGGCGCGCGCTCCAGGCGCTGGCCCTCGCCGAGGACGCCCACGTCCTGCCCGAGAACCGCAACCCGGCTGCGTCCGTGGCCCTGGCCCTCGTCGCGCTCGAGCGTGACGACCTGGCCCTGACCCGCCAGCACCTCACCGCGGCCCGGGCCTCCCGGGGCCTGGTCGGTGACCCGGTCTGCCGGACCATCACCTCGGGCGTCCTCGCGCACGTCGAGGCCGCCGCCGGGGCGGAGCAGCCGGTCATGGCACGGCTGGAGTCCGTGTGCGCGCTCGCCGACGCCCACGACCCCTGGCTGGCGGGCTGGCTGCGGCTGCAGGCCGCCGAGCTGTCGGTGGCGCAGGGCAGGGCCGACCGCGCCCTCGCGGCGCTGGACGGGATCGTGCTCGAGGACGGGCTGGGCGGCGCGGTCGTCGCCGCGGCGGCGTACGCCGAGCAGGGCGAGCCGGACGCGCTGGAGCGGTCGCTGACCCTCGCCCGCAGCTCCGTGCGGCCGCTGCCGGTCGAGGTCACCCGGCTGCTGGTCGAGGGAGTGCAGGAGTCCCGACGACACTCGCCGCGGCACGCCACCCCCCTCGTCGAGCGGGCGCTCGTGCTGGCCGCCTCGGAGGAGCTGCGCCGGCCCTTCCGCGAGGCCGCCCCCGCCGTGCGCCACCTGCTGGCCAGCAACGCCCAGCTGCTCGGTCGGCACGGCTGGTTGAAGACCTCGTCGGCCACCCGGCTGCGCGAGTCGACCCGCTCCCCCTCCCCCGGGACGACCGCCACCGCGCCCGTGGGCACACCCGCCACCCGGCAGGTGCCCCGCGAGGACCCCACGGACCTCAGCAACCTCGTGGTCGAGCCGCTGACCGCCAAGGAGCGCGAGGTGCTCGGTCACCTCGAGGAGCTGCTCACCACCGAGGAGATCGCCGCGAAGATGTTCGTCTCGGTGAACACCATCCGCACCCACGTGCGCAGCATCCTGCGCAAGCTCGGCGTCAACCGCCGCAACAGCGCCGTACGGCGCGCGCGCGAGCTCGGGCTCTTCGAGCAGCAGCCCCCGGTGGGGTAGCCCGAACCCCTGCTCATCCCGTCCGGGTGAGGACGCCGCCACCGGCGGTGCGTTGTGCTGGGAGTGACCCGTCACCGTCACCTCGAGAGACCGGGCGAACCCATGTCAGAGCACACCTACGAGGTCCGCATCACCGGACTGCTCCCGACCACCGAGGTCCTCGACGACCTCGGTGAGGTGGACATGGCCAGCCACGACGTCACCACCGTCCTGTCGGGCCGGTTCGAGGACCAGGCTGCCCTGTCGGCGTTCCTGCGCCGGCTACGGGCACACGGCCTGGAGGTGCTGGAGATCAGACGGCTCCTGGACGACGAGCCCGAGCCCGGGACGCCCGCGCCCGGGACTGCCGAGCCCGGGACGCCGGAAGAGCGGGACCCGGCCGGGGGCGCGCCGTGAGCGCGCCCGCGTCGGTGCCCGGTCTCGTGGCCGACGAGCCGGGGCGTCCCGGACGCTACGAGGTCGTCGTGCGCGGCGAGCTCGGGCCGGCGGTACGACGCGCCCTGCTGCCGGCCCATGCCCGGCCCAGCGAGGTGCAGAGCGTGCTGCGCGCCCGGCTCGGCGACGAGCACGACCTCGCCGACCTGGTCGCGGCCCTGCGGGCCCACGGCCTGCAGCTGGCGAGCATCACGGTCGTGGAGTGACCCGTCGCGTCCGGCGACCGGTCCGGACGTGCCGACGGGACCGGCCGCGTCCTTGCGGTCGGTCCCGTCGTGCTGGCCCCCCGTGGTCAGCGGGTGCGCGTCAGCGCATGGCCTTCATCTCCGAGCCGTGCACCGTGATCGCCCAGATCACGAGCACGTCGAGCGTGATCATGATCGCCGACCACCACGGGTACGCGGAGAAGAACGCCATGTTGAGCACGGCGCTGAGCAGCGCGAGCCCGACGGCGACGATGCGGGCCCACATCTGACCGGCGAAGAGGCCGACGCCGGCGGCGACGATCAAGATGCCGGCGATGAGGTAGGTCCATCCCCACGTCGTGTAGTCGACGTGCACCACGAGGCCGTTGCGGCCGACCAGGTAGTACTCGTCACGGAAGAGCGCCACCAGGCCTGCGATGGCGTGGAAGGTCCCCATGAGCAGCATCATCGTCGCGGCGAAGATGATCCAGCCGGTCCAGCCGGTCGGCTCCTCCGCTCGCCGCGATCCTGAGGTGGCGGGCTGGCTCGCGGCAGTGCCGGTGGCACTGGAGGAGTCCAGGTGCGTGTTGGACATCACGAGCTCCTGATTCGTTGGCAACTGTCCCCTCCAGCGTCGACCCGGGCCGGTCCGCTCACATCACCCCCTGTGGGTGAGACGGCGCGCGGCCCGGGCCGCTTCACTCGGACCATGGGATCCGCTGTGGCTCCGACGGGCACCCGTCGGCCGGCCGCGAGCCGGCGGCAGGCGCTCGTGTCGCTGGTCCGGTCGCTGCTGGTCGCGTTCGGCATCGTGGCGGCGTACGCGTTCCTCCCGATGTCGCGGATGAACGGGGTGTCGATGCTGACGCTCGCCACCGGTCTGGCCCTGGTCGCCGCCCTGGTGGTGTGGCACATCCGGGAGATCCGGCGCTCCTCGCACCCGAGGTTGCGAGCCGTCGAGGCACTGGCCACGACGGTGGTGCTCTTCCTGACCATCTTCTCGACCACCTACTACCTGATGAGCGACTCGTCGCCCGGGAGCTTCAACGAGCCGCTGAACCGCCTGGACTCGGCGTACTTCACCGTCACGGTCTTCGCCACCGTCGGGTTCGGCGACATCACCGCCACGACGCAGTCGACCCGAGCCGTCGTCATCGTCCAGATGCTCGGTGACCTCGCCCTGATCGGCATCGTGGCGCGCATCCTCGTCAGCGCGGTGGGTGACGCGCTCGGAAGGCAGGCAGACAGGTCATGACCGACACGACCGCCACCGCACGCAGCGCATCCGGCACCGTGCTGATGACCCTCGCCACGGCGCAGTTCCTGATGACGCTGGACAGCTCGGTGATGAACGTGTCGATCGCGACCGTCGCCTCCGACGTCGGCACGACCGTGACCGGCATCCAGACCGCGATCACGCTCTACACGCTGGTGATGGCCTCCCTGATGATCACGGGCGGCAAGGTCGGCCAGATCCTCGGTCGCAAGCGCGCCTTCGCCATCGGCTGCGTGGTCTACGGGATCGGCTCCTTCACCACGGCGCTGGCGCCGAACCTCACCGTGCTGCTCATCGGCTGGTCGCTCCTCGAGGGGATGGGCGCCGCGCTGATCATGCCGGCGATCGTGGCCCTGGTCGCCTCGAACTTCCCACGCCCCGGGCGGCCGCGCGCCTACGGGCTGGTCGCCGCCTCCGGCGCGATCGCCGTGGCGGTCGGGCCGCTGATCGGCGGCCTGCTCACGACGTACGCGTCCTGGCGCTACGTCTTCGCGGGCGAGGTCATCCTGGTGCTGGTCATCGTGGTGCAGGCGCGCAAGATGAGCGACGAGCCGGCCGACTCCTCCGCACGGCTGGACCTGGTCGGCACCGTGCTGTCGGCAACGGGGCTCGCGATGGTCGTCCTCGGCGTCCTGCGCGGCGGCGAGTGGGGGTTCGTCAACCCCAAGCCCGACGCCCCCTCCTGGCTGGGCCTCTCCCCGGTGGTCTGGCTGGTCCTCGGCGGCGGCGTGGTGCTGCGCCTGTTCCTCGCCTGGGAGCACCGCCGGCAGGTGGCCGGCCAGGAGGTGCTCCTCGACCCGGCCCTGCTGCGGAACCTCAGGCTGCGCAGCGGGCTCATGTCGTTCTTCTTCCAGTACCTCCTCCAGGCGGGCCTCTTCTTCGTGGTGCCGCTGTTCCTCTCGGTCGCGCTCGGGCTGTCGGCGGTGGAGACCGGTGTCCGGATCATGCCGCTGTCGGCGACGCTGCTCCTCGGCGCCGTGGGCATCCCGAAGTTCTTCCCCCACGCCTCGCCACGTCGGGTCGTCCGCCTCGGCTTCCTCACCCTCTTCGTGGCGCTGGTCGCCCTGGTGGCGTCGCTGGAGGTCGGGGTCGGGCCCGAGGTGGTCACCTGGCCGCTGCTCCTCGCGGGGCTCGGGATCGGGGCCCTGGCCTCGCAGCTCGGCGCCGTGACCGTGTCGGCGGTCAGCGACGAGCGCAGCGCCGAGGTGGGTGGGCTGCAGAACACCGTGACCAACCTGGGCGCCTCGATCGGTACGGCGCTCGCCGGCGCCGTGCTGATCTCCGGACTGACGTCGTCGTTCCTGACCGGGATCCAGGACAACCCGGACGTCCCGGCCGACCTGTCGTCGCAGGCCGAGACGGACCTGGCCGGCGGCATCCCGTTCCTGTCCAACGACCAGCTGGAGAGCGCGCTCTCCGACGCCGGCGTCGAGGGCGACACCGCCGCGGCGGTGGTCGACGAGAACGAGTCCGCGCGCATCGCGGGCCTGCGGGGCTCGGTGGCGCTGCTCGCCCTCATCGCGCTCGGGGCGCTGTTCACCGCGGGCTCGCTGCCGCGACGCCAGCCCGGCGAAAGGGAGGACGAGACTGAGGACGAGGACGCGGGGGAGGACGCGGAGGGTGAGCCGGAGGCCGGGCGGGGCGCGCCGGCGCCGGCCTGACTCAGACCTCCAGACCGAGGCCGACCACGCCCTCGGCGACGGCGCGCACCGTGACCTGGTGGTTGCGGGCGTGACGCCGGATCAGCTCGAAGGCCTCGTCGACCGACACCCCCCGCCGCGCCGAGACGACACCCTTGGCCTGCTCGATGACGGTCCGGGAGTCCAGGGCGTGCTGGAGCTGCCCGGCGAGCTGCTCCTGCTCGCGCAGCGCGGCGGTGCTGACCAGGAGCGCGACGACGAGGTCGGCCAGCGCGGCTGCGGCCTCGAGGTCCTCACCGGGCCAGTCCCGCAGGCCCTTGGCGTAGAGGTCGACCACGCCCAGGGACCGGGCGCCGAGCCGCAGCGGGATGCCCACGGCCGCACCGACCCCACGGGCGCGCGCGGCGGCGCACCACTCCGGCCACCGGCCGGCGTACTCCTCCAGGTCGGCGATGGCCAGCACCTCGCCGGTGCGGAACGCCTCGACGCCGGGGCCTCCTCCGTGCGTGCGCTGGGCCCGCCCGAGGGCGACCATCTCGCCGGGGTGGCCGGCGGCCGGGCCCAGCTCGCCCCCCTGCGTCAGCGCCATCGCCACGCCGGCCAGGTCGAAGAGGCCGACCATCCGCGCGCACGCGTCCTCGAGCGCGGCGTCGACGTCGTCCGGCGTCACCAGCCGGGCGCTGAGCTCCGACATCGTGTGCAGGAAGCGCGAGTGGTCGTACATCTGCCGTCCCCTGAGGCGCGCGAGTCACCGCAGGACGCCCCCGAGTGTCGCCCCGTTGCCCTACGACGTTACGCCGATGCCGTTGTTTCGACATGTGGGCGTACGCATTCTCCCTTCTTCAGGGGGTTCGCGGGGGTTATGGTGAGGAAATCACCTCCCCGGACCCCGGAGGTCCGCCCGCCCCTGTCCCCGGTGTGGCTCGACGCAAGCCGGGAGGGAGCTCGGGGTTGCGGGCATGCGACGGACGAACGGTCTGCCCTGCTCGGCCCCGAGGACGGAGGGGACCATGGGGGCGGAGCGAAGTCCCGGGAGCTCGGTCGACGAGCAGCGCGCCCCGGCCGGCACCGACGCCATCGCCACCGCGGTGCTCGACGCCGCTGGTGTGATCGTTTGGGTGAACGACGCCTGGGTGTCGTTCTGCAAGGACAACGGCGGCGACCCCGACGAGTGCGGGCCCGGGACCGACTACCTAGCGATCTGTGCGGCCGCGGGCGACGATCCCGAGGCGCAGCGGGCCGCGAAGCTCCTCGGCAGGGCACTGCGCGGTGAGCTGCCCGGTCCGGTGACCGTGCTGACGCCGTGCCCGGGTCCGGGCACGAGCCAGTGGACCGACATGTACTTCGCGTCCCACCTCGACGGGGGGAAGCCGGCCGGAGCCGTGATCTCCTTCGCCGAGCACCCCGACCTGGAGATCGCCCGGCCGCGCGGGCAGGTGCAGGGCCAGATGACGCACCCGCCCCCGCAGGCACCCGCCGAGCCGGATCGGCTGCCTTCCGAGTCCCCGGGGTCGGCGGAGGAGACCCCGGGAAGCGCACCCGGAACAGGCGAGGACCTGTCGGTCGCCGGACCGGACGAGCTGCTGACCTTCCCCGACGTGCCGCGACTGGAGCTGGAGGACTCGCTGGTCCGGCTGACCGAGCGTGCTTCCGAGGTGCTCAAGGCCCAGGGCCGGTTGCGCGCCCTGCTCCGGGCCAACGCGCTGGTGAGCGCCGACCTCAAGCTGGAGGTCGTGCTGGACCGGCTGGTGCGGGCGGCCCGCGACCTCGTCGGCGCCCGGTACGCCGCACTCGCCGTGCTGGGCGAGGCCGGGACCATCGAGCGGTTCGTGCACACCGGCATGAGCGAGGAGCAGGTCGACGTGCTCGGCCGCGAGGAGGGGCAGCCCGCGATGACGGGTTTCCTCGGGGTCCCCGTGCACGTCCGCGGGTCTACGTACGGCACCCTCTACCTGACCGACTGCAGGCGGGGAGCGTTCTCCGACGAGGACGAGCAGCTGGTCAGCAGCCTGGCCCGCACGGCGTCGGTGGCGATCGAGAACGCCCTGCTCTACGAGGACTCCGAGCGCCGACGCCGCTGGCAGGCCGCCACGACCGAGGCGACCCAGCTGCTGTTCGCGGGCGGCCACGACACGCCCCTCGAGGTGGCGCTGCAGGGGGCGCTCCACGGCGCCGACGGTGACGTGGCGGTGCTGGCGGTGCTCGAGGGCGACGAGGTCGTCGGCGAGGCCGCGGTCGGGCTGCGCGCCGAGGACCTGGCCGGCCGGCACGTGCCGCTGGGGCTCAGCCGTCTCGGGCAGGTGCTGCTCGAGGGCCGTCCGCTGCTCGTCGAGACCTACCGCGACCGCGACCACCCGGAGCCGGTCCTCGACCAGCCGGTGGCCTCGCTGATCGCCGTCCCCCTCGTCCAGGGGCCGCGGCTGGTCGGCGCCGTCGTGGTCGGCCGGATCGCCGAGCACGGCAGCTTCGACAGCACCGACCTCGACCAGCTCGAGGCGTACGTCGGCCACGCCAGCGTCGCCCTCGAGCTCAACCAGTCCCGGGCCGACCAGGCGGCGCTGGCGGTGCTGCGCGAGCACCAGCGGATCGCCGCGGACCTGCACGACCACGTCATCCAGGAGCTGTTCGCGACCGGGATGGGCCTGCAGAGCATGGTCCACCGGGTCGGGGAGCCCGAGCACCAGCTGAGGCTCGGTGAGTACGTCGACGCCATCGACGCGACCATCCGGCGGATCCGGACCACGATCTTCCGGCTCAGCCGCGGGCCGTCCGCGGTCGGCGGCCTCAAGGAGCGGCTGCTCGCGGTGGTCGAGGAGTCCCGGCCGGCCCTGGGCTTCGCGGCCCACGCGGAGTTCTCGGGACCGCTTGACCAGGTCGTGTCCCACGACCTCGCCGAGGACGTCGTCGCGGTGGCTCGCGAGGCGCTCGCGAACGCCGCCCGGCACGCCGGCGCCTCGAGCGTGCGGCTGCAGGTCACGCTGAGCGACGGCCTGCTGACCGTGCGGGCCACCGACGACGGTCGCGGCCTCGGGAACCCGACGCGCTCCAGCGGGCTCAGCAACCTGAGCCGTCGGGCCCGGCAGCACGGCGGGACCCTGGAGATGCACGAGTCGCCCGGCGGAGGGACGCACCTGTGCTGGACCGCGCTCGTGCAGTCCTGACCTCCGGCCCGGCCACACCGGGGCGTCCTACGGCCTGGTCGCCCCGGCCACCGATCCGTACGGACGTCCGGCGTCCTCAGTCGTGCGACCAGCGCTCGGACTGGGTGAGCGTGTACAGGTAGGCCAGCGCCGGCAGCACGATCACGCCCGCGAGGGCCACGACGACCAGCAGCCCCTGCAGCGTCGCGGGCGCGCCCGCGGCGTCGGCGATCGTGACGTGGTCGACCAGCAGCCAGGGGTACTGCCCGACGCCCCAGCCCGACACGACCGTGCCCACCGCGACCAGCGCCGTGAGCCGGGCGGTGCCGAAGCGGCGGCGCGCCAGCAGGACCAGGGTCGCGGCACCCGCCAGCAGGGACACCACGATCAGGGGCGCGGCCCGGTGCTCGAGCCCGTGCGCGAGGGTCGGGGCGTCGTGCTGGATCGGGACCAGCCCGGCGAAGACCACGAGGCCGGTGACCACGCCGACGCCCAGCGTCCGCACCCGCAGCCGGGCGGCGAGGGCCGGGTGCCCGCCTCGTGAGGCGTCCGCGGTGAGGAACACGCCCGCGAGGAAGGCGCAGGTGCCGACCGCGATCGCGCCTCCGAACAGCGAGGTCGGGTTGATCCAGGAGTCCCAGGCACCGCCCGGCACCCGACCGGACGCGATCGCGCCGGCCACGGTCCCGAGGAAGAACGGCGTGATCAGCGACGACGCCGCGAACACGACCCCGAAGAGCCGGGCCTGGCCGAGGGTCGCGGAGTACTTGCGGAACGCGAAGCTGGCGCCGCGGAGCACGATGCCGAGCAGCGCCAGCAGCAGCGGCACGATCAGCGTGGTCATCGCGTCGGCGAAGGCGGTCGGGAAGGCCGTCCACCACATCACCAGCACGTAGATCAGCCAGACGTGGTTGGCCTCCCAGACCGGGCCGATGCTGTGGTCGATCAGGGTCCGCAGCTCGCTGCCGGACTCGTCACCACCGGCGGTCAGGTCCCAGAAGCCGGAGCCGAAGTCGGCACCGCCGAACAGCGCGTAGGCGATCACGCCGACGAACAGGGCCGCCGCCACGGCCAGCGCGAGCGTCATCGGAGCGTCACCGGCCCGTCGTACGGTCGAGCTCGCGGGCGCCGGGCGCGTAGGGGCTCGGCAGGTCCTGCTCACCGGCCCGCCAGCGACGTGCCATCGAGCGGAGGACGACGTACGCCCCGATGGTCATGCCGATGTAGACCACGAACGCCGCGGCGTAGCTCCACCACAGGCCGGTGCTGGTCGACGCCGCGTCGTTGGTGCGCAGCACCTGCCACACCGTCCAGGGCTGCCGGCCGACCTCGGTGGCGATCCAGCCGCACTCGAGCGCGATAACGGCCAGCGGCCCCGAGACGACCGCGAAGCGCAGGAACCACCGGTGGGCGCTCAGGTCGCGGCCCCGCCAGCGGGCCAGCCAGAAGACGAGCACGGCCAGCGCGAGCAGCGTCCCGATCCCGACCATCGACTGGAACGCGAGGTGGGTGATGTTGACCGGCGGCCGGTCCGCGGGCGGGATCGTGTCCAGGCCCGGCACCGGCTTGGTGAACGAGTTGCGGGAGATGATCGAGCCGAGGCGCGGGATGGTCAGCGCCCACTCGACCTTGCCGTCGACGAGGATGCCGCCGAGGTGCAGGGGCGAGGGGCTCTCGGTGGTGGTGGCCAGCTCGAACGCCGCCAGCTTGGAGGGCTGCGTGGTCGCGATCCGCAGGCCGAGGACGTGGCCGATCAGGGGCTGGGCCAGCGCGGCGACCGTGGCGAACACGAACGGCACCGTGAACCCGAGCCGGTGGTGCTCGTCGCGCCGGCCCTTGAGCATGCCGGCGGCGTACACGCCCGAGACGACGAAGCCGACCAGCATGAACGCCCCCACCCACATGTGCGCGAACTGCAGCCACACGCCGTCGTTGAACATCGCCCGCCACGGCTGCACGTCGGTGACCTCGCCGTCGACGATGCGGAAGCCGGTGGGGTTGTTCATCCACGCGTTGACCGAGATGACGCAGAAGGTCCCGACCACGCCGGCCGCGGCCATCGGCACCAGCATCGCGAGGTGTCGACGCGGGGGCATCCGGTTCCAGCCGTAGAGGTAGATGCCGAGGAAGATCGCCTCGACGAAGAACGAGAGGCCCTCGAACGCGAACGGCAGCCCCAGCACGTCGCCGAAGCGGCCCATCAGCCCGGGCCACAACAGGCCCATCTCGAAGCTCAGCACGGTCCCGGACACCGCGCCGATCGCGAACAGGACGGCCGAGACCTTCGCCCACCGCTGCGCGAGACCGAGGGCCACCGGGTCGTCGCGGACGATGCCGCGGCGGTGGACGACGAAGATCATCGTCGGGAAGGCGACCCCGAAGCAGGCCAGCACGATGTGCCAGCCCAGCGAGAGCGCCATCTGCTCGCGCGCGGGGAGCAGCCCCGGCGGCGCGTCGGCCGTCAGGGAGGTGACCAGGGCGAGGAGCTTCGGGGAGGCTGCCTGAGGGAGCACGTCATCGACGGTACGCATCCCCGGTCGAGGTCCTGCAGGCGCCGGGTCGGACCCCCCTCGACTTTGTGATTGCATTCACAAGCCTTTGAATCCCGGTGGGCGGACGTCATGCGTCCTGAGGGCTGGAGGCCACGATGCGCATGACGTCCCGGGGCGGTGCGCGGGATCGCGATGCGGCGCTGACAGGGTTGACCCCGGGAGCGCGCCCGTCCCCCGGGTGCCGTGGGAGGAGCAGGTCATGGGAGCAGTGGGGCGTTTCGGACAGCGGGCGTGGTCGGACCTCGGGGGTGACCCCGAGCTCCTCGAGCGCGTGCAGCCGCTCCCCCGTCCGGTGCCGCTGGCCTCCTCGCTGGCCGTCGGCGAGCTGGCCGCGGACAGCGTCGCGGTGGCGTCGCTCGCGGCCGGCCTGGTCGGGGAGGTACGCCGCGGTCGGCACCACGAGCAGGTCGGGCCGGTGACGGTGGCCCCCGAGCGGGTGGCGGCGTCGTACCGCAGCGAGCGGATGTTCCGCCGCGACGGCGAGCCGGTCGACGCGTGGGCGCCGCTGTCCGGGTTCTGGCCGGCGGCCGACGGCTGGGTGCGCAGCCACGCGAACTACCCCCACCACGCCGAGCGGCTGCGCGCGCTGCTCGGTCTGTCCGAGGAGGCCGGGCCCGACGAGATGCGGGCCGCGGTGGCGGCTCGTGACGCCGGTGCCTTGGAGGACGACGCGGCGGAGGCCGGCGCGATCGTGTTCCGGGTCCGTGACGCGGCCACCTGGGCGGCGCACCCGCAGGCGGCGGCCATCGACCGGCGCCCCCTGCTCGACCACGGGCTGCTCGGCGACGCCGAGGCGCGGCCCTGGCCCGAGGCCGGACCGCTGCCGCTCTCCGGCGTCCGGGTCCTCGACCTGACCCGGGTGATCGCGGGACCGGTCGCCACCCGCGACCTCGCGCTGGCCGGCGCCGACGTGCTGCGCATCGACTCCCCGCGCACGCCCGAGATCGAGATGCAGCACCTCGACACCGGGCAGGGCAAGCGCTCGGCGCTCCTCGACCTCGGCAGCCGGGACGGTCGCGCCACCCTGGAGGAGCTGCTGGAGCGCGCCGACGTGGTGGTCAGCGGCTACCGGCCGGGGTCGCTGGCCCGGTTCGGCCTCGACGACGAGGACCTCGCGGAGCGGCACCCGGGCCTGGTGGTCGCCCGGGTCAGCACCTGGGACTCCGGCGGCCCGTGGTCGGCGCGCCGGGGCTTCGACAGCATCGTCCAGGCCACCATCGGCATCGCGCTGGCCGAGAGCCCCGACGGCGGGGAGACGCCGGGGGCGCTGCCGGCGCAGGCCCTCGACCACTCCGCCGGGCACCTGCTGGCGGCCGGCGTGCTGACCGCGCTGGCCCGCCAGCGCAGCGAGGGTGGCAGCCACCGGGTCTCGGTGGCGCTCGCGCGGGTCGGGCACGAGCTGCTCGCCCAGCCGCCCCTGCCGGGCGCACCCGCCCCGCTCGCGGTCGACGACGCCGAGCTGCCCGTGGTGACGGGCACCGGCTCGGCGGGCACGGTCACCTGCGCCCCGCCCGTGCTGGGCTTCCACGGCGCCCCCACGGCGTACCGCTGGATCGGCCGGTCGTGGGGCGCCGACGAGCCGCGCTGGGCCTGACCCGACCGACCCCACCAGCACGCCGAGTCGGCGTTCGTCGACGCCTTCCGCGTCAAGAAGCGCCGACTCGGCGGGGGTCAGCGGAAGGCCGGCTTCTCCTTGGCGACGAAGGCGCGGACGCCCTCGGCGAAGTCGGGGCCGGTGTAGACCTCGCGCAGCAGCTCCTCGTCGCCCGCGGGCGGGGTCTCGAGCCGGCGCGCCCGGTCGAGCAGCTGCGCCTTGGTCGCACGCAGGGTCACCCCGGAGGCGTGCGCGAGCCCGTTGAGGACCGTGGCCAGCTCGGCGTCGAGGTCGTCGGTGACCGCGAGCAGCGCGCCCACGGCGTGAGCCCGGTCGGCGTCGACGAGCCGGGAGGTCAGCAGCATCTCGCGGGTCAGCGACTCCCCGAACACGGCCGCGCAGCGGTAGACGACCGAGGCGGACAGGGCGTTGCCGAGGGTGCGCGCGATCGGGTAGCCGAACCGCGAGTGAGGTGTGGCGATCCGCAGGTCGCAGTGGGTGGCGACCGCCAGGCCGCCGCCGACGCAGACCCCGTCGACGGCGGCGACCGTCACCTGCGGCAGCGCGAACAGCGCATCGAGGAGCTCACGGATCCACGTCTCGTAGGCGACCGCGTCGGCCTCGAGGAAGTCGCTGATCTCGTTGCCGGCCGCGAACGCCCGGCCGCCCGCGCCGCGCAGCACCAGCACCTTCGCGGACTCGTCGTCACGCAGCTGCGCGCACAGGTCGCGCATCGCGGCGTACATCTCGCGGGTGAACGCGTTGTGCCGGTGCGGCCGGTCGAAGGTGACCTCGACGACCGCTCCGGTGCGCTCGACGCGCAGCTCCTCGGGCACCGGCGTCACCGGTAGTCGTAGAACCCGCGGCCGGCCTTGCGACCCAGCAGGCCGGCGTCGACCATCCGGGCGAGCAGCGGCGGCGCGGCGTACAGCGGCTCCTTGAACTCCTCGTAGAGCGACTCGGCGACGGCCTTGGTGGTGTCCAGCCCGATCAGGTCGGCCAGCGCGAGCGGGCCCTGCGGGTGGGCGGCGCCGAGCACGAGGCCGCGGTCGATGTCCTCGGCGGTCGCGAACCCGGACTCGAGCATCCGGATGGCCGAGAGCACGAACGGGATCAGCAGCGCGTTGACCACGAAGCCCGCCCGGTCCTGGCAGTCGATGGCCTGCTTGCCCAGGGCGCCCTCGACGAACTCGCGTGAGCGCTTCGCGGTCTCGTCGGAGGTGAGCAGGCTCGGCACCAGCTCGACCAGCTTGAGCACCGGCACCGGGTTGAAGAAGTGGATGCCGATCACCTGCTGCGGGCGCGAGGTGACCACGCCCAGCTTCATGATCGGGATCGAGGAGGTGTTGGAGGCCAGGATCGCGTCCGGGTCGGTGACGATCCCGTCCAGCCGCCGGAACAGCTCGACCTTGGCCGCCTCGTCCTCGACGATCGCCTCCACGACGACCTGGCGGTCGGCCAGCTCCTCGAGGTCGGTGACGATCCGGATCCGCTCCAGCACCTCGGCCGCGGACTCGATCTTGCCCTTGGCCTCGGCCCGCCCCAGCGACGTCTCGAGACGCTTGCGCCCCGCGGCCGCGGCCTGCTCCGTGGACTCGGCGACCACGACGTCGAGCCCGGCCCGCGCGCACACCTCGGCGATGCCGGCGCCCATCAGGCCGCATCCGACGACACCTACGTTGTTCATCTGTTCTCCCTCACGCATGGTTTTCCCGCGGTCGAACCTACTGAGCCGGTCGTGGACCTCCGGCGGCCCCCCGGTCGGTGAGGGGTCAGAGCAGCCAGCGACCCAGCAGGGTGCCGTCCTCCTCGACCAGCGACTGCAGGGTGAGGGGTACGTCGAGCTCCGGGCCGTCGGTGATCCGCGGGTGGCTGCCGGCGACCAGGCGCGGCACCCAGGTGCACGCGAGCTCGTCGGCGACGCCCTGCGCGACCAGGTCGTGGAGCAGGTGCGGGCCGCCCTCGGAGAGGATGCTGGTCCAGCCTCGGGCGACCAGCCGGTCGCGCAGGTCGGCCAGGTCGACGCGGTGCGAGCCGCAGACCAGGACGTGCTCCTCCCCCAGCAGCTCGCGGGCCTCCTCGAGGCGCTCGGCGTGCCCGCAGGTCGCCATCAGCACCCGGCCGGGCTCGGCGCCGCGCAGCTTCTCGGGCACCTCGGCACGCCGGCTGACCAGCACCAGCGGCAGGTCGGTGGGGCCGTAGCCCTCGGCCCGCGCGGTCCCGGCGCCGACCACGACGACGTCGGCCAGCCGGCGCAGCAGGTCGAAGACCCGCTTGTCGGCGGGGTTGTTGATCGAGCCCGTCAGCCCCGAGCCGCCGGTGGCGGACCCGTCGACGGTGCTCACCATGTTGACCCGCAGCCACGGGGTCGACGGGACGGCGTACACCTCCGCCAGGTCGTCGTCGGACAGCTCAGCGCCGGTCGTGCCGGCACCGGTCAGGAGTCGCATCGCCACCTCATCACCCAGTACTGCACGCCGAACGGGTCGTCGGCGTAGTCCACGGTCGTCCCGTGCGCGTCGGTGAGCAGGCCACCGAGCGCCCGCAGGGCGGTCACGTCGGCCCACAGCTGCGCGCCGAGGTCCTCGTCGAGGTCGGCCAGCGCGGCCGGGTCGGGCGTACGCAGCGCCTTGTCGAGCGCCTCGTCGAAGGCGGCCGCCCGCTCGTCGAGGTGCCCGGGCGCCTTCTCGGTGCGCATCGCGGAGCCGTTGCCGACGACGAGGTACGACGTCTCGCCACCCGCGCGCGGACCGGACACCTCCAGCAGGTGCTCGGCCACCCGCCGCCCCTGCGCCGACGCGACCACCTCCACCTCACCGGTCAGCGACCCGACCGCCGCCAGGCACGCTGCCCGCAGCTCGGCCACCGGGTCGGTCAGGCCGGCGTACTCCGGCAGCAGCGCGAGCACCCCGGGGACGAGCACTACGGATAGTCCGGCACGTTCTCGCGTGCCGACCCGGGGCTGGGGAGCAGAAACGTGCCGGACTGTCACTGGAGCCCCCGGATCGCTCGCGCCGGCCGCCGACGCCCGGCGATCGTGTTGACCATGTCGACCACCTGGCGGGTCTCGACCACCTCGTGCACCCGGTAGACCCGCGCGCCGGCGAGGGCGCAGACAGCGGTGGCGGCCAGCGTCCCGGTCAGCCGCGACCCGACGGGGAGGTCGAGGCTCTCGCCGACGAAGTCCTTGTTGGACAGCGACACCAGGACCGGCCAGCCCGTCCCGACCATCTCCCCCAGCCGGCGGGTCAGCTCGAGGGAGTGGAAGGTGTTCTTGCCGAAGTCGTGGGCCGGGTCGATCACCACCGACTCGCGAGCAACCCCCGCCTCCAGGGCCCGGGTGGCGTAGGCGACGGTGTCGGCGATCGCGGCGGCGACCACGTCGTCGTACTCGATCCGGAACGGCCTGGTCCGCGGGGTCACCCCGCCGGTGTGGGTGCAGATGATGGCGGCGTCGTACGCCGCGGCCACGTCGACCAGCTCGGGGTCGGCGCCGCCCCACGCGTCGTTGAGCACGTCGGCGCCGGCCTCGCAGACCGCGGCGCCGACCGAGGCGCGCCAGGTGTCGACCGAGATCACCAGGTCGGGGAACTCCGAGCGCACCCGGGCCACGAAGTCCACGACCCGCGCCTTCTCCTCGGCCTCGTCGATGAACATGCCGGGCGCGGCCTTGATGCCGCCGATGTCGACGATCTCGGCGCCCTGGTCGACCACGGTCGCGACCCGCTCGAACGCCTTGTCCTCGGCCCAGGTCGCGCCCTGGTCGTAGAACGAGTCGGGCGTCCGGTTGACGATCGCCATCATCAGCGTCGCGTCGTCGCCGAACGCGTGCCGGCGCAGCCTGAGCGTCATGGGGCGGTCCGTACGACGGTCCGGGCCGGCGGCCGCTCGTCGACGCGTACGACGCGGTCGACCGGCTCGATCCGGTCCCCGGGCGTGCGGCCGGGGCGGTACTGGCGCAGGGCGATCTGGTCCACGTGCTCTCTTCGTTGCCCGGTGCCCGATCGGTTGCCGATCGCGGCGAGGATCTGGGTGGCCATCGCCCCGAGGTCGAGCAGGTCCTGGTGACGGTGTGCCCGGCGGCCGAGGTCGACCTGCGCGATCGCCTCCACCCCGAGGGCGGCGGCGGTGTCGACGAGCGCGGCCAGCTCCACGGCGTACCCGGTCGGGACGGAGAGCGACTCGAACAGCGAGCGCCGCACCGCCCACTCCCCCGCCAGCGGCTGCACCAGCCCGGCGAGGGCGGGGTGCTCGAGGGCGACCAGCGGGCGGGCGACCAGCTCGGTGACCCGGCCGCCGTCGAGCGACCCGGCGCCCGGCCCGTGGAGCATCGGCCGCTCGTAGAACCCCTTGACCAACGCGACCTCCGGGCGGGTCAGCAGCGGCCCGAGCAGCCCCGGCACGAAGTGGGTGTCCCAGTCGACGAGGTCGGCGTCCATGAACACGATCAGGTCCCCGCGGGTCACGAACAGCGACTTCCACATCGCCTCGCCCTTGCCGGGCACCGAGCCGAGGTCGGGGCGGATCTCGGCGGAGCGGTGCACGACCGCGCCCGCGTCGGTCGCGACGGCGTACGTGTCGTCGGTGGAGTCGGAGTCGATGACCACGATCTCGTCGAGCAGCGCGACGGTGTCCACCAACGCCTCGCGCACCCGGCTGACGACGTCACCGACGGTGGCGGCCTCGTTGCGGGCCGGGACGACCAGGCTCACGCGCGCGTCACCCTTCGCGGCGAGCAGCTCGTCGAGCGACCACGCGTCCCAGTGGTGGGTGTTGCGCTCGAACCAGCTCATCCGAGGCCGCCCAGGTCCATGGCGCGAGCGTATCGGGGCACCCGTAGCCCACCGCCGGCCGCCGCGGATACCCCATCGTGGGCATGGACCACGGGCACTCCGAGGACGAACGTCGGTGCAGACGCCGGCACCCTGCCGGCTCGGGACGAAGGGAACCTCACATGCGTCGCATCGTGCTCATGACGGTCGGAGTGGTCCTGGCCATGGTCGGGCTGGCGCTGCCGGCCTCGGCGGTGACCAACGGGACCTACGACGGCTACGACCACCCCTACGTGGCCTACGAGGACAACGGGGTCTTCGCCTGCTCCGGCACGCTGCTCTCACCGACGGTGATGCTGACCGCGGCCCACTGCTTCAGCGACAGCACCTCGGCGCTCGGCACCAACTCGACGACGGGCGCGCCGCTGGTGCGGGTCACCTTCGAGCCGAACCTCGCCAACACGCCCTCGTCGCAGCTGCAGTGGTACGTCGGCAGCTACTACTACGACCCCGACTTCCAGATCGGCGGCGCGGGCGGACTCCCGGGCTTCGACACCCACGACGTCGCGGTGATCGTCTTCGGCGAGCCCGGCTGCCACACCCCGTCGGCCGCCAACTACGCGTGCGGCGCCATCCCCTCCTCGGCGACCCTCGGCCAGTACGGCGCGCTGCCGAGCCAGGACCTCGTCGACAGCCTGGCCATGAACAGCAAGGTCGACGTGGTCGGCTTCGGGGTGCAGAACTTCGTCCGCGGCGGCGGCAAGTGCGACCCGAACTGCAAGCCCACGCCGGGCGACGCGTTCACCCGCTTCTACGCCGCCACCACCCTGGTGGCGAGCAACAACTCGATCAGCGACGAGTTCATCAAGCTGCACTCCAACAAGGGCGGCACCTGCTTCGGCGACTCCGGCGGCCCGAACCTGGTCGGCGGCACCAACACCGTGATCGCGATCAACTCGTTCGTCGCGAACTCGCTGTGCAGCGGGAACACCTACTCCTACCGGGTGGACACCGCCGAGGCGCTGGCCTGGATCCGGGGCACGGTCGCCGCGCACGGCGGCAGCCTCTGACGCGGCGACTACGCGACCGGCACCGGCACGCGGCTGCCGCCGAGCAGGCCCTCCTTGCGGGCGACGGCGGCGGCGGCCGCGACGGTGACGGCCACACCGAGGACGGTGAGCCCGGCCATCGCGGCGTTCTTGAGCAGCACGAAGTCGACCATCGACTGGGTCATCAGCAGCCACAGGGTGGCCACGCCCTTGAGCAGCACCACGAACGCCCAGAGCAGGGTCAGGTGCCAGAACAGCTTGCGGATCGCCGGACGGGACGCGACCTCGTGGGTCAGCGGGTAGAAGTCCGCGGCCAGCCGGGCGACCACCGGGCGGGCGGTGGCCAGGGACAGCAGGAACGCCGCGCCGACCAGGGCGTCGGTGGCCACCGGCTGGGCGAAGTAGACGAACGTGTTGCCGGTCATGAGCGTGAAGATCGTCTTCCCGGTCATGATCGTGACGGTCAGCGCGAGCATCCCGGACATCGGGCGCCTGGTGGCCCAGCGCCAGACGATGGCGCCGTAGGTCCAGGCGAGCGCGGCCAGCAGGGCCGCGGTGATGCCGTAGAGCACGAGCGCCAGGTAGAAGACGACGCCGGGGACCACGACGGCGACCAGCAGGCTCGCCGCGAGGCGGCCCATGATCGACCGCATGGACGGGGGCGCCGCGGGCTCAGGACTGGTGTCGACGTCGAGGTCGGCAGCGCGATCGAGGACGAGGGTGCCGGCAGGGGTCATCGGTGGCCCGTCTCCGGTCAGTGACCGGGGGTGGAGGGACGCCGGATACGTCGGGGAAGGACATCCCCGCGTGTGAGAAGTTCTCGGCACCTCAAGTGTACGTCGGGCACCCCTCCCGCCGAGAATCCCGGACGGCCCCGGCCGGAGGGACCTTCGCCCTCGGCCCGGGTCAGACGTCGGTGACCCGCAGGCCGGAGTGGGCCTTGTAGCGGCGGTTGATGCTGATCAGGTTGGCGGTCAGCGCCTCGACCTGGTGGGCGTTGCGCAGCCGGCCGCCGTACACACCGCGGACGCCGGGGATCGTGTCGGCGAGCGCCTGCACGAGGTCGGTTGCCTCCCGGACCTCGCCGAGGACGAGCACGTCGGTGTCGACGCTCTCGACCTCGGGGTCGTCGAGGAGGACGGCGCTGACGTTGTGGAAGGCGCCGACCACGGTGCTGTCGGGGAGCAGCGCGGCGGCCTGCTGGGCCGCCGACCCCTCCTCCACCTGGAGGGCGTAGGCGCCCTGCTTGTCGAAGCCGAGCGGGTTGACGCAGTCGACGACGACCTTGCCGGCCAGCTCGCCGGCGAGGCCCTTCAGCAGCTCGCCGTGCCCGTCCCACGGGACCGCGACCACGACGACGTCGCCGGCCGCGGCGGCGCCCGCGTTGTCCTGCCCGGTGACGTCGCCGGAGGAGGCCGCGGCGAGCTCGGCCGCGGTCTCGCCGGCCCGCTCGGCGCTGCGGCTGCCGATCACGACGGGGAGGCCCGCGGCGGCGAACCGCCGGGCCAGCCCCCGTCCCTGGGGCCCGGTGCCGCCGAGGACGGAGACGGTCTTGCCGGCGAGCAGGTCGGGAAGGGTCACGGTGGCTCCTGGAGGTCGGCGGCGCGGCCTGCTCAGGCTAGTGCGGCGACAAGTCGTCCGCTCCGCCCCCTCCCGCGGTGGACGTCGCGGTGGCAGCATGGCCGGACGGCGCGGATCGGGCGTCGTACCCCGTGGGCCACGAGCCCCGCTCTCGGAAAGGTCTCCGCATGCTGCGACGCCTCACCCTCGGCCTCACGGCCCTCGCCGCCCTGGCCCTCGCCGCCCCGGCCGCGGCGGTCACCAACGGCAGCCCCGACGGCAACCGGCACCCGAACGTCGGTGGCCTGGTCGCCCCACAGGCCTACTCGGACGGCACGTGGACCTACTGCTCCGGCACGCTGATCAGCCCGACCGTGTTCCTCACCGCGGCGCACTGCGACGAGGGCGGCGACGGCCGGGTGCGGGTGACGTTCTCGCCGGCCTACCAGGACGGCGACCCGACGTACTCCGGCACCTTCCACGGCGACCCCGGCTACCCCGGCACCCAGAGCGACCCGCACGACATCGCGGTGGTCGTGCTCGACAAGCCGGTCAAGGGCATCACCCCGGCCCGCCTCCCGGGCGCCGGCTCGCTGTCGTCGCTGCCCAAGGACCAGAAGTTCACGTCGGTCGGGTACGGCGCCTACGAGGTCACCAACGAGCCCGGCGGTCACCAGTACCTCTACGACGACGTCCGCAACGTCGCGACCGGCACCCTCAACGCCATCAACCCCTCGTGGCTGCGGATCTCGATGAACGCCGCCACCGGCAACGGCGGCACCTGCTACGGCGACTCCGGCGGCCCGAACTTCCTCGGCACGTCGAACACCGTCGCCGCGACCACGATCACCGGTGACGCGATCTGCCGGTCGACCAACGTCGACTACCGGCTGGACACGCCGTCTGCGCGGTCGTTCCTCGCGCCGTACGTCGCCCTGCCCTGACCCGCGCCCGCCCGGGCGGGTCAGTCGTGCAGCAGCCGGCGGATCCGGCCGATCACGTCCTCGACCGCCGCGGCCGCGCCCGCGCTCCACGGCCCCATCTCCATGAAGCCGTGGATCATGCCGTCGCAGGTGACCCGGTCGACCGGCACGCCGGCGGCCGCGAGCTTCTCGGCGTACGCCTCGCCCTCGTCGCGGAGCGGGTCGAGCTCGGCGGTCACCACCAGCGCCGGCGCCACCCCGGTCAGGTCGCCGAGGATCGGGGAGAGCCGGGGGTCGGCGGGGTCGAGGTCGGTGACGCTGCCGACGTACTGCTGGAGGAACCACACCATGGTCGGCTCGTCGAGGAAGTAGCCCTGGCCGTTCTCGGCCCGTGAGGGGTAGTCACCGAACTTGTCGACGGCCGGGTAGAGCAGCACCTGCGCCGCGACCTCCTCGCGCAGGGTCTGGGCCACGACCGCGGCCAGGTTGCCGCCGGCGCTGTCCCCGCCGACCGCGAGGCGGGTGCCGGGCAGGTGCTCGGCGGCCCAGCGGGTCGCGGCGATCGCGTCCTCGACGCCGGCTGGGAAGGGGTGCTCGGGCGCGAGCCGGTAGTCGATCGCGAGCACGGTCGTCCCTGCGCCGCGACAGATCCGTCGGCAGGTCTGGTCGTGGGTGTCGAGGTCGCCGAGGACGTAGCCCCCGCCGTGCAGGTAGACCAGCGTCGGGGTGGCCGCGTCGCCCTCCGGCCGGTAGACCCGCGCGGGGCGGCCGGCCACGGTCAGCTCCTCGACCGACCCGACCGGCACGACGTCGTCGGGCTTCACGAAGTCGACGTTGAGCGTGCGGAACGCCGCACGCGCCTCCTCGGGTGTCCCCTCGTGCATCTTCTTCTCTGCCGCGTTGACGAAGTCGAGCAGGGTCTTGAGCTCCGGGTCCAGTGCCATGCGGGCGAACCTACCGGCCGGTACCGAACCGGGAAGCGAGCCACGACAGGGGTGCGACGCGCCGCCCGCCCTTGTCTAGGCTCGCCGTCATGGCACCCGACCAGTCACCGATCCGTATCGCCGTCAACGACGACTACGAGCTCGTGGTCGCCGGCGTGGCCGTGATGCTCGCGCCGTACGCCGAGCGGGTCGAGGTCGTCGAGCTCGACTCCAACGCACAGACGGTCAGCGACGTCGACATCGTCCTCTACGACACCTTCGGCCAGGAGCAGGGCGGCCACATCGACGTGGGCCGGCTGACCCGTGACGGCCGCCCGAAGGTCGTGGTCTTCACCTGGAACCTCCAGCGCGAGCTGGTCGAGGGCGCGATCTCGGCGGGCGCGGTCGGGTACCTCTGGAAGGGCATGCCCGCCGCCGAGATGGTCGCGGCCCTCGAGGCCGTGCACGCGGGCAAGGTCGTGACCCCGCCCGAGGACGCCCAGAGCAACCCGGACGTGGGTGGCTGGCCCGGCCGGGACCTCGGTCTCTCCGCCCGCGAGGCGGAGGTCTTCGCGCTGCTCACCCAGGGGCTGACCAACCAGGAGATCGCCGACCGGGTCTACCTGAGCATCAACACGGTGAAGACCCACCTCAAGACGGCCTATCGCAAGATCGGGATCTCCCGGCGGTCCCAGGCGGTGGCGTGGGGGCTCGAGCACGGGTTCGCGCCCGACCGGGTCCGTATCCTCGACCCGCAGGTCGACGAGCTCCCCTGACCCGTCCCGGCCCCTGCTGGCCGGCAGACCTCGGGGTCCCACACACTGCGTAAGGGCGAGATCCCGAGGCCCGCCGTCAACCTGCTGATGACGTAGCCGGGCCGCCGGCGCCCGAAACTCACCCGACCGGGTGACGTTCGCCCGCCCCGCCTCCCTCGACCGGGTGAGGTTGGGCGCAGCCGAGGCGGGTACGGCCAAGGCCCACCCCCGATCGGCCGAGGAGGCATCTGTGCCTGCCCTACGTGAGCTCCCGCGAGCGACCGCGTCCGCCGGCGGCGCGGTCCTGGCGACGGCCACCCGTGCGGTCGCCGCGGTGCGCCCCGCCCGCAAGCCGCTCCACCCCGCGGGCGAGGTCGTCCACGGCCGGATCTTCCGCAGCGGCTCGCCGGTGCGGACCGGTGTCGCGTGGCTCGACGAGCCGGGCAAGGACGACGTCGTCGTACGCCGCTCGCGCGCGATCGGCCTGCCCCGCCGCTGGCCGGACATCCACGGCCTTGCGGTCCGGGTGCACACTGAGGAGGGCGACGGGGACATTCTCCTCGCCACGACCGGCCGGGGCCGGGTCAGCCGATTCGTGCTCACTGCGAGCCGACGGCCCCGCGGTCGGCCACTGACGACGCTCCTCCCCTACGACACCGACTCCGGTGCGCTGCTGCTCGGCGCGGTCGGCGTCGGCGCCGAGACCTACGAGCTGTCCTGGGCCAGGCCGGCCGGCGAGTGGCAGGTCTTCGGGGTGCTCCGCCTGTCGAGCCGCCCCGGTGCCGATCCCGAGATCTCGTTCGACCCCGTCCGGCACCAGCTCGCCGGGCTCCGCCAGTTCACGGCAGTACGCCGGCTCCGCGAGCCCGCCTACCTCCGGGCCCGCCGATCGCGGGCCCACCACGACCCCACCACCAAGGAGAACGACCATGTCGACTGACGCCATCGTGATGCTCAAGGACGACCACAAGCAGATCCTCAGCACCTTCAAGGACTTCGAGAACGCCGGCGAGGACGCCCACAAGACCAAGGGCCGGCTCGTCGAGAAGATGATCGAGCTGCTGACCGTGCACACCTACATCGAGAACGAGGTGATGTACCCGCGCGTCCGCGAGCTCGTCCCGGCGCTGGAGGACGACGTCCTCGAGTCCTACGAGGAGCACCACGTCGCCGACGTGCTGGTCGTGGAGCTCTCGGCCATGCAGCCGACCGACGAGCGCTTCACCGCCAAGACGACGGTGCTCATCGAGAACGTCCGCCACCACATCGAGGAGGAGGAGAACGAGTGGTTCCCGCAGGTGCGGGAGGCGCTCGGCCGCAAGGTCCTCCAGGAGCTCGGCGCGGACATGGCCGAGGCCCGCAAGAAGGCGCCGCGCAAGCCCTCCCAGCCGAGTGCGCTGAAGAAGACGATCGACGCCGTCATCTCCTGATCCGGGGTCGCTGAACCCAGGGGCCGGTCGCACGCGCGACCGGCCCCTTCTCGTCCCGGTGCGCCGGAGGAGGCAGTTCGGCCGGCACGCCCGGGGGCCTTGCGACGGTCTGGCCCTCTCACCGGCCAACTGCCTCCGCTCGTGCCTGTGGCCAACCGAATCACCGTTCGACCGTTGCGGGGCAGTAGTCCGGTGTGACCACCGAGAAGGACTGCCTGGCTGCTGCCGAAGCCCTCACCCGGCTGGGCGGCATCGCGACCAGGCGCGAGCTGCTCGCCCTGACCACCCGCCGACGGCTCCGCGCGGCCGTTGACGCCGGAGACCTCATCGAGCTGGGTCGCTCGCGCCTGGCTCTACCGACCGCCGACGGCGCGAGGTGCGCGGCGGTGCGGCTCGGCGGGACCGTCTCGCACCTCAGTGCGGCCCAGCACTGGCAGTGGAAGGTGAAGCTGCCACCGGCCCGGCCGACGATCACCGTGCCCCGGCGGCGTCACGGGCTGGCGGCCGACGACGTGGAGCTGCACTGGGCAGACCTGCCGGCCGCCCGTGTCCGCGACGGGGTCACCTGCCCCGTGCAGA
Organism: Nocardioides sp. GCM10023255; assembly: GCF_042653125.1. Lineage (NCBI taxonomy): Bacteria > Bacillati > Actinomycetota > Actinomycetes > Propionibacteriales > Nocardioidaceae > Nocardioides > Nocardioides sp. GCM10023255. The sequence continues at coordinate 279,187 of NZ_JBHSHU010000013.1, forward strand.
CCGTCATCGACTGTGCCCGGACCTACGACTTCGACGCCGCCCTCGCGGTGGCCGACTCCGCGCTCCGGGCCGGCGTGGACCGTGGCGAGCTCCTCGCGGCAGCGCACGCCTCACCCCGCACCGGTCGCGGCAGGGCGATCCGGGTCATCGAGGCCGCGGACGCACGCGCAGCGAACCCCTTCGAGTCCGTGCTCCGCGCCATCGCCCTCGAGGTCCCAGGGCTCACGGTCGAGCCGCAGCAATGGGTCGGCGACATCGGCCGGGCCGACCTCATGGACCGTCGGCTCGGGCTCGTGATCGAGGCCGAGTCGTTCGAGTTCCACGCCGACAGCGACTCCTTCGGCCGCGACGTACGCCGCTACACCGGGTTCGCCCGTGCGGGCTGGATCGTCGTCCGGTTCACCTGGAAGGAGGTGATGTTCGACCCCGACTACGTGCGGGCCGTGCTCACCGACCTGGTCGCCCTCGGCCCCCGCGCCTGCCTCTCACACCCGGCACCCTGAGCACGAACGGAGGCAGTTCGGCGCCGGTCCCCCGGCCTTCAAACCTGAACAGGCTCGGCCCGCGGGCGAACTGCCCGGCCGACGGTCCGCCGGATCAGCGCAGGTAGTGACGCACGCCCCGCACCAGCGCCCGCGCATAGGCGTCCCGGCCGGCGGAGGTGGTCATCCGGCGGGCGTCGGCGCGGTTGCGCATGTTGCCGAGCTCGACCATCACGGTCGGGATGTCGGAGAGGTTGAGCGTGCCGAGGTCGGAGCGGAAGTCCAGCCCGTCGCCGCCGGCGATGTAGTTGGCGACCGGCACCCCGGCCGAGCGCAGCGCGGCCCGCGACTCGCGGGCGAGCCGGCGCGAGGACCTGTAGATGTCGTGGGTCCAGGGCCTGCGGTCGGTGGGCGCGATCACGTGGAAGCCGCGCGCGCCCGAGGAGGTGCTGCCGTCGCCGTGGATGCTGATCTTGAGGTCGGCGGGGGCCTTGTTGCCGGCCCGGCCCCGCGCGTCCACGCACGGACCCCAACGGTCCTGGCGGTTGCTGTGCCGGGTGAGCCTGACCGTGGCGCCGAGGCGGACCAGCCGGGCCTTGACCAGCTTCGACACCCGCCACGCGAAGGTCGCCTCGGGGTAGCCGCCGTTGGTGGCCGTCCCGGTGGTGTTGCACGGCTTCTCGAACCCGCCGGCCGGCACCGGCCGGTTGATCTCGTCCGGGTAGTTGTGGTTGCCGAGCTGGTGACCGGGGTCGATCACGATCCGGCGCCCCTCGAGCGGCCCGGCCGGCTCGGCCCGGGGGTCGAGCTGGGGGTCGACCCGGCCGGCGGACAACGTGTCGCCGTCGGCCACGAGGCTGACGTCGCCGGCGCCCACGACGTCCTGCGACCAGACGACCTCGCCGACCACGCCCCCGACCAGCAGGACGAGGGCGAGCAGCGGCAGCATGATTCGGCGGTTCACAACCGGACCACCCTAACGGCGACCGGGCCGTGGGCGGGCACCCACACCGCGCGTCGCCGGGGCCCGCGGCCCGATCCCCTATCCTGACCCGTCTGCGGTCCCGATGCGTGCGATAGGAGTCTGACGTGACCTGGTTGGTGACTGGTGGAGCCGGCTACATCGGGGCGCACGTGGTCCGCTCGCTGGCGGAGGCGGGCATGAAGCCGGTCGTGCTCGACGACCTCTCCTCCGGGTTCGAGGCGTTCGTGCCCGAGGGCGTGCCGTTCGTGCGGGCCACCCTGCTGGACCGCGCCGCGGTGGAGTCGGCGCTCGACGACCACGGGGTCGAGGGCGTCATCCACATCGCCGGGTTCAAGTACGCCGGGGTGTCGGTCTCCCGCCCGCTGCACACCTACGAGCAGAACGTCTCGGCCACGGTGATCCTGCTCGACGCCATGCAGGCGCGGGGCATCGACAAGCTGGTGTTCTCCTCCAGCGCCGCGACGTACGGCACCCCCGACGTCGACCTGGTCACCGAGGAGACCGCCACCGGCCCGGAGTCGCCGTACGGCGAGAGCAAGCTGATCGGCGAGTGGCTGCTCCGGGACGTGGAGCGCGCCCACGGGCTGCGCCACACCTCGCTGCGCTACTTCAACGTGGTGGGGTCGGGCTCCACCGAGCTCTTCGACGCGAGCCCGCACAACCTGTTCCCGCTGGTGTTCGACGCGCTCTACCGGGGCGCGACGCCGCACATCAACGGCGACGACTACCCGACGCCGGACGGCACCTGCGTGCGCGACTACATCCACGTCTCCGACCTGGCCCTGGCGCACGTGGCCGCCGCCCGTCGGCTGGTGGAGGGCGAGCCGCTCGAGCGGGTCTACAACCTCGGCAGCGGCGAGGGCGTCTCGGTGCGCCAGATCATGGACGCGATCCGCGAGGTGACCGGGGTCGACTTCGAGCCCACGATCAAGGACCGTCGTCCCGGCGACCCGGCCCGGATCGTGGCGAGCGGCGAGCTGGCCGCGCGCGACCTCGGCTGGGAGATGCGCCACGACCTGCACGAGATGGTGCGCAGCGCCTGGGAGGCGCGCCAGGCCGCCGGGGACGCCTACCCGAAGGGCTGACCAGGATCCGTCGGCCGGCGGAGGTTTCGTGCGCCGGCAGGCGGGCATGGTGCCCCCGAGCGGGGGGCTCGACCTTGTTGCCGACCCTCGGAGATCTCGTTGACGATGGATGCCGTACCCACTTTCGGTGAGGCCGAGGGCGATTCGACTCAGGAAGGCGCCACCGCCGTCGATCGTGGCGACATGAGCAGATCGTGGTCCGAGGCCCTGAGGGCCGACGAGGGTGAGCCCCTCACCACGCCCTTCGAGGACTGGTGCACCTCCCAGGGCATCCACCCCGAGAAGTTCGGCGCGTGGGAGAGCTACCAGGCGATCAGCACGGCGCGCGAAGGCGCCGGCGTCACCGCCTGACCCACCACGGGCGCCGGCGGCGCTCGCTCCTCGGCGTCATCCGAGCACGGTGACCCAGTCCCGCTCCGCAGATTCGTGCGCCGCGTCGCTGAACGCGCGCAGCCCGGCGAGGACCGCCTCGACGTCCTCGACGGCCATGCCGTCGAGCACCTGACGCACCTGATCGCGCCTCCGGGCCGACACCGCCTCGACCACCTCGCGCCCCGCGCCGGTCAGGGCGATCTGGACGACCCGGCCGTCCTGCTCGGACCGCCGGCGCTCGACCAGGCCGAGCCGCTGGAGCCGGTCGCAGTGCCGGGTGGCGTTGGAGGGGTTCACGCCCAGCTCGGCCGCGATGTCCCCGACCGTCTGCTCGCCCCGGGCGGCCAGCAGCACCAGCAGCCGGTGCTGGACCAGCGTCACCTCGACCGGCGCGGCCGCCACCGACTGCACCGACAGGCCCACCAGGGCACGGCTGGCGCGCAGGAACTCCTCGACCAGCTCGTCACGCTTCATCACGCGCACGACTCCTCATCACTTTGCGCTTGAGCATATATGCCCTAGCGCATACTTTCTTCCGGTCCGGGTACGCACCCAGCACGACAGCAGACCCGACGACAGGAGGAAACCACCCCATGGCCCGGCCGACCTGCTCCCCCGCCCGGTGAAGGCGCCGTTCCCACCCGTCCCGCTGCGGCAGTACGCGCTCCTCGCGGACGGCGAGCGCGGCGCCCTGGTCGGCCCGCGCGGTGACGTCGCATTCCTGTGCGCCCCGCGGTGGCACGACGACGCGGTGTTCTCCAGCCTCCTCGGTGGTGCCGGCAGCTACGCCGTCACCCCCACCAGCGACCGATTCGTCTGGGGCGGCCACTACGACCAGGACACCCTCATCTGGCGCGGCCGGTGGGTGGCGACGAACGCCGTGCTCGAGTGCCGCGATGCGCTGGCCCTGCCGGGCGACCGCGACCGGGTGGTGCTGCTGCGCCGGGTCGAGGCCACCCTCGGCGACGGACACGTCCGCGCCACCCTGGAGTGCCGCGCCGAGTTCGGCGCCCGCCCGATGACGGTGCGCCGCAGCGCGGCCGGCGTGTGGGAGGGCCGCACCGGCGACCTGCGCTACCGCTGGTCGGGCGTCCCGGAGCATGCGCGGCTCGACGACGGGCGCATCAGCGTCCACCTCGACGTGCCGGAGGGCGGCCACCACGACCTGGTCCTCGAGATCAGCCGCGACCCGCTGCCCGACGCACCCCCCGACGCGGCCGCCGCCTGGGCCACCACCGAGCGCGCCTGGCGCGACGCCGTACCCGACCTCGACGCGTCGGCCGCGCCCGGGGAGTCCCACCACTCGTACGCCGTGCTGCGCGGCCTGACCGGCGCCACGGGCGCCATGGTCGCCGCGGCCACGACCGCGCTCCCGGAGCGCGCCGACCAGGGCCGCAACTACGACTACCGCTACGCCTGGATCCGCGACCAGTGCTACGCCGGCCAGGCCGCCGCCGCGGTCGGCGGCCACGAGCTGCTCGACGCCGCGGTCCGGTTCGTCTCCGAGCGAGTCCTCGAGGACGGCCCGCGGCTGCGGCCGGCGTACACCGTCGACGGCGAGCCGGTGCCCGACGAGCGGCGGCTGACGCTGCCCGGCTACCCCGGCGCACCGGTCCGGGTCGGCAACCGCGCGAACGCCCAGTTCCAGCTCGACGCCCTCGGCGAGGCACTGCTGCTCCTCGCCGCCGCGGACCGCGCGGGGCGGCTGGACGGGGTCGGCGAGAAGGCGGTCGAGGCGCTCGTCGAGGCCGTCGTCGCGCGGCAGGACGACCCCGACGCCGGGATCTGGGAGCTCGAGGACCGGCGCTGGGCGCACTCCCGCCTGATGTGCGCGGCCGGGCTGCGTGCGGTGGCCGACCGGCGCACCGGCCGGGTCGCTGCTGACTGGCAGCAGCTCGCCGACCGGCTGGTCGCCTCGGTCGACCGCGACTGCCGGCACCCCGACGGCCGCTGGCAGCGCTCCCCCGACGACGCCGGCGTGGACGCCGCGCTGCTGCTGCCCGGCATCCGCGGCGCGGTCCCGGCCGACGACCCCCGGCACGTGCTGACCTGCCGCGCGGTCGTGGAGGAGCTGACCGACGACGGCTACGTCTACCGCTTCCGGCAGGACCCCCATGTGCCGTTCCACGACTCCGAGGGGGCGTTCGTCCTCAGCGGCTTCCACCTCTCGCTCGCCGCGCTCCAGCAGGGCGACGTCGCCGCGGCGCTGAGGTGGTTCGAGCGCAACCGGGGCGCCCTCGGGCCGCCCGGCCTCTTCACCGAGGAGTACGACGTGGTGCAGCGGCAGCTGCGCGGCAACCTGCCGCAGGCGTTCGTGCACGCGGTGCTCCTCGAGACCGCGCAGCGGCTCGGCGAGGCGGGGGTCCCGTCGCGCGGGTTCTGGGCGCGGAGCAGGTAGTGCGACAGGTGCAGCAGACGAGGAGACACGAGAGAGGGAGGAACGCATGACATCGGACGAACGCCGACGCGTCGTCGTCGTGACCGGCGCGACGGGAGGGATCGGGCGGGCCACCGCCCGGATGTTCGCGGCGCGCGGGGACTCGGTGGCGCTGCTCGCCCGCGGCACCACCGGCCTGGACGCGGTGGCTGCGGAGGTCGAGCAGGCCGGGGCGCAGGCCCTGACGGTCAGCGTCGACATGGCCGACCACCGGGCCGTCGAGAAGGCGGCCGACGAGGTCGAGGAGGTGCTCGGCGAGATCGACGTGTGGGTCAACGTCGCCTTCACCTCGGTGTTCGCACGGTTCGTCGACATCGAGCCCGAGGAGTTCCAGCGGGTGACCGACGTGAGCTACCACGGCTACGTCAACGGCACCCGGTCGGCGCTGCGGCGGATGCTGCCGCGGGACCGCGGCACGATCGTGCAGGTCGGCTCGACGCTGGCCTACCGGGGCATCCCGCTGCAGTCGGCGTACTGCGGCTCCAAGCACGCCCTCCAGGGCTTCCACGAGTCGCTGCGCACCGAGCTGCTGCACGACCGCAGCAACGTGCACGTCACGATGGTGCAGATGCCGGCGGTCAACACCCCGCAGTTCTCCTGGGTGCTGTCCCGGCTGCCGCACCAGGCCCAGCCGGTGCCGCCGATCTACCAGCCCGAGGTGGCCGCGCGAGGCGTCGTGTACGCCGCGGACCACCCGCGGCGGCGGGAGTACTGGGTCGGCGAGACCACCGCGGCCACGCTGCTGGCGAACGCCGTCGCCCCGGGCCTGCTCGACCGCTACCTGGCCCGCACCGGCTTCGGGGCCCAGCAGACGGGGCAGCCCAAGCCGCCGGACCAGCCGGCGAACCTCTGGGAGCCGGCCGACGGCCCCGACGGCCACGACTTCGGCGCGCACGGCCTCTTCGACGACAGGTCCTGGGGCAGGTCCCCGCAGCTGTGGGCCTCCCAGCACCACGGGACGCTCGGCGCCGCGGCGGTCGCCGTGGCCGCCGGCGCGCTCGCGCTGACCCGGTGGAGGAAGCCGTGAGGCGCCCGGACGCCGCCCGCCTGGCCCTCGGCGTGGTGGCGCTCGCCCGGCCGGGCCTGCCGGTCCGCCTGACCGGGTCGCGGGACGGAGTCGGGGTGCGGCGTACGGTGCGCGTCCTCGGCGGCCGGTACGTCGTCCAGTCGCTGGGCGGCCGCTGGTTGCACCGGGCATGGGTGCCGGAGGCCGACGCGGCGGTCGACCTGGTCCACGCCGCGTCGATGGTGGGCCTGGCCGCGTTCGGGCCGCACCGCCGACGACTGGTGCTGACCAGCGCCGCGCTGGCGGTGGCGTTCGCCGCCGCCGACCTGGCCGAGGCACGCCGGGAGGAGCGGTCATGATCGACGACCCGCAGGTGCGACGGACCTCGCGGCGGGTGGACCGCCGGCGGGAGGCGCTGATCCGGCGCACCCACCGGGCACCACGGCCGCCGCTGGCCGCGCTCGGGGCCCTGGTGGCGCTGGTGGTCGCGGCGTTCCTGCTGGTGGCGCAGTGGGAGATCTACCCCACGGGAAGCGAGGCGCAGACCAACGGTCTGTGGGCGCTCGGCTTCGCGATCGCGACTGCCGGAGGGGCGCTGCGGATCCTCGTGGGCCAGCCCGGCCGTCACCTGGCGTCGGTGGTGGCGCTCCTCGGCAGCGGCGTGGGGCTGCTGCTGCGAGCGCTCCTGGCCGGCCACGAGGTCGGCGCCACCGCGATCAGCGAGGAGGTGTGCGGCGGCGTGCTGGTGGCGTGTGGGCTGGTGGCGCTGGCATCGCCGGCCACCTCGGTGGACCAGCTACCGGGTCAGCCCGACGGCTGACCCGGTCACGAGGCGCAGGGCCTCAGGAGACGACGCTGTCCGAGATGGCGTCGTCGATCGACCGCGGGTCCGGGACGTCGGCGAGCGACGCCGCGCTGAGCTCGGGGAGGTCGGCCAGGATGGTGAGGTCGTGGCTGGAGCGGGGGTCGATCCACACCCGCTCCGCGCCGACGCGGTGCAGGGCCTTCTCGATCGCGGTCAGCAGCTCGTCGACGACGTGCGGCCCGATCGGGGAGTGCAGGGTGAGGATCTTGCGGGTGTTCGCCACGGGGCGGCCTTCCGGGTTCGACGCGTCAGGGGACGGACAGCCGGGTCGTTCGGGGGAAACGGGGGATTACCCGAGAAGCCGTCGTAAGAGTAAACGGAAGAGTAACCCTTACGCCGGATTACCACCGAAGTGGCGTCGACGCGTCGTCCGCCACACCGTTCTCCCCAGAAGTGAGCAGGGACACTCACCCCTGGCGAGGCGCCGGGAGGTCCGGCAGCACCTCCCCGCAGGACTCGTCCCCGTCGAGGACCGAGCCGTCCGCGGGGACGTCGGCGAACTCGGCCATGACCACGAGCTCGGGGCAGAAGCGGCCGTCGATCCAGACCCGGGAGGCCCCGGTCCGATCGAGCGACTGCTCGATGCAGGTCAGCAGGTCGTCGAGGATCTGCTTGGGGACCGGCGAGTGCAGGGTGACGATCTTGCGAGGGAGTGCCATGACGGCATCACCTTCTCCGGTCCGCGGGCCCTGCGGCTGGACCCTGGCACCCGGAGTCATCTCGGGCGGCGAGCCCGAGTGCTCGCCCACACCGTCCCCCGTGTGTTGACCACGACGCTAGACCTCGTGCATCTGCCTTGAGGCCATCTTGAGGTTTTCTTCACCTTCCCGTGACATGGTCGGGACCAGCCTGGTCTAGCCACAACTCAAGAACACGTTTCGACCGCCGATGCCTTGAGCATCGTCTCGGAAAGCACAGCTCCCTGTACCGCACCACAAGGCCTGCCGCTGGGGCCCGGTTCGAGCCACGTCGCCGCAGGCGTCGTGACGGGAAGAGAGTGACCATGGGACTCATCCACTGGGATGACGTGCGCGAGAGCCGGGACTCGGGCCTGACCACCCCCTTCGAGGACTGGTGCGAGGCTCACGGCCTCCACCCCGAGGATCCCGACGCGTGGGACCTCTTCGAGCGCAGCGCCGTCACCGCTCCTGCCTCCCCGGACCCGACGCTCGGCGTTGCCTGACCTACGGGCCTTTCGTCGTACGATTCTCCGGGCTCAGCGACGTCCCCACCGGGACGTCGTCGGACGACCGGCTCGCGCCTCGGCCGCGCTTGCCGCTCCGAGCCGTCAGCAAGCCACCCCCAGGGGTGAAGCTGCCGGGAAGCCCTGCGCGAGAGGGCACTGATCGCGTATCACATGTCGGGCGTGTGACCACGGGGTGACGCGGACGGTTGACTCTGTAAACAAAGGAAGTTTCCATGTCACGGGGGGTGTCGATGGGACAAGATGAGGGCTCGATGACAACGGAGCCATCCCCGCCCCACCCGCCCCTCCCCCGTCAGGGCACCTGGACTGGACACAACTCCATGACTCTTCTCTCGGACAGCCGGCAACGGCTCGGCAGCAGCACCCCTAGTCGCGCCCTGCGCGCCCTCCCCGCGACCGCTCTGACCGTGGACCTGGCCGTCATCGCCGGCGTCGGGACCATCGCGGCCCTCGGCCGGCAGCGACTCTCCGTCTTCCAGAGCTCGACGAACGTGGTCGACAGCCTCGGTCTGGCGGGGCCGCTCATCCTTCTGGCGTGGGTCCTGGCCGTCGCCATGCTCGGCGGCTATCAGCGCACCATCTTCGGAGCCGGCACGGAGGAGTACAAGCGGGTCGTCAACGCCACGCTGGTCACAGCCGGCGTCGTGGGCATCGGCTGCTACCTCGCCAAGTTCCAGCTCTCCCGTGGCTTCTTCGTGCTCGCGTTCGTGGTCGGGCTGCCCACGCTGGTGCTCGGACGCTTCGTCCTGAGGCGGGTCCTACACAGCGCCCGCCGGCGCGGCGTCCTCCTCCAGCGTGTGCTGATCGCCGGCTCGGTCGTCCACATCGACGAGATCGCGGCCGTCCTGCGTCGCGAGCCGTGGCTCGGCTACAACATCGTCGGCGCGCTCACGCCGGAGCACGAGCTCACCGAGGAGACCGCCACCGGGATCCCGGTCCTGGGCAACGCCGACGAGGCGACCGACCTCGCCCGGCGGTCCGGCGTCGAGGTGATCTTCTTCGCCGGCGGCGCACTCAGCTCGGCGGCCCAGATGCAGAAGATCGTCTGGGACCTCGAGCACGAGAACGTGCAGGTGGTCGTGGCGCCGAGCGTCACCGACATCTCCAGCGAACGGGTGCGGGTGCACCCGGTCGGCGGGCTCCCCCTGATCCACATCGACCCACCCACCGCGACGGACGCGTCCCGATGGGCCAAGCGGCTCTTCGACGTGTGCGGCTCCTTCCTGCTGATCTGCGCGTTCAGTCCGCTGCTGGTGTTCACGGCGCTGCGCATCAAGACCCACGACCGTGGCCCGGTCCTGTTCCGCCAGACCCGGATCGGGCGCAACGGCGAGGAGTTCGCCTGCCTGAAGTTCCGGACCATGGTGGTCGACGCCGAGGCCAAGGTCGCCGAGCTCCAGCGTCAGCTCGGCGAGAGCGCGCTGCTCTTCAAGATGAAGGACGACCCCCGCATCACGCCGCCCGGCAAGTGGCTGCGCCGCTACTCCGTCGACGAGCTGCCCCAGCTGTTCAACGTCCTCAAGGGCGACATGAGCCTGATCGGCCCGCGTCCCCAGGTCGCGCGCGAGGTCGCCCTCTACTCGGGCGGCATGTCCCGACGGCTGCGGGTGCGCCCCGGCATGACCGGCCTGTGGCAGGTGTCCGGCCGCAACGACCTCACCATCAGCGAGGCCATCCGGCTCGACCTCTACTACGTGGACAACTGGTCGATGATGCAGGACCTCTCCATCCTGGCCCGCACCTTCGGAGCCGTCTTCGGCTCCCGCGGCGCCTACTGAGCGGGAGCGACACCGGGTTCGGAGAGGCGTGTCGGGCACAATCCCCCGTATGCCCACCGCGCTCATCACCGGCATCACCGGCCAGGACGGCCTCTACCTCGCCGAGCTGCTGCTCACCAAGGGGTACGACGTGCACGGGCTCATCCGGGGCCAGAACAACCCCAAGCGCGAGCTGGTGGAGCGGCTGCTCCCCGACGTACGCCTCCACAACGGCGACCTCACCGACATGTCCAGCCTGCTGCGGGCGCTGCGCGAGTCCGACCCCGACGAGGTCTACAACCTCGGCGCGGTCTCGTTCGTGGCCTACTCCTGGGAGAACGCCCACCTGACCACCGACGTCACCGCCAAGGGCGTGCTGAACGTGCTGGAGGCGCTGCGCCTGCACCGTGGCTACGCCGACGGGGGCTACCGAGCGGGGGCCCGGCCGGACGGCGTGCGCTTCTACCAGGCGTCGAGCTCGGAGATGTTCGGCAAGGTGCAGGAGTCGCCGCAGCACGAGCGGACCCTGCTCTGGCCGCGGTCGCCGTACGGCGTGAGCAAGGTCTTCGGCCACCACATGACCATCAACTACCGCGAGTCCTACGGGATGCACGCCTCCTCGGGGATCCTCTTCAACCACGAGTCGCCGCGCCGCGGGCCGGAGTTCGTGACCCGCAAGATCAGCCAGGCCGTGGCCCGGATCAAGCTGGGCCTGCAGGACGAGCTGGTGCTCGGCAACCTCGACGCCGAGCGCGACTGGGGCTTCGCCGGCGACTACGTCGAGGCGATGTGGCTGATGCTGCAGCAGCCGCAGGGCGACGACTACGTGATCGCCACCGGCGAGGCGCACTCGATCCGCGACTTCCTCGACGCGGCCTTCCACCACGTCGGGATCGAGGACTGGGCGCCCTACGTCCGCCAGGACGAGCGGTTCATGCGGCCCGCGGAGGTCGACCACCTGATCGGCGACGCGAGCAAGGCGCGGGAGGTGCTGGGCTGGAAGCCGCGGGTGTCGTTCCCCGAGCTGGTGGCGCTCATGGTCGAGGCCGACCTCGAGGCGACCCGGCAGGGCTGGTGACGAGACTGTGACTCGGGCGTTCGTCACCGGGATCGGCGGCCAGGACGGCGGCTACCTCGCCGAGCGGCTGCTCGCCGAGGGCGTCGAGGTGCACGCGCTCGCGCACGCAGACGAGCCGCTGCCGGACCTCGCGGCGCTCGGCCTGGACGGCGTGGAGCTGCACGTCGGCGACCTGACCCGCACCGAGCGGGTGCGGGCGCTGGTCGTGGACCTGGCGCCGGACGAGGTCTACAACCTGGCCGGGCTGTCCTCGGTCGCCCGCTCGTGGACCGAGCCCGAGCTCACGGCCCGGGTCAACGCGCTGGCGGCCGGCTCGCTGATGGGCTCGGCGTGGGAGGCGCAGGAGAAGTCCGGCCGCCCGGTCCGCTTCGTGCAGGCCTCGAGCGCGGAGATCTTCGGGGAGCCGCCGGCCAGCCCGCAGGACGAGTCGACGCCGGTCCGGCCGGTGAACCCCTACGGCGCCGCGAAGGCCTACGCCCACCTGATGGTCGACGTGCACCGGCGCCGCGGGCTGCACGCGGTGAGCGCGATCCTCTACAACCACGAGTCCCCGCGTCGGCCCACCCACTTCGTGACCCGCAAGATCACCAGCGGCGTGGCCGCGATCGCCCGTGGGGAGGCCGACGGGCTGGTCATCGGCAACCTCGACGCCCGGCGCGACTGGGGCTGGGCCCCGGACTACGTCGACGCGATGGTGCGGGCCGCCCGCGCCGAGGCGCCGCGCGACTACGTGGTCGCCACCGGCGTCGGCCACACGGTGCGCGACTTCGTCGCCACGGCGTTCGCCCGGGCCGGGATCGAGGACTGGGAAGGCCTGGTCAGCGTCGACCCCGAGTTCGTCCGGCCTGCGGACCCGACCGACCTGGTCGGAGACGCGACGCGGGCGCGCGAGCTGCTCGGCTGGGTGCCGACCGTCGGCTTCGAGGAGCTGGTGGGACGGATGGTGGACGCCGACCTGGAGGGCTGAGGGAGCGCTGGCTCAGCGGCGCAGGTGCTCGTTGCGGCCGTAGTCGTCCTCGAGCCGGACGATGTCGTCCTCACCCGTGTAGGAGCCTCGCTGGACCTCGATGATGACCAAGTCCTCGTCGTGGGTGTTGGTGATGCGGTGGGCGGCGCCGATCGGGACGGCGACGAACTCGCCGGGGCGGGCGACCACGGTCCGGTCGTCGATGGCGCAGGTCGCGACGCCGGCGACGACGACCCAGTGCTCGGCGCGGTGCGCGTGCGTCTGCAGCGAGAGCCGATGGCCGGGACGGACCTCGATCCGCTTCACCTTCCAGCCGTCACCCGAGTCCAGGACCTCCCACGTGCCCCAGGGTCGGACTTCGAAATCGCGTGCCATAGACGGGTAGCCCCCTGATTGAGGACGCGACCTCCGCATCCGTACTCCATGGTAGCCGGGCGAATCCTGACCACCTGTCCATACCCAGATAGAGTGATGCCGCGCCACGCCGCGCATGGGGCCTAGATCGCGACGCAGACGGGACACACGTGGAACTCAAGGACTACTGGCGCACGCTCCGTCGACGGTGGAAGGTCGTCGTCCTCTGCCTCTTCCTGACGCTCGCGGCCGCCTCGGTCCTGACCTGGCAAACGACTCCGCAGTACGCCTCCTCCACCCGGATCTTCGTCTCCACGAGCCCGTCGGACTCGTCGCAGGCCTATCAGGGCAACCTGTTCGCCACCCAGCGGATCACGTCGTACGCCTCGCTGGTCAAGGACCGCCCGCTCGCCGAGAAGGTCGCCGACGACCTCGGCGGTTCGATCAACCCGGACGACCTGCGTGAGGAAGTCACGGCCATGGTCGACCCGGACACCGTGATCCTGCAGATCACCGCGACCGACCCCGATCCGGTGCTCGCCCGCGACATCGCCCAAGCCTACGCAGAGCAACTCAAGAGCCTCGTCGCCCAGCTCGAGACCCCGGACAACAAGAACGTTCCGTTCGTCAAGGCCTCGATCGTAGACAACGCCCAGGTATCCGACCTTCCCGTCAGCCCCCAGCCGGTCCGAAACCTGGGCCTTGCCTTGGTGCTCGGCCTCCTGCTCGGCGTCGGAGTGGCAGTGCTGCGCGAGTTGCTCGACACCACGGTCGCCAACGCCGAGGACGTTGCGCAGGTGACCGACACCCCGATCCTGGGCCACATCGGCGCCGACGCAACCGCTGTGAAGCGCTCCCCCGCCGAGGTGCTCAGCGACGTCACGCCGTGGGCCGAGGCCTTCCGGGTGCTGCGCACCAACATGCAGTTCGTCGAGGTCGACCGTGACCAGCGGGTCTTCGTGGTCTCAAGCTCGCTGCCGAGCGAGGGCAAGTCGACGACCGCGGTCAACCTCGCCATCACCCTGGCACTGGCCGGCCAGAGGGTCGCGCTCGTCGAGTGCGACCTACGCCGCCCGCTCATCGCCAAGCGGCTCGGCCTGGACGGCGCGGTCGGCACGACGAGCGTGCTGATCGGCAAGGTCGCCCTGTCCGACGCCATCCAGCCCTACGGCGAGACCGGGCTCGACGTGATCTCCAGCGGTCCGATCCCGCCGAACCCGTCCGAGCTGCTCCAGTCCCACGCCATGGAGAAGATGCTCGGCGAGCTGCGCGACTCCTACGACGTCGTCATCCTCGACGCCCCGCCGCTGCTGCCGGTGACCGATGCGGCGCTGCTGTCCGCACAGGCTGACGGCGCGCTGGTCGTGGTAAGGCACGGCAAGACCACCCGCGACCAGCTGCGGCACGCGATCGAGCGTATCGAGGCGGTCGACGCCAAGGTGGTCGGCATCGTGATCAACCTGGCCCCGTCGCGCCGCGGCAGCCGCACCTACGGGTACGGCTATGGCTACGGGTACGGCTACTCGTACAAGTCGGATGAGGCCACGCCTAGCGACGGCGGGTCAGGGAAGCCAGCGCGGGACGGACATCGGCGAGGTAGACGAAAGCCGCGATCGTGAAGGCCAGGTTCAGCAGGTCGATCGTCGCCGCCGGCCGGAGGATCTGAAGCACCATCCCGAGCCCGAGGATGATCGACCAGGCGGGCTTGGTGAGCTTGCCCGCCGCCTGGTAGGCCGGGCCCGACCAGAGCAGGCTGTTCACGAAGGCGAAGACCTTCACGCACAGGAGCAGCAGCCCCACCGCGAGCGAGAAGCCGACCTCCAGATCGAAGACTGTCACCTGACCAGCCTAGGCCGTGCCCGGTGGTCTTGGGACCTCTGGACCCCGCGCCCGGGACCTTCGGCCCGTCTCCCGACGATCTCGTCCCGGGCCCGCGTTCTGGCCCTAGCGTCGCTGGGCAGCAACGCAGACCGGGGAGCAGTGAGCGCCATGACAGCCTGGGACACCACAGACGTGATCGAGCACGGCGACACGTCCGACCTGCGCGACTTCCTGCTCGCCCGGGTCGCGGAGGACGAGGCTGTCGCGCGCTCCTACCTCCACGACGACCGGAGTCAGCGGCTGGGCCCGGTCGTCCACGACGTGATGGTCGGCGCGCTGACGGCGTGCCGGGAACGCAGGCTGCTGATCCTGGAGCACTGCGGGAGCCGTCACGCCCCAGGCGGTTGCGGGCTGCTCCTGCTCCTCGCGGCGGGGTACGTCGGGCACCCCGAGTTCCGGGACGAGTGGGAATCCCTCACCGCGCACTGACCGGGTGAGTGCGTCTTCGCGGTCCGAGGCTGCGAGCCGTTGACCGGATCCATCGATCTGCGACGGGTCGTCGCAGTGACGAGCTGGGGATGTGCGGCCACGTGGCGTCGCTCACGGACTCCGCGAACCAGGCTTGGTGCCGGCGTCGGTGCCGCGCGCCGCGCTGACTCGGAGGCGGTCGGACAGGGCGAGGACCTCATCGCGCAGAGCGGGGGGAGTGATCACCTCG
Source organism: Nocardioides sp. GCM10023255 (assembly GCF_042653125.1). Taxonomy (NCBI): domain Bacteria; kingdom Bacillati; phylum Actinomycetota; class Actinomycetes; order Propionibacteriales; family Nocardioidaceae; genus Nocardioides; species Nocardioides sp. GCM10023255. The sequence goes on from NZ_JBHSHU010000013.1 coordinate 294,321, forward strand.
AAGTCCCAGCCGAGCCCGGCCAGCAGGCAGGCCATGCCGTCGAGACGCTCGGCGCGCGTCTCGAGGAGCACCCCGTCAACGTGCTCGCTCAGCCGTCCCACGCTCGGGGGCAGTCGCTCGGCCGCTTCCACGAGAGTTGTCCGCAGCACGACGGCGACCTCGTGGGACCACCCGACCGCGGCGATGCCGGACACGACCCGCGTCGTCGCGTCGAAGTCGGCTGGCACGACGTAGGAGCCGTCGCCCTGACTGACCGAGGCGATGCGATCCAGGCGGAATGTCCGCACGTCATCACGGCCGTGATCGTGTCCGGTGGCGTACCACCGGCCGGAGTGGAAGACCAGGCCGTAGACGTCGAGCTCACGCTGCGACTCCCGCCCGTCCCAGGCGGTGTAGGCGATCACGACGGTGCGCCGCGCTTGCGCTGCCCCGGCGAGATCGAGCAGCGTGTCGGCGCCGGCGGGAGCGCTGGCGCGCGCCGGGGTCGTGAAGTGCGCGGTCGACAGCAGGCTGTCGAGCCGCTGGCGCAGGGCCTGCGGCAGCACACGCGACACCTTCGCCAGCGCGCTCGCCGTCGCCGCATGTTCGGTGGTGGCGAGCCCCGCGCGTTCCGCGGCCCGCAGGCCCAAGACGACGGCGACGGCCTCGTCGTCGGTGAGCATCAGCGGGGGCAGCTTGTAGCCCGGTGAGAGCCGGTAGCCGCCGTACCTGCCCCGCTGCGCCTGGACCGGGATGCCGAGGTCGGCAAGGTGCTCGGAGTAGCGCCGGACGGTCCGCTCGTCGACCCCCAGCCGCGCCGCGAGGTCGCCGACGGTGCGCTGCCCGCCCGCCTGGAGCAGCTCCAGCATCGCGAGCACGCGTGCGGTGGGTCGGGTCACGGTTCTCCTCGAGGGCTGGCTGGAAAACTGCGGCGGAATACCGGGCGGGAACTGTCCACAAAGCACCGTAGCGTCACGGTCATGCACACCACCACCTACGTCCTCGTCCCCGGCTTCTGGCTCGGCGCCTCGATCTGGCGCGACGTCGCAGACTTCTTGATCGAGCGCGGCCACGTCGTGCACGAGGTCGTGCTCGTCGGCCACAGCTACGGCGCCCTCGTGACGACCGGCGCGGCAGACCGGGCGCCTGAGCGTGTGGCGCGGCTGGTCTACATCGACTCCGGTCCCCTGCCGGACGGCATGGCGCAGGCCGACTTCGAGGGACCAGACGCGCGGGCGGCCAACCAGGACCTGGTCACGGCCCGCGGCGAAGGCTGGAAGCTCCCGCCACCGCCCTGGGCCGCGCTCGCCGCGGAAGCGCCCGACGTCGACGACGATGCCGTGGCCGCGTTGGTCGCAGGCTCGCAGCCGCAGCCGTGGCGCACCGCCACCCAGCCGGTCGGGCTCATCGGCGCCTGGGAGCGCCTGCCGCGGACGGGCGTGCTGTGCAGCTTCAACCTCGAGCAGGTGCAGCAGATGGCACCCCACGCGCCGGCGTTCGCGCACATGGTCGACGGCGACTGGACGTACGTCGAGCTGCCGACCTGGCACTGGCCGATGGTCAGCCGACCCGTGGAGCTCGCCACGGTTCTGGAGTCGGTCAGCGGCTAGGCCCCCGCGCCCAGCAGAGCAGCTCGTCGACGCTGACGCGCAGGTCGAGGTCGCGGGGGTCGTCGGTCATCAGGACGTTCCCACTCTCCTCGACGGCGACGGTCTGGTCGTCGACCTCGAGCACGACGTAGATGACGCCCGGGTCCTCCTCGGGCTCCTCCTCCTCCTGCCACACCAGCTGCGCGGTCGCGCCGTCGGGGACGTGGTCGACTACGACGGCCGCGCAGGCGCGGGCCCGAACGACACGACCCCCCGCTCCGCAGGGAGAAGGGGGCCGTGGTGGCGGGTCCTAGAACAGGCTCAGCTGCCCGTCGTCGGATCCCTCAGGAGCCGGAGCTCTTCAGTCGCCGACCTTCTCGGCGGCCTCGGTCGCCGCGGTGGTGGCGTTCGACGCGGTGGTCTTGGCCGCGGTGGCGGTCGCCTTCGCGCTGCTCTTGGCCGGCGACTTCTTCGCGGTCGTCGCGGCCTTCTTGGCGGTGGACTTCGCGCCCGACGTGGTCTTCTTGGCCGCCGACTTGGTGGTCTTCTTGGCCTGCGTCGTGGTGGTCTTGGCCTTGGCGGTGGTGGTCTTCGCCGCGGTGGTCGTGGCCTTGGTGGACTCCTGCTTGCGGATCCGGCCGACCAGGGTCTCGCCGCGCTTGGCGAGGTCGCCGTAGGCGCTGGTGACGGTGGCGACGTTCTCGTTCACGATCGCCTGCACCTTGGAGGGCAGCTCCTTGGCCTCGGACTGGAGCTCGGCGACGCGCGCCTCAATGGCGGCGCGGCGGGCCTTGGCGTCCTTGGACAGCGCCTCGACGCGGGAGTTCACCACGGTGACGGCCTGCTCGCGCAGGGCCTGCGGCTTGACGTCGATGTCGGTGACGGTCTTCTGCACGCCGGCCACGCGTGTCTGCACGCCGGCGACGGCGCCGCGGACGTACTCGACGGCGAGGTCGGTGACACCCACGCCGACGTAGAGGGGGCGGGTGGCGTCGATCTTGATGTCCTTGATCTCGAACTTGGCCTTGGCCATGTCGATCACTCCTTGTTCTCGGTGGGGAGGGTGGTGTCGCTCGCCGTGCTGGCGTTGTTGAGCGCCAGGAACGAGGCGTAGACGTCCAGCAGCGACTGCTTCTGCCGCTCGGTGAGACCGGTGTCGTTGAGCACGGCCAGCTCGACCGAGCCGCCGACGCCGTCCTCGGGGCTGAGGATCCCGGCGCGGATGTAGAGCTGCTCCGCGGAGATCCGCAGCGCCTTGGCGATCTGCTGCAGGACGTCGGCCGAGGGCTTGCGCAGACCACGCTCGATCTGGCTCAGGTAGGGATTGGAGACGCCGGCCTGCTCGGCGAGCTGCCGGAGGGACAAGCGCGCTGCGATCCGCTGCTCCCTCAGGTAGTCACCGAGTGACTCGACGGTCTTGCCGACCTTTCCCTTGGCCATGCCTCCACAGTGCTAGCAAGAGTTAGCAAATGCAAGCAGGGACGGGGTGAGCCCGTTCACATCGGGCCGGAAGTCCCAATGAAATAAGGACTTCTGACAATGACTCGTTGCTAGCAAACGAGCGTGACCTGCGATCCGACGCATGCAGAGTCCGATCCAGCGAGCTGTCGGCCAGGTCTTCATCCCGGTGCGCGACCTGCCGACCTCCGCCGCCTGGTACGCCGCACTGCTGGGCGTCGAGCTCGCGATGGCGTCCACGGCGGGACCATCCTCGACATCTCCACCGAGGGCGAGACCCGGCTGGCGCTGGACGCGACCGTCCGGCACCTGCGCGCGCTCGACGTACCGCTGACCTCCGACATCGAGGACATCGGCAGCGTCTCGTTCGTGCAGTTCGAGGACCCCGACGGCAACCCGCTCATGGTCTGCCGTCGCAACTGACGGTTGCCAGCACTATCTGCGCGGCCTCAGTCGCCAGCCACCGTGACCCCGCTCGAGCCTGAACGCCTCGTCGTGCGCCCGCCGGTGGTGGTAGCCGCAGAGCGGCAGGGCGTTGGCCAGGTCGGTGCGCCCTCCGGTCGCCCATGCCTCGAGAGAGTGGTGGGCCTCCGTCCAGGCGAAGGGCCGCTGACACGTCTCGATGGCGCAGGAGTCGTGCACCAACGAGAGCGCCTGTCGCTGAGCAGGACCGAAGAGGCGTCTGGTGCGCCCGAGGTCGAGGGGTCGGGAGGCGCCATCGAGAACCGCGGGCACGATGCCGGCATTGCAGGCCAGCCGACGAGCCTCGCCGGCGGTGATGTCCGCGCCCGTCTCGAGGCCGGCGGCGCCGAGGTCAGTGCGCAGCTGGTCGAGACCGACCTTCACGATCAGGGTCACGCCGTTGGCCGCATGACCGTCGGTCGGCAGGTGCTCGAGCAGCTCGAGCAACGCGAGCCCGTGGGCTTCGTAGACGTTCAGGTCCTGCACGGACTCGTCCACCTCCGTCGCCCCGGTCGCCTTGCTGCGGCCCAGCCGCCTCGGCGCGGACAGTCGCTGGAGGGCGTGACGGAACAGGTTGCCGTGGAGCTCGGGGATCGTGAACCTGCCTGAGAAGGTGCCATCGCCGTTGTCGTGCAGCGCCAGGAACGTCTCGCGCTCCGCCGTGCGCTCCCGGCGACCGAGGAGGATCTGCTCGTGAGCGTCGGCCAGGCCGCGATCGACCACGTCGAACATCCGGCGTGCGCTGCGCCGCAGCTGCCTGACGTCCATCGGCCGGCCGTGCCGGTTGCCGTCCCCGGTCGCCTTCGTGACCAGCCACGCCTCGGCCGCCGCCACCTGCGCAGGACTCGCCTCCGGCGGAGCCTGCTCGGCCGCATTGACGATCACCTTGGCCTGCTGGAGGTTGATCCGGCCGGAGGCGAACGCGCCCCTCGTCACGGCGTACTTCTCGCGCAGCAACCGCGCCGTGTGCAGCCCGCCGGCCAGGAGCTCACGGGTGTCGCCGGTGAGTCGAGCCGCCCAGGCATCGGTCCCGGCAGCGGCCTCCTTGGCGGCCAGCTCGCGCTCATCCGCGACGAGGAGCAGCTCGTGCCGCAGGGCCGACACCCTCGCCTCGAGACTCGCGAGCTGCTCGGTCACCACCGCGAGGTCCTCGTCCGAGACGGCCGAGGTGGGCACCGCCTGCGCAGCACCCACCGCCTCGGTCGCCGCACCGACCGCCCCGACGATGTCGGGGATGCGGATCGGATGGACGGCCATGACCCATTCTCTCGAACATGCGTTCGAAACACAAGGCCCTCGCCGCCCGCGGTGGGTGAAGAATCGGCGGGACTCAGTCGCGGCGAGGACGCCCCGCAGCGAGCCACACCCACACCGCGACCGCTATCCCCGCCAGGCCGGCCAGGTCGGCGCTGGTCAGCCCGTGGAGCCGTGTGACCGGCACGATGACGACGCCCTCCATGGACCGGTTGACGAGCAGCCACAGCACCGACATGAGGGCGAGCAGCACCGCGCCGATGCGGCCCAGCATCGGGCACACCGCGGCGAAGACCACCAGGGCCGCCAGCACCAGCCCGGCGACCATCAGGAGCCGCCCATCAGGCGCCCCCGCGCACGCTCAGTAGCAGGCGCGGATCTCCCCCACCGGGGCACCGCCGCCCAGCAGTTGGTGGACGCCCGTGCGTCGTACCGCCTCGGCGTCGACGCCGGCCTCCTCGAGCACACCCGAGCGGCGCAGCGCCTCGGCCATCAGCACCGGGCGCACCCGCGGCGCGCCGTCGTCGGTCTTGAGCGCCCACGCCCGGCCGTCCGGGAGCGCGACGGCGTAGCAGGACTCCGCCCCGGCCTTGCCGATCGCGCCGGGGATCGCCTCCAGGAGCGCCCGCTCGTCGCGCTGCGAGCCGGAGACGTACGACGGGTGCTGCCGGATCGCGTCGGCCACCCGCCTCTCGGGGCCGCCCTCGGCGACCGCGAGGGCCCGGAACGCCCGCCCCAGCCCGACCAGCGAGGTCGACAGCAGGGGCGCACCGCACCCGTCCACGGCCGTGACCGCGACCGGCTCCCCGGTCAGCTCGGCGAAGGTCGCGGCGATCGCGCGCTGGAGCGGGTGCTCGGGGTCGCGGTAGGTCGCGATGTCCCACCCGTTCACCACGCACGTGGCGAGCATCGCCGAGTGCTTGCCCGAGCAGTTCATCAGGATGGGTGATTTCTCCCCACCCGAGCGGATCAGCTCGTCGCGGGTGGCATCGTCCAGCGGGTAGTCAGCGGGGGTCTGCAACGCGGTCTCGTCCAGCCCGACCGAGTCGAGGATCTGGCGGGCGCCAGCGACGTGGAAGTCCTCACCCGAGTGCGAGGCACAGGAGAGAGCCAGGAGATGCGGCGGCAGGTCCAGACCGAGCCGGACCATGGCGAGCGCCTGGACCGGCTTGTTGCACGACCGGGGCAGGATCGGCACCTCGGTGGCGCCGACGCCCCAGTCGGGGTCACCGGCCTTGTCCAGCGCGACCACCGACCCGTAGTGGTGGCCCTCGACGAACCCGGAACGGACGATCTCGGCCACCACGACAGGGGAAGCGACGGGAGACGACATGGTCCGCAGACTAGCCATGCCCGGGTGAGAGGATGACGCCCGTGTCGACCCCTGCCGTACCCCAGCACTGCCCCCTCCCCCGCGAGCTCGACGACCTCGAGCTGCTGGTGGGGGGCGCGTTCGCCCCGACCAGCGCGTTCAACGAGCCCGGCAGCCCGGTCACGCTGACCCTCCCGGCCGGTGTCGCGGAGCAGGCGGAGGCAGCGGGGGCCGTGGAGCTGGTCGACCCCGAGGGCCTGCCGCTGGCCCGGGTGCAGCTGCCGTCGGGCGCGGTGGAGCCGCTGACCCACGCCCAGTTCGGCCCGTTCCGCAGCCACTACCTGACGCCCGCCCAGGCGCAGGAGCAACACGCCGGCCGCACCTTCGTGCCGGTCACCGACGCCCTGACCTCGGCCCAGCTCGAGGCGCTCGCCCCTGCCGGTCCGCTGGCCCTGCTCGCCCTGGTCGGCGCCGGCACCCCTGCCCTCTCCCCCGTCGCGCTGCTGCGCGCCAGCCTGGCCGCGGCGCAGCACCTGCCGGACGCGGTCGTGGTCGCCGTCCCGCTCGCCGCCCACGGCGACGCCGAGACCGACCACGCGCTGGGCCTCCGGGTGGTCGCCAACTACGCCGGCGCCAACCCCGTGCTCGCGCTCCCGTCGGACGCCACGGACGACGGCGACCTGTCCGCCTACCCGGCCGACATCGCCGAGATCGTCGACTTCGACCGACCGGCTCCGGACCGGCAGGGCCTCGTCCTCTTCTTCACCGGCCTCTCCGGCAGCGGCAAGTCCACACTCGCCCGCGCTCTGATGGACCGGCTGCTCGAGCACGGCGAGCGCACGGTCACCACGCTGGACGGCGACGTCGTACGCCGTCACCTCTCCGCCGGCCTGACCTTCTCCAAGGAGGACCGGGAGACCAACATCCGACGGATCGGCTGGGTGGCCGCCGAGATCTCCCGCCACGGCGGGGTCGCGGTCTGCAGCCCGATCGCCCCGTTCGACGAGACCCGCCAGCAGGTGCGCGCGATGGTCGAGGAGGCCGGCGGGGCGTTCTTCCTGGTCCACGTCGCCACCCCGCTGGAGGAGTGCGAGCGCCGAGACCGCAAGGGGCTGTATGCCAAGGCGCGCCGCGGCGAGATCCCCGAGTTCACCGGCATCTCCTCGCCCTACGAGGAGCCCGAGGACGCCGACGTGCGCGTCGACACCACGGGCCGCACGATCGAGGACGCTCTCGACGACGTGCTGGTCGCGCTGCGCGAGGAGGGCTACCTCGACCTCACCGGCGAGGAGCCCACCACCGCCCCTTTTGACCCGGCCCCGGTGGTCGAGGAGCGAGCGCGGGCGAGCGTCGTCGAGGCCCCCGCACCCGACCGCCTCCGCGTCCTCTTCGTCTGCACCGCCAACATCTGCCGCTCTCCCTACATGGAACTGGTGGCCCGCCACCACGCGGGCGACCACGACGGCGTGGAGTTCGCCTCGGCCGGCACCCACGGCTTCCGGGCCCGGGAGATGGACCCGGTCATGGCCGCCACGCTCGGCGCCCACGGCATCACCGCCGACGGCTTCGCGAGCCGGCCGCTGACCGGCGCGATGGTCGAGCAGGCCGACCTGGTGCTCACCGCGGAGGCGGCGCACCGCACCTTCATCCTCGACGACCACCCGGGCGCGTTCCGCAAGGTGTTCACGCTCGGCCAGTTCGCCGAGGCGGTCCAGCTGGCCCCCGACGGGCTCACCGGCCGCGACCTGCTCAAGGCGATCGGCGAGCGACGCGGCTCGGCCGACCCGGAACTCGACGTACCCGACCCGTACGGGCGTGGTGCGCAGGCGGCCGAGGCCGCCGCCCAGCTCCTGACCGATCGGCTGCGCGCCGTTTTAACTGCACTACTTGGCTAGAAGTAAGGTGCACACCCATGAATGACCTGATCACGACCACCTTCTTCTCGATCCTCGCGGCGGGATTCATCGTCGGGATCGTGGTCGGTCTCACCGGGATGGGCGGGGGCGCCCTGATGACGCCGGCCCTGATCTTCCTCGGCGTGGGTGACGCCGCAACCGTGGTGACCGCCGACCTGACGGCGGCCGCGGTCTACAAGACCGGCGGGGCGATCGTGCACTCGCGCGAGGGCTCCCCCAACCTGCAGCTCGCGAAGTGGCTGATCCTCGGATCGGTGCCGTTCGCGCTGCTCGGTCCACACCTGGTGGCGGCGGTCACCGATCCGGACAACATCGACACGGTCCTCAAGGAGTGCATCGGCTTCGCGCTGCTGCTGGCCGCGGCGACGTACGCCATCCGCCTCTACGTGAACCTGCGCCGCGAGCTGGCCCACGGCCCGCAGGGCGACCCGAATCCCCACATCCGCCCGCTGCCGACCTTCCTGGTCGGCGCGCTGGGCGGCCTGCTGGTGGGCATCACCAGCGTCGGCTCCGGCTCGGTGATCATGGTCGCGCTGCTCATGCTCTACCCCGGCCTGTCGGCGGTGAAGCTGGTCGGCACCGACCTGGTGCAGGCGGTGCCGCTGGTGCTGGCCGCCGCAATCTCCAACATCGCCCTGCACGGTCTGGACCTGGAGCTGACCATCCCGCTGATCCTCGGCTCGGTGCCCGGCACGATCCTGGGCTCGAAGATCGCTCCGAAGGTCCCGCAGTCCTACATCCGCCGCGGGATCGTGATCGTGCTGACCATGTCGGGCGTCGCGCTGCTCGACAAGGCGGGCTGGGCCCCGCTCGGCGCCGGTGAGGACGAGACCCACCCCATCCTGATCGCGGTCATCGGCCTGGTCATGATCGTGCTGGTCCCGCTGATCTGGGGCCTGCTCCGCAAGTTCGAGGGGCTGCCGATGTTCGGCGCCCCCACGGTCGCGGAGCTGGAGCGGCCAGACTGGCAGGGCCGGCCCCGGCTCGAGGACGAACCACCCTCGACACCCGAGCAGCCAAGGTCTCCGAACCTGGACGGCCGGCGCGACTGACCGCGACGTGCTTGCCAGCTGGCGGCCTCGCCGCCAGCCGGGTACAGCCCGTCAGGGCCTGCCGAGAGCCCGGTATGTCCAGCCTGCCGCGCGCCAGGCCGACGGGTCCAGGCAGTTGCGACCGTCGATGATCCGCGGCAGGGCCACGAGCTTCGCCGTGGTGGCGGGATCGAGAGAGACGTACTCCGGCCACTCCGTCAGCAGCAGCACGGCCTCGGCGCCTGCGATCGTGTCCTCGACCGTCTCGGCGAACGACAGCTCGGGCCACTTCTTCGCGGCGTTCTCGATGGCCTGCGGGTCGGTCACCGTCACGGTCGCGCCCTGCAGCTGCATCTGAGCGGCCACGTTGAGCGCCGGAGAGTCGCGGATGTCGTCGCTGTCGGGCTTGAAGGCAGCACCCAGCACGGCGATCCGCCGGCCGACGATCGAGCCGCCGCACACCTCCCTGGCCAGGTCGACCATCCGGACGCGACGGCGCATGTTGATGGAGTCGACCTCCCTGAGGAAGGTCAGCGCCTGGTCGACGCCGAGCTCACCCGCCCGCGCCATGAACGCGCGGATGTCCTTGGGGAGGCAGCCGCCACCGAATCCGACGCCGGCGTTGAGGAAGCGGCGGCCGATCCGGGCATCGTGGCCGATCGCGTCCGCGAGGAGGGTCACGTCCGCGCCAGTGGCCTCGCAGAGCTCCGCCATCGCGTTGATGAAGGAGATCTTCGTGGCGAGGAACGAGTTGGCCGCGACCTTGACGAGCTGCGCCGTCGCCAGGTCGGTCTCGATCTTGGGCGTGCCCTCACCGAGGGCGACCGCGTAGACCTCGTCGAGGCGCTCGGCAGCCCGGCGGCCCTGCTCGGTGTCGGAGACGCCGTAGACGAAGCGGTCGGGGTGCAGCGTGTCCTTGACCGCGAACCCCTCACGGAGGAACTCGGGGTTCCAGATCAGCTCCGCCTCGGGCTGCACCTCCCGGATCCGCTCGGCCACGACCTCGGCAGTGCCCACCGGCACGGTCGACTTGCCGACGACGACGTCACCGGGTTTGAGCATCGGGAGCAGGGCATCAACCGCCGAGTGAACGTAGCGAAGGTCGGCAGCGTTCTCGCCGCGCTTCTGCGGGGTGCCCACGCACAGGAAGTGGACCACCGCATCGGCGGCCTCCGCGGCGTCCGTGGTGAACGAGAGTCGCTCGGAGGCAAGGGCCTCGCCGAGCAGCTCGGGTAGACCGGGCTCATGGAAGGGCGGCTCGCCCTTCGAGAGGGATGCCACCTGTTCCGGCACGACGTCGACCCCGACGACCTGATGGCCGAGCTTTGCCATGCAGGCCGCGTGGACCGCCCCGAGGTAGCCACAACCGAACACTGAGATACGCACTCGCGGAGTCTAAGGGCCATCTTGTGGATCGATCGAAAGATCCACGACATGGCAGCCGAAGCGACTCAGTGACCCGGATCACTCCCGTTTGCCGCATGGTTCGCCGCTCTGACTCGACCGTGGCTACGATGAGGCCTGCTGTCCCGAGGAGAGGTCCCCTTTCTGTCATGACCCAAACGCATGCCGACTACCAGCTGAGTCAGCTCGACCAGCTGGAGGCGGAGTCGATCCACATCTTCCGTGAGGTCGCCGCCGAGTTCGAGAAGCCCGTCCTGATGTTCTCCGGCGGCAAGGACTCCATCGTGATGCTCCGCCTGGCGGAGAAGGCCTTCTACCCCGCGAAGATCCCGTTCCCGATCATGCAGGTCGACACCGGCCTGGACTTCCCCGAGGTGATGGAGACCCGTGACAACTGGGTCAACCGACTCGGCGTGAAGCTCGTGGTCGCCAGCATCGACGACGCGATCGCCAACGGCATCGTCGTCGACGACGGCAAGACCAGCCGCAACCGCCTCCAGATCGGCACTCTGCTCAACGCCATCGAGGAGAACGGCTTCACCGCCGCCTTCGGTGGCGGCCGCCGCGACGAGGAGAAGGCCCGCGCCAAGGAGCGCGTCTACTCCCACCGCGACGAGTTCGGCCAGTGGGACCCGAAGAATCAGCGCCCCGAGCTGTGGAGCCTCTACAACGGCCGCCTGCACGAGGGCGAGCACATGCGGATCTTCCCGATCTCGAACTGGACCGAGCTCGACGTGTGGGCCTACATCGCCCGCGAGGGCATCGAGATCCCCTCGATCTACTTCGCCCACCAGCGCCGGGTCTTCGAGCGCGGCGGGATGCTGATGACCGAGACCCCGCTGAACCCCTGCCGCGAGGGCGAGGTCGCGGAGGAGCGCACGGTCCGCTTCCGCACCTGCGGTGACATCACCCTGACCGGCTGCGTGGAGTCCACGGCCAGCACTGTCGAGGAGATCATCGAGGAGATCGCGGTCGCCCGCGTGACCGAGCGTGGCGCCACCCGCGGCGACGACAAGTTCTCCGAGGCAGCCATGGAAGACCGCAAGAAGGAAGGCTACTTCTGATGGCCCCCCAGGAAACCAACACTGCGAACCCCACCGCCGGCGAGCAGGCCGTCGAGAACGTCACGTCCAACATGGACCTGCTGCGCTTCGCGACGGCCGGCTCCGTGGACGACGGCAAGTCGACCCTCATCGGGCGCCTGCTGCTGGACTCGAAGTCGATCTTCGAGGACCAGCTCGAGGCCGTCGAGGCGACCAGCCAGGGCAAGGGCTACGACTACACCGATCTGGCGCTGCTGACCGACGGTCTGCGCTCGGAGCGCGAGCAGGGCATCACGATCGACGTGGCCTACCGCTACTTCGCGACCCCGAACCGCAAGTTCATCATCGCGGACACCCCGGGCCACGTGCAGTACACCCGCAACATGGTCACCGGCGCCTCCACCGCCGACCTCGGCCTGGTGCTCGTCGACGCCCGCCAGGGCCTGACCGAGCAGTCCCGCCGGCACGCGGTGATCCTCTCGCTGCTGCGGGTCCCCCACCTGGTGCTCGCGGTGAACAAGATGGACCTCGTCGACTTCTCCCAGGAGGTCTACGAGAAGATCCACACCGAGTTCACCCAGTTCGCCACCAAGCTGAACATCCCCGACCTTGAGGTCATCCCGATCTCCGCGCTGAACGGCGACAACGTCGTCAACCGCTCGGAGAACATGAGCTGGTACTCCGGTCCCACGCTGATGCACCACCTCGAGCACGTCCACGTGGCCTCCGACCGCGACCTGGTCGACGTCCGCTTCCCGGTGCAGTACGTCGTGCGCCCGAAGTCGGACGAGCACCACGACTACCGCGGGTACGGCGGACAGGTCGCCGGCGGCGTCCTCAAGCCCGGCGACGAGGTCGTCGTGCTGCCCTCGGGGATGACGTCGACGATCGCGGGCATCGACCTGTTCAACCAGGAGATCTCCGAGGCCTACCCGCCCATGTCGGTGACTGTCCGTCTCGAGGACGACGTGGACGTCTCCCGCGGCGACATGATCGCCCGCGTGAAGAACGCCCCCAAGCCCTCCCAGGACATCGACGCGATGATCTGCTGGATGACCAACGAGCCGCTGCGCCCGCGCCAGAAGCTCGCCATCAAGCACACCACGCGCACCGCCCGCACGCTGGTGAAGGACATCCAGTACCGCCTGGACGTCAACACCCTGCACCGCGACCAGGAGACCAAGGAGCTCGGCCTCAACGAGATCGGCCGCGTCCAGCTGCGCACCACCGTGCCGCTGCTGTGCGACCCGTACTCGAAGAACCGCACCACCGGCTCGTTCATCCTGATCGACGAGGCAACCGGCGTAACCGTCGGTGCCGGCATGATCAACAGCGGTAGTTGACACATCATTCTTTGGAGGGGCGCGACCACACGGTCGCGCCCCTTCGTCGTCTCATGACTGGTGCCCCCAATTCTGGGGGCAAGGTCGTTATGAGGCATGCTTCCCAAGACAGTCAGTTCTTCTCGACCGGGGGTCTCGGATGGCTACGCGCCTCGTGGACAGCGCGGATGTCGGCACCAGCGTGACGATCGACAACAGTTCGTGCATCTGCCGCCCCATGCAGTTGCGGGACGAAACCGCCGCGGGTTCGCATGTTGGCATCCGTCGTGCCGCCTGCATCCGCTTCCGGTTCAAGGTTGGCGGCAACTGCAGCACGCCGGTTCACGGACCGATGCACAAGCCGGTCAAGGTGCGCCGCAGGGTCCTCACCACCCCTCGCTCAGTCGCCGAGAAGTACACCTACGCGAGCGCAGAGAGCCCCGCGAGTCGCTTGAAGAGCTTTTCGAACCGCCACGCCTCGGACGCGGCGACTGGTGAAGGAGCCTTCTGATGCCGCTCGAGAAGCGCAGTCCTGATGTCTCGGTCGTCGTACCCACGGTGGGGCGTCCCGAGCTCGTTCAAGCCCTCAAATCAGCACGTGAGCAAGTCGGCGTGTCGGTGGAAGTGATCGTGGTGTTCGACCTCCAGGCGGACTCATCTAACGCCCGCGTGAGCGACGGGCTTGCTGACCTAGTCCTGTACACCGGAGGAGGACGACGGGCCAATGTCGCACGCAACATGGGAACTCGAGCGGCCTCCGGTCGCTACGTAGCATTCCTCGATGACGACGACTTCTGGGCACCCGGAAAGTTGGCAGGGCAGGTCGCCGTCGCCGGGGAGATCGAGGCTTTGGGAAGGCACGCCCTCGTATCCACTCGGTTCGGCCAACTCGACGTGTCGACAGGTCATCGATTCGGCGGGCTGCCGAGTCGCGTTTATGACGGGTCTATAACGCCCGAGGAGTATCTCTTTGTGCGGAGGCGCCCCGGAGCGGGGCGCGCAACGTTGCCTGTACCCACACTGCTGGTCTCACGCGAACTCGCATGCAAAGTCCCGTGGCGTGAAGACCTGCGCCGACACCAGGACTGGGATTGGCTCGTGCGAGCATGTGCCGAGCCTGGGACTCAACTTGTGCAGATGGAGGACGATCTCGTGACCGTGCGCGTCGGCAGCGCAGGAAGCATCTCTGCCACAGCGGACTGGGCCTCGTCATTGGAGTGGGCAGTCGAGGCCCTCGGGGCAAAGCCACACGTCCTCGTCGACTTTCTTGCGGGTCAGCCGCTGCGATATGCGCTTCAAGCCCGCAGTCCACAAGGCGTTCGCCGAACAGTACGGGAAATGCTGCGAACCGCGCGGCGACCCACGGTTCCAAGCCTCCTCGTAGGCTTGTCTGGCCTCCTGACGCGCACCATGCTGCAGCAAGTGATGCGCCGTGTCCGCTGAGGCAACCGCGCTCTCGCGCACAGTCGTGGTGATGTCCGAGATGATGCCTGTTCGGGGCATGGAGCGCGCTGCGTTGCGGCTCATCGAGGAGTTACGTCGATCTGCGCAAGTAGACGTCATCTGCGTCGGCGCCGCCCGCGGGGCCACGCTCCCGCTACAGGACGTCCAGGTCCTCGGTGGGCCACGGTACGGCTGGAAGCGTGTGATGACGGTGGGCCGACTCCGACGAGTTCCCTGGGACAGATACGACCGCGTGCTCTTGGTCGGACTGTGGGCGGCCCTACCCTTTCTCATTGCGACGCGACGGCGCCAGGGGGTCACCGTTTGGGAACACTCGCTCGCGCCAGAGACTACGAACAGTCCTCGTGGACGGGTGCTGCATCGCCTAAGGCTCCTTGCATACCGTCGGGTGCCTACTGTCGTCGCGGTAAGTGAACCGCTTGCGCATGCTCTTCGGCGTCGGCTACCAACCGGGACGGATGTGAAGACGATCCCAAACGCGTGGGTCACGGCGCCCGACCTTGACCCGGGGGAGCCGCGTCATGGCTCCCTAAAGCGCCTACTTGCGGTCGGCACACTGAACGCGAACAAGAACCAACGTGAGATCATCGAGGCGCTCGCACTCCTGAGCACTGATGTTCGCCTCACGGTGGTCGGGGATGGCCCCGAGAGTCAGTCATTGAAGAAGCGCGCGCAAGCGCTGGGTGTCTCGGAACGTGTCGACTTCCTCGGAGAGGTCTCGAACGCTACGGTCTCACAACTCATGCGTTCCCACGACGTGCTGGTGCACGCATCTCGCGGCGAGACATTCGGCTACGTCTACCTCGAAGCCGCAGAAGCCAACTTGCCGGTAATCAGTCGTGAGCACGGCGTCGCGCGTTGGATGCTAAACCGCTACGTCCCAGGGACGATCTACGGCAAGGACGCTAGGTCACTGGCGAACGCAATTGAGCGTTTTCAAGATGTAACCGATACTGAGCGACAGGCCGCGGTCGACAGGCGTCGACAAGAACTCGATCCTGGGCTGATCTTCGGCACTTGGCGGCGCCATCTGGACCTAAACTCTTCAGACGGAATCGCGAGGCGGTCGATAGACCCGCTTCCCGTAACCGTCATCCTGCCCGTGCACGAGGTCGGGCCAGCCGCCTTCGACGCGGTCGTGGCGAAGGTGCGCGACCTAGCGGCCGCGGCGTCGCAAGTCATCGTTGTGGACGACGGCTCGAAGGACGGCACAGCGCAGGCCTTGGCACGGGGGCTGGATGGACTCGAGCGAGTCCAGTTGGTCATTCTTCCGCAGAACCGTGGCGTTGCGCATGCGCGTAACGAGGCGCTCGCCTTAGCGAGAGAGCGCTACGTCTGGTTCGTGGACTGGGACGATCGGTGGGCCGGTGACATCTTGCCGCGCCTAGTGGCGAGAGCTGAAGAGACAGACGCCGACGTAGTTGTCTGCCGGGCAGTTCGCATCGACGACCAAACCGGTCGCAGAGTCAATATCGATGGAGTTGCGCGCGATGTGACGATGGACGGCCACGAGGCGTTAACTCTGGTCCTTCGCGGGAGATTGCAGGGCTACCTTTGGTCCAAGTTGCTTCGCCGCGACATCTTGCCCGTTCCAATGTTCCCAATCCAGCGATCGCAGTCCGACTTCGGAGGCCTGGTTCCGGTACTCGCTGCTGCGCGACGTGTGACAACCATATCCGAGGTGCTCTATGAGCACCTTGTGCGCGAGGGCTCAATTACCAACTCGCGCGACCCTGACATCAACCTGTTCTCGAAATCTCACGATGTCGTTCACACCGTGGCACGCCAATTCCCCGGCGCCGTAAATCCAGTGGATCTACTAAGATACGACTACGAGCACCTGCACATTGCGCGCGCGGTCACGGCCGCGCGACTCTTCAGCAACCGTGCTGCATCTGCGGACGTCGCGCGAGAGTCTGCAGAGCAGATGAAATGGCAACAACTCTTCCGTGTTGCTCGATCTGACCCTCGTACCGCCGGACGCGGTTCGCTCATCAAATTGGCATCCTCCCGATACCCCACGCTCTATCAGGCTAGTCGTCAGCTACGGGCGGCCGCTTCCAACGCGCGAGGCAGTTCCTGATGCTCGACGCCGTCGCGCTCATCGTCGCGGCCGGTGGCCTTCTGGTCTTTTTCGTGTCGCTCAGCGCACTTGCTGCTAGGCGACGGGAGGCTGGACCTTCTGACTGGATGGTTCTCGGAATCCTGATGTTGGGCGTCTTCCAGGAAGCCGGCATCCTCGGATCCGAAACCATTCTCCAGCTCACCATCGTCGGCTTCACTGCGGCGTGCGCGCTGTTCGCAATCCTCTTAGGCCGTGGCTCAGCACCCAAACCCACGCGCGCGACTGTGCAGGGCGTCGCTCTCGTTTGGTCGGCGTGGCTCGTCATGTTCCTCTCCGACTTTTACAACAATTACTCCGCTGGGAACGTCCTTCTATTGCGACTTGCGCCCGGAGTTATGTGGCTTTGCGTCCTGATGGCCTGGTCTGTCCGTCAGCCACGCAGGGATATCGCCGCCCTGGGCGTTGCAGCCACCTTGGGGTTGGCTAGCGCCCTCGTATTGGCTAGCCCCGAACCCTTTCGTGCATGCGATCAGTTCAAGTGTGGCGCACTTGGTGCCCTACTTGAAGGTCCGTTCGCTTCCGAGAACTACTACGCACTGCTGGCCGCAGCCACGATAGCGCTTGCGCTTGGAACGGGCCTCGGGAGGCGAGTGACGCTCCCTCTATACGCGACGGCGGGACTGGTGCTCGTGGCTGCCGGCAGTCGATCAGCCCAAATCGCCCTCGCTGTTGCGCTGCTCGTCCATCTCTTCTATGGCGACGGTCGTCCGAGAACACCCCCGAGGTGGGCAGGTTGGATGGCCATGCCCGCGGCAGCAGGGGTTGGCCTGTGGCTGGTCTACAACGCGAAGTGGGACTCATTCAGCAACAGGGGCGGGGTCTGGATTCAAGGCCGAGAGACGCTCGCCGGTCACGAACTGATAGGTCTTGGAATCACCCGGTGGTCGGGATATGGCAGCCTGCCAGCGGTCTCGCACCATTACCCGCACAGCTTCTACCTGCTAGCGATCTTCAGCGGCGGCATGCTCGCGCTCGTGCTGCTTCTTGCGGGCCTGGCGAAGGGTGTGACCGCCTCAGACCAGGGGCGAGGTGCCCGGCTCGTATACGCTTCGGCATTCGTCGTTCTCGGATTCACTGAAGCAGACGCAAATCTCATGTCTATCGACGGCTTGAGCTGGACTCTTCTTCCGTTCTTCCTCCTCGGAGCACCAGCTCTCATTCGTCAGCGTAGGGAAGCTGAGCGCGCGGGAAGCCAGTTGTCGTCGGATGAGTTCCACAAAGCGTTAACCAGAGGAAGGACCAAGTGATCGAGTTGAGGCGCGCCGCCGCTCTTGCTTGCTTTTACGTCATTGGAGTGCGACTACCGTCGTCGACGACTCCAGTCGTTGGGAAACTGAGCCGCGCGATCCGCGGCTGGCTCGGCCGACTCGTGCTCGATGGCGTGGGCACCGACACCAACATTGAGCAAGGCGCGTACATCGGCAGGGGTCATGGCATCACGCTAGGAGACCGGTCCGGGATCGGCGTCAACTGCCGTCTTCACGGTCCGGTCGCCATCGGTCGGGACGTGATGATGGGCCCGGAGGTTGTCGTCCTGTCACGAAATCATAGGTGGCAGGACGCGGAGATACCCATGATCGACCAAGGCTTCGACGAAGCCGATCAGGTTACTATCGGCGACGATGTATGGATTGGCACAAGAGTCATCGTTCTGCCAGGTGTCTCCGTCGGCAAGGGCTCGATTGTCGGAGCGGGGTCAGTCGTGACCCGCGACGTTGATCCCTACACCGTCGTTGCTGGAAACCCCGCCCGGCCTATCGGTCAGCGAGGCGCACTCAGGCACTAAGTGCTGAGGTCACTAGTCCTCGCAGCGTCGTACCGGCGTGCCAGCCGCGCGAGCAGCAATATATTCGCCACGTACGCGGCGGTCGTGGCGACAGCGAAAGTGGCTACTACTGCGGTGAGGTCCCGGGTGAGGATTGCTGCTCCCGCGGCCCCACCCACGCTCAACACTAGCCGAATCAATTGCTGAACAAGCAGGGTCGACTCGCCCCCTGCCATGACAAAGAGGGGGTTCAGCGCCCCCATCATCATCTGTAAGGCTGTCGGCACCGCGACGATCGCCAACAGCGGGCCGGCGGCGCCCCACTCGGGTCCGAGCACGGGCTCCACCAGCAACGGACCGCCGACTGCCAAACCTAGAGCGATGACGCCCGCCAATGCGGTCAAGGGGATCAGAGTCCTGAGCAGGGTTCGATGGAAAGCTGTCTGTGAGCCGCCAGTGAAGACGGGAGAGAACCGACCTTGAACGAGTTGGGCCAGGCCTTGGCTGACAAACGACGCCGGAGCCCCCGCGACTCGCTGCGTCGTGCCCACGAGACCAGCCGCCGCCTGGCCAAGCGTCGACGCGGTTACGAGGGTAAGCGCCTGCAGGACTGTAGTACTGACCGTTCCAAGCGCCACGGTCGTGACCGCTCGACGCGCTGTGTACTCGTTCGTGTCGACGCCGTCGCCCAAAGCCAGGAGAGACGACGTTGACCTGCGCGTGAGCAGAAGGGCGAACCCGCGGCCCGCAAACATCGCCAGCGCAAGGGCCGCGACATTTGGCACCCAAAGAGCCACAACAAGCTGCATCCCTCCTGACGTGAGGCCGCCCAGAAGATTGCGAGTCGCTAGCCGCCGGTAATCCCGAGCACGCACCAGAAGCGCGTTATCAACCGCCGTCCACGCATATACCGCTAGCAAGGTGGCCGTCATGACCGCCGTCGTGGCACCCGCTTGGCGGCCGATGAGCCAGAACACTGCTCCGCTTAGCGTGAGCAGCAGGCAGGTGCCCAGCGACATCATGGTTGCGCGACGCACTAAGCGGGTTACTGATAACGGCGACTTCTGCACGGGGAGCACGTACTCAATGCGCGTTGTCGCGAACGGCTGCGCAACGAGCGCGACAGAGAGCGCGATCTGGTAGAGACCGAGTTGTGATGGTTGAAAAGCGCGCGTAAGGATAGGTAGCACCGCAAGCATGACCAATTGCCCGGACGCTTGCCCGGCCACCACAGAGGCGGAGCGTCGACTCACACGGAGCCCGGAAACTCTGCGAGCGGTTAGGTGTGCTGGCGTCACTGCGTCGCGCGGGTTCGCAAGTGCTTCGTGAAAGACTCGCGGGCTTCAAGAAGCGCGACGCGAGCAGAGACCAGCGCTGACGAGAGCTCGTCCTGACGTGCCATCGTCCGGCGCAAGAAGTTGAGCGCGGAATCCTCGTCACCTTGGAAGTCGTGGCTGGCCCCCCGATAACCGATCGTTTCGAAGTGAGTCCGCACTTTCGTCGCGGGCTCCGAGACGATCTCGACGGGAATCGCTCCGCAAATAGAGGCGAGTATGAGTACGTGGAGACGATCTGAGATGACGATACGTGCGCGCGAGTAGGCGGACATCGCAACACCCTCCTGTGTTAGGTGGTCGTCATCCCACGGATGCATCACGGCCCCGGGGAATCGCGCGGCGACCTCCTGCGCGCGCGAGACGTCTCCGGCGACCTGCGCGAGGGTGCAGATCCTCAAACCGGACTCGTCGGCGAAGCGTGCGACAGTCGAAAACCAGCCCGGAGAGGGTTCAGATCGCTTGCCGCGAAGGCTCACCACCAGATCAGTTCGCTGGTCGACCGGCAGCCCGGAAGCCGGCGAGGACGCCGAGAAAGCGATGTCAGGCACGACCTCCCCCTCGCCAATCAGCTTGCGGCTGAACTCATCGCGCCACAAACAGACCTGCGCCAAGCGACAAAGCGTGCGATGGATGGCAACTGTCGGTGCCCAAGGGGTCGCTTCGCGGCGGCGCGTCACCGCGCGCGGCGGGAGCAAAAGGGTGCCGCCGCGCAGCCGCAATCCCACGACAACGAGGAGCATGAGGACCTGGCGCGGGAAGTGCCAGCGCGTCAGGCTCACCTCGCCCGGCTCAAGGATCAGGGTCGGACGCCCCCGGGACGTGAGGCAGCGGAAGAGCCAAGAGCCATAGGCGCCCGAACCTTGGTGGAGCCGATCCTCTTCGGTGACACCTACCTGGGTTATCCACGAAGCGGGGGCCTCGCCTACATAGACATCCAAAGGCCCCGCCTCGCGGACCCACTCTTGACTCAGTCGACGGATGACTCCATCCCCAACGTTCGGAAACTCTCCGGCCAGACTGATGAAGATCCTGGGTGCCCCGGGCCCCGAGCGTCGCCACCGCTGGACGCTCACGAGTCGGAGCTCCGTGCTACTCGCGCTAGAGCTCGAGCCAGCAGCCACCTCACCTGGCCACGGCGACCCGATCCATAGATCGCTGCAGCCTTCTCTCGCCGGGCGAGCTTGGTGTGCTTCGATATCAGGGCTCGCATCGGGCGGAGGTAGGCGTCGAGGTTCCCGCTGTCTTTTGCGTCTTGGAACAGCACATGGCTCATGGCACCCAGTTTTCGGCGTGATCGAATAACGGCGATCCGCTCCGCGGAAACGCCCTCATATCCAGCTTCCACGCGCTTGGTCGGCACCCAGAGACCTCGCGAGAGATCATCCGCGAGCCGCACGGCGAGTCCCTCTCGCCGATGCCGCTGATTGCCCGCTTGGCTCACCGCGGCACGCTGCGGAGAAAGATCTTCGACCTCTAGCTCACCGGCAGCGATTCCTGCCTCCACGGTGGCGTCCGCTTCCGCGGATCGAGTGAGGATAATGTTGGTGCCTCGCGAATCCGCCTCATACTCAGGTAGCCAAGCGTCACCGAGTGTGACGTCCGCGGTTTCGGCGAAGATGTCATCGCAGAAGTCGCAAGCGCCGAGCTGAAACGCAGCATGGCCCCAACTACCACCCACGAGCGGGCCCATCGGGGAAGAAGATCGCCGACCATCGGTCGCGACTGCCTCGAAGTTGTATGACTTCGCCCCTCGCCCTGGCACTTTAACCCGGAAATCGACGGAAGAGAGCTCGTGCGGCTCGATGTCGAGTTGCCATGACAGGGACTCGGCGTAGGCGCTCGACTTTAAGTGCCCGCAGACGAGACCGATAAAACGCACGATCTGCTCGCCCAGCACCTCGTCCTCATCACAGACAGCGCGTGCCGCGCGCACCTGACAGGGGACCCCAATGAATGCATAACGTCGACCGTCGCCGCGTACACCAGTGAAGGCATCTGCAAAACTCACCGGGTAGTACTTCGACTTTCTCCCGACATTCACTTCCCCGGGCGTGCGCGCCACCGAATAGGCGAACAAACGACCATCCGAGGACGGGCCAACTTGGATCACACCGTCCACCGACCCGTCTCGCAACATCTGACGAGCGAGCCAACTCGTCGTTCCCCCAGACGACGAGTCCATAACCTGAACCGAGTCGGCCACGCGCCCCGCGAAGATGCGTCTGTATCCGCCGGTCACCGGATGAGCACGCTCGGGGGTGCCGAAGCGCTCCTCGGCGAGCACGTTCTCGTTCTTCGAATGATCAGAGAGCGGACATACTCGCGAGCCCGCCGCTCGCTGTTCCGCGTTCACTCCGTTGAGGTCCGCCTCGTAGTGCCCGAAGGGCCGGAGTGTGACGGGGATCGCACCTTGGGTCGCGACTGAGCAGCCGCCGCAACCAACGCACATCCCTCTGCGAACAACGTCAGTGATGTCGCCAACGCCTGTACCGTTTGCTGATGTCGTCACTGATGGCCTCTGCTTCCTGGATGCTCGGCGACGGCCTAACCTACAGCGTTCCCGGTAGCAGTGGCGGGCTGGCTCGCGTCGTCACCATGGGAGCCGAGCCCGTCGGGCTTGGCTCCCATCCGGGTTGCCCCCTCGTCCACGGGCAAGCGCGAGTCAGCTCGGCGCAAACTCGCCCACCGTCCGGAGACGAAGACTGCCTAACGAATGGCCGGCGTCCGTCAGCATCGCAGTTAGGATGCAAGCGATAGCGGCGGCGCAGGCGCGTCCGCCTCACCACGATGTCGACGGAGCATCTGCTTGTGAATGATCTTGTTGTCTTGGGTCTCGGCTACGTCGGACTGCCCCTCGCTCTAGAGGCCACGCGCGCCGGCCTCACAGTTCGCGGTCTTGACGTCAACGAGCGGGTCGTAGCCGATCTCAACGGCGGTATCTCCCACATCGACGACCTCAGCGACGATGACATCTCTGCGATGCTCGCCGGCGGGTTCACAGCAACGTGCGACGCCTCCGCCCTACGCACCGCTGACACCATCGTCATCTGCGTGCCTACTCCCCTGTCCGAGGACGGCGGCCCGGACCTAGGTGCCGTAAAGGCGGCCACGTCGATGATCGCTGAGAACCTCAAGGCTGGGAGTCTCGTCGTTCTCGAGTCAACCACCTACCCCGGTACGACGGAGGAACTCGTCGTACCGCTCTTGGAGAAGAGTGGGCTCCGTGTGGGAGTCGACGTAAACGTTGCATTCTCTCCGGAGCGCGTCGACCCCGGAAATCCGACGTACAACGTCAAGAACACCCCGAAGATCGTCGGAGGAATCACGACTCAATGCACTAAAAGAGCGGCGACCTTCTACCGTCGCTTCATCGATGTCGTGGTTCCGGCGCGGGGCACCCGCGAGGCAGAGACTGCCAAACTTCTCGAGAACACCTTCCGTCACATCAACATTGCGCTTATGAACGAGATGGCACGCTTCTGCCACGAGCTCGACATCGACCTGTGGAATGTCATCGATCTCGCGAAGACAAAGCCTTTCGGCTTTCAGGCTTTCTATCCGGGCCCGGGTGTGGGAGGTCACTGCATTCCGATCGACCCCAACTACCTAAGCCACAACGTCCGTAGCCGACTTGGCTATCCGTTCCGGTTCGTGGAACTCGCCCAGGAGATCAACGCGACGATGCCAGCGTACGTAGTTAGGCGGGGCCAGGACCTCCTCAACAACGCAGGGAAAGCCCTGAATGGAGCGACTGTTCTACTCCTTGGCGTAACATATAAGCCCGATATCGCTGACCAACGAGAGTCCCCAGCGGTCGACCTGGCTCGGCACTTGAAGAAGATGGGCGCGTCCGTCCAATTTCACGACCCCTATGTCACCAAGTGGCTTGTCGGGGAACACATACTGACCCCAGTAGAAGACCTTCAGTCCGCCAATGCGGCGGCCGACCTGGTCATCCTCGTGCAAAACCACAAGTATTACCCTGTCGATGAGCTCGCGGAGAGCGCCCAACTCTTCTTCGACACCCGCGGGGCGACGTCGACGGACAAAGCCGCACGCCTCTGAACGGGCACCCAGAGTGGGGCGACCCCGGTTTGCAGGGAGGTAAGCCGCGGCAGGGCCGACTGCCCCCGAGAAGTAGATCCTGTTGCACCGTGCGGATAGGAGTGCGTCTAGACGGTATGAGGTGACCCGGTCGCCGTGACGGGGTTGCGGGCCGGGGCCTCACTCACAAATGGTCGTGGGTTACCGAGTAGGGGCTGCCTGCTCGGCCTATCCAACAGTTGTGGGAGGCCCCGGTGTTCACCGAGCGTACGAGCGTTGGGCTCGACGTGCACGCACGATCTGTCGCGGCGGCGGCGATCGATGGCGTCACGGGCGAACTCGTGCAAGCCAGGCTGACCCCGTCACACGGGCACATCCGGTCGTGGATCAGGGACCTGCCGGGTCCGGTGGCGGTGGCCTACGAGGCCGGCCCGACCGGGTTCGGGTTGTCCCGGTCGTTGAATGCGGCCGGGATCCGATGCGTAGTCGTGGCGCCCTCAAAGCTACAGCGACCCAGCGGGGATCGGGTCAAGACCGATGCCCGCGACGCGGTCCACTTGGCCAGGCTGCTGCGCCTGGACGAGATCACCCCGGTGGTGGTCCCGAGTGTCGAGCAGGAATCGGCTCGGGATCTGGTCCGCGCCCGTGAGGACGCCCGAGGTGACCTGATGCGAGCCCGGCACCGGCTGTCGAAGCCGTTGCTGCGCCAGGGGCACGTCTACTCCGGCGGCCAGGCGTGGACCGGGAAGCACGACGCCTGGTTGCGACAGATCGGGCGGGAACTGCCCACGGCGGCGACCCGGGCGACGTTCGAGTCCGACTACGACGCCGTGCTCGCAGTCAAGGCACGCCGGGACCGGCTCGACATGCTCATCGAGCAGATGGCCGCGGATTGCGAGTTGACCCCGCTGCTGCACCGCCTGGGCTGCCTGCGCGGGGTCGGCACCCTGACCGGGTTCGCGTTGGCGGTCGAGGTCGGTGACTGGGACCGGTTCACCGGCAAGACCATCGGCTCGTTCAACGGCCTCCTGCCATCGGACTACTCCTCGGGCCAGTCCCGGAGCCAGGGGTCGATCACCACGACCGGCAACAGCCACCTACGCCGCCTGCTCGTCGAGGCGGCTTGGCACCACCGACCCACCTACCGGATCGGGAAGACCATGCGTGACCGGTGGGAGTTGGCCGGACCAGCCGCCCGAGCCCGCGGCGATGACGGCAACCGGCGACTGCACCACCGCTGGAACACCATGCGGGCCCGACACAAGCGTCACGTGGTCGCCAACATCGCGATCGCCCGCGAGCTCGCCGGTTGGCGCTGGTCCCTGGCCGTGCTCGAGGAGTAGCTCGCCACGATCTGCTTCGTCGACCCGACCAGTGGCAGCAGCGCGAGGAGCGACCCGCGAACCAGCTATGAGCAGCCCTCCGCCGAAGAACGACGCTCGACCCTAGACACGCGACCCGCTCCAGCCGAACAGCCCGTCCTGCGGTAACCAACCCGCGCATATCAGCCTGACCGCGCGTCGACCACGACACGCTCAGCCACCTGATCCGACGACGAAGCACGAGACGCCCGCCCCGACTGCCGGGACGGGCGTCTCACCCTGCCTGTTGACAGAAGGTGCCTACATATCAGCTGTACCCGGCCATCAGGTTGGTGACAGACGGCTGATCGGGGGAAGGCCTCCGAGTGCGCTGTGGCGGCGTCGAGTGTTGTAGTCCTCGAGCCAGGGGGCAAGGGCTGCTGCTCGTTCGGGCGTTGCTGGTGAAGACCTGGCGGTAGGCCCACTCAACCTGCAGGGTGCGGTTGAGGCGCTCCACACCTTGCCGTTCTGCCGCGGACAGTGCGGCTTGATGAACGCCTGACCGGCGCCGAGCTCGGCGCACACCTCGCGCAGGGACGACTTGTAGGCCCAAGCGTTGTCGGTCATGACGTGCTCGATCCGGGTGGTGCCATGAGCGGCGAAGTAGGCGGCGGCGCGGGCCAAAAGGCCGCACAGGTAGCGCCCTTCTCGTCGGGCAGGATCTCGGAGTAGGCCAGCCGGCTGTAGTCGCCGACAAGTGAGGGCACGAAGTCGTAGCCGAGCCGGGTCTTGTTCAGCCGGGACCGATGGTTGAGGGTGGTTTGCCCCTCGGCGCGCCAGCCGCCCCGTCGGGGATTCTGCCTAGTTTCTTGACGTCCATGTGCACCAGCTCGCCCGGACGGCTCTTCTCGTGCAGTGCGTGGTGGCCCGCGAGGCCCGGATCAGCTCACCGGTCATCGGGTCAGACTCGGCCAGCCGGGGCATCTGGTGGCGGGCCAGGTTCCGCGACACCGTGCGCGGTGGGATACCCAACTCGTCGCCGATGCGGTGCCGGCCACGGCGCTCGGTGCGGCGGACCTCGACCACCCGCTGCTCGACCTCCGCCGAGGTCCGGGTCGGGGTCGAGTGCGGACGTGAGGAGCGGTCGCGCAGGCCGGCCTCGCCCTCGGCGCCGTACCGGTCGATCCAGGTCCGCACGCTCTTCGTGACACCCCCCATGGCGGCGGCGATATGCGCCTTCTTCCAGCCCTGCTGGTGAAGCTGAACGATCAGCAGCCGACCTTGAACGGTCAGCCGCGCACTACCGTGAGACACGAGAACCTCCGGTTTGAGTGGGTCCTAGGCAAGCCACACCCCAACCGGGGGTTCTCCTCACGTCGAGACATCTCCGCTGCTACCAACGTCCTGGCCGGGTACATCTAGCCGGGGACGCGAGCCCGATCGCGACATCATCAGGCGATCAAGCGACCGCCGTTTGTCGCCTCGGGAGTTGATCGAGTCTAGGCGGCACATACGAACGATGGGCTTACTACCGCAACGGGCGCACGTGCAGTCCAACCTCGGGGTCGACCAGGACCTGCTGCGCGGCCGGCAGACCGTCCGCGTCGAGCTGGACTGCGAGGTCCACGTTGCGTTTGACCATCGCCAGCGCGATCGGCCCCAGCTCGTGGTGGCGGGCAGAGCTGCCGACGAAGCCGACCACCTTGTCGCCGAGCTTCAGCTCGGACCCGATGGCCGGCAGCCGGTTCTCCGAGCCGTCGAGGTGCAGCAGCGTGAGCCGGCGGGGTGGGCGACCCAGGGTGTGGACCCTCGCGACCGTCTCCTGACCGCGGTAGCAGCCCTTGTCGAGGTGGACGGCCGGCCCGATCCAGCCCGCCTCGTTGGGAATGGTGCGGTGGTCGGTGTCGATGCCGAGGCGGGGCTCGCCACGGGCGATGCGCAGCGCCTCGAAGGCCCACAGGCCGCAGGTGGGGCCCGCCGCGTCGGCGTACGACGCCAGCTGGCTCCGCGGGACGAACTCGTAGGCGGAGTACGGGGCGTCGGAGCCCGCGGCCGGCCGCCAGGTGACGGCGAGCTCGGCGGTCACCTCGGAAACCTCGACGCGCATCATGAAGCGCATCCGGTCGAGGAACTCGACGAGCGCGGCCGCCTGGCTGGGCTCGGTGTGCGCAACGAAGGCCTCACCGTCGTCGTAGCCGTAGAAGGCGTGCTCGACGTGGCCATTCGGGCTGAGGATCAGCGCACCGGTCCACTGCTTGGGCTGAAGGTTGGTGAAGAACTGGCTGGTCAGTGAGTGCAGCCAGGTGAGGCGGTCGGGGCCCTCGATGCGGACCACGTCGCGATGCGACAAGTCGACGAAGCCCTCGCCGGCCTCCAAGGTTCGCTGCTCCCCGTTGAAGGAGCCGTAGTGGGCCGCCACGTCGGCGTCGATCCCGTCGCCGGAAACAGCTCCGGGCAGGTCAAGCAGCGGACTACGCACGGCTCTCACACTCCTCACAGTGGCCGAAGACGGTCAGGTGACCGACGTCGACCACGAACGCATGCTCCGCGACCAAACGATCTCGGAGCGGTTGCAACACCTCAGGGTCAACGGAGACGACGCGGTGACAATTCCGGCAGACCAGGTGGAAGTGCTCATGGTCAGTCACGGAGTGGTAGGTCGGGGCCCGGTCGCTGAGGTGCGCGTGGCGCACCAGGCCGAGCTCCTCGAGCACCTCGAGCGTGCGGTAGACGGTCGAGACGTTGACCGCGGAGGACTGCTCCCGGACCTTGGCGTGGACCTCATCGGGGGTCGCGTGGCCCAGCTCCTCGACGGCGCGGAGGATCAGCTCGCGCTGGGGAGTCAGGCGGTAGCCGCTTCCCCGGAGCTTCTCGCGCCAGTCCTGGGTCATGAGTCCATTGTGAGGCCTCAGGCGCGCTGGAGGCGCGCCCAGAGGTGGGGCTGGAGCTCCTGGCCCATGGCCGCCATGTCGTAGGCGTAGAGAAGGTCGCCCTCGACGTTGCCGTAGAGACGCTTGCCGCCGACGTACTCCTTGGCGCTCTCGGTGCGCGCCACCGCGTCTGTGACGATCTCGAGCTTGCCGCCCTCGGCGTGGCCGTACCAGATCTCCACGAAGCCGGTGTTGTGCGTCAGCACCACCTCGACCCGGCCCTCGGGGCGGGCGCGGACGAAGCCGGTCTCGATGGCGGCGTCGCGGACCTTCTGGCCCTGCTCGTCGACGATCCAGGCGCGGGACATGTAGTGGAAGAACGGCCGGCCGTCGTGGGTGAAGATCAGCTCCTGGCCGAACTGGAACGGCTCGATGGTCGGATAGTCACCGTGGCCGTTGCCACGCCAGGTGCCGAGCATCCAGGCGATCGGGCCACAGTCCGGGTGCAGGTTGTCGGGGAGCTCGAACGGCATGAAACGGGAGTCTAGTTAGTCTCGGGCCATGGCCCGAAAGCTCGTCGTCAAGGTGACCTGCGGCTCCGAGGACCCCGAACGCTGCAACCAGGCGTTCACGGTCGCCGCCGCGGCGGTCGCTGCCGGAGCAGAGGTGAGCCTGTGGCTCACCGGCGAGTCCGCGTGGTTCGCCCTGCCGGGGCGAGCCGCGGAGTTCTCACTGCCGCTCGCAGCGCCACTGGACGCGCTGCTCGAGTCGGTCGTGGCCGGCGGACAGGTGACGCTGTGCACGCAGTGCGCGGATCGGCGATCCATCGGGCTCGACGACGTCATGCCGGGCGTCCGGATCGCCGGGGCGGCAGTGTTCGCCGAGGAGATCCTCCTAGACGGCGTGCAGGCGATCGTGTACTGATCAGGCCTCAGGCAGCTACGGCCTCGCGCACCTTGTCGAGCATGGCCTGCTCGCGCTCGCTGACGCGCACCGCGTGGAAGCCCATGAAGCCGCCCTCCTTGGCGGCCTCGGCCGCAGCCTGAGCCGAGGCGACGAGCCACTCGCCGAAGGCTGTGGTCTCCTCCGCCGTCGCCTTGGCGGAGACGAGCCCCTGGACGGCGCGGAGCTCGTCGAGCACCTGGTCGCCCGGAGGCGAGCCCTTGTCGGGCTTGAAGCCGCTGAGCGGGTTCTGCTTCGCCTGCATCAGGCCCTGAACGTCGAGCGCCACTTCGGCGAGCAGCTGCTCGCGGCTCGGCGGGCTGGTGGCACTCTTCATCGCCGCCATCGTCTCCTTGGCGGCCTCGATCGGGCCGCCCGGATCAGCCAGCGTGATCGCCAGGCCGGCGATCATCGGCGCCCGGAGGATGCGGGCCCACTCGTCCTCGTCGAAGTCGATCTTCGTGGTCACGGCTCGTCCTTCCGACAGGCGGGGCTGACAGGACCACGCTCACCCAGACGGAGTCGCTGGACCTCACCCGCTCCGGGTGAGACGGGCCGCTGTGACGGCCTCAGCAGGCGGACCGGGCGACGGAGTCGTTGTCTCCCGGGACAATGCTGGGGGTCATCCCGAGCTTCACGTCGCCGGTCTGGCCCTCGCCGGTGTGCATGGTCCAGCTGACGACCATGTCCTTGCGCGAGTCGAGCTGGAGGAACACGGTCGTGACAGGCCGCCCCTCCAGCTCGGTCACGTGCGGGTGCTTGCCCATCGACTTGCCGTTCAAAGTGAGGTGGTC
This sequence comes from Nocardioides sp. GCM10023255, assembly GCF_042653125.1. NCBI lineage: Bacteria > Bacillati > Actinomycetota > Actinomycetes > Propionibacteriales > Nocardioidaceae > Nocardioides > Nocardioides sp. GCM10023255. The sequence goes on from NZ_JBHSHU010000013.1 coordinate 323,733, forward strand.
GATCGAGCCACCATAGGGCCCGTAGAGGCGAATCAGGAGCAGCTGGAGGCCTCTCTTGAAGCCGTACCCGCCGGCGCCGGTGACCGACTCGGGAAGCTTGGCGGCCTCGGCCGGAGTGATCCGCTGGTTGACGGTCATCGACGCCGAGAGTGCCTGCACCCCCTGGTCGCAGCCGGTCGACTTCACATCGGCCCAGTAGCGCAGGTAGTAGGACATCTTCGACTGGGTGGCGTCGTTGAGCCCGATGTCGACGTGGGGGGTGTCGCCGTCGTCGCCGGACAGCGCGCCCTCCACCCGGGTGCCGGCCAGCGCCGAACGGACGTCGGGGTCGAACGCGGTGACCAGGAAGCGACCCTCGCGAGCCGCCCGGCTGAGGCCCTGCACGAACTTCACGGGTGAGGCCAGGTCACCGGTGGCGGCATCGAAGATCGCGCCGGCGGCCACCTGGAACAGCGCGTCCTGCGCATCCGGATCCAGAGTCTTGTAGGGCTCACTCAGAAGCTGGTCTACAACGGTGTCGCGCGTCAGCGTGGTGTCGCCGACACGGACCGGTCCCGTCCCGTCGAGCAGGTAGGACATCGCCACCGGGTCCAGCGCGATCACCCCGTCCAGCGCCGTGGAGGGGTGACGCTCCTCCCAACGAGCGGACATGAGCTGAGCGGCTCTGGGGAAGTCCGGTGTGAAGCCCGCATCGAGGAAGTAGGTGCCCAGCTCGGCGCCGTAGACCTCGCGCTCGGCCGCGGACAGCGGCAACACCGGGGTGGCTCTTCTGCCGAAGTCACTCCCTGCACCCTGAGAGGCGATATTCAGCTTGCCGTCCTCCGCGTGAACTTGCGCCCACGCGCCGGGCAGGCCTCCGGTGGACCGGATCTCTGCGTTGTTCTGGAAGACCAGCAGGTAGTCGCGCGGCCCGTCGGCGCCCACCATCGTCGGCACGACCTCAGCGGCGATGCGGGCGGACGCGAGGGACTGGGACACCTCGTGCACCAGGTCGACGTACTTGTCGAATCGGCTGCGCAGTGGGCCGGCGTACCCGGAGCTGTCGAGGTCGCCGACCGTCTCATCGGCCCGCGAGAACGCTCGACTCGCCTGCGCGACCGGGGCCTGGAGGCTGCCAGCCGCCGCCACGTCGATCCGCCCGCCGGAGGTGATCGTGTCGAGCCGGTCCATCGACTCGGCAAGCGGCTGGACGCCCTCGCGGGCAACGGTGTCCAGCGACTGGCTCAGGGCCCGGACACCGGTCGCGTCGTCACCGACCACGGGTAGGTGGGTCAACGCGCCCCACCAGGCGCCGTCGGTGCGATCCGCCGCCGCAGAGGCATGGTCACGGAGGCGGGACACCGCCTCGTCCCGAGTGTCGGAGTCGCGCTCGTCGAGCGCCGACCGCAGGCGCGAGGCGTCGTCCTCGGCTTTCGTGAGTGAGCCTTGGACCTGCCAGGCGAGCCAGGCGGAATAGCCAACGGCGGCGATCACGAGAAGGAGCGGGACGGCCCAGAGCAGTCGTCGTCGGTTGGCCACGCGCAGATCCTGTCAGAAATGGCTCTCGGCCCCGCCGCGGGTGCGAACGGGGCCGAGGAGCGGACGTGCAGAAATCGGTCGATCAGCGGTGGCGGACGACCGTGAACTCGTCGCGGTTGTCCGAGTCCTGCCAGCGCGAGCCGGGCTTGCGGTCGAAGAGAGCCTTGACGCTGTAGTCGCCGAGCTTGCGGAGCTTGGTGGTGGTGAAGCACTTCTTGCCACCGGAGTAGTTCTTGGTGTCGATGAACCGGTAGCCGCCGGTGCTGCGGACGACGCGGACGGTCACCTTGCCCTTGGGGGTGCCGCTGCCCTGAGAGGTGATCTTGACGCAGATCGTGGCGCGGTGGTTCTTCACGACCTTGTTGGGCGCGTCGATGTTGGTGTAGGTCGGGAGGCAGCCGCCGTAGGGGCATGCCTTGGCGTTGGCGGCGGTGCCGGAGAAGGCCACGAAGCCCGCAGCCACCATCAGGGCGGCGATGAGGCCGACAAGGAACTTCTTCACTGGATCTCCCCATGTGATTCATGTGACGGGTGGAGACGACACTCTTTCACGAATTTTGGGGATGCGCACCCCGGAGGGGTCATTGTGGACACCGCCGTCCCAGAGTTCACTTGATCGTTACAAGTCAGCTTGGTCGAGCCCCAGGAGCCCCCGCGCCTCAGCGGCCGCCATCGGGCTGCGCTGAGCGAGCGCGGCCAGCGAGACCGCGCGCTCCACGAGCTGGGCGTTGTTCTCCACCGGGACGCCACGGCTGATGGTCAGCACGTCCTCCATCCCGACCCGCAGGTGGCCGCCCTTGGACAGGGCCGCGAGGGCCACCGGGAGGGTGGTCCGGCCGATGCCGGTGGCCGACCAGGAGGTCACCACCTCGGGCAGGGTGGCGACACCGGCGACCAGGGCATCGGCGGTGCCGGGCATGCCGCCGGGCACGCCCATCACGAAGTCGCAGTGGACCTTGCCGCCGTACGGCAGGCCGAACTTGTCGAGGAGGCGGTGCAGCGCGTGCACCTGGCCGAGGTCGAACAGCTCGAACTCGGGCACCACCTGACGCTCCTGGCTGAGCTGGTAGAGCTCGCAGACGAACGGCCACGGGTTGGAGAACACATCGTCGCCGAAGTTGGTCGTCCCCATCGTGAGGCTGCACGAGTCGGGCTCGGCGTCGAGGACCTTGAGCCGGTTCTCCAGCGGGTCGTGGACCGAGCCGCCGGTGGAGAGCTGCACCACCAGGTCGGAGGAGTCGCGGACCGCGGCCACCCACTCGCGGAGCAGGCCGACGTCGAGGGTCGGCTGGTGCTCGGCGTCCCGCACGTGGAGGTGGATCATGCCCGCCCCGGCGGCCTCACACTCGGCCGCAGTCCGGGCGATCTCCTCGGGGGTCGTCGGCAGCTGGGGGCAGTCCGCCTTGGCGGTCTCGGCGCCCGTGGGGGCGACGGTGATCAGGATGCGGTCGGCAGGCACGGCACTCACCCGCCCATCCTGTCAGAGTGTGACCCGCGCCATCGAGTCGACGAGCGGAGGATTTCCCGATGCGAGCCGTTGTCCAGCGAGTTCTTCGCGCGTCAGTGACCGTCGACGGGAAGATCGTCGGCTCGATCTCGGAGCCTGGGCTGCTCGTCTACCTCGGTGTCACCCACGACGACGAGGACGACGCGGTCGCCTGGATCGCGAGGAAGCTCTGGGACCTGCGGCTGCTGCGCGACGAGCAGTCGGCCTCCGACGTGGGCGCCCCGATCCTGGTGGTCAGCCAGTTCACCCTCTACGGCGACGCGCGCAAGGGGCGCCGGCCCACGTGGCAGGCGGCGGCGCCGGGGCCGGTGAGCGAGCCGACGTACGAGGCCGTGTGCGCCGAGCTCGAGCGGCTGGGCGCGCACGTGGAGCGCGGGGTGTTCGGGGCGGACATGCGGGTGGAGTCCGTGAACGACGGGCCGGTCACCCTGATCCTGGAGAGTCCGTGAAGCTGTCCGATCGTCCGCGGGCCGTCTTCTCGACCCACGGCAGATCCTCAGCTGGCGGTCATCGCCATCCAGATCAGAACCAGCGTGACCAGCGCGACGACGATCAGTCCCGCCAGCTCCAGCCGGTTCTTGCGGCGCTCCTGCTCCACAGTGCGCACGCGCTTGCGCTGCCCGATCATTCTTCCTCCCCCAGGTGACGTGGCGAGAGAACCTTGTCAGGCGCGACGGCGCGGCGCCGGGAATTTCGGGAAACCCCTCAACTGCTGGAGGAAGTCGCCGATGCATCCCAGTTGGGCCAATCCCAGATGGAGGGACTCCCCGCAACTGACCTCAGACGCGGTCCAGACCCGACGCTCGCATTTCCGGCGCCGAGCGTCCCATTCCTCGACATCCCGTCTCACGAGGAGACATCGGGTCGGGTCGCGCCCTAGTGTCTCTGCCCGGAGCCTCGTCCGGACCGCTCCTGAGCCCTGTGGCCGAGTCGGTTCGGCGTGCCTGGATCGCACGGGCGGCAGCAGGGGAGCCCGCCCCTCTGCGGTTCGATCAAAGGTGTGGCTCCGACCCGTGGGGACTGCTGATCCCAGGCCCCGCGAACTCCGGCCGGTCTCCTCAACCCCTGTCAGGTGGACCGTCCGCGAGGGCCGGTGGGCGCCTGGTCTGTGTGGGCGTCCACCGGTCCGCCGCATCACTCGGGTCTCAGCGGGCGCGGAACGACCGCCCGAGGGCGAGAGCCAGCGGCAGGCTCGCGAGGACCCACACGCCGAGGCCCAGGGCGACAACGATGAATGCCATACCTCGACGATGGGCGTGGGGGCTTGCCGGGACAACGCCCGCACGGTGAACCGCAGTTGAAGAACGGCCCACTACTCGGGGATCCGGTCGCGGAGCCAGGTCTGCGTGCCGGGCTCGAGCCCCTTCAGCTTGGGTCGCGCCGCCAGCGGGGCGACGAGGAGCGGACCCTCGTCGGGCAGCGACCACTTCAGCTCGTGGTAGACGCGGGACAGGGTGTCGCCGCTTTCGACCAGCAGCAGGCCGGGGGCGGCGCGGCGTACCTCCTCCCACGGCCCCGCGAGGTCGTCGGGCACCGGCGCGGAAGTCCAGGCGAGGTAGACCGTCACCGGGTCAGTGTGCCCGGGACGCTGCACCGCCCGGGACCGATCGGTCCCGGGCGGTGCCTTTCGACGAGGGTCGCTCAGATCGCGACGGCGACCTCGGCCACCGAGCCGACGCTGGCCACGACCTTGCGGTCGACCGGGTCGGCCTTGGGGGCGAGGGTGCGCAGCGTCCACTCCCCCTCGCCGGCGAAGAAGCGGAAGTGGCCGGTCGCCGAGGTCGGGACCTCGGCGGTGAACTCACCGGTCCGGTCCAGCAGCCGCACGTAGGCGTTGCCGACCGGCTCACCGCCGCGGGTCACCTGACCCTGCACGACGGCCTCCTTGGCCACGTTGACTCCGTCGAGCGACAGGCCGCCCTGGGTTGCACCGCACATGTTCTGTCTCCTTGGAGGTCGGGGGGTCAGGCGTCGCCGGGCTCGTCGCCGAGGGCAACCGGCACACCCACGAGGGAGCCGTACTCGGTCCAGGAGCCGTCGTAGTTCTTGACGTTCTCGCGGCCCAGCAGCTCCTTGAGGACGAACCAGGTCAGGGAGGAACGCTCACCGATGCGGCACAGCGCGATCGTGTCCTTGGACGTGTCGAAGCCGACCTCGTCGTAGAGCTTGGTGAGCTCCTCGTCGGACTTGAAGGTGCCGTCGTCGTTCGCGTTCTTGCTCCACGGCACGTTGACCGAGGTGGGGATGTGGCCGGCGCGCTGGGCCTGCTCCTGCGGCAGGTGGGCCGGGGCGAGCAGCCGACCGGCGTACTCGTCGGGGCTGCGCACGTCGACGAGGTTCTTGACGCCGATCGCGGCGATGACCTCGTCGCGGTAGGCGCGGATGGAGGTGTCCTGCTCCTGCGCGGTGTACGACGTCTGCTCGCGGCTGGGCAGCTCGTCGGTGAGCTCGCGGGAGTCGAGCTCCCACTTCTTGCGGCCGCCGTCGAGCAGCTTGACGTCCTGGTGGCCGTAGAGCTTGAAGTACCAGTAGGCGTAGGCGGCGAACCAGTTGTTGTTGCCGCCGTACAGCACGACGGTGTCGTCGTTGGCGACACCGCGCTGCGAGAGCAGCGCCTCGAACTGCTGCTTGTTGACGAAGTCACGACGGACCTGGTCCTGCAGGTCGGTGGTCCAGTCGAGCTTGATGGCCCCCCGGATGTGGCCCTTGTCGTAGGCAGTGGTGTCCTCGTCGACCTCGACGAGCACCACCTTCGGGTCGTCGAGGTGGTCCTCCACCCACTGGGCGGTGACGAGCGAGTTCTCACGGCTCATGATTCGGATCTTCTTTCTGTTGCGGGGTCTGGGGGTCGGGCGGACTGAGTCAGGTGGTCGGGGCCGGCGCGAGCCGGCGGATGAGGAGGTACATCTCGCAGCCGAGGCAGAAGCCGAAGACCGCGTTGAGCAGGGCGGCGACGAGGGCGAAACCGGTGGCGACGAGGCCGAGGACGGTGACGCCGGTCAGGAAGCCGACCAGGCCGACGACGGCGAAGACGAGGCCGACGGTCTGGGCGAAGCGCGGCGGCGCCGCGTCCTCGAGCTCGCGGGGCGCGCCGATGCGGGGCCGGACGAGGGCGCGGAAGACCAGGGCGTGCGGCGTGCTCTGCACACCGAGGCCGGCGCCGATCGCGAAGAGCAGTGCCTGGACGGCGAGCAGGGCGGTGGCGACCGGGCTCGGCGCCGCCAGCAGCACGACGGCCAGGACGACCGAGGTGACGATCGCGGCGAACTGCTGGCCGCGCGGGTCGACCTTCGCGCCGGCGGCGGCCGGCTGCGGACCGGTGCGACCGGTCCGATGCGTGCTGACCGGATGGGTGGTGGACTGCGACATGTCTCTCCTGCTCGCGGAAATGGCCTGGTGGAAGCGAGGCACGGGCGCGTCTGCCGGAAGGTGGCAAGCGACTCCACACCGAGATTAGTCGACTAATCCGGTAGATTAAAGGGAGTTCGGACGCGAGCCCGTCAGGACATTCGACACAGCGACGAGCGCACGCGGCAGTGGTCCACTGCGCGGCGGCGGGTCAGCATGGTCGAGGACATGACGGCAAGGCTAGAGGCGGGTTGACGCGAGGCGGTATTCGGCGTCTCGCTCTGCGAGACAGTCATCCACGATGCGGACACCGGCACCTCCATACAGCAAGAACGCGGGCATCGACGGCCGCATTCCCCGCGCGAAGGGGCTCCCGCTCAGGGGTGCTCGAGCAGGCCCAGCAGGTAGTCGCCGTACCCGCTCTTCACGAGCGAGGCCGCGCCCTCGCGCAGCTGGTCGTCGGAGATGTAGCCCATCCGCCAGGCCACCTCCTCGGGGGCGCTGATCATCGTGCCCTGGCGGGTCTCGATCGCGCGGACGAAGTTGCTGGCGTCGTTCATGTCCTCGAACGTGCCCGTGTCCAGCCACGCCGAGCCCCGCGGCAGCACCTCGACCATCAGGCTGCCCTCCTCGAGGTAGAGCCGGTTGAGGTCGGTGATCTCCAGCTCCCCGCGGGCGGAGGGCTGGAGCTTCTTGGCCCGCTCGACGACGGTGTTGTCGTAGAAGTACAGCCCCGGCACGGCGTAGTCGCTGCGGGGCTTCTCGGGCTTCTCCTCCAGGGACAACGCCTTGCCGTCCTCGTCGAACTCGACCACGCCGTACGCCGTCGGGTCCGAGACCCGGTAGCCGAAGATCGCGGCGCCCTCGATGTCGTGGAAGCGACGCAGCTGGGTGCCGAGCCCCTGGCCGTAGAAGATGTTGTCGCCGAGGACCAGCGCCACGCTGTCGTCGCCGATGTGCTGCTCGCCGATGGTGAACGCCTGGGCGAGGCCGTCGGGGCTGGGCTGGGCGGCGTAGTCGATGGTGATGCCGAACTGCGAGCCGTCCCCCAGGAGCCTGACGAACTGGTCCTGCTCGTGAGGGGTCGTGATGACCAGGACGTCACGGATCCCGGCGAGCATGAGCGTTGCGAGCGGGTAGTAGATCATCGGTTTGTCGTAGACGGGGACCAGCTGCTTGCTGATGCCCCGCGTGATCGGGTGCAGGCGTGAGCCGGTTCCCCCGGCCAGGATGATCCCGCGCATGGTGGGGATGCTGGCACACAACGGGCGTCGGATGCCTCCGGCGACGTACATTCCCCCAGTGAGGCGAATCCTGGTCACCGGCGGCGCCGGCTTCATCGGCTCCAACTTCGTGCAGTACCTCGTCGACCACACCGACGTGGCGGTCACGGTGCTGGACAAGCTGACGTACGCCGCGAGTCGCGAGTCGCTGGCCGCCCTGCCGGCCGACCGCGTACGGCTGGTCGTCGGCGACATCGCCGACGCCGCGGTGGTGACCCCGCTGGTCGGCGAGCACGACGCGGTCGTCCACTACGCCGCCGAGTCCCACAACGACAACTCGCTGGCCGACCCGTCGCCGTTCGTGCAGACCAACCTGGTCGGGACGTTCACGCTCCTCGAGGCGGCCCGTGCGACCGGGGTGCGCTTCCACCACATCTCCACCGACGAGGTCTACGGCGACCTCGAGCTCGACGACCCCGAGCGCTTCACCGAGGCGACGCCGTACAACCCGAGCAGCCCCTACTCCTCCACCAAGGCCGGCTCCGACCTGCTGGTGCGCGCGTGGGTCCGCAGCTTCGGGGTGCAGGCCACGATCTCGAACTGCTCGAACAACTACGGCCCCTGGCAGCACGTCGAGAAGTTCATCCCCCGCCAGGTCACCAACGTCATCGACGGCGGCCGGCCCAAGCTCTACGGCGCCGGGCAGAACGTCCGCGACTGGATCCACGCCGACGACCACTCCTCGGCCGTGTGGACGATCCTCAACCAGGGCCGGATCGGCGAGACCTACCTGATCGGCGCCGACGGCGAGCTCAGCAACCTCGACGTGGTCCGGATGATCCTGCGCCACTTCGGCCGCCCCGAGGACGACTTCGACCACGTCACCGACCGCGCCGGCCACGACCTGCGCTACGCCATCGACTCCACCAAGCTGCGCACCGAGCTGGGCTGGAAGCCGGAGTACGGCGACTTCGCGGCCGGCCTGGCCCGGACCATCGAGTGGTACGAGCAGCACCGCGACTGGTGGGGCCCGCACAAGGCCGCCGTCGAGGCGTCGTACGCCGCACGGGGGCAGTGACATGGAGCTGACCCTCGAGCACTCCCCCATCCCCGGCCTCGTCGTGCTGCGGCTGCCCGTGCACGCCGACGCCCGGGGCTGGTTCAAGGAGAACTGGCAGCGCGAGAAGATGGTCGCCCTCGGGCTGCCCGACTTCGAGCCGGTGCAGAACAACGTGTCCTTCAACGGCTCCCGCGGCGCCACCCGCGGCCTGCACGCCGAGCCGTGGGACAAGCTGGTGTCGGTCGCCAGCGGCCGGGTCTTCGGCGCGTGGGTCGACCTGCGCCCCGGTGACTCCTTCGGGACCGTGTTCCACGTCGAGATCGACCCGTCGGTGTCGGTGTTCGTGCCGCGCGGGGTGGCCAACGGCTACCAGACGCTCGAGGACGCGACGGCGTACACCTACCTGGTCAACGCCCACTGGCGCGCCGGCGTGACCTACCCGGCGCTCGCGCTCGGCGACCCCACCTGCGCGGTGCCGTGGCCGATCCCGCTCGCCGAGTCCGAGATCTCGGAGAAGGACCAGCGCAACCCCCTGCTCGGCGACGTCGCCCCGATGCAGCCGCGTCGCACGCTCGTGCTCGGCGCGCGCGGCCAGCTCGGTCGGGCCTTCGCTTCCGCGTTCCCCGCCGCGGACGTCGTCGACCTCGACGAGCTGGACATCACCGACGCCTCGGCGGTGGCCGCGTGGCCGTGGCAGGACTACGACCTCGTGCTCAACGCCGCGGCGTACACCGCCGTCGACGCCGCCGAAGCCCCCGAGGGGCGCCGGGTCGCGTGGGCCGCGAACGCCACTGCCGTCTCGCTCCTCGCGCAGGTCTGCCGGGAGCACCGGCTCACCCTGGTGCACGTCTCGTCGGACTACGTCTTCGACGGCACCGTCTGCCCGCACACCGAGGACGAGCCGCTCTCGCCGCTGGGCGTCTACGGCCAGAGCAAGGCCGCCGGCGACGTGGCCGCCGCCTCGGTGCCGCGGCACTACCTGCTGCGGACCTCGTGGGTGGTCGGGGACGGGGCCAACTTCGTGCGCACCATGGCGTCGCTGGCCGCGCGCGGCATCTCGCCCGCGGTGGTGTCCGACCAGGTCGGCCGGCTGACGTTCACGACCGAGATCGTGCGGGCCGCCAGGCACCTGCTCGACAGCGGCGCGGCGTACGGCACCTACAACGTGACGAACTCCGGCCCGCCGACCTCGTGGGCCGACCTCGCCCGCGAGGTCTTCGGGCTGTGCGGGCGCTCGCCGGCCGACGTGACGCCGGTGAGCACCGAGGAGTACGCCGCCGGCAAGGCGCTCGCGCCGCGGCCGCTCAACAGCGTGCTGTCGCTGGCGAAGATCGAGGCGACCGGGTTCACGCCGGAGCCGGTCTCGGAGGCGCTGGGGCGGTACGTGTCCGAGCTGCTCGCGGACGCGCCGATCTAGCTCCGGTCGACCGCGGCGCCCAGCGCGGCCAGCACCTGCTCCTTGCGCGGCGCCCCCGAGGCCCGGGTGATCTCCGCGCCCCCGGCGTCGAGCACCAGGGTCGTGGGGGTGCGCAGGATGCCGAGGCGGCGTACCGCCTCGAGGTGGTGCTCGGCATCGACCTCGACGTGGGTGACGCCCGGGACGGCGGCGGCGACCTCGGCGAGGGTGCGCCGGGTGGCGCGGCACGGCGCGCAGAAGGCGGAGGAGAACTGCAGCAGCGTGGCCCGCTCCCCCAGCTCGATCCGGAGGCCCGCCTCGCCCGCCTGGTCGGCGACCGAGGGCGCGCGCTCCGCCTCGGGCTGCTCGGCGGCGCCCTTCACGCGGTGCGTGCCGCGGAAGCGGCCGTCGGTGGCGGCGCGGTAGGCCCCGAACGCGAGCGCGACGACGACGGCGGCGATCAGCACCCAGGCTCCGGTCGACATGGCAGTCCGAACGCTATCCGCCGGTCGGGCATTCCCCGGCCGGCGTCCGCGGCCGGCCGGGGTGTGCGTGCTCCGCGCTCGCTGCGCCCGCGCCTTGCGGGCTGCCCGCGGGGTACTACGGGTGCTCGATGTGCACGTAGGCCATGGTGCCGGTGAAGTAGTCGCACCCGACGGTCACGCTGTCGCAGTCGACCTTGCCGCCGATGCTCAGCGGCCTGGAGTTGTCGATGCGGCCGATGGTCCCTCGGATGAAGTTGGTGGCCCCCTCCGGCTCGCCGGGGTCGATGGTGGCCCGCACCCCGTCGGCCGTGCGCTCGCAGATGAACGTGTGCCACAGGCCGTCCCCGGCCTTGACGTAGTCCGGGAACCCGTTGACGAAGCCGATCGCCTTGGTGTTGCCGTTGCCGTCGCGGAAGTGGCAGCGGGGCCAGCCGTTGTGCAGCACCACCTTCCAGAACCCGCCCGTCTGCCCGGACTGGCCCTTCTGGACGATGTTGGGGTCCTTGCCCCTGGTCGTGCGGAAGCGGACGGTCACCTTGTAGGGAAGGGTGCCCGGATCCAGCGCGGGGTTGTCCGGGACCGTCGCCAGCCGCTCGTCGTTCGGCACGTCGACGGGCCCTTGGAACGTGAAGCCGTAGTCGCCGCTGCCTGTGGGGACCCGGCGCTGGATCAGGTTGCCGATGTGGCCGTTGAGCCCGTTGGTCCCGGAGTCGTGGAGGATGTCCCCGTCGGTGGCGGTGCTCGGACCTTCTTCCATCTCGTAGGCCACGACGGTGTCGGCCGAGGCGACGGCCGGCGCCGCCAGGACCAGGGTGATCGCTCCGACGGCCAGGCTCAGAGCTCGTGAAACCTTCATGCTGGTGCCCCTTCCCGCGACTCCCCCCTCGTCGGGATGTCGCGCAGGAACCACCTTCCCCCTCTTGAACCGATGAGTAATCACCGAATCTGGGGGCACCCGGGCCGGATTGTCGACGCGTCGCGCACGTGGTCCCCGGAGGCTCGGCGCCGGGGGCTTCTCTGCGTACGGCGCGGGTCCGCTCGGCTCCTGGCTGCCTCCCGTCTGCGGGTTGTCTGTCGTCGGCGTCCTTGGCTGGCTACGGGGAGGGTCCGCTCGGGGTGGCGTCGGCTTCCCGGCTGGCGGCTCCGCCGCTGCTCCGGCCGACCCGGTACGAGCGCCTTGCGAGCCTGTCCACAAATTCGAAACTTTACTCGAATATGGTGTTGACTTGTCGTAGAATGAGGCATGGCAGTCAACCCGAC
>NZ_JBHSHU010000014.1:0-27084 GCF_042653125.1 Nocardioides sp. GCM10023255
GAGTTCTCAAGAATCAGACGCACACCGCGCTCCGGGCTTTTCCGGCCCCTCGCTGCGGCGACTTCGTAAACTTTAGCGGAACGTTTCCGGCCCCGCAATTCGAGGCTTTCACCCTCCGCCCTCCGCACAGCACCCGAAAACGGCTTTCCGGGAACACCCTCTTCAGGACGCACCCATCCACCCGAAAGATGTTGGTTGGAAGTGGCCACCCCGGGGCCGGCCGCCCAACCCTCAGGTCTTGCGGCCCGCCGCTCCCTGGCGACCCGGAGAACATTATGGAACGGGGCGGCGATGTTCAAATCGGTCCGGCGTGAGCCGGGCCACAATGCACATCGCCGCAGGTCAGAGGCGGTTTCAGGGGCCTCCGACCCGCGGCGGTGCGGGGTGGACGAGGTGGGTGGGTGCGCTCAGCGCACCTCGACCCCGGCGAAGTTCTTCTTCCCGCGGCGCAGCACCAGCCACGAACCCCCGATCAGGTCGTCCTTCGTCGGCACCGCGTCGGGGTCCTCGACGCGATGGTTGTTCAGGTAGGCGCCACCCTCGCCGATGGTGCGCCGTGCCTCTCCCTTGCTCCTGGCCAACCCGGCCTCGACCAGCAGGTCGACCACGCTCGGCAGCCCCTCACCGGAGTCCAGCGTGGTGGCGCCCGCCTCGCGCAGCGCCGCACCGAGGGTGTCGGGGCTGAGACCGGTCAGGTCGCCTCCCCCGAACAGCGCGGCAGACGCCTCCTTGATCCGCTCGGTCTCCTCCGCCCCGTGGACCAGCGTGGTGACGTGCTCGGCGAGCGCCTTCTGCCCGGCTCGCAGGAACGGCTTCTCGGCGTGCCGAGCCTCCAGCCCCTCGATCTCGGGTCGGGACAGGAACGTGAACGCGCGCAGGAGCTCGCCGACCTTCTCGTCCTCGACGTTGAGCCAGAACTGGTAGAAGGCGTACGGCGACATCATCTGCGGGTCGAGCCAGAGCGCACCGCCCTCCGTCTTGCCGTACTTGGTGCCGTCGGCCTTGGTGATCAGCGGCGTCGCGAAGGCGTGGGCCGTGCCGCCGTCCGAGCGCCGGATCAGCTCGACACCGCCGGTGATGTTGCCCCACTGGTCGCTGCCTCCGAACTGCAGCGTCACCCCGTGGTCGCGGTAGAGGTTGAGGAAGTCCATCGACTGCAGCAGGACGTAGCTGAACTCCGTGAAGCTGATCCCGGTCTCGAGGCGGCGCTTCACGGTCTCGCGGGCCAGCATCCGGTTGACCGGGAAGTGCTTGCCGACGTCACGCAGGAAGTCGATGGTCGACAGCGACGCGGTCCAGTCGTAGTTGTTGACCATCGTGGCGGCGTTCGGGCCCTCGAAGGAGAGGAACGGCTCGATCTGGCGGCGTACCCGCTCCACCCAGTCCTTCACCGTGTCGAGGGAGTTCAGGGTCCGCTCCCCCGAGTCGCGCGGGTCGCCGATCATGCCGGTGGCCCCGCCGACCAGGGCGTACGGCGTGTGGCCGGCCAGCTGCAGCCGGCGAGCGGTCAGGATCTGGAGCAGGTTGCCCATGTGCAGGCTCGGCGCGGTCGGGTCGAAGCCCACGTAGAACCGCACGCTCCCGCTGGCGAACGCCTCCCGGAGGGCGTCGAGATCCGTGGAGTGGGCGATCAGGCCGCGCCACTGCAGGTCGTCGAGGAGTGAGGGGTCGAGGGACACGCTGGGGCCTTCCACGATGCGGGGTTGTCGGGTCAAGCCTGCCCCATCGCCCGCGTCGACGCCCACCCGGTTTGGTCGGGGACCCGTCGCCACTGGCGCCGTCGCTAGTGTGGGCGGCGGTATGGGAGCACATCCGAGGGTCATCGCAGGCAGGTACACGCTCGACCGAGAGGTCGGCCGTGGCGGCATGGGCGCAGTGTGGCTCGGCCGCGACGAGGTGCTCGGCCGGGCCGTGGCGCTGAAGCGGATCGGCATGGTCGCCGGTGCCGGCACCGCCGACCTGGCCCGGGCCGAGCGTGAGGCACGGCTGGCGGCCCGGCTCAACCACCCCCACGTGGTGGCCGTCTTCGACCTCGTCCAGGAGGACGAGCGCAACTGGCTGGTGATGGAGTACGTCGAGAACGTCACCCTGGCGCAGCTGGTCAAGCAGGACGGCCCGCTCACCCCCGACGCGGCCGCGCCGCTCCTGGGTCAGGCCGCGGACGCGCTCGCGGCCGCGCACGCCGCGGGCATCGTGCACCGCGACGTCAAGCCCTCCAACATCCTGGTGACCCGCAACGGGCAGGTGAAGCTCTCCGACTTCGGCATCGCCCGTGCCGAGGCCGACGCCAGCCTGACCCAGACCGGGCTGGTCACCGGCTCCCCCGCCTACCTCGCCCCGGAGGTGGCGGCCGGGCAGCCCGCGACGGACGCCAGCGACGTCTGGTCGCTGGGTGCCACCCTCTTCCACGCCCTGGCCGGCCACCCGCCGTACGACGTCAGCGAGAACCTGATGGGCGCGCTCTACCGGATCGTCCACGAGGAGCCGCCGCGCCTTCCCGGCGCCGGGTGGCTCGCCCCCCTGCTCGAGGCGACCATGACGCGCGAGCCCGCCGACCGCTGGTCGATGGCGACGGTGCGCGACTTCCTCCGCTCCGGCCCCCGGGACACCGCCGACCGGACCACGGTGTCGCCGGTCGCTGCCCCGGTCCCGTCGGGCGGCGACCCCACCCGGACCCAGGTGCTGTCCCGCGCGGTCCCTCCCGTACCACCGGACGACCGCGGGCCGGCGACGCAGAAGCCGGCCGCCCCCGACCCGCTCCCGACCCCCGCGGAGCCGACCGGACCGGGTCACCGGCGCCGGGTCGTCCCGGCCCTGGTGGTCCTGGCCGTGCTGGTCGCGGCGGGGATCGCCGTGTGGGCAGCGCTCTCCGGCGGCGACGATCCCGAGGCGCGCACGGGCAACGGGTCGTCCCCCTCCGGCTCGGCCTCACGATCGGCCTCGAGCCCGTCCTCCCCGAAGCCCTCCAAGACCTCGGGACCCACGTCGGCCGGCATGCAGGGCTTCATCGAGGACTACCTGTCGACCGTGACCAGTGACCCCGAGAGCGCCTACGCGATGCTCACGCCGGGCTTCCAGGACGCCAGCGGCGGGCTGTCCGGCTACCGCGGCTTCTGGGACACCATCCGCTCCGCCGAGGTGGTGTCGTTCTCGACGTCGAACCCCGACGACCTGACGGTCGGCTACACCGTCGACTACACGCGCAAGGACGGCAGCACGGCGCGCGACGACGTCAGCCTGCAGCTGGTCTACGAGAACGGGAACTACCTGATCGCGGGCGAAGCCTGACCGCCGGTCCCGGTCCGCTCCCGAAGGAGCGTCCGGGCGCGGCGATTGGCACCCCCGGCAGGGGTGACTCCCCCTATCGTTGGGCCCGGGAGGACTCCATGGATCTGGCCACGATGTATCGGGACGTCGTCGAGACGTCACCCGACGGCATCTGGGTCTTCGACCTCGAGGGTCGCACGCTCTACGCCAACCGAGCGCTCGCGACGATGTTCGGCGCCGACGTCACCGAGCTGATGGACCTGACCGTCTTCGACTCCCTCGACGAGCAGGGCCGCGGCCAGTTCGCCACGCACCTCGAGCACCTGCGTCGCGGCGAGCTCAACCCCGGCGACGTGGAGTGCAAGTTCGTGCGCCGGGACGGCTCGGCGCTGTGGGTGCTGGTGCGGGAGAGCGCGTTGCGCGGGCCGGACGGCGAGATCGTCGGGATCATGCACCGCCTGGCCGACTTCTCCGACCGCCGCTCGACCGTCGAGAGCCTGACCAACAGCCGGCGTCGCCTGGCCGAGGCCCAGCGGATCGCGAGGATCGGCAGCTGGGAGTGGGACGTCGTGCGTGACGAGATCTCCGGCTCCGAGGGCCTCTACGAGCTCTACGGCCTCGATCCCGACGACTTCCCCGCCACGTACGCCGACTTCCTCGAGATCGTGCATCCCGACGATCGGCACCTCGTCGACGAGGCCGTCGGCTCCGCCCTGCGCGGCGCGGACGACTTCGTGTTCGTGGCCCGCGTCCTCGGGGCGGACGACGAGTGGGTGTGGACCCGCGGCCGCGGCGAGTCCCACCGCGACGCCGAGGGACGGGTGGTCCGGATGACCGGGACCCACCAGGACATCACCGAGACCAAGCTGGCCACGATGGCCCTCGAGGACTCGGTCACCCAGAACGCCCTCATGCAGGCGGTGGCGACCGCCGCCAACGAGGCCCACACGCTCGAGGAGGTCCTCAGCCAGGCGCAGTCGCTGGTGCTGCTGCACGACGACTGGGAGCGGGCCCGCGCGTTCGTGCCCGCCGCGGACGGGCACGGCGTCGTACCCCTCTACATCTACGACGAGGACCGGGAGGCCGACGCCGCGCAGCCCGAGCGGCCGCGCAAGGAGCTCGACCTCGCCAACCTCGCCTTCCGCGAACGCGGGTCGGTGTGGGACGACGAGCGGCTGACCATCGCCTTCTGCATCTCGTTCGCCGACGAGGTCTGCGCGGTCATCACCATCACCTCCGCTCCCCCGCTCTACCGGCACGACATGATCACCTCGATGGTCGAGCAGGTGGCCGTCCAGCTCGGCCGGGTCGCCGAGCGCGAGCGGGCCGAGCGCGCCCTGGCCAGCGCCCGCGACGCGGCCATGGAAGCGTCCCGCCAGAAGTCGGAGTTCCTCGCGACCATGAGCCACGAGATCCGGACGCCGCTCAACGGCGTGATCGGTCTCAACGACCTGCTGCTGCGCACCCGGCTCGACCCCGAGCAGACCCGCCTGGCCTCAGGGGTGCAGGTCGCCAGCCGCGCGCTCCTCGGCGTGATCAACGACGTCCTGGACTTCTCCAAGATCGAGGCCGGCAAGCTCCAGCTCGAGCGCCTGGACTTCGAGGTGCGCCCGGTCTTCGACCAGGTGGCCAGCCTGCTGTCGGAGTCGGCGCGCCGCAAGGGGCTGGACCTGCTGGTGTCCTGCAACCCCGACGTGCCCGAGGTGCTCTGCGGGGATCCCACCCGGCTCGCGCAGGTCCTGACCAACCTCGGCTCGAACGCCGTGAAGTTCACCGAACGCGGCGAGGTGCACGTCCGCGCGACCGCCGAGTCGACGGCGGACGGCGGCACCCTCCTGCGCGTGGAGGTCTCCGACACCGGCGTCGGGATCCGCGAGAGCGACGTCGGCGGCCTCTTCGACCCGTTCACGCAGGCCGACGCCTCGACCACGCGGGTCTACGGCGGCACCGGGCTCGGCCTCGCCATCTCGCGGGAGATCGTCGAGGCGCTCGGCGGCGAGATCGGGTTGCTGCCCAACCCCCGGGGCGGCAGCGTCTTCTGGTTCACCGCCCGCTTCGCCGCGCCGTCCGGGTCGCGTCTGGAGCTCGAGGACGAGTACGCCCGCGAGCGGCTGGGCGGACGACGGGTCCTCGTCGTCGACGACAACGAGCACAACCGGCTGATCCTCGGCGAGCAGCTGAGCTGGTGGCAGGTCCGCTCCACCGGCGTGGCCGACGCCGACGCCGCGCTGGCCGCGCTGGCCGACGCGGCAGCCGAGGGCGACCCGTACGTCGGCCTCCTGCTCGACATGGTGATGCCGCGCGAGGACGGGCTGGAGCTCGCCGAGCGGGTGCGTCGCGACCCCGCGCACGACGACCTGGTGATCCTCATGCTCACCTCGCGCGAGGTCCTGGACGCCGCCCGCGTCCGCGACGCACGCATCGCCGACCTGCTCTTCAAGCCCGTGCTGGCCGGGACCCTGCGCGAGACCCTGCTGCAGCACCTCGCAGGCGTCCCGCCGCGTCCGGTCGGCGGCGCCACGGCGGCCCCGTCGGTCCGCACCCGTCGACGCGTGCTCGTCGTGGAGGACAACCCCGTCAACCAGATGGTGGCCGTGGGCATGCTCGAGGCCATCGGCTACGCGGCCGTCACCGCCGACGACGGCCGCTCTGCGATCGACGCCCTCGCCGGCGACACCTACGACGCGGTGCTGATGGACGTGCAGATGCCGCGCATGGACGGTTATGCGGCCACCCGCGAGATCCGGGCGCACGAGACGATGGGCCACATCCCCGTCATCGCGATGACCGCTGCCGCGGTCGAGGGCGAGCGGGACCGGTGCCTGGCGGCAGGCATGGACGACTTCCTGACCAAGCCGGTCGACCCGGGCGCCCTGCGCACCGTGCTGGGTCGGTGGCTGGCCGATGACCACAGCAGCGAGGAGCACCACCCCATGCCCGAGACGCCCCACCCCGCCTCCGCGATCGACGGCCTCGACCTGGCGCGCCTCGACGAGCTGCGCGACCTCGACCCCGGCGACACGACCTACCTCGACCGGGCCATCGGCAACTTCGTCGCCAACACCCCCACCACGATGGCCACGATCCGCGGGGCCTGCGAGGCCGGCGACGTCGAGACGCTCCGGCAGGTGGCGCACAAGCTGGCCGGTGGCGCGCTGAACCTCGGGGTCACGCCCGCGGGACGGATCGCGCAGCAGATCGAGCTCGCGGTCGAGTCGGGCTCCGTCGCCGGCGCCGCGGAGCTCGTCGACGAGCTCGAGGAGGCGCTCGCCCTCGGGAGGTCGGCCGTGCTGGCCTACCAGGCGTCGTACTCGACCGCCACGGCTCCCGCACCGCAGGCCTGACGCCGGCCCGGGATTGGGCCGCCCCGATCCGGGGTAGGAACGGTCCGACACGGGGCCACTGCGGACAAGGAGAGTCCATGAAGAGCTTGATCGGCATCATCGTCGTGGTGTGGCTGGTGATCGGCGCGCTCGCGGCCTTCCAGCGCGGATACTTCGGCGACGACCGGGACGTCAGCTGCAAGACCGCGGGTGACACCACGCTGACGGTCGTGGCCGGGCCGCTGAACTACATGGGCACCAACCCGAAGGTGAACTGCGACGTGGAGGTGCCCCAGCCCTCCGAGTGACCAGCCCTCCGAGACCAGGTCCCGGCGAGCCCGCTCAGTCCCGTCGATCGTCGGGACCGGGCGGGCTCTGGTCGTCCAGGGCGCCGAGGTTGCCGACGAAGACCGCGATCGGTGGCAGGACGGCGGCGACCACGCTCATCACCACGGCCGCCGTGGTCGACCAGAGCCGGACGATGTTCCACGCCAGCAGGATGAGGACGAGGCAGGTCCCCATCAGCGCGAAGTAGGCCCGTCGGCGGCTGGCTCGTTGCACGACCTCGACCGTACGTCGCTGCCGGGTCGCCGCCTCACCGCCCGGGTGCAACGATCGGGAACGGCCCGTCCCCCGACACCAGGAGGCTCCCCATGCGCTACCGCAAGCTCGGCAACACCGGTCTCGACGTCTCGGCGGTCACGCTGGGGTGCATGAGCTGGGGCGACCCCGCACGTGGCGGGCACCGCTGGGTCCTCGACGAGGACGCCGGGCGCAGCATCATCAAGGACGCGCTCGAGGCCGGCATCAACTTCTTCGACACCGCGAACGTCTACTCCGGCGGCAGCAGCGAGGAGATCACCGGCCGGGCGCTGCGCGACCTCGCTTCCCGCGAGGACGTCGTCCTGGCCACCAAGGTGCACGGCCGGATGCGCCCGGGGCCCAACGGCGCGGGCCTCTCGCGGAAGGCGATCATGCACGAGATCGACGCCAGCCTGCGCCGGCTCGGCACCGACCACGTCGATCTCTACCAGATCCACCGCTGGGACTCCGGGACCCCGATCGAGGAGACGATGGAGGCGTTGCACGACGTGGTCCGCGCGGGCAAGGCCCGCTACCTCGGAGCCTCCTCGATGTATGCCTGGCAGTTCGCCAAGGCCCAGCACGTGGCCGAGCTGAACGGCTGGACGAAGTTCGTCTCCATGCAGAACCACTACAACCTGATCTACCGCGAGGAGGAGCGGGAGATGCTGCCGCTGTGCGCGGACCAGGGCGTCGGCGTGATCCCGTGGAGCCCGCTGGCCCGGGGGCGGCTGGCCCGTGACTGGGACGCGAGCACCGCGCGGGCGGAGACCGACGAGTTCGGGGCCTCTCTCTACCGCGACGAGGACCGGGTGGTGGTCGACAAGGTCGGCGAGGTCGCGGCGCGACGCGGAGTGCCGCGGGCCCAGGTCGCGCTGGCCTGGCTGCTCGCCCAGCCGGTCGTGACCTCACCCATCGTCGGCGTCACCAAGCCCCACCACCTCAACGACGCGGTCGCGGCCGTGGAGCTCAGCCTGACCGACGACGAGCTCGAGGAGCTGACCGCGGGCTACCAGCCGCACGCGGTCGCCGGCCACCGCTGACGGCTCAGGCCGTCGCCGCGAGCCCCGGACGCCTGCGGGAGGTGCCCCGGTCGTCCCGCTCGCGCAGGGCGGAGACGGCGATCCGGCGGGCCTCGTCGACGAGGCGGGAGCCGCTCGCCCCGTCGAGCCTGGCCAGGTGCACCGCGCGTGCGAAGCAGCGCATCACCGAGCCGGCGGGGACCTCGTCGAACTCCTGGGAGAGGTCGAAGGCGGTCTCCAGCAGCTGCCGGTGCAGGTCCAGCACACCCAGCGCGTCGGCCTGCTCGGCGGTCCGCCGGACGCCGGCAGCGCCGCGGCGACGGACGGGTGCGACTGGCTCGGACCTGTTCTGGATGCTCATCGGGCCTCCCCTTCGTCAGGAATGGTGACCCGCCCCGACCTGCGGAAACAGGGACCAAGGTCCCGTCGGACGACCCGCACGGGCCACTCGGGGACGGACCGTTCGGGGTAGACGCGTTCGCCGGCGCCGTGGTCCGCTGCCCGGCGCGGGCCGGTTTCACCCTCGTGGACGGGCACCGGCAGACGTGGCGGCCCGGCCGTACCTGGCGGCCAGCGGACCCGCGCTGAGGCCGTGCGCGACCACGCTGAGGAGCACCGTCACGCCGATGACGGAGACCACCTCGTCGGCCTCCGCACCCAGCTCCTCGAGGGCGAGCAGCGCGAAGACCAAGGAGGCGAGCCCGCGCGGGCCGAACCACCCGACGAACAGGACGGTGTCGCGCCCCAGCCCCGCACCGGTCGAGGCGAGCGCCACGGGGACCATCCGCACCACGGTGAGGCTGAGCACGGCGTACACGACCGTGGTGACGTCGATGCTGTCGCGGATGATGGGTGCGGCCACCGCACCGAAGGCCAGCCACACGAGCAGCGAGAGCAGGCCACCGGCCTGCTCGAGGAAGACCAGCTCGGCAGGCCCGCGACGACCCGCCACGGCGCCGAACGCCAGCCCCCCGCAGAAGGCCGCGACGAACCCGTTGCCGTCGACCACGACGGCGGCTGCGTAGGCGACCACCGCCAGGGCCAGGACGGAGATGCCGGCGAAGTCCTCGGCGACCCAGCCACGCCCGCGAGCCCGGCGCAGCAGCCAGCCACCGGCCCCACCGACCCCAGCACCCACGAGCGCACCGAGGGCCAGCTCCAGCACCGCGCCGCCGGTGCCCGGCACCCCGGCCACGCCCTCGGCGGAGGCGGCCCCGGCCAGCGCGAGCATGACGAGCGGGGTCACGATGCCGTCGTTGAGCCCGCTCTCCACCGTGATCAGCCGTCGGACCCGCTCCGGCACCACCGGGTTGGTGACGACGGGAACCCCCAGCGCTGCATCGGTGGGCGCCAGCGCGGTCGCGATCAGCAGCGTCAGCCAGGCGCCCGTCCCCGGGAAGAGCCAGGCGGCCAGCCCCCAGCCGGCCAGCACGGTCAGGGGCAGCCCGACCGCCAGCAACCGCACAGGGACCGACGTCGCGCCGCAGGTCCCGGACCGGGACGCGGGCGGCGTCCGAGAAGAGCACCGTCACCAGCGCGAGCTCGACCAGGGGTCCCAGTCGCTCGGGGGCGGAGGGTGCATGGACGAGGTCCAGCGAGGCGAGCAGCACCCCCACCGCCACGAAGACGATCGGCGCGGTGAGGTCCGCGCGCTGGAGACGAGCCGCCACCACGCCCCACCCGAAGACCGCCGCTGCGACGACGAGGACGGCGGTCATGTCCATGGCGCACGCTCCCGGGCCGGTCGACTGGTTCCGAGTATGTGGACGCTCGGGTCGGGCTTGCTCACCCGCGGCGGGTGATGCGACCGGCCGCCACCCGGGTTGAGGTGGGCGGAGGACCGACGAGAGGCGTAGCCATGGCACTGGACGAGTACGACCCCGGCACCGCGTTCCCCGGCGACGTGGGCCGCACCACCGACGAGTCGACCCCGGCCTGGCCGCGCCCGACACGCGCCGTGCCAGGCACGCCGAACGTCCTGATGGTGGTCCTCGACGACACCGGCTTCGGGCAGCTCGGCTGCTACGGCAGCCCGATCGAGACCCCGAACTTCGATGCGCTCGCCGGGTCGGGACTGCGCTACAACAACATGCACACGACCGCGCTGTGCTCGCCGAGCCGCTCGTGCATCCTCACCGGGCGCAACCACCACAGCAACGCGATGGCGGCCATCACCGAGCTGGCCTCCGGCTACCCCGGCTACAACGGGATCATCCCGTTCGAGAACGGCTTCCTCTCCGAGATGCTGCTCGAGCACGGCTACAGCACGTTCATGGTCGGCAAGTGGCACCTGACGCCCAGCCACCACGAGACGGCCGCCGGGCCGTACGACCGCTGGCCCCTGGCCCGCGGCTTCGAGCGCTTCTACGGCTTCCTCGGTGGAGACACCAGCCAGTGGTATCCCGACCTGGTCTACGACAACCACCAGGTCGAGCCGCCCAAGACCCCCGAGGAGGGCTACCACCTCACCGAGGACCTCGTGGACAGGTCGATCCAGTTCATCGCCGACGCCAAGCAGATCGCGCCGGACAAGCCGTTCTACCTGCACCTGTGCTTCGGGGCCACCCACGCCCCCCACCACGTCCCCCAGGAGTGGGCGGACAGGTACGCCGGGAGGTTCGACGACGGCTGGGACGCCTACCGCGAGCTGGTCTTCGCCCGGCAGAAGGACCTCGGGATCGTCCCCGCCGACGCGCAGCTCTCGCGGCACGACCCGGACGTGCCCGAGTGGGACGGCCTGCCGGAGCCGGCGCGACGCCTGTTCAGCCGCATGATGGAGGTCTTCGCCGGTTTCCTCAGCCACACCGACCACCACCTGGGCCGGCTGCTCGACTTCCTGCGCGAGCAGGGGGAGCTCGACAACACCCTCGTGATGGTGGTCTCGGACAACGGGGCCAGCGCCGAGGGCGGCCCGACCGGCACCACCAACGAGGCCCAGTTCTTCAACAACGCTCCGGAGCCGCTCGAGGACAGCCTGGCGGTGATCGACGAGATCGGCGGCCCCAACCACTTCAACCACTACCCGTGGGGATGGACCTGGGCCGGCAACACGCCGTTCCGGCGCTGGAAGCGCGAGACCTACCGCGGCGGCGCGAGCGACCCGTTCATCGTCTCCTGGCCGGCCGGGATCCGCGCCCGGGGTGAGGTCCGCACGCAGTACGCCCACATCGTCGACATGGTGCCCACCGTCCTCGACCTGCTCGGCATCGAGCCGCCGGCCACGATCCGGGGCGTCACCCAGTCGCCGATCCAAGGCGTCAGCTTCGCGCAGACGCTGGAGGACCCGGAGGCCGCCAGCAGGCACCGCACGCAGTACTTCGAGATGCTGGGCCACCGCGCCATCTACCACGACGGCTGGCGGGCCGTGTGCCCGTGGCCCGGCCCGTCCTTCGCCGAAGCGGGCATCGGGTTCGGAGAACCCATCTCCGCGGACAGGCTGACCGAGCTCGACGCCACCGGCTGGGAGCTGTACCACGTGGCCGAGGACTTCGCCGAGAACCACGACGTCGCCGCCGAGCACCGCGACCGGCTCATCGCCCTGATCGGCATGTGGTACGTCGAGGCAGGGAAGTACGACGTGCTGCCGGTCGACGGCAGCGGACTGGCCCGGATGGTGGCCGAGAAGCCCCAGGCAGCCGTCCCGCGGGACCGTTACGTCTACCGACCCGGCACCCAGTCGGTGCCGTACTTCGCGGGCCCGCGGTTGCTCAACCGGCCACACAGCATCACCGCGAACGTGGAGCTGCCGGAGGGCGGCGCCGAGGGCGTGCTCATCTGTCAGGGCACGGCGGCCGGCGGCTACTCGCTGTTCCTGCAGGACGGGCGGCTCCACTACGTGCACAACTACCTCAGCCGCAGTCTCCACAAGGTCTCGACGCCCGACCCGGTCCCCGCCGGCGAGCACGAGCTGCGCTTCGAGTTCGAGCCCACCGGCGAGCCCGACCTCGCCCACGGCCGGGGCGCCCCCGGGCGCCTGCAGCTCTACGTCGACCGACACCTCGTCGCCGAGGAGCTGGCACCGGTGACGGTCCCGTTCGTCCTCAACCCCGGAGCGCTGAGCTGCGGGCTCAACCCGGGCTCGCCGGTGACGCCGGACTACGCGTCGCCGTACCGCTTCACCGGTGTGCTGCACTCGGTCACGGTCGACGTGTCCGGCGACCTCGTCACCGACAGCGAGAGCGAGGTACGCGCGGCGATGGGCCGCCAGTAGGGCCTCAGGTGCCGCCGTCCAGGGTGCGCACCAGGAGCCGGCACACCGCGTGCAGGCGGAGCCGGGTCCAGGGGTGGGCGGCGAGGACCTCGCGGAGACCGGCGACCCGCGGGTCGCCGCGGTCCGCGAGCCCGGGGGCGTCCTCCCACGCGCCCACCAGGGCGCCCGGCACCGAGCCCAGCAACCGCGCGAGGGCCTGGCGGTCGTACGCCGCGACCACTCGGCGGGCCACGAGCTCGGGCGTGAAGCTGCGCCAGCCGTAGGGGTCCAGTGCCGCGTGGAGCGCGGCCATCGACTCGTCCCGGGGCGTGCTCGCGACCACGTCGGTGCTCCTCGCTGTCGGCCCCGTGCCGTCGGCCTACCCGCATGGTCGGGTCGCCAAACCCGCGGGCCGTGACTCATCCACTGCGTGTGAGGCGGGACCCGTGGTGGCGCAACGAGTCTGGAGCTCCGAAACGAGAGCAGGAGATGGTGGCATGACCGACCAACTGACCCCCGAGGTCACCGAGCCCCTCGACGAGCTGGGGCCGGTCGACTGGATCGTCGTGGAGTTCCCCGGCAGCAGGTTCAAGGGCGAGATCGCCCCGGCCCTCGCCGAGCTCGTCGACCGCGGGATCGTCCGGGTCCTCGACCTGCTCCTGATCCGCAAGGACGACGACGGCGGGCTGGAGTTCTTCGAGATCACCGACCTCGACGAGAGCGAGATCGGTGGTCTGCGGGCCTACGAGACGGCCGTGGCGACGCTGCTGAGCGAGGAGGACGTCGAGGCCGTCGCGGCAGCCGTCGAACCGGGGAGCACGGCCGCGCTGCTGGTCTGGGAGAACTCCTGGGCCGCGCCGTTCGCGTCGGCGGTCCGGCGGGCCGGTGGGCAGCTCGCCGCCAGCGGGCGGATCCCCGTGCAGGCACTGCTCGCCGCCGTGCAGGCGGATCTCGAGGCCACCGACGAGGAAGGAGACTGACATGCCGTTGGCAGCACGCAGGGCACGCCGTGGAGGCGTGATCGGACCGGCCCCCGTGGCCCGGACCGCAGCGACCGTGGGTACCGCCGCGGTCGTGGCGCACGGGGTCGCGCGTCGTACGGACCGCCGTGACGACCGGAGGGACGACCGCAGGGACCGGCGGCGTTGACCTCCCGGGCCCCGGCGGCGGCCTTCCACGTGATGGCCAAGCCGACCGGGGCCATCTGCAACCTGGACTGCGAGTACTGCTTCTTCCTGTCCAAGGAGCAGCTCTACCCCGGCAGCGACTTCCGGATGAGCCCGGACGTCCACGAGGTCTACGTGCGGCAGCTGCTGGAGGCCCACGAGGGGGCCGACGAGGTCGTGGTGGCCTTCCAGGGCGGCGAGCCCACGATGATGGGGCTCGAGTTCTTCATCCGCACCCTCGAGCTCGAGCGACGGCTCCGCAGGCCCGGGCAACGGATCCTCAACACGATCCAGACCAACGGCACGCTCCTCGACGACGAGTGGGGCGAGTTCCTGCACGCGCACGACTTCCTGGTCGGGATCTCCGTCGACGGCCCCCGCGAGATGCACGACGCCTTCCGCGTCGACAAGGGCGGCAAGCCCACCTTCGACCGGGTGCTGCGCGGGCTGGACGTGCTCCGGCGGCACCGGGTGGAGTGGAACGTCCTGACCACGGTCAACGCGTCCAACGGCGACCACGGGCGCGAGGTCTACACGTTCCTCCGCGACGACCTGGGCGCGACGTTCATCCAGCTCATCCCGGTCGTCGAGAACCCGGTCACCCACCGCACGGTCGGGGCCGAGCAGTACGGCCAGTTCCTCGTCGACGTCTTCGAGGAGTGGGTGCGCCACGACGTCGGGGACGTGTTCGTCCAGCAGTTCGACACCGCGCTGGCGCACTGGCTGGGCATGGACCAGGCCGGCATGTGCGTGCACGCCCGGACCTGCGGGTCGGCGCTGGTCCTCGAGCACAACGGGGACCTCTACTCCTGCGACCACTACGTCGAGGACGACCACCGCCTCGGCAACATCGCCGACGGCAGGACCCTCCTCGAGCTGGTCACGTCACCGCAGCAGGCGGCGTTCGGCAACGCCAAGCTCGACACCCTTCCGGGGCAGTGCCTGCGGTGCGACGTCCGGTTCGCCTGCAACGGGGGGTGCCCGAAGGACCGGTTCGCGGTGACGGAGGACGGAGAACCCGGGCTGCACCACCTGTGCGCCGGGTACCAGCGCTTCTTCCGGCACGTCGACGAGCCGATGCGGGTGATGGCGGGGCTGCTGCGCGCCGGCGCGGACGCGGGCGGCGTACGTGACTGGTACGCCGCCCGCGACGCCGAGCGGACCGACGGGGCCCGCGAACCGGGTTCGTCCGGTCAGGCCGACGGACGCAGCCGCTCCGCGGCGCCGTCGCGTGCGGCGAGCGCGGCCACGACCGAGAGCACCGCGAACAGGTCGAGGTAGAGGCACAGCAGCCACGGCGAGCCGTCGCCGATCTGCACGAACCACACGGCCAGCAACGGCGTGAGGCCCACCGAGACGATGCTGCCGAGCTGGTAGCCCAGCGAGACGCCGGTGTAGCGCACCTCGGTCGGGAACTGCTCGGCGAACCACGCCGCCTGGGGGCCGTAGATCGCGTCGTGCAGCAGGTTCATGCCGATCCCGACCACGAGGGGCAGCAGGATCAACGGGCCCTTGTCGAGGAACGCGAAGAACGGCCAGATGAAGATCGCCGTACCGATCGCGCTCGCGATCGCGAGCCGGCGGCGCCCGACGCGGTCGGAGACCCAGCCCCAGAACGGGGTGGTGACCAGGCTGAGCGCGGAGACGGCCAGGATCGCCGTGAGGCCCGGACCCGAGTCACCGCGGTGGTCCAGCAGGTAGGTGAGGATGTAGGTCGTCAGGATCGAGAAGAGCGCCGGCTGCACCAGGCGCAGACCGGCCGTGACGAGCACGCCGCGGCGGTGGTCACGCAGCACCGTGGCCACCGGGAGCCTCTGGGTGCGGCCCTGCTCGCGGACCTCGAGGAACTCCGGCGCGTCCTCCAGGCGCAGCCTGATGACGAGGCCGACGGCGACCAGCACCGCGCTGAGCAGGAACGGGATCCGCCAGGCGCCGTCGAGGAACGCCTCCTCCCCGGCAACCCGGCGTACGGCGTAGAACACTGCGGTCGCGAGCAGCAGCCCGCCGGCCGAGCCCATCTGGGTGAAGGCGCCGTAGAGCCCTCGGTTGCGCGGCGCCGCGTGCTCCACCGACAGCAGTGCGGACCCACCCCACTCGGCACCAGCGGCAACGCCCTGGAGCAGCCGCAGCAGCACGAGGCCGACGACCGCCGCCAGCCCGATGCTGTCGTAGCCGGGCAGCAGGCCGATGGCCGTGGAGGCGACGCCCATGAGCAGCAGCGAGGCCACGAGCAGGCGCTTGCGCCCGATCTGGTCGCCGAGGTGGCCGGCGACCACCCCGCCGATCGGGCGCGCGACGAAGCCGACGCCGTACGTCGCGAACGACGCGATCAGCCCGACCGCGGGGCTGGCGCCGGGGAAGAACTCCGGGCCGAACACCAGGGCGGCCGCGGTGGCGTAGAGGTAGAAGTCGTAGTACTCGACGGTGGTGCCGATGAACGACGCCGTCAGGACCCGCCGGTGCCGCGGCCCGGCAGGGACGGGCGTGCCGGAGCGGGGTGCGTTCAGGGTCAGGGAGGACATGGGGTCCTTTCCGAGGGAGGACGTGGATTCGCGCAAACTATACAAAGTTGGTTGGATTACGTTGGTTCAGTCGTCCACGTCCGGAAAGAGGTGCCATGTCCCGCCAGCCCCTACGCCTGGCCGCCTTCGTGATGAACACGAGCTCCCACATCCAGCACGGCCTGTGGCGCCACCCGGTGGCCCGTCAGACCGAGTTCGACGACCTCGACCTGTGGGTCGACCTCGCGAGGACGCTCGAACGGGGCCGCTTCGACGCGATGTTCTTCGCCGACGTGGTCGGGCTCTACGGGCCGGCCGACGGCGACTTCACGGTGAACGCGCGCGAGGGTCTGCAGTTCCCCAACCACGACCCGTCGGTGCTGGTCCCGGCGCTGGCCGTGAGCACCGAGCACCTCGGCTTCGCGGTCACGAGCTCCGTGCTGCAGTCGCACCCGTTCGAGTTCGCCCGCCGGATGTCGACGCTCGACGCGGTGACCCGCGGCCGGATCGGCTGGAACGTCGTGACCAGCTCCCAGGAGGGCGCCGCCCGCAACTTCGGGCACGACGGGCTCGAGCCGCACGACGAGCGCTACCGCTGGGCCGAGGAGTACCTCGAGGTCGTCTACAAGCTCTGGGAGGGCTCCTGGGACGACGACGCCCTGCTGCGGGACAAGGAGTCGGGCGTCTTCGCCGACGCCTCCCGGATCCGGCGGATCGACCACGTCGGCGAGCGCTACCGGGTGGCCGGCCCCCACCTCGCGGCACCCACGCCGCAGCGCACCCCGGTCATCTTCCAGGCCGGCTCCTCCCCCGCCGGCCGGCGCTTCGCGGCCCGGCACGCGGAGGCGCAGTTCGTGCTGTCCTCCACCCCCGAGCAGACGCAGGCGTTGGTCGCGGACACCCGCCGCCTCGCCGTCGAGGCGGGACGCCGGCCCGAGGACATCGCCTTCTTCCTCGGCCTGAGCTTCGTGGTCGGGTCGACCGAGGAGGAGGCGCGGCGCAAGGAGACGGAGATCGACGAGTACCTCTCGGCCGACGGCTTCCTGCTGCACTCCAACCTGGGCTTCGACCCCGAGAGCGGTGAGCCGCTCGACCCCGCGACGCCGCTGTCGGCGGTGCGCACCGAGGCCGGCCAGAGCCACCTCCAGTGGCTGCGCGAGATCGCCGGCGACCGTGAGCCCACCATCGCCGACCTGGCCAGGCTCTCGGCACGACTGCGTGGGCGCGTGGTCGGGACGCCGGAGCAGATCGCGGACACCCTCGCGCAGTGGCAGGACCGCGGCATCGACGGCATCAACGTCATGAACTGGACCATCCCGCAGAGCTACGAGGAGTTCGTCGACCACGTCGTGCCCGAGCTCCAGTCGCGGGGCCTGGCCCGCACCGAGTACGAGCCCGGCACCCTGCGCAGCCGGCTGAGCGGCACCCACCGACTCCCCGAGCGGCACGTCGCCGCCAGCTTCAGGAAGGTCCACGCATGAGCACCCACACCGACGGGACGCTGCTCGCCCGCTTCACCCCGCTCTTCGCCGAGATCGCGGCGGGCGCCGTACGCCGCGAACGGGAGCGGGAGCTGCCGCACGCGGAGGTCCGGGCCCTGGCCGATGCGGGCTTCGGCCGGCTGCGCCTGCCCGTCGAGCACGGCGGATGGGGCGCGTCGCTGGCCGAGCTGGTCACGCTGGTGAGCGAGCTGGCGACCGCCGACTCCAACATCGCGCACCTGTGGCGCGGCCACTTCGGCTTCACCGAGCTGGTGCTGCTCTGGCCGGACTCCCCGCGCCGGCAGGCGTGGCTCGAGCGGATCGCCCGCGGCGAGATGGTCGGCAACGCGACGAGCGAGACGACCGGCAACACCCTGGCCGACATCTCCTCCACCGTCACCGAGGTCGACGGCCGGTGGCTGTTGAACGGCACGAAGTTCTACTCGACCGGGACGCTCTACTCCGACTGGATCTACGGCGCCGCCGGCCGGGCCACCGCCGACGGCGTGGAGCGGGTCACGTTCGCGGTCCGCACCACCGCCCCGGGCATCACCTGCGTGGACGACTGGGACGGCTTCGGCCAGGCGCACACCGCGTCCGGGACCACGCACCTGGTGGACGTCGAGGTGGACCCGCGCGAGATCGCGTCCTACCGCGAGGCACCCCTGTCGCACATCCAGCCGTTCTTCCAGCTGTACCTCATGGCCGTGGTCGCGGGGATCGCCCAGGCGGTCGAGCGTGACACGGTGGCCTTCGTGCGCCCCCGCACGCGCACCTACATCCATGCGAACACCGAAGTGCCCGGCGAGGACCCGCAGGTGCTCGAGGTGATCGGCCGGGTCTCGGCGGACGCGTTCGCGGCCCGCACCCTGCTGGCAGCCGCGGCCGTGGCGCTCGAGGAGGCGGCCGCCACGAACGTGCCGGGCACCGGGATCTCCCGCCAGGTGCTCGAGTCGGCGGAGAACAACGTCTACCAGGCCCAGGTCCTGATCATCGACCTCACTCTCGCCGCCGCGACGCGGATGTTCGAGGTGGGCGGCGCCTCCGCGACGTACCGCGACCTGGCGCTCGATCGGCACTGGCGCAACGCCCGCGTCGTCGCCTCGCACAACCCGGCCATCTACAAGTACCGGATGGTCGGCGAGCGGGCGCTGCACGGGCGTGGCCCCGTCGAGTCGTGGACGGCGTACCACTCCGTCGGGCGGACCACCTTCGCCTGAACCGAGGATCTTTGGCATCAAAGTCCACTGAGTTACTTTGGTATGCGCTACGGTGAGCCACCGCCCGCAGCACCGGGTCGCGGGCCGTCCTCGAAAGGGATCCGATGACGCGCAAGACCTGGAAGGTCGACCCCACCTTCTACCCCTCCCCGTCGCTGGCGGCCGCGGGTCCGCAGGAGCGGCTCGCCTACGTGGCGACCTTCTGGCGCGGCGAGGGCGAGCCGCAGAAGGACGCGCTGGCCGTGGTCGACGTGGACGAGTCCTCGGCCGACTACGGGCGCGTGGTCGGCTGGACCGAGATGCCCAACGTCGGCGACGAGCTGCACCACCACGGGTGGAACGCCTGCAGCTCGGCGCTGTGCCCGAGCAACCCGCACCCGCACATCGAGCGGCGCTACCTGCTGCTCATGGGCCTGCGGTCGAGCCGGATCCACTTCGTCGACGTCAAGGACGACCCGCGCAACCCGAAGGTCGCGAAGGTCATCGAGCCCGAGGAGTACCAGTCCGCGTCCGGCTACAGCCGGCCGCACACCGCGCACTGCGGACCCGAGGGCATCTACGTGACCAACCTCGGTGCGGCGTTCAGCGAGGACGGCCCCGGCGGCATCGCGCTGCTCGACCACGACACGTTCGAGGTCAAGGGCCAGTGGGAGGTGGACCGGGGCGACCAGTACCTCGCCTACGACTTCTGGTGGCACATCAACAAGGACGTGCTCGTCACCAGCGAGTGGGGCACCCCGGCGATGATCGAGAAGGGGATCATCCCCGAGAAGCTGCTGGCGAACGAGTACGGCCACCGGCTCCACTTCTTCGACCTGCGCACCCGCAAGAAGTTCCAGACCATCGACCTCGGTGCCCAGCACCAGATGGCGCTCGAGCTCCGGCCGGCGCACGACCCGAGCCAGGAGTACGGCTTCGTCGGCGTCGTCATCAGCACCGAGGACCTCTCCGCCTCGGTGTGGCTGTGGTACCGCGACGGCGAGGAGTTCGCGGTCCGCAAGGTGATCACGATCCCGGCCGAGCCGTGCGAGGACACCGACCTGCTGCCGGACCTGCTCAAGGGGTTCGGGGCAGTGCCCCCGCTGGTGACCGACATCGACCTGTCGGTGGACGACCGGTTCCTCTACGTCTCCTGCTTCGGCACCGGCGAGGCCAAGCAGTACGACGTCACCGACCCGTTCAACCCGCGCGAGGTCGGCTCGATCCGGATCGGCGGCATCGCCGGCCGTACGCCGCACCCGAGCGCCCCGGACACCCCGCTCTCGGGCGCTCCGCAGATGGTGGAGATCAGCCGTGACGGCAAGCGCGCGTACTGGACCAACTCGCTCTACGGGGCGTGGGACGACCAGTTCTACCCCGACGGCGTCGGCGCGTGGATGGTCCGGGCCGACGTCGACACGGTCAACGGCGGGATCACGCTTGACGAACGGTTCTTCCCGCACGGCGACGACTTCCGTGGCAACCGGGTGCACCAGACGCACCTCGAGGGCGGCGACGCCTCCAGCGACTCCTACTGCTTCCCGTGACCGGCGTCGTCCTCGAGCACGGCGGCCACGCAGTCCTGCACCTCGACCCGGGGACCGCGCTCGCCGTCGTGCTGCTCGGGGTCTTCCACGGCGTGAACCCGGGGATGGGCTGGCTGTTCGCGGTGTCGTTCGGGCTGCAGGAGCGCCGCCGGTCCGCCGTGCTGAAGGCGCTGGTCCCGATCGGGATCGGCCACGAGGCGTCGGTCGTGGTGATGGCGGTGGCGATCGTGCTGTTCTCCTCGGCGGTGTCCCAGGCGGTCGCGGTGGCCGGGTTCGGCCTGGCCCTGATGGGCTTCGGCACCTACCTGTTCCTCAAGCGGCGTCACTTCCGGTGGGTCGGCATGCGGCTCACGCCGTTCCAGCTGGCGTGGTGGTCGTTCCTGATGTCGACCGTGACGGGAGCCGGCCTGATGCTGGCGCCGGTGCTGATCGGCGAGCACGCCGCTGGCGCCGACGAGCTGGTCAGCCAGGCCCTCGGTGGGGAGCTGGAGGTCGCGCTGGCTGCGGCGGCGCTGCACGCGGCCGCGATGGTCACCACCAGCGCGGTGGTCGCGCTCACGGTGTACGAGGTCGTGAGGCTGCGCGTGCTCACCCGGGCGTGGTTCAACCTCGACCGGGTGTGGGCGCTGGCCTTCGTCGCGGCCGGGGCGCTGGTCTGGGTGCAGTAGCCGCTGACGGCACCGACGGCGGCGTGAACCGGCCGCACGCGCGGCGATCGGTCCTCCATGGGGGTCCAACGACCCTGAGCGGGGACACCGCCGGCACCTAGCCTCGCGGGGGGAAGGAGGCCGCGATGTTCGCCGTACGCATCCACGGCCGCGGGGGTCAGGGGGCCGTGACCGCGGCCGAGCTGCTCTCGGTGGCCGCGTTCGACGAGGGCCGGCACGCGCAGGCCTTCCCGACCTTCGGCTCCGAGCGCACCGGCGCCCCGGTCGTCTCGTTCTGCCGCATCGACGACCGGCCGATCCGGCTGCGCGAGCCGATCACCGACCCCGACGCGCTGGTCGTCCAGGACCCCACGCTGCTGCACCAGGTCAACCTCTTCGCGGGGCTGACGTCGGCCGGCTTCCTGCTGGTCAACACCTCGCGCAGCCTCGACGAGCTCGGCCTCGAGGAGCTGGCCCGTGGGCTCACGCCCGACCACGTGGTCACCGTGCCCGCGACCGAGATCGCGCGGGAGCACCTCGGCCGGCCGCTGCCGAACGCGGCGCTGCTCGGTGGCTTCGCGGCGCTCACCGGGCAGGTGTCGCTCGACGCGGTGTGCGCCGCGATCCGGGACCGGTTCCCCGGCCGGGTGGGTGACGGCAACGCCCGCGCCGCCGAGGTCGCCCACGCGCACGTCCGCACGCTGCTGGGGACGCGGGCCGATGCGTAGCCAGATCGAGGGGTCGCAGGCGGTGGCCCGGGCGGTGACCCTCTGCCGGCCCGAGGTGATCGCGGCGTACCCGATCTCCCCGCAGACCCACATCGTCGAGTCGCTGTCGGACCGGGTCCGCACCGGCGAGCTCGCGTCGTGCGAGTACCTGATGGTGGAGTCCGAGTTCGGCGCGATGTCGGCGTGCATCGGGGCCTCGGCGGCGGGCGCCCGCACCTACACAGCCACCTCCAGCCAGGGACTGCTGTTCATGGCCGAGGCGCTCTTCAATGCCTCCGGCCTCGGCCTGCCCGTCGTGATGACGGTGGCCAACCGCGCGATCGGCGCCCCCATCAACATCTGGAACGACCACTCCGATGCCATGTCCATGCGCGACTCCGGCTGGATCCAGCTCTACGCCGAGTCCAACCAGGAGGCCGTGGACCTGCACGTCCAGGCCTACCGGCTCGCGGAGTCGCTGTCGGTGCCGGTGATGGTCTGCATGGACGGGTTCGTCCTCACCCACGCCTTCGAGCAGGTCGACCTCCCGACCCAGGAGCAGGTGGACGCCTTCCTGCCGCCGTTCGCGGCGCAGCAGGTGCTCGACCCCGACGACCCGGTGACCATCGGCGCGATGGTGGGGCCGGAGGCCTTCGCAGAGGTGAAGTACCTGATGCACGCCAAGCAGATGGCGGCGCTCGACGAGATCCCCGTGATCGCCGACGAGTTCCGCACCGCCTTCGCTCGCAGCTCGGGCGGTCTCCTGAAGCCGTACCGGCTCGACGACGCCGAGACGGTCGTCGTCGCGCTCGGGTCGGTACTCGGCACCATCGAGGAGGTCATCGACACGCTCCGCGAGGACGGGGTCCCGATCGGCGCGCTCGGCATCACCTGCTTCCGACCCTGGCCCGTGGCGGAGGTGCGCGAGGCGCTGAGCCGCGCGTCGCGGGTCGTCGTCGTCGAGAAGGCGTTCGCCGTCGGGGCCGGCGGCATCGTCGGCCAGAACACCCGCGACGCCACGCGCGGGCTCCCCGTCGAGGTGTACGACGTCGTGGCCGGCCTCGGCGGCCGGCCGATCACCCGCGCCTCGCTGCGCCGACTGCTCAACGACGTGCTCGCGGGCGGTGTCGACCCGCAGCGCCTGCACTTCCTGGACCTCGACCTGGACCTGGTGGCCCGCGAGCTGGAGCGGTCCCGACACGGCCGGCGGCCCGGCCCCCACGCCGAGCACATGCTGCGCGACATCGGCACCGTCGCCTCCGGGGCCTACGAGTAGAGGGGGCGTCGTGGCGTTCCAGGAGATCAAGCTCTACCAGACCGGCACGTTCGTGGCCGGCAACCGGCTGCTCGACCCCGAGCAACGGTCCGTCCAAGCGCGGATGGGTCGCTCGAACTCCCTCACCTCCGGGCACCGGGCCTGCCAGGGGTGCGGCGAGGCGCTGGGCGCCCGCTACGTGCTCGACGCGGCCATGCGGGCCACCGGCGGGAACATGGTCGCGGTCAACTCGACCGGCTGCCTCGAGGTGTTCTCGACGCCGTACCCCGAGTCGTCGTGGCAGCTGCCCTGGCTGCACTCGCTCTTCGGCAACGGCCCTGCGGTGGCCGCCGGGGTCGCGGCGGCGCTGAAGGCCAAGGGCCGTACCGACATCCGGGTCGTCGGCCAGGCCGGCGACGGGGGCACCGTCGACATCGGCTTCGGCACGCTGTCGGGCATGTTCGAGCGCAACGACGACGTGCTGTTCGTCTGCTACGACAACGAGGGCTACATGAACACCGGCGTCCAACGATCCGGGGCGACCCCGCCGGCCGCCGCGACCGCGAACACCAAGGCGCTCGGCCCCGAGCCCGGGAACGCGTTCGGCCAGGGCAAGAACGTGCCGCTGATCGCGATGGCCCACGAGATCCCGTACGTCGCCACCGCGACCGTCGCCGAGCTGCGCGACCTGGAGTACAAGGTGGAGCGGGCGATGAGCTTCCACGGCGCCCGCTACCTGCACGTGTTCGTGCCGTGCCCGCTCGGCTGGGGGGCTGACTCCGCCGACACCATCAAGCTGGCCCGGCTGGTCAAGGAGACCGGGATGTTCCCGGTCTTCGAGGCCGAGCGCGGCGAGGTGACCGAGGTGTCGAGGATCCGTCGGCAGGTCCCGGTCGAGGAGTACCTGCGCCCCCAGAAGCGCTACGCCCACCTCTTCGGCGACCCCGGCCGGCCCGACATCGTCGCGCGGCTGCAGGCGCAGGCCGACCGCAACATCGCCCGCTTCGGGCTGCGACCGGATGGGGACGCGTGATGGAGAAGCCCTTCGCGATCACCCTCGACATCGGCTCGAGCCGGGCCAACAAGACCGGCTCGTGGCGCACCGAGCGTGCGGTCTACACGAACCGGATGCCGCCCTGCAACGACGGCTGCCCGGCCGGCGAGAACATCCAGGCCTGGCTCTACGAGGGCGAGGAGGGCGGCGCCGGCTACGAGCGCGCCTGGCGCAAGATCATGGAGGACAACCCGTTCCCCGCGGTGATGGGGCGGGTCTGCTACCACCCGTGCGAGACGGCCTGCAACCGCGGGCAGCTCGACGAGGCCGTGGGGATCAACTCCGTCGAGCGGTTCATCGGCGACGAGGCGATCCGGCAGGGATGGACGGTCTCGGTCGAGGTGCCGCCGACGGGCCGCCACGTCCTGGTCATCGGCGCCGGACCGTCGGGGCTCTCCGCGGCGTACCACCTCGCGCGGCGCGGCCACACCGTCACGGTCAAGGAGGCCGGTCCGATGGCCGGCGGGATGATGCGGTTCGGCATCCCCCGCTACCGCCTCTCCCGTGACGTGCTCGACGCCGAGGTCCAGCGCATCCTCGACCTCGGGGTCAGCCTCGAGCTGGACGCCAAGGTCACCGACCTGATGGCGCTGCGGGCGGAGTACGACGCGGTCTTCCTCGCCGTCGGCGCCCAGCTCGGCCGGCGCACCTACATCCCCGCCGGCTCGGCGGCGCACGTGCTCGACGCGGTCGACCTGCTGCGCGACCTCGAGACCGGCGAGAGGCCGCTGCTGGGCCGCAAGGTCGCGGTCTACGGCGGCGGCAACACCGCCATGGACGTCGCCCGCACCGCCAAGCGGCTCGGCGCCTCGGAGGCGATCGTCGTCTACCGCCGCACCCAGGACCGGGCGCCCGCCCACGAGTCCGAGCTCGCCGAGGCCGAGGACGAGGGCGTGCTCTTCAAGTGGCTGACCACGATCAAGCAGGTGGACACCGGAAGGCTCGAGGTGGAGCGGATGGAGCTGGACGACTCCGGCTTCCCCCAGCCCACCGGCGAGGTGGAGACCCTCGACGCGGACTCGCTGGTCCTCGCGCTCGGCCAGGAGACCGACCTCTCGCTGCTCGACGGCGTGCCCGGCCTGGTCGTCGACGACGGCGTGGTCGCGGTCGGGCCGGACCTGATGACCGGCTGTCCCGGTGTTTTCGCGGGCGGCGACATGGTGCCCTACGAGCGGTCGGTGACGGTCGCGATCGGGCACGGCAAGAAGGCGGCGCGCCACATCGACGCGTGGCTATCCGGGGCCGCCCCGGAGCCGGGTGTGCGCCCCTCTCTGGCCACCTTCGACACCCTGAACACGTGGTACTACGCCGATGCGCCTCGAGCCCACCGCGCGGTCCTGGACCGGGCGCGGCGCGAGTCGACCTTCGACGAGGTGGTGCTCGGCCACGACGAGTCCACCGCGCTGCTGGAGGCCCGCCGGTGCATGTCCTGCGGCAACTGCTTCGGCTGTGACAACTGCTACGGCGTGTGCCCGGACAACGCGGTGATCAAGCTCGGGACCCCCGGCGAGGAGTACCTGATCGACCTCGACTACTGCAAGGGGTGCGGCCTGTGCGTCGCCGAGTGCCCGTCCGGCGCGATCCAGATGTTCCCCGAGGAGATCTGACCGCTCGACCCGTCGGTGGGCCGGGCGTCACCGGGACACGTTGAAGCAGGCGACGTCGTACTGGGAGACCGAGTGCGGGTTCTGCGAGTTCTGCGGCTGCTCGCCGGCGTAGTGCGTGCCCGCGACGCCGTCGGGGTTGAACGCCGATCCCGGGGCCGAGGACGCGTGTCCCGGGGGGTCGGGCGCGGTGCTGCTGCCGCACTCTTGGGACGGCTGACCGGTTCCCGTGGGCGACGGGTTCACGGCTGCCTCGGCGACAGCGGTCCCACCGAGGACGAGGGTCACCGATCCGACGGTCGTGGCGACGGCTCGGACGAGGTACGACATGACTGTTCCTCCTTCACGTGGATTCGTGCTCCTTGCTGTGCACACGTGACAGGGGCGTCCGCGGTTCGGCGTCTTCGCGTCACCGTGACCTCGCGTGCGCCCGGAGGGCCGCCGGGTGCCGGGACCAACGCCTCTGCCTGCTCGACCCTGCCCGGCACAGAGTCGGAGATCGGGGACCGAGGCCCTGTGGGCTGCCCGACCGTGAAGGAGTCCTTCATGAAGGTGCTGACGATCTACGCGCACCACGACCCGCACTCGTTCTGCCACGGGGTGCTCGAGCAGTTCACCGCTGGCCTGCGCGACGGGGGCCACGCCAGCGAGGTCATCGACCTCCACGCCATCAAGTTCGACCCGGTCTTCCGGAGCCGGGACAGCGCCAGCTACGTCAGCGCCGACGTCCCGCCCGACATCCTCGATCGCATGGACCTGCGGCGCCAGGTCCTCGACTCCTGCCGGTGGCCCGGGCAACGGTGGCTCGCCGAGCGCGCGCTGCGCGGCAGGTCCCCGACCGAGATCGCCGCGCTGATCCACAGCCACATGCCCAAGGACGTGCTCGCCCAGCAGGCCAAGGTCGCCGCCGCGGACGCGCTGGCCTTCGTCGCCCCCATCCACTTCTGCAGCTTCCCCTCGATCCTCAAGGGCTGGATCGACCGCGTCTGGACCCTGGACTTCGCCTTCGGTCTCACGTCGGAGGGGTGGCGCGGCGACGTCGACGGCCGGATCCCCTTGCTGCACCACAAACGGGCGCTGATCATGACGTCCACGATCTTCGACAAGGAGGCGTACGACGCCGGCGTGCGCGACGGCATAGGAAAGGTCCTCGACGAGTGGGCCTTCCGGTTCCCCGGCATCGAGGACGTCGAGCACGTCTACTTCCACGCCGCGACGTCCGCCTCACCGGAGCTGGTCCGGGAGTACTTCCAGCAGGCCTACGACCTCGGTCGCCACTTCGGCCGACCGCAGCCGGCTCCCGGGGGGCCGCCCCCGACCACTAGCTCGGCGACCTGACCGGATGCGGCTTCAGGAAGCGGGGCGCCTCAGTCCAGGTACGGACGCCAATGTCCTGACGCGTCCCGTCGGTGCTCGACCCGGAACATGATCAGGCGCCGCTGACGACGCTCTGCCCACTCGTGCACGCAGGTGGCCACCAGGTCCCGTCGGCGCGCGCCGGGTCCGGTCGGCTGGCCGGCGCGGGGACGCGCGGCGCGGT
>NZ_JBHSHU010000015.1:0-37333 GCF_042653125.1 Nocardioides sp. GCM10023255
GTCGCGACGGCCGGCGTCGCCGCCCGGGCCAGGGCCGAGGACGCCGCCGCCCGCAACAGCTCCGACCCGGCCGCCCGCGAGGGTGCCGCGGCGCTGGAGCGGCACCCGCTGGCCGACCCCGGGGTGTGGGCGAGGGCCTCGGCCCAGTCCCGGGCCACCCCGCCGCCGCGGCCGGTCACCTCGGTCCAGCTCGCCCTCGACCTCGGCGACGCGCCCGGGGAGGGCGGCGAGATGGTGAGCGGGCTGCCGGAGATGGACGCCGAGGAGAAGATGCGCGCCGAGCTCGAGATCCTCGGGCTCGACGCCAGCCGGCACGTCGTCGACACCTACGCCGGCTTCCTCGACGAGCTCGGGGTGACCCGCAGCCGCGACCTGCTGTCCCGGCGGAGCCGGGCCGAGCTGCTGGTCGCGGGGGTCAAGGTCGCGACCCAGACCCCGCCGATCCGGTCCGGGCGACGGGTCATCTTCCTGACCCTCGACGACGCCACCGGCCCGGTCGACGCGACCTTCTTCGAGGACGCCCAGGGCCCCTACGCCGCGACCGTCTTCCACTCCTGGCTGCTGGTGGTCCGCGGCGAGCTGCGGCGTACCGGCCGCCGGGGCGTCTCCCTGCGGGCCACCGGGTGCTGGGAGCTGCCGGCGCTGTTCGCGCTGTGGCGGGCCGGGGGCATGGACGCCGTCCACGAGGCGATGGCGGTCGTGCCGGAGGGCTTCGCCGGGGTGGGGGAGGCGGCCGTCGCCGGTGCCGCGGAGAGCCGCGCCAGCCGGCCGGTCATGGCCTGCCCGCAGTCCTTCCCGGCGACGGGGGAGGGCGAGGGGCCCGAGCACCACCCCAGCGCCGCAGGCGGGATGGGTCGACGCCGGGTGCTGGTGCACTCCAGCGGCTTCAAGCTCTCGCCGTACGCCGACATCAAGCCGGCCGGCGAGTCCACCAAGGACGTCTCGCGCAAGCTGTGGCACCGCAGCCCCGGGAGCGCCGGATGACTCCCCTAGGGTGTGGGGCATGCCAGCGAGTGATCGACCCAGCGAACGCCGGGGCGCTGCCCGGACCGCCGTGGTGTGGGAGGGCCTGCTTCCCGTGCTCGAGGGCGGGGAGCCTCGCGACGTCCTCGACATCGGCGGCGGCACCGGCGGGTTCGCGGTCCGGGTCGCGGAGATCGGTCACCGGGTCACGGTGGTCGACCCCAGCCCCGACGCCCTGGCCTCGCTGGACCGGCGCGCCCGGGAGCGCGGGGTGGAGGTCGCCGGCCAGCAGGGCGACCTGTCGACCCTGCTCGACCTCGTCGGTCCCGGCAGCGCCGACGTGGTGCTCTGCCACGGCGTCCTCGAGGTCGTGGACGACCCCGCCGCCGCGCTGGCCACGATCCGCGAGGTGCTACGCCCCGGCGGGACCCTCAGCCTCCTGGTCGCCCAGCGGCACGCCGCCGTCGTCGCCCGGGCGATGGCCGGGCACTTCGGCCAGGCCCTCGCCCTGCTCGACGACCCGGCCGCCACGGGTCGCTCCGGGCGCCGGTTCACCGTGGACGAGGCGACCGGGCTGCTGGCCGGTGCCGGCTTCGAGGTCGCCTCGGTGCACGGCGTCCGTGTCTTCGCCGACCTCGTCCCCGGGTCGCTGCTGGACCTCGAGCCCGGTGCCACCGCCGCGCTGGTCGAGCTCGAGCACGCCACCTCCGAGCGCCCCGAGTACCTCCCGCTCGCCACGCAGCTGCACGTGCTCGCCCGCTGACCCGTCACTCGTCGACCCCGGGAGGTCGGCGTGACCTCCGCCGGCGCTCCGGCCACGCCGATCCTCCACGTCGACATGGACGCCTTCTACGCGTCGGTGGCCACCCGCGACCGGCCGGACCTCTGGGACGTCCCCGTCATCGTGGGCGGCGGGAGTCGGGGGGTGGTGCTCTCGGCCAGCTACGCCGCACGGCGGTACGGCGTGCGCTCGGCGATGCCGATGACCCGGGCCCGTCGGGTCTGCCCCCGGGCCGTCGTGCTGCCGCCCGACTTCGAGCTGTTCGCGCAGGTGTCGGCCTCGGTGGCCGAGAGCTTCCGGCGGGTCACCCCGCTGGTGGAGATGCTCTCCCTGGACGAGGCGTTCCTGGACGTGCGGGGGTCGACCCGTCGCCTCGGGTCGCCCCTGGAGATCGCCGAGCAGCTGCGCGCGACGATCCACGACGAGCAGGGCATCACCTGCTCGGTCGGGGTGGCGGCCGCGGTGACGGTCGCCAAATTGGCCAGCCGGCGGGCCAAGCCCGACGGCGTCGTCGTGGTGCCGCCCGAGGAGATCACCTCCTTCCTGCACCCGCTCGACGTCGGTGAGCTGTGGGGCGTGGGGGAGAAGACCCAGGCGATGCTCCACCGGCTGGGGCTGGTCACGGTCGGCGACGTGGCGCACACCCCGCTACGGACCCTGCAGCGCGCGGTGGGCGACGGGCTCGGCAGCCACCTGCACGACCTGGCCTGGGGGATCGACCACCGGGTGGTCACCCCCCGTCGGGGTCCCGACGAGCCCGAACGCTCGATGGGCGCCGACGAGACCTTCGGCCGTGACACCGACGACCGCGAGGTGGTGCTGCGTGAGCTGCTGCGACTCTCGACCAAGGTCACCGGGCGGATGCGGGTCGCGGGGGTCGCGGGACGCACCGTCACCCTCAAGGTCCGGTTCGCCGACTTCACTACGATCACCCGCTCCCGCACCCTGCCCGAGGCCACCGACGTGACCCAGGACGTCTACCGGACCGCGGCCCGGCTGTACGACGCCCTGGGGCTGCAGCGGGCCCGGCTCCGGCTGGTCGGGGTGCGCGTCGAGGGACTGGTCGCCCGGGAGACGGTCCACCGGCAGCTGGTGCTGGGGGAGCGCGAGCACGGCTGGTCGGACGCCGACCGCGCGGTCGACCGCGCGACCACCCGGTTCGGGTCGGCCGCGGTGCGCCCGGCGAGCCTGCTCTCCTGACACATTCCGGACGCGGACCCGGCAGATGGCATGAGTTCGGTACCAATTTCGTGAACCCGGCTACCGGGATCACCAGCCGCTGCCTAGACTTGACCCAGGCCTAGGCCGCATCCGTCGAATGGCTTGAGTTAGACCCGTGGAGGACCCGGTGCCACTCTCCGAAGAGGAGCTCCGACTGCTCGAGCAGATGGAGCGCGCTCTC
Organism: Nocardioides sp. GCM10023255; assembly: GCF_042653125.1. Classification (NCBI taxonomy): domain Bacteria; kingdom Bacillati; phylum Actinomycetota; class Actinomycetes; order Propionibacteriales; family Nocardioidaceae; genus Nocardioides; species Nocardioides sp. GCM10023255. Next base: position 3,147 of record NZ_JBHSHU010000015.1, read on the forward strand.
GTCGAGGAGGACCCCAAGCTCGCCTCGACCCTGCGCGGCACCTCGCTGCGTCGCTCGGCCCGCCGCCGGGCCATCATCGCGGGCGTCTGCTTCGCGGTCGGCGTGGCGGTCCTGATGACCGGCGCGATCCTCTCCGGCAACGACTCCCGGTTCTGGGCGCTCGGCATCCTCGGCTTCATCATCATGCTCGGCTCGGCCACCGTGGCCGTGACCGCCGTGCGCGGCCAGCAGGGCCACGCCAGCGAGTCCCGCTCCGCCGGCCGGCCCGCCCACGGCTTCACCGTCATCGACGGCGGCCGCACCGGCAAGACCAAGCGCTCGCGCCGGCACGGCTCGGGCACCTTCATGCAGCGCATGGAGGACCGCTGGCGTCGTCGCCGCGAGGAGAACGGCGGCTTCTGACCCGTCGCTTGTCGACGCAGTCAGCACGCCGACCCGTCGCAGTTCGACCCGCTCAGGTCTCGACCCGTCGTGAATTCACGACGGGTCGATGTGTTGTGTGGTGAAGCTGCGACGGGTCGACGTGTTGTGCGGTGAAGCTGCGACGGGTCGACGTGTTGTGTGGTGAGGCTGCGACGGGTCGACGGGTCAGCCGACGTGGTCGACGACACCGCCGTACCGCGCCTGCACCGGCGCCTGGACCCGTACGGCGTGCTCGCGCCGGCGGCTCGTGACGACCGTCCGCGGCCACCACTCGGCCCGTCGCCGGGCGCCCCGCGTGGCGCCCCCGTGCAGGGCGGCGAGGCAGGCCTCGGCGTCGGTGCGCAGGGTGTCGCCGGACGAGGGCGTCCGGGAGTAGCGGGACAGCTCGAGCACGCCCACCAGCCGGTCCAGTGCGGCCACGGCCTCGGGTGCCACGTCCGCGCCGTGCCGGGGTCGCTCCACGGTCTCCCGGTCCACCGGCGTGCCGAAGTGCCCGACCAGGCGCTGGCGCGTCTCGCGGGGGGAGCGGGACTCCGGCCAGGGCACGCCGAGGTCGACGGCGGTCGCGCGCAGCTCGGCCCAGACCTCCTCGATGCCCCCGCCGAGGCGGCGCTCGCGGCGGCCGCGGCGTACCGTCCGCGGGAGCAGGGCCAGGCCGGCCAGGACCACGAAACCGGCCAGCCCGCCGCCGATCGGCAGCCACGGGAAGCCGGAGTCGCCACCGGAGGCCGAGCCCGCGGCGTCGGACTCGCTGGGCGACAGGCTGTCGCGCGGACCGCGGCTCGGCAGGCTCTCGGTCGGTCGGGACGCGGACGGGCTGAGGGTGGGGTCGTTGACCGGCACGTCCTGGGTGGTGTACGAGGGCACGGTGGTCCCGGCACCGGCGGGGGTGGGCTCGAAGAGGACCCAGCCGGAGCCGGGGATGAACAGCTCGGGCCAGGCGTGCAGGTCGTGGGAGCTGTACTCCCATACACCGGGACCCACCTCGTCGGGCTCCAGGAAGCCCACCGCCACCCGCGCCGGGATGCCGAGCGTGCGCGCCATGACCGCCATGGCGGCGGCGAACTGCTCGCAGTAGCCCGTGCGGCCGCCGTCACCGGTGCTGAGGAAGGCCACCAGGTCGTCGACACCGTTGCCCGGCTGCGCGTGCAGGTCGTAGGTGAAGTGCCCGGTGCTGCTGAACCAGTTCTGCAGCGCGACCGCCTTCTCGTAGCGGCTCGGGGCGTCGCGGGTCACCTCGTTGGCGAGGGTGCGGACCATGGGCGGCAGGTCGGTCGGCGTGTCGAGGTAGTCCTTGCTCACCAGGCCGTACGCCGATCCGGCGCTGGCCATGTCCGCGGCGTCCAGCTCGAGGTCGACGCTGGTCATGGAGTACTGCATGCCCGCCGTGGTCACCTCCTTGTCGCCGGAGATGAAGTCCATCGTCGAGGTGTCGTATCGCCAGTCCCCGGAGGCGACGATCCGACTGATGGGTGCCTGGGTGGGCAGCCACGACGAGGCGAACGCCCGGTCCACCGCGACCTCGTAGCCGTACTCGCGTCGCGGCACGGTCCCGGCGACACCCACCAGGGCGGGCATCTGGCCGTCGGCCGTGTTGCCGGCCGGGACGTCGCGGTCGCCCGAGCTCCACTCGTTGTCGGAGAACCGGTTGAGGACCGAGATCCGCAGGTAGTCCGGAGCCGGGTCGTCGGTGGTCACGCGTACCAGGGGGACGTCCTCGGGACGGCTGAGGTCACGGCGCAGGTCGATCATGGGGTTGCGGATCGAGATGTCGGACCCGCCGCCGGGGCCGCGCCCGCCGTCGAAGACGTGCAGGTCGAGGGTCGGGATGAGCAGCGGCACCACGAGGGCCAGCGCGGTGGCCACCGACCCGATCGTCCCGGCACTGGCGCGGACGGCGCCCTGCGGGCCGAACGTCGATGCCCCGGCGCTGTCGGGGTTCTCCACGAGCGGGCGGCCCCAGCGCGCGACCTGCTCGCTCTCCTGGAGGAAGAGCAGGGTCATGAAGCCGATCGCCGTCGGCACGAAGACCCACCACGAGACGCCGCCGCCCACGAGGCTGACCGGCACGCTGTAGATCATCAGGAGAGGGAGCCCCGCGAGCGGCACCCGGCGCAGGGTGCACACCAGCACGTCCACGAGCAGCAGGCAGAGCAGCCCGCCGGGGATCAGGAGCGGGTGCACGCCGGGGGCGTCGGAGGGGACGGGGGCGGCGTACTGGTTGGCGGTGTCGACCGCGTCACCGAACGACTGGGTCATCCGGGACCAGGCGGCCCCCACCGGGAGCGGCGAGCCGCTGATGACCATGCTGCAGACCAGCCCGGAGACGACGACCTGGAGGCCCACGACGGCCGGGCCCGGGGCGCGCAGCCACCGGGCGAGCACCCCGGTGCCCGCGACGACGACCCCGAGCAGGAACAGGGGGCTGAGGAACCGCCCGGGGACCATCGTGAAGCTGGCCCACGACCACATCGCCACCCACGTGGTGGCGGCCGCGTTGGCGGCGAGCCAGACATCGGTGACGAGGCCACCACGGCGCGGGCTCATCGCAGCCCCTGCAGCGGTGTCGTCGGTGCGGCCGGGCCGCCGGACCGGGACAGGTGGGCGCTGCTGCGCCCCAGCTCCTGCCAGACCTGGTCGAGCCGGTCTCGCGGGCGCAGTGTCGCGACCCGCCAGCCCTGCTGGGCCAGGAGCGGGGACGCACCGGCCTCGGCGGCGGGGGAGACCCACGCGTCGACGTCGAGGGCGATCGCGATCGCCGAGCCGGCGTGCAGCTGCATCCGCCGGAGGATGGGTACGTCGACGGCCTCGACCTGGCCGAAGACCGCCACGGTCAGGCCGCCGTGCCCGCCCTCGGAGAGCCAGCTGGTGTCGAGCTGCGGCTGGTGCACGGCCTGCACGACGGCCAGCGCCTCGAGCAGGGGACCCGTGTTGAGGTCGGCGTCGCGGAAGTGCCAGGCACTGCTCGGCTCCTCGCCGGTGGCGGTGACCAGCCGGACCGTGAAGCCGCGCTGGCTCAGGTGGACGGCCACCGAGGCGGCGGCGGACACCGCGGCCTCGAGCGACGAGGCGATGCCCTGGCCACGGTGGGCGCGCAGCCGGTTGTCGAGGAACAGCGTGGCTCGGGACTGCCAGGGCTGCTCCTCCCTGCGGACCATCAGCTCGCCGACGCGGGCGGAGCTGCGCCAGTGCACCCGGCGCAGGTCGTCGCCGCGACGGTACTCGCGGACGGTGACGTCCTCGGCGCTGCCGGTGGCGAAGGCGCGGGGCCGGTTGTCGCCGGACCCCGTCCAGGCGCCCCCGAGGGGGATGCCGGGCAGCGGCACCGTGCGCGGGGTGACGGTCAGCGGGACGGTGGTGCGGAAGGAGCGGCCGAGCTCGACGAGCCCGAACGGGTCGCTGACCCGGACCGTCATCGGACCGATGTCGAAGCGGCCGCGCACGTCGGAGCGGACCTGGTAGCTCACCTGGCGGTGCCAGCCCTGGCCGATGCCGTGCAGGACGAAGCGGGGCCGGGTGCCGAGCACGTACGGGACGTGGTCCTCCAGGAGGAGCACCCCGCTGGGCGTGCGGCCCTCGTTGGTCAGGGTCAGGCTGACCCGGGCCGGCTGGCCGGCGGCCACCAGCTGCGGGGTCACGGTGCGCACCAGCGCGAGCTTGTACCGGCTCCGGGCGATCAGGAAGGCGGTCACCAGCGGGAGGGCGAGGACCAGCACCCCGACCCGGGTCAGTGCGGACTGCCCGAGCAGCACGGCGCAGACGATCGCCGTGATGCCGGCGGCGAGGAACGCCCGTCCGCGGACGGTCAGGCCGGCCAGTGCCTCACGCACGGTTCCCCTCGGGAACGGGCACGGCGGCGACCACGCCGTCGAGGATGGCGGTCGTCGACCGACCGCTCATCGCCGCCTCGACGCTGGGCAGCAGGCGGTGCGCCAGCACCGGGCGGGCCAGGGTGTGCACGTCGTCGGGCAGGACGTAGTCGCGCCCGTGGATCGCGGCCATCGCCTTGGCCGCCCGCACCAGGTGCAGCGTGGCGCGGGGGGAGGCGCCCAGGGTCAGCTCCTCCGAGCGCCGGGTGGCTGCCGTCAGCGCCACGGTGTAGCGCTGCACGGCGTGGGAGACGTAGACCTGGTTGACGATCCCGATCAGCTTCTGCACCTCGCCGGCGTCGGTGACCGACTCGAGGTCCTCGAGCGGGTTGCTGCCCGTGTGGGAGTCGAGCATGGCGAGCTCGGCCGCCTCGACGGGGTAGCCGACCGACACCCGCGCCATGAAGCGGTCGCGCTGCGCCTCGGGCAGCGCGTAGGTGCCCTCCATCTCGATCGGGTTCTGCGTCGCGATCACCATGAACGGGGAGTCGAGCTGGTAGGTCGTGTTGTCGACGGTGACCTGGCGCTCCTCCATGCACTCGAGCAGCGCCGACTGGGTCTTGGGCGAGGCCCGGTTGATCTCGTCGCCGACCACGATGTTCGCGAACACCCCGCCGGGACGGAACTCGAACTCGCGGGTGTTCTGGTTGAACACCGAGACGCCGGTGACGTCGGACGGCAGCAGGTCCGGCGTGAACTGGATGCGACGCACCGAGCAGTCGATGCTGCGGGCCAGCGCCTTGCTCAGCATCGTCTTGCCGACGCCGGGCACGTCCTCGATGAGCAGGTGGCCCTCGGCGAGCAGCACGACGAGCGCGGACGTCACGACGTCCGGCTTGCCCTCGATGACGCGCTCGATGTTGTGCCGCACCCGGCCGACTACCCGGGCGAGAGTCTCGAGGTCGGCACCTCCCGTGCTCGGAGCTCCCACTTCCGGTCCTTCCCAATCGTGCGCGCCACGCCCTTGCGGCGCTCGCGTCCCCACACCCAACCGTAGGGCGTCCCGGAAAGATACGCGGCCGGGTCGACACCACGTTCGACACCGGTGGTCACGGTTTGGTTGCGGATCTGGTTCGAGTTTCCCCTCTGGCAGCCCCGTGCACGACCTGGACGCCGTCCCGGGCTCCCCGTTCCTCCACCTCTCCCTCCACTTCCCCCCACCACGGACGCGCATCGTCCCCCACCCGCGCTCCACTCGCGCACCCCCGGAGCGAGCACTACACCGCTGACCTGCGCAAACGTCGTACGCCCAGCGTCTCGCAACGGTGGGTCGAACGGGGGAGGGGGTCGGCCGGAATCACCCGAATCGGGCGCGGCAACACGCTCGATATGGTTGACGGTGGGGGGAAGTGGAGTAAAGTGGTGCGCAGTGGAGGAACCGCCCAGTCACAGGGTGGAGGGGAGGTGCTCGATGTTCTTCATGGGCACCTACACCCCGAAGCTCGATGACAAGGGGCGGCTGTTCCTCCCGGCCAAGTTCAGGGACCAGCTCGCGGAGGGGCTCGTGGTGACTCGAGGGCAGGAGCGCTGTCTGACGGTGTGGCCGATGGCCGACTTCGTCGAGCTCACCCGTCGGGCGCAGGAGGCTCCGGTCACGGTGAAGGGGGCGCGGGACTACACCCGCTTCCTGTTCGCCGGCGCCTCGGAGGAGACCCCCGACAAGCAGGGCCGCATCACGATCACGCCGATGCTGCGCGAGTACGCCTCGCTCGACCGCGACGTGGTGGTCATCGGGGTGATGAACCGGGTCGAGATCTGGGACCCGACCCGCTGGCAGCAGTACTCCGCGGAGCAGGAGGAGAAGTTCTCCGAGCTCAGCGAGGAAGTCTTCCCCGGGGTCTGACCCCACCGGCACCACCGCAGCACGCACAACTCCACAGCGATCCGCAGGACGAGGTCTCGGGCCCGCTCCCTCACACCATCGTCATCTGGGGCACCTTCCCCGGTTCCAGAGGACGACTTCCCACCCGGGGAGCGGGCAGGGACCTGGTCCTGCGGATCGCAGCAGTACTCACAGCACCTTTGGAGGGGGGTCGAGTCCATGAGCATCACACCCGTCGCACCGGTTCGCCGGGTGCGCCACCAGGCCCGCGAGGCCGCCGCGCTGATGGCGTTCTCGGCCGTCACCTCCGTCGGGCTGGCCACCGCGCTCCTCCTGCTCACGAGCCTGGGTCGGTAGGCGCCGCGACCATGAGCAGCCCCCGCCACGTCCCGGTCCTCCTCGACCGGGTCGTCGCTCTTCTGGCGCCCGCGCTCGAGCGCGAGGGCGCGACCCTCGTCGACGCCACCCTCGGTCTCGGCGGCCACTCCGAGGCGGTCCTGACCCGGATCCCGGGCGCCCGCGTCATCGGCGTCGACCGCGACCCCGCCGCCCTCGAGCTCGCCGGGACCCGGCTCGCGCCGTTCGGCGACCGGTTCACCGGCGTGCACGCGGTCTACGACGAGATCCCCGAAGTCCTCGCCGAGCTCGGGCTCACGCACGTCGACGCCGTGCTCTTCGACCTGGGCGTCTCCTCGATGCAGCTCGACGTGCGCGAGCGCGGCTTCGCCTACGCCGAGGACGCGCCGCTCGACATGCGCATGGACAAGACGACCGGTCGGACCGCCGCGGACGTCCTCAACACCTACTCCGCGGCCGACCTGACCCGGGTGCTGCGGGAGTACGGCGAGGAGAAGTTCGCGCGCAAGATCGCGGCCGCGATCGTCCGCGAGCGCGAGGTCGAGCCGTTCACCACCTCGGCGCGCCTGGTCGAGCTGCTGTACGCCGAGATCCCCGCGCCGGCGCGTCGTACCGGCGGCCATCCCGCCAAGCGCACCTTCCAGGCGCTGCGGATGGAGGTCAACGACGAGCTCGCCGTGCTGCGCCGGGCCATGCCGGCGGCCATCGAGGCGATCGGCACCGGTGGCCGCGTGGTGGTCGAGTCCTACCACTCGCTGGAGGACCGGCTGGTCAAGCAGGCCTTCGCCGAGGCCACCCGCAGCGACGTCCCCGTCGACATGCCCTTCGTGCCCGCCGGCCACGAGCCGACGTACCGCCTGGTGACGCGCGGCTCGGAGAAGGCCTCGCCCGAGGAGATCGCCGAGAACCCGCGCGCGGCGTCGGTCCGCCTGCGCGCCATCGAACGACTTGCCACCACCCGAGGAGACGCGTCATGAGCAGCCCTGCCGTCCAGTTCCGCTCCCGCATGCCGCGCATCGCGGAGGCGGCCGTCGAGCGGGCCCGCCTCACCGTCGTCCCGCGCCGCCGGGTGCGGGCCGCGCGCGTGCCGTTCGTGACCCTGGTGTCGCTCATCCTCCTCGGCGGCGTCGTCGGCCTGCTCCTCTTCAACACCTCCATGCAGCAGGCGTCCTTCGCGGCCACCTCGCTCGAGGGCCAGGCCAGCACGCTGTCGGCTCGCGAGCAGACCCTGCGCATGGAGCTCGACGTGCTGCGCGACCCCCAGCACGTGGCCGAGCAGGCCCGGAAGATGGGCATGGTCACCGCCGGCAGCCCGGCGTTCCTGCGGCTCTCGGACGGCAAGGTCCTCGGCGTGGCCACGCCCCCCGACCCGGCCCAGAACGTGCAGGTCGTCCCGCCGGCGCCGCAGCTGCCCGCGGTCCTCGACCCGGCGCCCACCTACGTCGACGCCCCGCCCGCCGAGGACGGCGCGTCCTCGGGCTCGCGGGGCGACGGGGACGGTAGAAAGAACCACAGCAACAACTCGAGCAACAGGGACCACAAGAACAACGTGAGCCACAGCTCCCAGCGCTGAGACCGGAGACGCACGTGCGACCCACCCGCCCCCAGGGCAGCCTGCGCGGCTCGGCCCGCATCCGGCTGCGCGTCGGGTTCCTGGTCATCGCGATCATCCTGTCGGTGTTCGCCGGTCGGCTCGTCCAGCTGCAGGGCATCGACCCCAACTCGTACGCCGCGATGGCGGCCGCCGAGGGCATGGTCGAAGTCGCGCTGCAGGCCGAGCGCGGCGACATCCTGGACCGCAACGGCAAGCCGCTGGCCGACTCCGTCGACGGCCTGATGGTCGTGGCCGACCCGTACATGACCAGCGACCAGGCGCCGGAGCTGGCGAAGTTCCTCGCGACCCGTCTGGACATCGACTACTTCACGACGCTGAAGAAGCTGCGGGAGCCGGACAGCCGCTTCGAGTACATCGCGCGCCGGGTGCCCGCGACCGTGGCGAGTGACGCGGTCAGCGCCGCCGCGGACGCCGGCTTCAAGGGTCTCGCGACCCGGCCCGACCCGATTCGCGACTACCCGGCCGGCGACGTCGCCGCGAACCTGATCGGCTTCATGGGCACCGACGAGGCCCTCGGCGGCCTCGAGCGCACCTTCGACACCCAGCTGGCCGGCCAGGACGGCTCGGCCCGCTACGAGGTCGGCGGCGGCAACCGGATCCCGCTCGGCGAGAGCACGATCGAGCGCGCCGTGGACGGCCGGGACCTGCAGACCACCATCGACCTCGACCTGCAGTGGTACACCCAGCGGGTGCTGGCCCAGACGGTCCGCAACGCCCGCGCCGAGTCCGGCTTCGCGGTGGTGATGGACACCCGCACCGGCGAGATCCTCGCCGAGGCCGACGACCCGACGTTCGACGCCAACCACCCGCTGGCCGCGCCCGACGAGGACCGCGGCGCGCGGTCGATGAGCGACGTCTACGAGCCCGGCTCCGTGGAGAAGGTGCTCACGCTGAGCGCCCTCATGGACGCCGGCAAGGTCACGCCCCGCACGAAGCTCAAGGTCCCGGGCGAGCTGGACCGCGAGGACCGGCCGATCCACGACTGGTTCCCGCACGGCCTGATCCGCCTCACCCTGGCCGGTGTGATCGCCAAGTCCTCGAACATCGGCACCGTCCTGGCCGCCGACAAGTTCGACACGGGCGAGCTGCGGTCCTACCTGACCAAGTTCGGCCTCGGCCAGCGCACGGACATCGGCGTGCGCGGCGAGACGCCGGGCATCCTGCCGACGGACAGCCAGTGGACTCACCAGGTGCAGGACCGCATCGCCTTCGGCCAGTCCCTGTCGGTCAACGCGGTGCAGATGGCCGCGGCCGTGAACACCATCGCCAACGGCGGGGTGCGGGTCTCGCCGAGCCTGATCCGGGGGTCCGCGACGACCGAGGACGGCACCGTCGTCGGCACCGACCACACCACCACCCGCCGCGTCGTCAGCGAGAAGGCCGCCCGCGACATGGCGCACATGATGGAGCGCGTCGTCGACCCGGACGTGGGCGTCGCACCCGGCGCGGCGATCCCCGGCTACCGGGTCGCCGGCAAGACCGGCACCGCGCAGCGCGTCGGCACCGACTGCGGCTGCTACGACGGCACCTTCACGGTCTCGTTCGCCGGCTTCGCGCCCTCCGACGACCCGCGGTTCACCGTCTACGTCGTCGTCCAGAACCCCGGCAACGGAGGCGGCGGTGGCTCGGTCGCCGGCCCGGCGTTCGCCAAGATCATGAGCTACGCCCTTCGTCGCTACGCCGTCCCGCCGACCGGCGCCGAGCCCTCCCGGCTCCCCGTCGAGTGGTGAGGCTCACGCGCGCCCTCCGGGGGCTCGTGGAGCACCCCTCGACGGGCGATAGCCTCGCGTCGTGCTGAGCAAGGACCTGGTGGCGTCGGCCCGCCCGCGACATCCCGTCCGGACCCCCCTGGTGGACCTGGCCGGGTGGCTGGGTGACCAGCCGGACGGCGCCGGAGTCGTCACCAGCGGCGACCTCGGTGGCGTCGTGGTGACCGGCCTGTCACTGAGCTCGCAGCGGATCCTCCCGGGCGACGTGTACGCCGCCCTCCCGGGCGCCCGCGCCCACGGCATCGACTTCGCGGCGGCCGCGGTCGAGGCCGGCGCCGTGGCGGTCCTGACCGACCCCGAGGGAGCCGCTCGGGCGGCCGCGCGCTGCGGCGTACCCCTCCTCGTCGTGGACCGGCCTCGGACCCTGCTGGGGCGTCTCGCCGCCCGCGTCTACGGCGACCCGGCGACCGGCCTGCGGATGATCGGGGTCACCGGCACGCAGGGCAAGACCACGACCACCCGGCTGGCCGAGGGGGGCCTGCAGCAGGCGGGCGTCCCGGCCGCGGTGGTCGGCACCGTCGGCACCCGCGTGGCCGGCGTGGACCTGAAGACCGCGCTGACCACGCCCGAGGCGCCCGACCTGCACGGCCTGTTCGCGATGATGCGCGAGCGGGACGTCGCCGCGTGCGCCATGGAGGTCTCCAGCCACGCGCTGGTGATGGGCCGCGTGGACGGGGTGGTCTTCGACGTGGCCGTCTTCACCAACCTCGGGCGCGACCACCTCGACTTCCACAAGGACGTGGAGGACTACTTCGCGGCGAAGGCCTCACTCTTCACCCCGGAGCGGTCCAGGGTCGGGCTGGTGAACGTCGACGACGAGCACGGCCGGCGGCTGGTCGAGGAGGCGGGCGTGCCGATCCGCACCTTCTCGCCCACGGGGCAGGAGGCCGACTGGCAGGCGGTCGACGTGGTCCTGGAGGCGACCGGGTCCCGCTTCACGGTCCTCGGCCCCGACGGCCTGGCCGTCGACGCCGTCGTGCCGCTGCCCGGCGACTTCAACGTGGCCAACGCGCTCGCCGCGGTGGCCGCCTGCGCGGAGGCGGGGTTCGACACCTCGCGGGTGGCCGCGGGGATCGCGCGCGGCGGCGGGGTGCCGGGGCGGCTCGAGCGGGTCGACGTGGGCCAGGACTTCGCCGTGGTGGTCGACTACGCCCACAAGCCCGACGCCGTCGAGGCGGCGCTGCGCACGCTGCGGCCGCTCACCGACGGCAGGGTCCTCGTCGTGCTCGGCGCCGGCGGCGACCGCGACCCCGGCAAGCGTCCGATCATGGGCGAGATCGCGGCCCGGCTGGCCGACGTGCTGGTCGTGACCGACGACAACCCGCGCAGCGAGGACCCGGCGGAGATCCGGGCCGCCGTCCTGGCGGGTGCCCGCTCCGGCGACGCCGAGGTGCTCGAGATCGGCGACCGCCGGGCCGCCGTCCGGGAGGCCGTACGCCGCGCCCGGCCCGGCGACATCGTCCTCGTCGCCGGCAAGGGCCACGAGACCGGGCAGGAGGTCGCCGGCGTGGTCCACCCGTTCGACGACCGCGAGGTCGCCGAGACCTGCATCCGCGAGGAGATGGCAGCACGATGATCCCGATGACCCTGGCCCAGATCGCGGCGACCGTCGGCGGTCGCGTCGACGGCGACCCGGAGACGGTGGTGACCGGCGCAGCGTTCGTCGACAGCCGCGAAGCCGTGCCGGGCGGCCTGTTCGTGGCGGTGCCGGGGGAGCGCGTCGACGGGCACGACTTCACGGCCCGGGCGGTGGAGGGCGGCGCCGTGGCGGTGCTCGGCAGCCGACCGACGGGTGTCCCGTCGGTGCTCGTGGAGGACCCGGTGGACGCGTTGGGCCGGCTCGCGCGCCACCTGGTCGACGCGCTGGACGTCACCGTCCTGGCCCTGACCGGGTCCCAGGGCAAGACCGGCACCAAGGACTACCTCGCCCAGGTGCTCGCCACCGCCGGCCCGACCGTGGCGACCCGTGGGAACAACAACAACGAGATCGGGGTGCCGCTGACCGTGCTGCGCGCCGGGCACGACACGGCGTACCTCGTGGTCGAGATGGGTGCCCGCGGGATCGGCCACATCGCCTACCTGTGTGGCATCGCGCCGCCGAGCGCCGCCGCCGTGCTCAACGTCGGCACCGCCCACGTGGGGGAGTTCGGGAGCCGTGAGGCGATCGCGGTCGCCAAGGGCGAGATCGTCGAGGCGCTGCCGCCCACGGGCACGGCGGTCCTGAACGCCGACGACGAGCTCACGGCCGCTATGACGAGCCGTACACCGGCGCGGGTGCTCACCTTCGGCCGCGGCGGCGACGTCTGCTGGCGCGGCGTCGAGCTCGACGACCTCGGCCGCCCGTCCTTCGAGCTCGGCCACGACGGGGACTGGCAGCCGGTGCGGTTGACCCAGTCCGGGCTGCACCAGGTCGAGAACGCCGCGGCGGCCGCAGCCCTGGCCCTCGCGGTCGGGCTGTCGCTCGCGCAGGTCGCCGCCGGCCTGACGGCGGCGCAGCCTGCCTCGCGGTGGCGGATGGAGGTCCAGGAGCGGCCCGACGGCCTGATCGTCGTCAACGACGCCTACAACGCGAACCCGGCCTCGATGGTGGCCGCCATCGACGCGCTGGTCGCGATCGGCGGCCGGCGCGGGCGGCGCACCGTCGCGGTCCTCGGCGAGATGAAGGAGCTGGGGGACCACACGGCCGAGGACCACCTCGCGGTGGGTCGGGCCGCGGCCGAGGCGGGCGTGGACCTGCTGGTCGCGGTGGGGGAGCCCGCCCGCGGCATCGCCGAGGGAGCGCGCGCGACGGACGGCTGGTCCGGTGAGGCGATCCTCACGGCGGGGCGTGACGAGGCACTGTCGCACCTGCGGGAGAATGTCTCGGCGCACGACGTGGTCCTGGTCAAGGCATCGCGCGGCGCCGCGCTCGAAGCCATCGCCGAACGACTGCTCGAGGAAGAGGGAACCCCGCCCGTGACCCCAGAGGTGAACACCGAGGTGCCGCAGCCATGAGAGCCATCCTGCTGGGCGGCGGCCTCGCGCTCCTCATCTCGCTCCTGGGCACCCGCGGCGCCATCCACCTCTTCACGAGCTGGGGCTACGGCCAGGAGATCCGCGACGACGGGCCCACGACCCACCACACCAAGCGCGGCACGCCCACCATGGGCGGCGTGGTCATCATCCTCGCCACGGTCATCGCGTACTTCGCGGCGAAGCTGATCACCCAGAGCATGCCCTCGGCCTCGGCGCTGCTGCTGCTCTTCCTCTTCGTCGGCATGGGCCTGGTCGGCTTCCTCGACGACTTCATCAAGATCTCCAAGCAGCGCAGCCTCGGCCTGCGCAGCAAGGCGAAGATGATCGGTCAGACGGTCGTCGGCGTGGTGTTCGGCATCCTCGCGCTCTCGCCCGCGCTCGAGGACGGTCGTGGCGAGACACCCGCCTCGAACCACATCTCGTTCCTCCGCGACTTCGACAAGTTCACCTTGCCCGCGGTGGTGCTGATCCTGCTCTTCTGGCTCATCATCACCGGCACCAGCAACGCGGTGAACCTCACCGACGGGCTCGACGGCCTCGCCACGGGCGCCTCGGTGATGGTGTTCGGCGCCTACACGCTGGTGAACATCTGGCAGAACAACCAGTCCTGCGCGATCTCCCCGAGCGGCACCTGCTACGAGGTGCGAGACCCGCTCGACCTCGCCGTGGTCGCCTCCGCGATCACGGGCGCCTGCTTCGGCTTCCTGTGGTGGAACGCCTCGCCGGCCTCCATCTTCATGGGGGACACGGGCTCGCTCTCGCTGGGCGCGGCGCTCGCGGGGCTGGCGATCCTCACCCGCACCGAGCTGCTGCTGATCATCCTGGGCGGCCTGTTCGTGGCCGTCACCCTGTCGGTGATGGTGCAGGTGACCACGTTCAAGGTCACCCGGCGCCTGACCGGGACCGGGAAACGGGTGTTCCGGATGACCCCGCTGCACCACCACTTCGAGATGCTCGGCTGGGAGCAGATCACGGTCGTGATCCGCTTCTGGATCATCACCGGCCTGTGCGTGGCGACCGGGCTCGGCGTCTTCTACGCCGAGTGGGTGGCCGGGTCGTGAACCCCGACCACCTCGGCCGGCACGACTCCTGGGAGGGCGTGCGGGCGGTCGTCGCCGGCTTCGGTGTCTCCGGCTTCGCCGCGGCCGACAACCTCAACCACCTCGGGGCCACGGTCACCGCGCTCGACGAGTCCGACGGCGGCCCCGACAGCGACCGGCGCGAGAAGGCCGAGCTGCTCGAGGTGCTCGGCGCCACCGTGCGCCTGGAGCAGGGCGCCACCGAGACCCTGCCCGACGACGTCGACCTGGTCGTCACCTCGCCGGGCTGGAAGCCGTCGGCGCCGCTGCTGGCGCAGGCGCAGGCGCGTGGCATCCCGGTCTGGGGCGAGGTCGAGCTGGCGTGGCGGCTGCGCGACCCGGACCACCGGACTCCGTGGCTGTGCGTGACCGGCACCAACGGCAAGACCACCACCGTCCAGATGCTCGACGCGATCCTCAAGGCGGCCGGCCTCCGCTCGATCGCGGTGGGCAACGTCGGCCTGCCGATCGTGGAGGCGGTGATGGACCCCGAGCCGTACGACGTCTTCGCGGTCGAGCTGTCCAGCTTCCAGCTGCACTACACCGACTCGATGAGCGCGGAGTCCGCGGCGGTGCTCAACGTCGCCGAGGACCACCTCGACTGGTACTCCTCGATGTCCGACTACGCCGCCGACAAGGGCCGCATCTACGAGCGGGTCGAGCGCGCCTGCGTCTACAACGTCGCCGACCCCGAGACCGAGCGGCTGGTCCGCGAGGCCGACGTCCAGGAGGGCGCCCGGGCGATCGGGTTCACCCTGGGCATGCCGGGCGTGGGCATGCTCGGCGTCGTCGACGACATCCTGGCCGACCGGGCCTTCATCGAGCAGCGCGACACCAGCGCCGCCGAGCTGTGCACCCTCGCCGACCTCGCCTCGCCGGCGCCCCACTTCGTGGCCAACGCGCTCGCGGCCGCGGCGCTGGCCCGCAGCCACGGGGTCACCCAGGCTGCGGTGCGCGAGGGGCTGCGCTCGTTCCGGCCCGACGGGCACCGGATCGCGACCGTCGCCGTGCTCGACGGGGTCACCTGGGTCGACGACTCCAAGGCGACCAACCCCCACGCCGCCCAGTCCTCGCTGCAGGCCTACGACCCGGTGGTCTGGGTCGCGGGCGGGCTCGCGAAGGGGGCGCGCTTCGACGACCTCGTCGTCGCCGTGCGCGACCGGCTGCGCGGTGTGGTGCTCCTCGGGCGGGACCGTGACGTCATCGGCGACGCGCTTTCGCGACACGCGCCCGATGTGCCGGTCATCGTCGTGGCCGACGGCGAGACTGGTCCGGAACATGGCCCCATGGAGCGCGTCGTGGAGGCGGCGGCCGAGTTGGCCCGACCCGGCGACACGGTCCTGCTGGCCCCCGGATGCGCCTCCATGGACATGTTCACCAACTACGCAGCACGGGGCGACGCCTTCGCCGCCGCCGTGCGCAGGAGACAGCAGCAGTAGGTCCGAGCCAGGGAGGGGAGCGCAGGGATGACGACCGCGAACCCCGAGCAGGGCCGGGGCCGGGCCCACCCGCACCGCCCCCTCGGCTGGTACGCCGCCCTCCGTGACGCGCTGGACCGGCCGCTGACGTCGTACTACCTCCTGCTCGGTGCCTCGGCGCTGCTGCTCACCATCGGCCTGATCATGGTGCTGAGCGCGTCCAGCGTCTACTCCTACGAGAACAACGGCGGCGACTCCTACGCCGTGGTCAAGCGCCAGCTGATGTGGGTCGCCATCGGCCTGCCCGCGGCGTGGGTGGCCAGCCGGCTGCCGCAGCGCGGGATCCGCCGGCTCGCCTGGGTGGGGTACTCCGTCTCGGTCGTGCTGCTCATGCTCACCGCCCGCTTCGGCGTGCTGATCAACGGCAACAAGAACTGGCTGGCGGTCGGACCGATCGTCATCCAGCCAGCCGAGATCGCCAAGCTCGCCCTGATCCTGTGGGCGGCCCACGTCTACGCGCACAAGGACCGGCGGCTGGGCAACCTGCACCAGGTGCTGATGCCCGTGGTCCCGGGCATGCTGCTCGCCACCGGACTCGTGGTGGTCGGTCACGACCTCGGCACCGCCCTGGTGCTGTTCGCGATCATGCTCGGGATGCTCTGGGTGGTCGGCGCCCCGGCCCGCTTCTTCGTGCTGTTCCTGTCCATGGTGAGCGTGGGCGCGATCTTCCTGGCCTCGACGAGCCCGGAGCGGCTGGCCCGCATCACGACGTTCGCCGACCCGTTCAAGGACTTCCACGACACCGGGTGGCAGCCCGCCCACGGCCTCTACGCGCTCTCCACCGGTGGCTGGTTCGGCCAGGGCATCGGCGCCAGCCAGCAGAAGTGGGGCGACCTGCCCGAGGCCCACACCGACTTCATCTTCGCCGTGCTGGGCGAGGAGCTCGGCCTGGTCGGCACGCTGCTGGTCATCGGGCTGTTCCTCACCATCGCCTTCGCGGCCCTGCGCGTCGCGCGGGACACCAAGGACCCGTTCGTGCGCTACGCGACGTTCGGCGTCGTGGTCTGGCTGATCGGCCAGATGATCATCAACGTCGGCATGGTCCTGGCGCTGCTGCCGGTCATCGGCATCCCGCTGCCGCTCGTGTCGTACGGCGGCTCCTCCCTCATGCCCACCCTGGTCGCTCTCGGCCTGCTGATCGGCTTCGCCCGCCGGGAGCCGGACGCCGCGCGGGCGCTGGCCCAGCGTCGGCGCAGCCGCTCGGCCGGGCTCTCCGCGGGCCGGGTCACCGGGCGCGGTCTCTAGGTCCTCCACCGGCTAGGTTCTTCCCGATGCGCGTTCTTCTCGCCGGCGGCGGTACCGCCGGCCACACCTCGCCCCTGCTCGCCACCGCCGACGCCCTGCGCCGGGCGGTCCCGGACGTGGAGATCACCTGCCTCGGCACGCCCCGCGGCCTGGAGAACCGGGTGGTCCCCGACGCGGGCTACCCCCTCGAGCTGATCCCGCCGGTGCCGATGCCGCGCCGCCCCAACGCCGACCTGGTCAAGGTCCCCGCGCGGCTGCGCGGGGCGGTCAAGGAGGCGATCGCGGTCATCGACCGGGTCCGTCCGGACGTCGTCGTGGGCTACGGCGGCTACGTCTCCGTGCCGGCCTACCTCGCGGCCCGGCGCCGCAAGGTGCCCCTGGTCGTGCACGAGCAGAACGCCGTGCCCGGCCTCGCGAACAAGCTCGGCGCCCGCGTCGCCCAGCGCGTCGCCGTGAGCTTCCCCGACACCCCGCTGCCCAGGGCGGAGTACGTCGGCCTGCCGATGCGCCGGATGATCTCGCAGCTCGACCGGGCCGCGAGCCGGGTCGAGGCGCGCGCGTTCTTCGGGCTCGACCCCGACCGCCCGACGCTGCTGGTGACCGGCGGCTCGCAGGGCGCCACCCGTCTCAACCAGGCCGTGTCGGCGTCGGCCCGGGCGCTGGCCGACGCCGGCGTCCAGGTGCTCCACGTCCAGGGCAAGCACGGCGGCGCCGAGCCCGAGCCCACCGACGTGCCGTACGTCGTGCTCGAGTTCGTCGACCGGATGGACCTCGCCTACGCGGCTGCGGACCTCGTGGTCTGCCGCGGCGGGGCGAACAGCGTCACCGAGGCGGCGGCGACCGGCCTTCCCGGCATCTACGTCCCGCTGCCGATCGGGAACGGCGAGCAGGAGCACAACGCCCGTCCGGTGGTCGACGCCGGCGGCGGGCTCCTGGTCGCGGACGAGGCGGTCACGCCCGAGTGGGTCGCGGCCACCGTGCCCGGGCTCGCCACCGACACCGACCGGCTCGCCCGGATGGGGGCGGCCGCGTCCGCGCTGGTCCCGCGCGACGCCGACGACAAGCTGGCCCGGATCGTCCTCGAGTCTGCAGGAGCTGGCCGATGAGGGTCCCGGTCCCCGACGAGATCCTGCCGGCCGACCGGCTCGGCCGCGTCCACTTCGTCGGCATCGGCGGCGCCGGCCTGTCCGGCATCGCCCGGATCATGCTCGCCCGAGGCATCCCCGTCAGCGGCAGCGACGGCGTCGACTCCCACGGGCTGCGTGCCCTCGCGGCGCTCGGCGCGCGGGTCCACGTCGGCCACGACGCCGCCCAGGTGCACGACAGCGACACGCTGGTCGTCTCCACGGCCGTCCGCGAGGACAACCCCGAGTACCTCGAGGCCGTGCGCCAGGGGCTGCGGGTCCTGCCGCGCTCCGCGGCGCTCGCGTCGGTGATGGCCGGCCGGCGCGTGCTGGCGGTCGCCGGCACCCACGGCAAGACCACGACCACGTCGCTCCTCACGGTCGCCCTCCAGGCGGCCGGCGCCGACCCGACCTTCGCCGTCGGTGGCGACCTCGCCCAGACCGGCACCAACGCCCAGGAGGGCGGCGGGGACCTGTTCGTCGCCGAGGCCGACGAGAGCGACGGCGCGTTCCTGGTCTACCGGCCGTACGCCGCGATCGTCACCAACGTCGAGGCCGACCACCTCGACAACTGGGGCACCGAGGAGGCTTACCGCGCGGCGTTCGGGGAGTTCGTCGACCGGATCGACGCCGACGGCTTCCTGGTGTGCGTCGTCGACGACCCGGGCGCGCGCGACCTGGCCGCCACCGCACGGGAGCGGGGAGTCAGCGTGGTCGCGGTCGGGGAGTCCGCGGACGCCGACGTCCGCGCCTCCGACCTCGTCTTCGAGGGCACCAGCTCCGCCTTCACCGTGCACGACGGTGACGTCGAGCTGGGTCGGGTCACGCTGCAGATCCCCGGGCGCCACTACGTGCTCGACGCTCTGGCCGCGCTCACCGTGGGGCTGCGCCTGGGCCAGGACTTCGACGCGCTGCGCCGCGGGCTCGAGGGCTTCACCGGCACCCGGCGCCGCATGGAGCTCAAGGGCGAGGCCGGCGGCGTCCGCGTCTACGACAGCTACGCCCACCACCCCGTCGAGATCGCCGGTGACCTGCAGGCCGCGCGCGCGGTCGCGGGGGAGGGCCGCCTGGTGGTGGCCTTCCAGCCGCACCTGGTCTCGCGCACCCGCATCTTCGGCCGGGCGATGGGAGAGGCCCTCGGCGCCGCCGACGAGGTGGTGCTCCTCGACGTCTACCTCGCCCGTGAGGACGCCGACCCCGACGTCACCGGCGCGATGGTGGCCGAGGCCGTGCCGCTGCCGCCCGAGCAGGTGGGCTTCGTCCCGGACTTCGACGCCGTTCCGGCGGAGCTGGTGCGCAGGGCGCGCCCCGGCGACCTGGTGCTCACCCTGGGGGCCGGCAGCGTGACCGAGCTGGGCCCGCGGGTCCTGGCGCTGCTCGAGGCGCCGGATGCGTAGCTCCGTGCGCCGCCGCGACGGTGCGGGCCCCGCCGGGGACCGCGACGCGCTGCGCACCCGCCGCCGGTTCGCGCGCCGCCAGTGGGCGCGGCGCTGGCTCACGTGGAAGTACGTCGTGGGCCTGGTCGTCGTGCTGGGCCTGCTCGCCACCGGCGTGTGGGCCGTGTGGTTCTCCTCGCTGCTGGCCGTCCAGGGCGTGCAGGTGACGGGCGCCCCGACCCTCGGGACCGCCCAGATCCGGAAGGCGGCGGCCGTGCCGACGGGGGAGCCGCTGGCCACCCTCGACCTCGGCGGCGTCCAGGCCCGGGTGGA
The DNA here is from genome assembly GCF_042653125.1 of Nocardioides sp. GCM10023255. Classification (NCBI taxonomy): domain Bacteria; kingdom Bacillati; phylum Actinomycetota; class Actinomycetes; order Propionibacteriales; family Nocardioidaceae; genus Nocardioides; species Nocardioides sp. GCM10023255. The sequence goes on from NZ_JBHSHU010000015.1 coordinate 22,652, forward strand.
GTCGCTCGCGGGGGTCCGCAGCGCCGACGTGAGCCGGCAGTGGCCCGACGAGGTGCTGATCACGGTGCACGAGCGGGTCGCCATCGCCGTCGTCGAGATCGGCGGGCGGGTGCGTGGCATGGACGACGCCGGTGTCGTGTTCCGCGACTACCAGCACCCTCCGGCCGACCTGCCCCGCGTCCAGACGTCCACCGAGACGCACAGCGACGCGCTGCAGGAGGCGGCCCGGGTCATCTCGGCGCTGCCGTCGGACCTGGCCACGAAGGTCGACCACGTCGAGGTCGAGACCGTCGACCAGATCTCCCTGGTCCTCGGTGACGGACGCCGGGTCGTGTGGGGGAGCGCGGACGAGTCCGAGGAGAAGGCGCAGGTGCTCGCCGCCCTGCTGCCGCACCGGCACCAGGAGTACGACGTCAGCGTCCCCGGCCAGCCCACCACCACCGGCTGAGGCGGACCGCGCCCGGCGGCCGGACCCCGGCGTACAGAAATTCCGCACCGATCCGCGACGCGCCCGCGTGTCTGCGTCGATCCGTGCCGTGCGGTGCCTAGTGTTTTCACCACGACGAGGTTGACATAACTATAACCCTCAGCCTGAGGGTCAGGGTTCGGACCGAGTCGCTTCCCCACCTGACAGACCGAGTCGTCCGAGGAACCGGACACGATCAGCGAGAGGCGAATCCGCCGTGGCAGCAGCGCAGAACTACCTGGCCATCATCAAGGTCGTGGGCATCGGTGGTGGTGGGGTCAACGCCGTCAACCGGATGATCGAGGTCGGACTCAAGGGCGTCGAGTTCATCGCGATCAACACCGACGCGCAGGCCCTGCTCATGAGTGACGCCGACGTCAAGCTCGACATCGGCCGCGAGCTCACCCGCGGCCTCGGCGCCGGCGCCAACCCCGACGTGGGCGGGAAGGCCGCCGAGGACCACGCCGACGAGATCGAAGAGGTCATCAAGGGCGCCGACATGGTCTTCGTGACCGCGGGCGAGGGCGGCGGCACCGGCACCGGCGGCGCACCCGTCGTGGCCCGGATCGCGCGCTCGCTGGGCGCGCTGACCATCGGTGTCGTGACCCGGCCCTTCGCGTTCGAGGGTCGTCGCCGCGCCAACTCCGCGGAGGAGGGCATCGCGCGGCTGCGCGAGGAGGTCGACACCCTCATCGTCATCCCCAACGACCGCCTCCTGTCGATCAGCGACCGCAACGTGTCGGTCCTCGACGCCTTCAAGCAGGCCGACCAGGTGCTGCTCCAGGGTGTCTCCGGCATCACCGACCTGATCACCACCCCCGGCCTGATCAACCTCGACTTCGCCGACGTCAAGTCGGTCATGGCCAACGCCGGCTCCGCCCTGATGGGCATCGGCTCGGCCCGTGGTGAGGACCGGGCGGTCGCGGCCGCCGAGATGGCGGTCTCCAGCCCGCTGCTCGAGGCCTCGATCGACGGCGCGTACGGCGTGCTGCTCTCCATCGCCGGTGGCTCCGACCTCGGCCTGTTCGAGATCAACGAGGCCGCGGCGCTGGTCGCCCAGGCCGCGCACGCCGAGGCCAACATCATCTTCGGTGCCACCATCGACGACGCCCTCGGCGACGAGGTCCGGGTCACGGTGATCGCCGCCGGCTTCGACGGCGGCCAGCCCAAGAAGCGCGACGAGGGCACCGTGCTGCGCCGCGACGCCAAGCCGCAGCAGACGCAGGAGGAGACCCGGGCGGCCGCCGCGCAGGTCGCCACCCGCCGCCCCGAGGAGAAGGTCTCGGCCGGGGTCACCTTCCGTCCGTCGAACCCTGCGCCCTCGACCGAGCGTCGCGAGCAGGCGCCGGCCCCGGCGGGCCAGGCGCACCAGACGAGCCAGCCCAGCCAGCCCGCTCCGCCCGCCCGGCAGCCGCGACAGGTCCAGTTCGACGACGACGACCTGGACGTGCCCGACTTCCTCAAGTAGGGCTGTGTTCTCGTATCGCGACCATCGTGAAGGCGACGTCCGGGTGGACGTCGCCTTCACGGACTCCACCATCGACCTGCAGGGCCTGCGGCCGGGCTTCCGGACCGAGCTGCCGCGCCTCGAGGCGGCGTGCGGCGTGCGCTTCGCACGGGTCAACCAGGTCCACGGCGACGAGGTCCTCGTGGCCCACGATCCGGGTCCGCCGCCCCTGGGGGACGTGCCCTCGGCCGACGCGCTGGTGACCACCACCCGCGGTCTCGGGCTGATGGTCCGGATCGCCGACTGCGTGCCGGTGCTGCTCGCCGACCCCGCCCGCGGCGTGGTGGGCGCGGTCCACGCCGGCCGTGCCGGCGTGTTCCTCGGCATCGTGGGACGTGCCGTCGAGCGGATGCGCGCGGAGGGCGCCGACGAGCTCGTCGCCTGGGTCGGACCGCACGTATGCGGCTCCTGCTACGAGGTGCCGGAGCCGATGCGCGCCGAGGTGGCGACGCGGGTCCCGGAGACGTACGCCCACACCCGGTGGGGGACGCCGTCCCTCGACCTCGGTGCCGGGGTGCGGGCCCAGCTCGACGTCCTCGGCGTCGAGGTCACGGAGGTCGGTCGGTGCACGCTCGAGGACGCCACGTTGCACTCCCACCGCCGCGACGGGGCCGCCGCGGGGCGGATGGCCGGCCTGGTGTGGACCTCATGAGCCGCCGCGCGGAGCTCGCCGCCAACCTCGCGACGGTGCGGCGCCGGATCGAGGGCGCCTGCGCTGAGGCGGGGCGCGACCCCGCCGGGGTGCGCCTGGTGGTCGTGACCAAGTTCTTCCCCGCCTCCGACGTACGGCTCCTCGCCGAACTCGGGGTCACCGACGTGGGGGAGAACCGCCACCAGGAGGCCCGGGACAAGGCCGCCGAGTGCGCGGACCTGCCCCTGGACTGGCACTTCATCGGCGGGCTGCAGAGCAACAAGGCCGCGGCCGTCGCGGCCTACTCCCACGTCGTCGAGTCCGTCGACCGGGTCAAGCTCGTCGCGCCCCTGGCCAAGGGGGCGCACGAGCGCGCCCGGCCGCTGGACGTGCTGCTGCAGGTCAGCCTCGACCCCCCGGGTCGTGAGGGCCGGTCCGGCGCCGCGCCGGGCGATCTCGACGCGATCGCGCAGGCGGTCGAGCAGGCGCCCTCGCTGCGGCTGCGCGGCCTGATGGCGGTCGCGCCGCTCGGGGAGGACCCGGGCGCCGCGTTCGGCCGGCTGGCCGGCATCAGGCAGGACTTCCTCGCCGGACACCCCGGGGCTGACTGGCTCTCGGCGGGGATGAGCGGGGACCTCGAGGAGGGAGTGCGGGCCGGTGCGACACACGTGCGTGTCGGTAGCGCGATCCTCGGATCGAGGCCCCGTGTCAAGTAGGGTCGAAACCACCAGGGAGCACCCGGGACACCGGGGGTTCGTGATCACCGGAAGGCAACATTCATGAGCGGCGCGATGCGCAAGATCGGCGAGTACCTCGGCCTGCTCGAGGACACCGGCCGGTACGACGAGTACGACGGTGAGTACGAGACCCAGGACGTGCCGGCCGTGGCCCCCGCGCGTGCGCCCAAGGTCCGCGAGCCCCGCCCTGCCCCCGTGTCCGACCTCGCCGAGCGGCGCCGCCCCGCGCCCGGGCCCACCGGAGTGGTAGCCGAATTGTCCAAGATCACGACCCTGCACCCGCGCACCTACAACGAAGCGCGCACCGTCGGCGAGAACTTCCGCGACGGCACCCCGGTGATCATGAACCTCTCGGAGATGGACGACAACGACGCCAAGCGTCTCGTCGACTTCGCTGCCGGCCTGGTCTTTGCCACCCGTGGCACCATCGAGCGGGTGACCAACAAGGTCTTCCTGCTCTCGCCCCCGAATGTCACGGTCGCCGCCGAGGACAAGCAGCGGATCGCCGAGGGCGGCTTCTTCAACCAGAGCTAGGACGCCCCCCACGTGCACGTTGCCGGACAGGTCATCGAGGGCCTGCTGTGGTTCTTCATCGCGCTGCTGTGGATCCGCTTCGTCGTGGACTGGGTGCAGGTCTTCGCCCGCTCCTGGACCCCGCGCGGACCGCTGCTGGTGCTGCTCGAGGTGGTCTACTCGATCACCGATCCGCCGATCCGCGCGCTGCGCAGGGTGATCCCGCCGCTGCGCCTGGGCAGCATCGCGCTGGACCTGAGCTTCCTGATCGTGATGATCAGTGCCTATGTGTTGTTGCGCATCAACCGCGGGATCTTCTTCTGATCACGCAAGCGCTATTGTTCGACCGGACAGTTCTACTTACTGCGATCAATGAATGGGTGAGGTCATGCCGCTGACGCCTGAGGACGTGAGCAACAAGCGCTTTACTCCCGTCCGGCTCCGCGAGGGCTACGACATGGGGGAGGTCGACCAGTTCCTCGATGAGGTGGAGGCCGAGCTGGCGCGGCTCACGAAGGAGAACGACGACCTGCGGTCGAAGTTGTCCTCGGTGCAGGCAGGCGGGGCCGCCCAGGCGCCCACGCCGGCCCCGGCTCCCGTGAAGCCGCCGGAGCCGAAGGTCGAGGAGGCTCCGAAGGTCGAGAAGGCCCCCGAGCCCGCCGTCGTCTCGTCCTCGGTCGAGACCATCCGCGTCGAGACCGTGCCCCAGGCGTCCAACGCGGCCGCCCGCCTGCTCGAGATCGCGACCCGCAACGCCGACGAGCTCGTCGAAGAGGCCAAGAACGACGCCGACCGCATCGTCGGCGAGGCGCGGACCAAGGCCGAGCGGCTCGAGTCCGAGTCGAAGGGCAAGGCCGACCGGCTCGAGGCCGACGCGCGCACCCGCGCCCAGATGCTCGACTCCGAGACCGCCGAGCGTCGCCAGCAGATGTTCGGCGACCTGGAGAAGGAGCGCGACAAGCTCAACGCGGAGGTCGAGAACCTCCGCTCGTTCGAGCGCGAGTACCGCTCCCGCCTCAAGAGCTACTTCACCCAGCAGCTCGAGGCGCTGAACTCCGGCGAGACCGCGGCGCCGTCCGACGAGCAGCCCGCCCCGAAGCGGCTGCGCTCGATCCTCGGTGAGGACGACGGCTGAGTCGTCCCCGCGGGGCCTCGGGGCCCCTGATCGCCCACCACGGCCGGCCCTTCGGGGCCGGCCGTGCGGCGTTTCGCGGTGTGCCTTCTTTGTGACGGCCCGTTCCAGCGGCTACCCTCCGTCCACACTGTGGCTTCCGCCACGTGTGTCCCGGCCCGAGGGAGGCTGAGTTCGATGGCTCGCAGCACCCGCAAGTCGCTTGCCGGTCAGGCAGCCTCGGCCGCCCGCAAGGTGATCGGCAGGCGTTCGTCGACGGCCACTGCCACCAAGACGCCACCGAAGAAGACAGCCTCTGCGGCCACGAAGGCCGCGCCGGCGAAGAAGGCAGCGCCCGCCGCCAAGAAGGCCGCGCCGGCGAAGAAGGCAGCGCCGGTCAAGAAGGCCGCACCCGCCGCCAAGAAGGCGGCGCCGGTCAAGAAGGCAGCGCCTGCGAAGAAGGCAGCACCCGTCGCGAAGAAGGCCGCGCCGGCGAAGAAGGCAGCACCCGCCGCCAAGAAGGCAGCACCTGCCACGCAGAAGGCGGTGCCCGCCAAGAAGGCGGCACCGGCGAAGGCCGTGGCGACCAAGTCAGCGCCGGCGAAGAAGGCGGCGAACAAGACCGTGGCCCACAAGGCCGCGCCCGCGAAGAAGGCGGCACCCGTGGCGAAGAAGGCAGCGCCTGTGAAGAAGGCAGCACCGGCGAAGGCCGTGGCGACCAAGTCAGCGCCGGCGAAGAAGGCGGCCGCGAAGGCGACACCGGCCAGGAAGACCGCGCCCGCGAAGAAGGCGCCGGTCAGTGCCCTGGTGGTCAAGGAGGACGAGGAGGCCTGGACCAAGGCCGAGCTGGCCGAGGTCCTCACCGAGCTCCACGAGCAACAGGCCCACAGCTCCGACATCGTGACCAAGCAGGAGAGCGAGCTCTCCGGGCTGATGCGCGACGCCGGTGACGGGGCCGGGCACGACCAGGCCGACCTGGGCGCGACGAGCTTCGAGCGCGACCACGAGCTCACCGTGCTCAACAACGAGCGCGACAAGCTCGCCCAGATCGAGCGGGCGCTGGCCCGCATCGACGACGGCACGTACGGCGTGTGCGAGTCCTGCGGCAACCCCATCGGCAAGATGCGGCTCATGGCGTTCCCCCGTGCCACACTGTGCATGACATGCAAGCAGCGCGAGGAACGTCGCTGAGCGACGAAACTGTCCCCGGTCCCACCCGATCCACGAGCTCCCGGCGAGCACGGCTGACCGTGCTCTTCGCCGTGGTGGCGGTGGCGGCGTACGTCGTCGACCTCACCACCAAGCTGCTCGCGGTGGCGCGGCTGACCGACCGCCCCGACGTGAAGGTGGTGGGTGACCTCCTGGTCCTCCACCTGACCCGCAACCCGGGCGCGGCGTTCAGCACGGGCACGGAGTACACCGTGGCCCTCAGCTGCGTGGCCATGGTGGCGGTGCTGGTCGTCGTCTACCTGAGCCGTCGGGTGGGCAGCGTCCTGTGGGCGGTCGCGCTCGGGCTGCTGCTCGCGGGGGTCGCCGGCAACCTCACCGACCGGATCTTCCGCGAGCCCGGGCCGCTGCGTGGCCACGTCATCGACTTCGTGATGCTGCCGCACTGGCCGGTGTTCAACGTCGCCGACATGTGCATCAACGTCGCCGCGGCGCTGATCCTCGTGCAGGCCTTCCGCGGGATCCGGATCAACGGTCAGCCCACCTCCGACCGGGAGGCGAAGTCCCGGTGACCGCCGCTTCCGACCACCGGGTGCTGCCCGTGCCGGAGGGCCTCGCCGGGGAACGGGTGGACGCCGCCCTCGCGCGCCTCTTCGGCCTGTCCCGCACGCGGGCCGCCGAGCTGATCGCCTCGGGCCACGTCCTCGTCGACGGTGCCGGCGTCGGCAAGAGCGACCGGGTCGTCCCCGGCTCGATGCTCGACGTGACCATCCCGGCGACCGTGGACCCGCTCGCCGTGGTCCCCGAGATCGTCGAGGGCATCAAGATCATCCACGACGACGACTCCATCGTCGTGATCGACAAGCCGGTCGGCGTGGCCGTCCACCCGTCGCCGGGCTGGTCGGGGCAGACCGTCGTCGGGCACCTCGCCGCGGCCGGGTTCCGGATCGCCACCAGCGGGGCCTCCGAGCGCCAGGGCATCGTCCAGCGCCTCGACGTCGGCACGTCCGGCGTGATGGTGATCTGCAAGTCCGAGCACGCCTACTCGCTGCTCAAGAACGCCTTCCGCAACCGGACCGTCGAGAAGACCTACCACGCGCTCGTGCAGGGCCACCCGGACCCGTTCGAGGGCACCATCGACGCCCCGATCGGGCGGCACCCCCGCGCGGACTACAAGTTCGCGGTGATGGCTGACGGCCGGCACAGCGTGACCCACTACGAGACCCTCGAGGCGCACCGCTTCGCGAGCCTGCTCCAGATCCACCTCGAGACCGGCCGCACCCACCAGATCCGCGTGCACATGGCCGCGCTGAAGCACCCGTGCGTCGGCGACCTCACCTACGGCGCCGACCCGGTCCTGGCCCGCCGGGTGGGGCTGGAGCGGCAATGGCTGCACGCCGTCCGCCTCGGCTTCGAGCACCCCGACACCGGCGAGCACGTCGAGTACGAGTCGTCGTACCCCGACGACCTCGCCCACGCGCTCGAGGTCATCCGTGACGCCCACTGACGGCGTCGCGCACCCAGGGACCGGCGGCGCCCCGCCCGAGCCGGCGGTGACCGACCTCTCGGTGCGGCGCGCCGAGCCGGCGGACGCCGTGGCGGTCGCCGACCTCTACACGCGGGCCCGGGTCGCCGCCGTGCCGATGATGCCGCCCGCCGTGCACACGGGGGAGGAGGACCGCGCCTGGTTCGCCGGCCAGCTGGCGCGTCCCGACCTCGAGTGCTGGGTGGCCGAGCGCTCCGGCGAGCTGCTGGGCTACGCGCTGCTCACGCCGGTGTGGCTCGACCACCTGTTCATCCGTCACGACGCGACCGGCCAGGGTGTCGGCACCGTGCTGCTGGACCTGGTGAAGTCGCTGCGCCCCGACGGGTTCTCGCTGTGGGTCTTCGAGTCGAACAGCGGTGCCCGGCGGTTCTACGCCCGGCACGGCCTGGTCGAGCTCGAGAGGACCGACGGGTCGGGCAACGAGGAGCGCGCTCCCGACGTCCGGATGGCCTGGCCAGGGACCGATCCCGACGGCTTCTTCCGGCTCCAGCTGGCCGACGTCGACGACCAGCTGGCCGCCCTGCGCGACCGCCGCGAGGCGCTGCTGGCGGCCCAGCGGGCCTGCTCGACGCTGCCCGGGCGCTGAGCGCGGGCTGTCGGTGCGCCCTGCCATGCTGGGGCGCACGGTTCGCGTAGGCTGGCCCTCTTCCCCGAGCTCGAGCCAGGCCACCGGCCGTGGCCGATGCTGCACGCCCGCACACGTCTGACCCCGAGGAGCGCCCGCGACGATGGCGACAGGTTCCCAGGACTCCTTCGTCCACCTCCACGTCCACACCGAGTACTCCATGCTCGACGGTGCGGCGAGGCTCGGGGCGCTGACCGAGCGCGCGGCGGAGCTGGGGATGCCGGCCGTGGCGATGACCGACCACGGCAACGTCTTCGGGGCCTACGAGTTCTACAAGAAGGCCAAGGCGGCGGGCGTCAAGCCGATCATCGGCATCGAGGCCTACTTCGCGCCCAACATCTCCCGCTTCGAGAAGCGGGGCGTGAACTTCTACGACGGCGGCCCCGACGACGTGTCCGCCCGCGGTGCCTACACCCACATGACCCTGCTCTCGGAGTCGACCGAGGGCATGCACAACCTGTTCCGGCTCTCCACCGGGGCCTGGCGCGACGGCTTCTTCAAGCACCCGCGCATGGACCGCGAGCTGCTCGCCCAGCACGGCAAGGGCATCATCGGCACCACCGGCTGCCCGTCCGGCGAGGTGCAGGTGCACCTGCGCTACGGCAACTACGACGCGGCCCGCAAGGCCGCCGGCGACTTCCAGGACATCCTCGGCCGGGAGAACTACTTCCTCGAGCTGATGGACCACGGGCTCTCCATCGAGAACCGCGTCCGCGACGGGCTGCTGCGGCTGGCCAAGGACCTCCAGATCCCGCTGCTGGCCACCAACGACTCCCACTACGTCAACCGCGAGGACGCCCCGTCCCAGGAGCACCTGCTCTGCATCAACTCGGGCAGCACCATGGACATCCCGGCCGGCGACGGCCCGGGCCAGCGGTTCGCGTTCTCGGGTGACGGCTACTACATCAAGTCCGCGGCCGAGATGCGCGAGCTGTGGCGCGACTTCCCCGAGGCCTGCGACAACACCCTGCTCGTCGCCGAGCGCTGCGACGTGCAGTTCTCCGAGGCGATCGGCAAGTACATGCCGAAGTTCCCCTGCCCGCCGGGGGAGAACGAGGACTCGTGGCTGGTCAAGGAGGTCGAGAAGGGTCTCCACCACCGCTACCCGGGCGGCATCCCCGAGAAGGTCCGCAAGCAGGCCGAGTTCGAGATCGGCGTCATCACCCAGATGGGCTTCCCCGGCTACTTCCTCGTGGTCGCCGACTTCATCAACTGGGCCAAGGACAACGGCATCCGCGTGGGCCCGGGGCGTGGCTCCGGCGCGGGCTCGATGGTCGCCTACGCCATGCGGATCACCGACCTCGACCCGCTCGAGCACGGCCTGATCTTCGAGCGCTTCCTCAACCCCGACCGCGTCTCGATGCCCGACTTCGACATCGACTTCGACGAGCGCCGGCGCGGCGAGGTCATCAAGTACGTCACCGAGAAGTACGGCGACGACCGGGTCTCCTACATCGTCACCTACGGCACCATCAAGGCCAAGCAGGCCGTCAAGGACTCCTCGCGCATCCTGGGCTACCCGTTCGCGATGGGGGACCGGATCACCAAGGCGATGCCGGCCGCGGTGATGGGCAAGGACGTCCCGTTGCAGGACATCTTCGACCCGCAGCACAAGCGGTACGGCGAGGGCGGGGAGTTCCGCACCCTCTACGACGGCGACAAGGACGTCCAGCGCGTCGTCGACACCGCCATCGGGATCGAGGGCCTCAAGCGTCAGTGGGGCGTGCACGCCGCCGGCGTCATCATGTCCAGCGAGCCGCTGCTCGACATCATCCCCATGCTCAAGCGGCCCGCCGACGGCGCGATGATCACGCAGTTCGACTACCCGACCTGCGAGACGCTCGGCCTGATCAAGATGGACTTCCTGGGGCTGCGCAACCTCACGGTCCTCGACGACGCGGTCAAGAACATCAAGGCCAACCGCGGCGAGGACGTCGTGCTCGAGGAGCTGCCGCTCACCGACGAGGCGACGTACAAGCTCCTCCAGCGCGGTGACACCCTCGGCGTCTTCCAGCTCGACGGTGGCCCGATGCGCGCCCTGCTGCGCTCGATGCGGCCCGACACCTTCGAGGACATCTCCGCGGTCGGTGCGCTCTACCGACCGGGTCCGATGGGTGCGGACTCCCACAACAAGTACGCCCGCCGCAAGACCGGTCGCGAGCCGGTCGAGGCGATCCACCCGGAGCTGGCCGAGCCGCTCGAGGACGTGCTCGGTGAGACCTACGGGTTGATCGTCTACCAGGAGCAGGTCATGGCGATCGCCCAGAAGCTCGCGGGCTACTCGCTGGGACAGGCCGACATCCTCCGGCGTGCCATGGGCAAGAAGAAGAAGGAGGAGCTGGACAAGCAGTTCGCCGGCTTCTCCGCGGGCATGAAGGAGCGCGGCTACTCCGACGCCGCCATCAAGACGCTGTGGGACATCCTGCTGCCGTTCTCCGACTACGCGTTCAACAAGGCACACTCCGCGGCGTACGGCCTGGTGTCCTACTGGACGGCCTACCTCAAGGCCAACTACCCGGCCGAGTACATGGCCGCGCTGCTGACGTCGACCAAGGACGACAAGGACAAGTCGGCGATCTACCTCAACGAGTGCCGGCGGATGAAGATCCAGGTGCTCCCGCCCGACGTCAACGAGTCGGCGGCCAACTTCACCCCGGTCGGCAACGACATCCGCTTCGGCCTGACGGCGGTCCGCAACGTCGGCTCGAACGTCGTCGACAAGATCGTCGAGGCGCGTGAGGCCAAGGGGCGCTACGAGGACTTCAACGACTTCATGGAGAAGGTGCCGCTGCTCGTCTGCAACAAGCGCCTGATCGACTCCCTGGCCCGGGCCGGGGCCTTCGACGACATGAAGCACAAGCGGCGCGCCATCGTGGCCATCCACGAGGAGGCCGTCGACCGCTACGTCGACTCCAAGAAGAACACCGACACCGGCCAGGACTCGATGTTCGACATGCTGGACGCCGCCGACGTGGGCTCCGCGGGCAACGCGGTCGAGGTGCCCGACCACATGGACGAGTGGGACAAGATGACGCTGCTCAGCCACGAGCGCGACATGCTCGGGCTCTACGTCTCCGACCACCCGCTGCTCGGCCTCGAGCACGTCCTGTCCAACGGCACCGACTGCACCATCGGCCAGCTGATGCTCGACGAGGAGCGCGCCGACGGCTCGCCGATCACGATCAGCGGGCTGGTCACCTCGGTGCAGCGCAAGATCACCAAGCGCGGCGACGCCTGGGGCATGGTCACCCTGGAGGACCTCGACGGCGCCATCGACGTGCTGCTCTTCCCGAGCGCCTGGCAGCTGGCGGGCCACATGGTGGCCGAGGACGCGATCATCACGGTCAAGGGCCGGCTGTCGCGGAGCAAGGACCAGCCCGAGATCATGGGCCAGGAGGTCTCGCTCCCCGACCTGACCGAGGGCCCCTCCGGACCGGTGGTGATCAGCCTGCCCTCGACCCGCTGCACCGCCCCGGTGGTGGAGCAGCTGCGCGACGTGCTCGGCACCCACCCCGGCATGACCGAGGTCCAGCTGAGGCTGCTCAACCGGAACGCGACTACGCTGATGAGGCTCGACGATCGACTCCGCGTCACGCCGAGCCCCGCCCTGTTCGCCGACCTCAAGCAGCTCCTGGGACCTGGATGTCTGACCAGCTGACCGCGCCTCCGGCGCGCTCCTCGCGTGCCGACCGGGCGCGCTCGACGTGGTCCTTCCTCGCGCCGTACGCCGTGCAGGCGGTCCTCGTGATGGCGATCCTGGCCGCGGTCGGGGCCCTCGCGGGCGTCGTGTGGGAGTGGTGGTGGAGCCCGCCGGTCGGCGTGGTGGTGCACCACCACTGGCTGCAGGACGAGGAGGCGCTGCGCGGCTCGTTCGACGCCACCGGGACCTACGTCGTCGTGGCGGCCGTGGCCGGGCTGCTGGCCGGTGCCGTCGTCGCCCTGCTGCTGGACCGCTCCGAGCTGGTGACCCTGGTCGCGGTGCTGGCGGGGTCGCTGCTGGGTGGCTGGCTGATGTACCGCGTGGGCGTCGCGCTGGGCCCCGCCGACCCGCGTCCGCTCGCGGAGACGGCCGCCGACGGCACCCGCCTGCCCGCCCGGCTGGTCGTGTCCGGGCTGAGCCCCCGACGGGTGTTCCCCGGGGCCGCGCTCCTGGGGGTCCTCGTCGTCTTCCTCGGCTTCTCCCGCAGGCGCGCGGTTCGCGACTGACCGGGGCCTGCGGCAGGTAGGCTCAGCGCTCGACGACACGACGGCGCCAGGGCCGTCGGCAGCATCAGGGGGTTCACGTGTCCAGCACCTTCCCGCCCGGCGGCCCGCAGGGGCCTGAATACCTCGAGCAGGGCGGTGGCCGGCTCCCGTCCGACCCCTCGGCCAAGTCCCGCAACGGCCGACGCGGTGCCGTGGTCGCCAGCGGGGCGATCGCCGGGCTGCTGCTCGTCGGTGGCGGCATCTGGGCGGCGACGTGGTACTTCGGCGCCGGCGCCCAGCCCGCCCAGGCCCTCCCCGACTCCACCCTCGGCTACGTCTCGATCGACCTCGACCCCACCGGGGCCCAGAAGATCGAGGCCGTGAAGATGCTGAACAAGTTCCCGGCGATCAAGGAGCAGCTCGGCGTCAGCACCGACGACGACCTGCGCGAGCGGCTCTTCGACGAGATCCAGAAGAGCGGCGGTTGCGAGGACCTCGACTACGGCGACGACATCAAGCCCTGGCTCGGTGACCGCGCTGCCGTGGCGGCCATCGACACCGGGGAGGACACCCCGGCGCCGGTGTTCGTGCTCCAGGTCAAGGACGAGGACAAGGCTGACGCCGGCCTGACGAAGATCCGTGACTGCGCGGCCGGCGAGGGTGGCGACACCAGTGGCGGCTGGGCGATCGACGGCGACTGGGCCGTCATCGCCGAGACCGACGACATCGCCCAGCAGGTGGCCGACGACGCCGCGGACGCTCCGCTGGCCGAGGACGACGTCTACCAGAACTGGACCGACGAGGTCGGCGACGCCGGCATCATCAACATGTACGCCGCGCCCGGCGCCGGCGACTACCTCGCCGAGAACTTCGCCGACCTGGGCGGCATGTTCGGCGGCTCGGGCTACTCGGCGACGTGCGAGGCGGTGCCCGAGGGCTCGACCGACTCCTTCTGCGACGACACGGGCATGGACTCCTCGACCGACACGCTCGTCCCCAGCGAGATGACCGACGCGCTCAAGGACTTCAAGGGGATGGCCGCGACCATCCGCTTCGACGACGGCGCCCTCGAGCTCGAGGTGGCCGGCGACCCGGGCGTGACCCAGAAGCAGCTGTACGCCAGCGACGCGGGCGCCGACGTCGTCTCGACGCTGCCAGAGGACACCGCCGCTGCGATCGGTGTGGGCTTCGAGGACGGGTGGTTCGCCGATGCGATGGACCAGATGTCGTCGTACTACAACGGCGAGATGAGCGCCGAGGAGATGCTCAGCCAGATGGAGGACGAGTCCGGCCTCGACCTGCCCGACGACGCCGAGACCCTCGCCGGGGACGCGATGTCGCTCTCGATCGGCAGTGACTTCGACCCTGAGACGTTCTTCAACTCCGGCGACGGCAGCGGCATCCCGGTGGCCGCCAAGATCAAGGGCGACGCCGACGGCATCGAGGGGGTCCTCGACAAGGTGCGCGGCCAGATGGGTGAGGAGGCCGACCTGTTCGGCTCCGACGCCGACGGCGACATGGTCGCGATCGGCCCCGACTCCGACTACCGGTCGCAGGTGCTGGAGGACGGCAACCTGGGCGACTCCGACGTCTTCAAGAACGTGGTCCGTGAGGCCGACCAGGCGAGCTTCCTGATGTTCGTGAACTTCGACGCCGGCGACTGGCTGGTCAACCTGGCCGGCGGCGACCAGGAGGCGACCGACAACCTCGAGCCGCTCGAGGGCCTCGGGATGAGCGCCTGGCAGGAGGACGACGCCGCGCACGGGGTGCTCCGCCTGACCACGAACTGACCCACGCACCCCGGACGGGGCGGCGACCCACCCGGGTCGCCGCCCCGTCCTGAGTCCGGGCTCCGTCCAGCATCCACGCCCATGGCCGCGGGCTTGCGGGTCGTGGGTGGTTGCGGTCCTGAGCAGCTGGGGGGAGAGGTACGCCGGGGCGCGGGGCCGCTTCCCGGCCTTCCGGTCCGCGGTGGCTGGCGCCGGCCGAAGGTGGCTCTGGCGTCCGAAAGTTTTACCTTCGATCTTCTCCGGATGGGCCAGGAAGCGTCCACAGGCAGGGACGGATGTCGGTGCCTTCTGAGACCATGGACACATGTTCGAAACAGACGCCAACTGGGACCCGATCGAGGTCGAGGACCTCGACGCGGACGGCGTGCTCGAGCTCCTCGAGATCCGCCGGCAGGGCGCCCGTG
>NZ_JBHSHU010000016.1:0-22034 GCF_042653125.1 Nocardioides sp. GCM10023255
CGCGCCGCCGCCGAGCAGGCCACCGCACGCGCCGCGGCCGAGCAGGCCGCCCGGGCCCTGGCCGACATCGCCGCCGAGGCGCACGAGCACCGGATGCGCGCCGAGGAGGACGCGCGCACCCGCGCGGTCGCCGCCGCCCGGGCCCAGGAGGAGCGCGAGGCCGCCGAGCGGGCCGCCCGCGAGCAGGCCGACGCCGCCACTGCGGCAGCCGCAGCAGTCGAAGCGGCGCACACGGCGGCCGACGAGCACGCTGCGGCCACCGCAGAGGCCCACCGCCTGCGCGTTGCCGCGGACGAGCAGGCTCGCGAGCACGCCGAGGCCGCCGTGGCCGCGCACAAGGCCCGGACCCTCGCCGAGACCGCCGCCGCGGACGCCGTCGCTGCCCGCGAGGCCGCCGAGCACGACGCCCGGGCCGCGCTCGAGCGCGCCGCCGCGGCCACCGACGAGAAGGCGTCGGCCGAGCGCCGGGCCCGTGAGGTGCTCGACGCCGCCGCCCGCGAGGCGACCAGTCACGCCGCGGCGCTCGCCGACGCGCTCCGGGCCCGCACCGACGCGGAGGCCGCCGTCGCCGAGCAGGCACGGGCCCGCGCCGACGCCGACCGGATCGTCGAGGAGCGCGCCCTCGACCGGGCCACCGTCGAGGCGGCCGTGCGCCACCAGGCCGAGCTCGCCGAGGAGGCGATGCGCGAGCGCCGCGAGGCCGAGGACCGCGCCCGCGAGCTCGCCCTGGCCCTCGCCGAGACCCGTGCGCTGCTCCTCGACGAGCTGACCACCCGCCGGCGCTGGTGGCAGCGCACCACCCCCGTGGTGCTGCCGCCGCTGCCGGCCACGGCCGCCGAGGCCGAGCCGGTCGCCTCCACTGCCTCTCCTGCGACCGCGACGGCCGTCGACGACGAGCCGGTCACCTTCGACGTCCCCGCCCGCAGCGTCGCGACCTCGATCGGGCTGGGCCTGGCCGCGATCGCGGCGGCCGCGGTCGCGGCGTACTCCTTCAGCGGCGCCGGGCCGGACCGCACCGTGGGCGTGGTGGCGACCGTGTGCGCCGTGCTGCTGGCCATCCCCGCGATCCGGACCCGTCCCCCGCGCTCGCACGTGCGCATCGACCACGGGGTGGTCGACATCGTGGCCGGAGAGCGGCAGCACCGCTTCGACCTGGGCAACGAGGGCACCGCCCTCGAGCTGGTCGGCACCCCCGGCGAGCGCGACTGGAAGGTGCTGTTCCTGCGTCGCGGGCTCGAGCCGGTGACCGTGGACGCGCGGATGGTGGACGGGGTCGCGTTCACCGAGGCGCTGCGGGCCTGGCGCCCGGGCCTCTGAGCCGGGCTCTGAGCCGGACGGGACGTCATGCGAATCGTGGGTCTTAGCCCACGATTCGCATGACGTCCGCCTGACCTCGGGCGCCCGGTCAGGCCAGCGCGGCCTTGAGCCTCGCGGCGATCTCGGCGTTGGCGGCGCGGCTGGAGCGGGCGGTGCCGACGATGTTGAAGAACCCGTGGATCTGGTCGGGGAACCGCTTCAGCTCCACGTCCACCCCCGCGTCGGCCAGCTTGCGGGCGTAGGCCTCGCCCTCGTCGCGCAGCGGGTCGAAGCCGGCGGTGACGACGTACGCCGGGGCGAGGCCGGCCGGCAGGTCGGCGTACAGCGGCGAGAGCCGCGGGTCGCGCGGGTCGACGCCCGGCGGCACGTAGTTGGCGGTGGCGAGGTCCATGAAGTCCCGGGTCAGGTAGAACCCCTCGGCGAACGTCGCGCGGCTGCCCGCGGTCGCCGTGTGGTCGGTGCCCGGGTAGACGAGCAGCTGGAACGCCAGCGGCAGCCCCTCGCGGGCCGCCTCGATCGCGGTGGTCGCGGCCAGGCACCCGCCGGCCGAGTCGCCGCCGACGGCCAGCCGCTGCGGGTCGGCGCCCACCGAGTCGGCGTTGGCGACCAGCCAGCGGTACGCCGCCAGCGCGTCGTCGTACGCCGCGGGGAACGGCGCCTCGGGCGCGAGCCGGTAGTCGACCGCGAGCACCCGCACCCCGCTCTGCTCGGCCAGGAACCGGCAGGCGGCGTCGTGGGAGTCGAGGTCGCCGTAGACCCAGCCGCCGCCGTGCAGGAACAGCAGCGCCGGCCCGGTGGCGGGCGCATCGGTCGGGACGTAGAGCCGGGCGGGCAGGTCGCCCACCGTCAGGCTGCGGACCGCGCCGATCGGCTGCCTGCCGCCCGTCATCGAGGAGTGCCGCAGGATCGCCGCGCGCCCCTCCGGGATCGGGAGCGTCTCGGCGCCGGCCTCGCGCGCCAGCCGCTGCAGCCGCAGCGCCAGCTGGGTGTCGGTGGCGAGGGTCTGCCCGTCGCGGACGACGGGCTTGCCGGCGAGCCGGCGCTGCACCGGCTCCGGCAGCGCCATCGCGCCGCGCAGGCTCAGCGTCTTGAGTCGGTGGTTCGCGTCGGCCATCCGCTGCTTGAACGTCACGGGCGCACCCTAACGACGTCCAACCCCGAAGAGCGGGGCGGTGGTCGCCGGTGGACGACCGTCGGTGGGCGATGCCGCGGCTTCTAGGGGGTAGTCCGGCACGTTTCGACGTACAGGTGGGTAGTCCGGCACGTTTTCGGCGCGGACCTGACGAGAAGGTGCCGGACTATCCGTCCTCAGGGACGCAGGGTGGCCACGAAGACATGCCGTCCGCCGGCCAGGCTCCGGGACTCCACGGTCAGCTCGACCACCGTCTCGGTGCCGTCGCTGCGCAGCGCGGGGACGGAGACCGGCTGGCCCAGCAGCGGTGCGCGGCCGGTGGCCAGGTGCATGGTGAAGCCCGCGAGGTGGGCCTGCCGGAAGCGGGACGGGATGATCCACAGGAGCCGGCGACCGACCAGCTCCGCCTCGTCGGCGTACCCGAGCATCGCCAGCGCCGGCTTGCTCACCGCGACGATCCCGTTGGTGTCGTCGGCGGCGATCACCGCCTCGCCGGAGCGCGAGACCTGCTCGCCGGCCCAGTCGAGCGGCGTACGCACCGGCGGCGGAGCCGCCTCGCTCTGGTCCACCCAGGGCAGCGGCTGCCCGCCCCTGCTCTGCCGCTCGACCTCCTCGCACACCCAGCGCCGGAACGCCCGGATCTCGGGCTGCGTCGGCGGGTTGAGGAACTCGCCGGAGTCGGCGAGCGCCAGCGCCGCGTCGAGGGTCTCGTCGAGGACCCGGAAGTGGGCCAGCGCGTCGAGCGGCACCGCCAGCACCTCCCGCTCGCTGGACACGCCCGGCTCGACGGCCGTGGCCATCACCTGGTCGGGGTCCTCGCCCACACCCGGGTCGGGCAGGTGGTCGAGCAGCAGCGAGATCGCCTCGCTCGAGGCGGCGTGCGCCTGCAGGCCGTCGAGGTCGGTCTCGTCCCCGAGGCTGGCGAGGAGGTACTCCCGCAGCAGCGCCTCGGCGTGCTGGTGCCACGCGACGTGCAGCAGCAGCGGCACGTTCCTCAGCTCGACGCACACCATGCCCCGCTCGTCGCGGCGGCTCAGCACCTGGAGCTCCCCGAGTCCGTCCCCGTCGTACGTCGTCAGCTCGCCCTCGCCCGCACCCGCGGCCAGCTCGAACCACACCGTCTTGCCGGCGTCGTGGCTGTCCACGCCCCATCGGTCGACGGTGCTCTGCAGCAGCCGCAGCCCGCGGCCGGTCCCGGCGAGCGCGTCGTTGTGGCGGACCGTGGGCAGCTGGTCGCTCCCGTCGCTGACCTCGACCCGCAGCCCGGTCTCGCCGAGCGCGGTCGCGACGTCGATGCGGGTCCCGGCGTGCACGAGGGCGTTGGTGACCACCTCGGTCACGACCAGCTCGGCGGCCTCGAGCAGGTCGTCGCGGCCCGCACCGGTCAGCAGCTCACGCACCTGGCGACGCGCGTCACCGACGCTGGACGGATGGGGGTCGAAGCTGCGGTGCACGCGATGTGCGGGATCCTCCACAAGGGGAGTTGTACCCGATCAGGGGGGTCGTGAACGTCATCTCTCGTTCACCCGGCGGTGCGACACTGAAGGGCATGAGCCCCGAGAGCGTGCCGAGCGTCGCCCACTCCGTCGAGGAGGTCGGAGGACACGAGACGTTCGACGTCGAACCGCCGTACTTCCCCGACGACGAGGAGCTCGCCGCCGTCGAGAAGTACGAAGACCGCTTCCTGGACCGCGAGCTGTCCTGGCTGCACTTCAACCAGCGCGTCCTCGAGCTGGCGGAGGACCCCGACCTGCCGCTGCTCGAGCGGGTGCGGTTCCTGGCCATCTTCACCAGCAACCTCGACGAGTTCTTCATGGTCCGGGTGGCGGGCCTCAAGCGCCGCATCGCCGCCGGCCTGGCCGTCCGGGCGGCGTCGGGGCTGATGCCGCGCGAGGTGCTCGAGCAGATCTGGACCACCAGCCGCGGGCTCATGGAGCGGCACGCCCGGCAGTTCAGCGAGGAGATCGTGCCCGCCCTGCGCGACGCCGGCATCCAGCTGGTGCGCTGGGACGACCTGGACCGCGACGAGCAGAAGTTCTGCAAGCGGCTGTTCCGCGACCGGGTCTTCCCCGTGCTCACGCCGCTGGCCGTCGACCCGGCCCACCCGTTCCCCTACATCTCCGGGCTCTCGCTCAACCTCGCCGTGCTGGTCCGCAACCCCAAGACCGGCAAGGAGCACTTCGCCCGGGTCAAGGTGCCGCCGATCTTCGCCAGGTTCGTGCCACTGGGCAACCAGCGGTTCGTGCCGCTGGAGGACGTGATCCGCCAGCACCTCAACCGGCTGTTCCCCGGCATGGACGTCCTGGAGGTGCACAGCTTCCGGGTCACCCGCAACGAGGACCTCGAGGTCGAGGAGGACGACGCCGAGAACCTCCTCGCCGCGCTGGAGAAGGAGCTGCTGCGGCGCCGCTTCGGCCCGCCGGTGCGGCTCGAGGTCGAGGAGTCGATCTCCCCGGCCGTCCTCGACCTCCTGGTCAGCGAGCTCGGCATCACCGAGGAGGAGGTCTTCCACCTCAACGGGCCGCTGGACCTGCGCGGGCTGCACGACATCGCCGACCTGCCGCGCGAGGAGCTGAAGTACCCCGCCTTCGTCCCGACCACCCACCCGCGGCTCGCCGAGGTCGAGTCGGCCGCGCCCGTGGACGTGTTCAAGGCCGCGCGGCGCAACGACGTGCTGCTGCACCACCCCTACGACTCCTTCGCGACGTCGGTGCAGCGCTTCATCGAGCAGGCCGCCGCCGACCCGCACGTGCTCGCGATCAAGCAGACGCTCTACCGCACCTCGGGGGACTCGCCGATCATCGACGCCCTCATCGACGCCGCCGAGGCCGGCAAGCAGGTGCTGGTGATCGTGGAGATCAAGGCCCGGTTCGACGAGCAGGCCAACATCCGCTGGGCGCGCAAGCTGGAGCAGGCGGGCTGCCACGTGGTCTACGGCCTGGTCGGGCTCAAGACCCACTGCAAGCTCTCCCTGGTGGTCCGCGACGAGCCCGACGGGATCCGCCGCTACGCCCACATCGGCACCGGCAACTACAACGGCAAGACCGCCCGCATGTACGAGGACCTCGGCCTGATCACCACCGACGAGCTGGTCACCGAGGACGTCGCCCACCTCTTCAACAACCTGTCGGGCTGGTCGCGCAACGCGATCTACGGCCAGCTGCTCGTCGCCCCCGACTCCGTCCGCGTCGGCCTGGTCGAGCAGATCCACCGCGAGATCCACCACCACCAGGCCGGGCGCCCGTCAGGCATCCGCTTCAAGGCCAACTCGATCGTCGACGAAGGGGTCATCGACGCGCTCTACCTGGCCTCCCAGGCGGGGGTCCCGATCCAGCTGCTGGTGCGGGGCATCTGCGCGCTGCGGCCCGGCGTACCCGGCCTGTCGGAGACGATCGAGGTGCGGTCGGTGCTCGGGCGGTTCCTCGAGCACAGCCGGGTCTACTGGTTCGAGAACGCCGGGGAGCCCGTCGCCTGGATCGGCTCGGCGGACATGATGCACCGCAACCTCGACCGGCGCGTGGAGGTGCTGGTGCGGCTGCCCGACGGCGAGAACGTCGAGGCCGTCGGCCGGCTGCTCGACCTCGCCTTCGACCCCGACACCAGCGCCTGGCTGCTGGACAGCACCGGCACGTGGGCCGGCAACGAGGGTGGCGTGCATCTCCAGGAGACGCTCATCGAGCGTCAGCGGCGGCGTCGTACGTCCGCTTGACACGGCCCTCACTTGCATCTTTCGCGATCGCACCCCCTAGCATGATGGCCGTTCTTCTCCTCCTCACCAGGAGTTCTCCGTGGGTTTGCGATTCCGCCCGGTTGACACGACTTTCTACGACCTCTTCACCGAGTCCGCACAGCACCTGGTCACAGGCGCCGGACTGCTCGCCGAAATGCTCAGCGACCCCGCTGACCACGAGGACGTGGCGCGACGGATGCGCGAGGCCGAGCACCAGGCCGACGAGACCACGCACGCCATCGTCCGGCGTGTGAACAGCACGTTCGTGACGCCGTTCGACCGCGAGGACATCTACGCCCTCGCCTCTGGCCTCGACGACGTGATGGACATGATGGACGAGGTCGTCGACCAGATCCTGCTCTACGAGGTCAAGGTGCTGCCGTCCGAGCTGTCGGCGCAGGTCGAGGTCATCCAGCGCTGCGCGGAGATCACCGCCGCCGCGATGCCGCAGCTGCAGTCGATGCAGTCGCTCGACGAGTACTGGATCGAGATCAACCGACTCGAGAACGCCGGCGACAAGAACCACCGCCGCACGCTCGCCAACCTCTTCTCCGGCGAGTTCAAGGCGATGGAGGTGCTCAAGCTCAAGGACATCGTCGAGTCCCTCGAGGCTGCCATCGACGCCTTCGAGAAGGTCGCCAACATCGTGGAGCAGATCGCGGTCAAGGAGTCCTGAAAGCATGGACATCGCGATCGTCATCGCGGTAGTCGTCGTTGCCCTGAGCTTCGACTACACCAACGGTTTCCACGACGCGGCCAACGCGATCGCCACCTCGGTGTCGACGCGGGCGCTGACGCCGCGCGTCGCGCTGCTGCTGGCTGCGGTCATGAACTTCGTCGGCGCGCTCCTCGGACAGGAGGTCGCGCACACGGTCAGTGACACGATCGTGCCGCCCGACGGCAACGCCGGCCTGATCGTCGTGCTCGCAGGGTTGCTCGGCGCGATCGCCTGGAACCTCATCACCTGGTACTTCGGCCTGCCCTCGTCGTCCTCGCACGCCCTGATCGGCGGGCTGGTGGGCGCCGCGCTGGCCGCCGGCGCCGCCGTGCACTGGAAGACGATCCTCGACAAGGTCGTCATCCCGATGGTCGCCTCACCCATCGTGGGCTTCGTGCTGGCGTTCCTGGTGATGCTCTCGATCATGTGGATCTTCAGGCGCCGCAACCCGCACCGGGTCTTCCGGGGCTTCCGGATGTCGCAGACCCTCTCCGCCGCGGCGCTCGCGCTCGGCCACGGCCTCCAGGACGCCCAGAAGACGATGGGCGTGATCTTCCTGGCGCTGGTCGCCTCCGGCCACGCCTCGGCCGACGACCCGCTGCCGCTGTGGGTCGTGATCTGCGCCGCGAGCGCGATCTCGCTCGGCACCTACTCCGGTGGCTGGCGCATCATGCGCACCCTCGGCCGCCGCATCATCCACCTCGACCCCGCCCGCGGCTTCTCCGCCGAGTCGGTCGGTGCCGCAGTGCTCTACACGACGGCCTTCGTCTGGCACGCGCCGATCTCGACCACCCACGTGATCACGTCCTCGATCATGGGTGCCGGCGCCACCAAGCGCTTCTCCGCCGTCCGCTGGGGCGTGGCCCGCTCGATCGTCACCGCCTGGGTCCTCACCTTCCCGGCGGCCGGCCTGGTCGCGGCGCTCTGCTACGGGATCCTGCACGTGACGATCCCCGTCTGAGACGGGATAGTCCGGCACGTTTTCCGACCTGGGCCCGCCCGGGGCGATAGTCCGGCACGTTTTCTGACCAGCGTCCGTCAGAAGCGTGCCGGACTATCCGATTTCAGGCCTCACCCGGCCCGGTAGCGCAGCACCCGGTCGCGCTGGTTCTCGGTCAGGACACGCCGGGCCGCCACGGTGGAGGTGTCGATCCACCAGGCCGGCTGGTCCAGCGTCCAGCTCCTGCACGACTCGGGGATCCGGGCCGCTCGGGTGTACGCCGCGTGGATGCGGGCGACCAGGGCCACCGGGTCGGCGTGGTCGGCCGCGGTCATCGCGACGTACTCCAGGCCGTGCTCGCGCAGGACCGCCTCCCGCACCTCGTCACGCCGGCGCTGGGCCTCGACGAGGTGCAGCGGTCCGTCGTACTCACCGATCACCCCCGCCTCCGCGTCGAACAGGTCCGGCGTCGCGAGGTGGCGTCCGTGCGGGTCGAAGATCGGCACGTTGCACAGCGGCCTCGGCCGGTTCGCGTCGAGCACCCAGATGAGTCGCATCAGGCTCTCCTGCGGCGACCAGGAGTTCTCGCTGGCCAGGCCCAGCGCCTCCCGGCAGCACGGGATGCCGGTCCACGTGCCCAGCGTGGCGGCGTACTCGGCTGCCTCGTCGACGGACACCAGGTCGTCGTGGGCCGCCATGTCCAGCGCCAGCACGCCACGTCGTACGTCGCGCGCGTAGCGCACCTCGAAGCACACCGCGCGCACGAGCGTCGTGATGCGCAGCCCGTCGATCTCCGTCAGGTCCCGGGGGTCGAGCCCCTCCTCGCAGATCTGCACGCCGGGACGGCTCCGGACGTTGCCACCGATGGCCAGGGTGACCGGCCGGAGGGCGTGGCCGCCCTCGGCGAGCCCGCCGAACCACCGACCCCCGGCCCATCGCAGTGCGGCCCACCCCGTGACACCGCCGTACGCCGGAAGGAGCGCCGCCGCCTCGACGATCCGCTGCTCGGGGAGAGCCGGGTCGAGGTGGCCCGGCACGTAGAGGCCCCTCGAGGACCGTCGCCACCGCTCCGCACCGACCTGGGTCGGACTGGGGCCGGCTGCGCCCGACGGGTCGACCCGCACCGGGGCGACCAGGTGCGGGCGGGCGGGGTGGAACGGGGGCGGTTGGAACGGGGCACTGGACATGCCGCCAGCGTCGGGACCGGGGCGCCGCGCTGCGACCGGTCATCCACAGGCGGGGCCAGGAAGGCGATAGTCCGGCACGTTGTGGACGGTTCCTGCCCCACGGACAGGACGAAACGTGCCGGACTACCCAGAGAAATCCGGCCCGCCATCAGAAACGTGCCGGACTATCCGACGAGAATCAGCCGAAGCGACCCGAGATGTACGCCTCGGTCGACTCGTTGTCGGGGTTCGTGAACATCTTCTTGGTGGGGTTGAACTCGACCAGGTGGCCGGGCTCGCCGGTCGCCTTGAGGTTGAAGAAGCCGGTGTCGTCGGACACGCGCGCGGCCTGCTGCATGTTGTGGGTGACGATCACGATCGTGTAGTCCGACTTCAGCTCGTGGATCAGGTCCTCGATCGCGGAGGTGGAGATCGGGTCGAGCGCCGAGCACGGCTCGTCCATGAGCAGGACCTGCGGCTCCACGGCGATGGCGCGGGCGATGCAGAGGCGCTGCTGCTGGCCGCCCGAGAGGCCCATGCCGGGCTTGCCGAGCCGGTCCTTTACCTCGGCCCACAGGTTGGCGGCGCGCAGCGACTTCTCGACGATGTCGTCGGACTCGGACTTCTTCAGCTTCTTCGCGTTCAGCCGGTTGCCCGCCAGCACGTTGTCGTAGATCGACATCGTGGGGAACGGGTTGGGCCGCTGGAAGACCATGCCGATCTGGCGGCGCACGGCGACCGGGTCGACCGACGCGTCGTACAGCGACTGGCCGTCGACCATGATCTTGCCCTCGACCCGGGCACCGGGGATCACCTCGTGCATCCGGTTCAGCGAGCGCAGCATCGTGGACTTGCCGCAGCCCGAGGGGCCGATGAACGCGGTCACCGAGCGCGCCTTGATGGTCATGTTGACACCCTGCACGGCGAGGAAGTCGCCGTAGTAGATGTTCAGGTCCGAGACGTCGATGCTCTTGGCCATGGTCTGAGTGTTCCTTGTCTGTCGAAGGGGAGGGGCCCGGGATCTCCGGGTCAGCCCTTCTTGGGGGTGAAGAACTTGCCGACGACCCGCGCGAGCAGGTTCAGCACCATCACGATGACGATGAGGACGAGCGCGGCGCCCCACGCCCGGGCGATGCCCGGCGCCTCCGTGCTGCCCGCCGGCGCGACGCCCGGCTGGGTGAACGAGTAGTAGATGTAGACCGGCAGCGTGGTCATCCGCTCGTTGAACAGGTTGGCGTTCACCGAGTCGGTCTTGCCGGCGATCACCAGCAGCGGTGCCGTCTCGCCGATCACACGCGCGACCGCGAGCGTGACACCGGTGATGATGCCGCCCATCGCGGTGGGCAGCACGACCTTGGTGATGGTGCGCCACTTCGGCACGCCCAGGGCGTACGACGCCTCGCGCAGGTCGGCCGGCACCAGGCGCAGCATCTCCTCGGTCGCGCGCACGACGATCGGAATCATCAGCAGCGACAGCGCCACCGAGCCACCGAAGCCCATCCGCGTCTCCGGCCCGAAAAGCAGCACGAACAGCGCCAGGGCGAAGAGGCCGGCCACGATCGAGGGGATGCCGGTCATCACGTCCACCAGGAACGTGATCCAGCGGCCCAGCCGGGTGCCCTTGCCGTACTCCACGAGGTAGATCGCCGCGAAGATGCCCACCGGGACCGAGATGACCGCGGCCGCGGCGGTGACCAGCAGGGTGCCGATCAGGGCGTGGTAGATGCCGCCGCCCTCGCCGACGATGTTGCGCATGGAGTAGGTGAGGAACTCGCCGTCGATGACCGACGCGCCCTCCGCGACCACGGTCCAGACGAGCCAGACCAGCGGCAGCACGGCGACGCCGAACGACGACCAGACCAGCGCGGTCATCAGGCGGTCGACGGCGGCGCGGCGGTTCTCGACGGCCAGCGACCAGGCCGGCAGCCCGACCAGGAACAGGACCAGTGCGAGCGCCAGCCAGCCGACGAGGCTCCAGCCGAGCAGCATCGCCGGCAGGCCGGCGGCGGCGACGGCGAGGACCACCACCAGGGTGGGGGCCCACTTCGGCAGCAGCGGGTGGGAGAGCCGCATCGGGGCGGCCAGGTCACGGGTGGCCTCGGTCGTGCTCATCGCGCCATCCTCCGTTCGTTGCGGCCCACGACCCACCGGGCGGCGAAGTTCACCGCGAACGTGAAGGCGAACAGCACCAGTCCGGTGGCGATCAGCACGTGCAGCTTGTCGGGCGTGGCCTCGGCGAAGCTCGACGCGATGTTCGAGGCCACGGTCGCGGGGTTGGTGTTGGAGATCAGGTTCAGGGTCACGATCGGCGAGGCGGAGAGCACCATGGCCACCGCCATCGTCTCGCCGAGCGCGCGGCCCAGGCCGAGCATGACCGCGGAGACCATGCCCGAGCGGGCGTAGGGGAAGACCGAGAGCCGGACCATCTCCCAGCGGGTCGCGCCCAGCGCGAGCGCGGCCTCCTGGTCCAGCCGCGGCGTCTGCGCGAAGACCTCCCGCGAGATCGCGGTGATGATCGGCAGGATCATGATCGCCAGCACGATGCCGGCGGTGAAGATGGTGCGGCCGGTCACCGAGGGCGGGCCGGCGAAGAACGGGATGAACGACAGGTGGTCGTAGAGCCACTCGTGGACCGGCACCAGCCAGGTCGCCAGCGAGCGGGCGCCCCACAGGCCGAACACCACCGACGGGACGGCGGCGAGCAGGTCGATCACGTAGGCGACCGGCACGGCCAGCCGGCGGGGCGCGTAGTGGGAGATGAACAGCGCGATCCCGAAGGCGAACGGCACGGCCAGGATCAGCGCGAGCACCGCCGCGAGGATGGTGCCGTAGATCAGCGGCCCGACGTAGCTGAGGAAGCTGTCGTTGGGCGCGTACGTGCCGGCGGGCAGGCCGAGCCCGGGCACGCCCTCGATGGTGAGGAAGACGAAGACGCCGGCGAGGGCGGCGAGGATGACCAGACCGGCTGCCTTGGCCGTGCCTGCGAACAGGCGGTCGCCGCGGCTGCGGGGTGGCTTCCCCGAGACCTGCTCCGGAGCCCCCTGGGGGGCGGCGGTGGTGACGGACACGGTGCTCCTTGGACTGCTGGTCGATCAGGGGAACGCCAACGTGCGGCGGACCGGCGAACCGGCCCGCCGCACCCCGGCGTACGAACTGTCGGTGATGGCTACTTCGCCGCGATCTTGTCGACGATCGAGGCGGCCTCCTGCTGCAGGCTGGACTCGAGCGGGGCCGAGCCGGCCTGGTCCGCGGCGGCCTGCTGGCCCTCCTCGGACACGACGTAGGAGAGGTAACCCTTCACCAGGGCCGCGTCGCTCGCCTTGTCGTAGTGCTGGCAGGCGATGAGGTACGACGTCAGCGAGATCGGGTAGGTGCCCGACTCGGTGGAGGTGCGGTCGACCTCGATGGCCATGTCGGTGTCGCCGCGACCCTCGACGCGCGGGGAGAGGGCGAGCACCTTCGCGGCGCCCTCGGCGGACGGGGCGTTGTACTCCGAGCCGACCTTGATGGCGGCGACGCCGAGGTCACCGGCCTGGCTCTCGTCGGCGTAGCCGATGGTGCCGTTGCCGGCCTTGACCGCGGCCACCAGGCCCGAGGTGCCCTCGCCGGCCTCGCCACCCTTGATCGGCCAGACGCCGTCGGCGTCCCACTTCCACGCACCCTCGCTCGCCTGGTTGAGGTAGTCGGTGAAGTTCTCGGTGGTGCCCGAGTCGTCGGAGCGGTGGACCGGGGTGATGGTCTCGTCCGGGAGGTCGGCGTCCGGGTTGTCCTGCGCGATCTCCGGGTCGTTCCACTTGGTGATCTTGCCGGCGAAGATGTCGGCGAGGACGGGGGCGGACAGCTGCAGGTTGTCCACGCCGTCGAGGTTGTAGACGACCGCGATGGGGCTGACGTACGCCGGGACCTCGATCGGGTCCTCGCCGCCGCAGCGCTCCATGGCCTTGTCGAGCTCGCCCTCGTCGGTGCTCAGGGCGGCATCGGAACCGGCGAACATGTAGGCGCCGGAGATGAAGTTCTCGCGACCCGTGCCCGAGCCGACCGGGTCGTAGTTGACGGTGACGCCGTCACCGTTGGCGCTCTGGAAGCCGGCGCGCCACGCCCCCTGCGCGGACTCCTGGGCCGACGAGCCACCGCCGTTGAGGGTCCCGCTGAGGCTCGAGTCGCCGCTGTCGCTGCTGGACTCGTTGCCGGCTGCGCAGGCGGACAGCGCCAGCGTCAGGGCGGCGATACCGGGCACGACTGCCCGGCGGATGGAAGTGCTCTTCACTTCGTTCTCCTGATGTCTCTCTCGGGGATGACAGCAGGGACGCTAAGGAGCGCAGGTGTCCGGCTACGGGGTCGTCGGTGAACGAGGGGTGAACTCGAACCGCCCACTCGTCAACAGAGCGGGACCGGTGAGACGGCGATCACGTGAACAAGGCTCGGGACCCTTGACTCAGCGGACCTGATGGGCCTCGGTCGCGACCACCTTGCCCTTGCGCAGGTGCACGACGAGCAGGCCCGCGGGCTCCAGCTGCGGGTCCTCGATCCCGAGGGCGTCGAACACCGCCGGCAGCACCGGCCGGTGGGTGCACAGCACGGCTCCCTCGTCGCCGTGGACGAGGTCGTCGACGGTCGCGAGCACCGACTCCGCGGTGGCGTCCTCCTCGCTCAGCCCGTGGTCCAGCTCGAGCTTCCAGCTGGTGGTGTCGGCGTACGGCTGGACCGACTGGACGCAGCGGGTGCTGCTCGAGCTGACCACCCGGCTGACGTCGTACGCCGCGAGCACCGGCACCAGCCGCTGGGCCTGGGTCTGCCCGGCCACCACGAGCGGGCGGAGCCGGTCGTCGTGCCGCCACGCCTTGCGGGAGCGGGCGGCGCCGTGCCGCAGCACCACCAGGGCGTGCGTCCTGCGTCGCTGCCGCAGCGCCTCGGTGAGCGTCTCGCGGTCGTGGGGGTAGGTCAGCCGTGCGCACGCCTCGTCGATCCCGACCCACTCGACGGCGTCGATCTCGTCGTTGACGGCGTACCCGCTGACGTCGTCGTCCCCCACCACGCGGCCGGTCCAGTAGAAGACGGTCTTCATCCGGTTGTTGCCGTTCTGGTAGCGCTGCGAGCCCAGCGGCGGGCCGAGCCGCACGTGCAGGCCGGTCTCCTCGGCGACCTCGCGGACCGCGGCGGCGGTGGGGTGCTCCCCCCGGTCGAGCTTGCCCTTGGGGAACGACCAGTCGTCGTACCTCGGCCGGTGCACGAGCAGGACCTTGCGGCCCGGCCGGAAGACCACGACGCCGGCGGCGAGCACGTCCCTCAGTGGCATGCCGCTAGTCTCACACCACCTCGCCCCAGGACAGGAGACCCCGTGCGCAAACGCCTCACGATCGCCGTCGTGGCGGTGCTCGTGGGGGTGCTGGTGCTGGGGCTGGCCATCGGCGGGCTGCTGTGGTGGCGTGCCCAGCCGTCCACCGACCTGCAGCGCGCCGCCTCGATGGCACCGTCGGACGCCGAGCGGCTCTCCTGGACCGACTGGTCGGGGATCCGCCGCGTGTTCGGCACCCCGCTGACCGCCGACTCGTCGGTGGGCCAGCTGGAGCGCTTCCTGGACCGCGGCTACGAGCGGGACCTCACGTCGACCTCGGCGCTGGTGCAGTCGGCGCCGGTGCTGCAGGAGAGGTACGGCTTCTCCCCCGCGACCGCGGACTGGGAGCTGTTCAGCCAGTCGGGCAAGGGCGCGGTCGTGATGATCCACCTCCCCGACGACGCCGACTTCGACGAGATCGGCGACGACCTCGCCCGGGTCGGCTACACCCGCCCGTCCTCCGACACCGGCGTGTGGCGCGGCGGCGCGGACCTGATGAACGCCATCGGGCCGGACCTGACCCCCGAGCTCCAGCACGTCGCCCTGGTCCCCGACGAGCACCTCGTGCTGACCAGCGACAACGCCGCCTACCTGGCCTCCTCGGTGGACGGTCTCGACGGGGACGGCGCCTCCTCGGACCTGACCGACGTCGTCGACGCCAGCGGCTCGCCCCTCTCCGCGTCCGTGTACGCCGGCGACTACACCTGCTCGGCGCTGGCGATGAGCCAGGCCGACCAGAACGACCAGGACGTCGCCGACGAGCTGCTCGCCGACGCCGGTGAGGTGAACCCGATCAAGGGGTTCGCGATGTCGGTGCAGACCGACCGGCGGGTCCGGGTGGTGATGTCCTTCGAGACCGACGAGCAGGCGCGGACCAACGCCGACACGCGCGCCACCCTGGCCGCCGGCCCGGCTCCCGGTCAGGGCGGCGACTTCCGGGACCGGTTCTCGGTGGACTCCGTGACCGCCGACGGCCGGCTGGTCACGATGAGCCTGGTGCCGAAGGAGGGCCAGTACGTGCTCTCCGACCTGAGCACCGGGCCGGTCCTCTTCGCCACCTGCTGATCGCCGACCCGTCGCAGCTTCACGCCAGCACATCGTCGACCCGTCGTGAATTCACGACAGGTCGACGTTCTCCCCGGTCAACGTGCGACGGGTCGGCGTCAGGAGAAGCGGCGCAGGCGCAGGCTGTTGGACACCACGAAGACGGACGAGAACGCCATCGCGGCGCCGGCCAGCATCGGGTTGAGCAGCCCGGCCGCGGCCAGCGGCAGCGCGGCCACGTTGTAGGCGAACGCCCAGAACAGGTTGCCCTTGATCGTGGCGAGCGTGCGCCGGGCCAGCCGCACCGCGTCCGCGGCCACCACCAGGTCGCCCCGCACCAGTGTCAGGTCGCTGGCCTCGATGGCGACGTCCGTGCCGGTGCCCATCGCGAGCCCGAGGTCGGCCTGGGCCAGCGCGGCGGCGTCGTTCACCCCGTCGCCGACCATCGCCACCACCCGGCCCTCGTCCTGCAGCCGCTTGACCACGTCCACCTTCCCGGCGGGCAGCACGTCGGCGACCACCTCGTCGATGCCGACCTCGGCGGCGACCGCCCGGGCCGCGCGCTCGTTGTCACCGGTCAGGAGCACGGGCTCCAGCCCGAGGTCGCGCAGGGCACGCACGGCGGCCGCGGACGTGGGCTTCACGGTGTCGGACACCACGAGCACGCCGCGCGCCCGGCCGTCCCAGCCGACCGCGACCGGCGTACGCCCCTCGGCCTGCGCCGACTCGACGGCGGCGACCAGGTCGGCCGGCAGCTGCTGGGACCGGTCGGCGAGCAGGCGGGGCCGCCCGACCAGCACCTCCCGGCCCTCGACGACGCCCTGGACCCCGAGACCCTCGACGTTCGCGAACCGGGAGGCGTCGGGAAGCTCCCCGGCACCCTCGACGACCGCTCGGGCCACCGGGTGCTCGGAGCCGGCCTCCAGGGCGGCGGCGAGGCGGCGTACCTCCTCCGGGGACTCCCCCGCGGCGGCCACCACCGAGACCAGCGCCATCCGGCCGGTGGTGACGGTGCCGGTCTTGTCCAGCACGACCGTGTCGACCCGACGGGTGGACTCGAGCACCTCCGGCCCCCTGATCAGGATCCCGAGCTGCGCACCGCGACCGGTGCCGACCATGAGCGCTGTCGGCGTCGCCAGCCCCAGCGCGCACGGGCAGGCGATGATCAGCACCGACACCGCCGCGGTGAACGCCGCCGACGCCCCGGCCCCCGCGCCGAGCCAGAAACCGAGGGTCCCGACGGCGAGCGCGATCACGACCGGCACGAAGACGCCGGAGATCCGGTCGGCGAGGCGCTGCACGTCGGCCTTGCCGTTCTGGGCCTCCTCGACCAGCCGGGCCATCTGGGCGAGCTGGGTGTCCGCGCCGACCCGGGTGGCGCGCACGACGAGCCGCCCGCCGGCGTTGACGGTCGCGCCGGCCACCTCGTCACCGGGTCCGACCTCGACCGGGACCGGCTCCCCGGTCAGCATCGAGGCGTCGACCGCGGACGTGCCCCGCTCGACGACCCCGTCGGTCGCGACCTTCTCCCCCGGACGCACCACGAAGAGCGTCCCGACGCCGAGCTGGTCGGCCGGCGCCTGCCGCTCGCGGCCGTCCTCGAGCAGGGTGACCTCCTTGGCCCCCATCTCCAGCAACGCGGCCAGCGCGGCCCCGGCGCGGCGCTTGGACCGCTTCTCGAACCATCGGCCGGCGAGCAGGAACGTCGTCACCCCGGCGGCGGCCTCGAGGTAGATGTTGTCGAGGCCGTCGGTGCGCTGCACGGTCAGCTCGAAGGGGTGCGTCATGCCGGGCGTGCCCGCCGTGCCCCAGAACAGCGCGACCAGCGACCAGCCGAACGCCGCGAGCACCCCCATCGACACCAGCGTGTCCATGGTGGAGGCGCCGTGCCGGAGGTTGGTCCAGGCGGCCCGGTGGAAGGGCCAGCCGCCCCAGACCACGACCGGCGCGGCCAGCGTCAGCGACGCCCACTGCCAGTAGTCGAACTGCAGCGCCGGCACCATCGCCAGCAGCACCACCGGCAGGGTCAGCACGGCGGAGACGACCAGGCGCTGCCGCAGCGCGTCGAGCTCGACGTCGGCCTCGTCCCGGTGACCGGGCCGGTCGGGAGCGGGCGGAGCCGGCAGCCGCGCCGAGTAGCCGGCCGCCTCGACGGTGGCGAGCAGCTCGTCGGTGGTCACGGTCTCGGGGTAGGTGACCTTCGCCTTCTCGGTGGCGTAGTTGACGGTGGCGACGACCCCGTCGAGCTTGTTGAGCTTGCGCTCGATCCGGTTGGCGCAGGAGGCGCAGGTCATCCCCGCGATGGTGAGCTCGACGTCAGTGACCATGGTCGGCCTCCCCGGGGGTCTCGTGCGACCCGAGCGCCTCGTCGCCCACGTGCACGGTGAACGCCGCGGTGCGCACGACGCCCTCGTGGCGGAAGTCCAGGAAGAGCCGGTAGGACCCCGCGCTCGGCACGTCGGCGTGGAACACGACCTCCGGGCCGGCCGGGACCTCGCCCGGCTCGCCGTCCGGGTGCACGTGCAGGTAGCCCAGGTCGCCGGCCCGCAGCGCCACCAGGTGGCCGTAGGCGCCCAGGTAGGGCTGGAGGTCGGTGACCGGCTCACCGGCCCGCGCCACGGTCAGCGCGAGCCGGGCCTCGGCACCGGCGGTCAGGTCACCGGCCAGCCGGACCTCGTAGCCGTCCACGGTGGCGACCCGCCGCTCGGGGCCGAGCGGCGCCGGGGCGAAGCCGCCCGGCACGGACAGGTCCTGCCCCAGGGTCAGGGGCTCACCCCCGGCGGGTGTGAAGTCTGCGACGACCCGCCAGACGCCGGGCGTGAGGCGTACGTCGGTGGACCACCGGCCGCTGCCCGGGTCGAGGCGCGGGTGGACGTGCTGGAAGCCGGTCAGGTCGCGGCGTACGACGACCAGGTGCAGCCGCTTCTCGTGCACCACGTCGTACGCCGTGACCGGCGCGCCGTCCGGCCCGCTGATCGTGAACGCGAGGCGTTGCCGCCCCGGCGCGAGGGTCGGGTCGGCCAGGGTGAGGACGTAGCCGTCCTCGGCCGACTGCAGCGCCCCCACCGGCGTGGTCCCGCTGGTGTCCATGTCGTGGCCGGCGGTGGTGCCGGTCATGTCGTGGCCGTCGTCGGCGTCGGCCACGTCGAGCGGCCCGACCAGGCGGCCGAGGCCCAGGGCGAGCGCGAAGACCGCCACCAGGCCGGCGAGGAAGCCGGCCACGCGCAGCGGCGTGCTCGCGCTCATGCCAGGGCGTACCCCGCCTCTGCCACGGCGGCCTCGACGGCCGCGCGGTCGAGCGGGGCGGCGCTGGTGACGGTGACCGTGCCGGTCTCCAGGACGACGTCGACGTCCTCGACGCCGTCGATCTCGGCGACCTCCTCCGAGACGGAGGCGACGCAGTGGCCGCAGGTCATGCCGGTGACGGTCCAGGTGCTCTGGGTGCTCACGAAGATCTCCTCGGGTCCGGTGGTGGTCAGGAACGGACCAGTCGTGCGATCGCGTCGACCGCCTCGCTGACCTTCTCGCGCGCCTCGTCGTCACCCGCGCGGGCGGCGTCGACCACGCAGTGGTTCATGTGCTCCTCCAGCAGGCCGATCGAGACGGCGTGCAGGGCCTTGGTCATCGCGGAGACCTGGGTGAGGATGTCGATGCAGTACTTCTCCTCCTCGACCATCCGCTGCAGACCGCGCGCCTGCCCCTCGATGCGGCGCAGCCGCTTGAGGTAGTCGTCCTTGCGGTGGATGTAGCCGTGCTGGTGCTCTGCCATGCCACCACGATACCCCCCTACGGTATGACACCCAACCGGAGGAGGTGGTCCGGAGAGCGGAGGAGGCTAGCTGGCCTGGCGCGGCTCGGGAGCGACGCCGAGGATCTCGTCGATCTGCTCGGCGGGCAGGTGTTCGTCGGCCTCGCTGGCGGCGATGATCAGGTTGGTGGTCAGCTCCACCTCGCCGAGCAGGTCGGCGTCTTCGAGAGTGACGTCGAACTGATCGTGCACCTTCTTGGCTCCCTTGGGTCATGCGTGGTCGGACATCCCCCGTGCCACAAGGGTGCCCGACGCCCCGCGGAATCAAACCCTCGGGCGCAAATCTGACCCGTTTGGGGGACAGCAACCACCCGGCCGGGTCAGGGGCCCAGCCGGCCGTCCGCAGGCCCGGAAATGGGACGAGGCCCCACCCGACCGGGTGGGGCCTCGTTGAAGACGGACGACAGGTGCCGGCCGGTCCTCGGTCCGCGATCAGAGCGGACGGACGTTCTCCGCCTGGGGACCCTTGGGGCCCTGGGTGACGTCGAACTCGACCTTCTGGTTCTCGTCGAGGGACTTGTAGCCCTGCGACTGGATCGCCGAGTAGTGCACGAAGACGTCGTCGCCGCCGTCCTCCTGCGCAATGAAGCCGAAACCCTTCTCGGCGTTGAACCACTTCACGGTGCCCTGAGCCATTTGCTCGTTACTCCTTCATCGGGGCGAGAATCGTCACTTCGACGATCCGCATCAGATGCGGTGACACGTCGCTCCGACTGCGTGAGTGGCACACACGAAGAAGAAACGCCGTTGGATCACAAACTCCGCGGGCGTCAGACCTGCTGGAACTTGCACCTGTTGCACCACCGACACTACCAAGCCCCGCGTCCGGATCCAGTTTCCGGACAGGCATTTTCTCGCGGCGGCGCGTGAAGGTTCGGTCACGGCGGCGTGTCACGCCGGGAAACGACCCCCGATGGTGCTGCTGCGCCCGGGGGGCGGCGAGTCAGCCGAGCAGCTCCTGCATGGTGTCGATCTCCGCCGCCTGGCTGCTCTCGATCGACTTCGCGAGGCGTACGGCGTCGGGGAACCGGCCGTCCTCCTGCTCGGCCCGGGCCATCTCGATCGCCCCCTCGTGGTGGTCGATCATCATCTCCAGCCACATGTCCTGGAACTCCGAGTCCGACGCCGATGCCAGGTCGTCCATCTCCTCGGCCGACATCATCCCGGGCATCTCGTCGGCGTCGCCCATGCCGTGCATGCTGTGGGAGTCGGCGTTGGCGTGGTCGAGCGAGGTGGCCGGGACCTCCTCGCCCCAGGACGTGAGCCAGTCGCTCATCTGCTCCACCTCGGGCACCTGGGCGTCGCGGATCCCGGCGGCGAGCTCCTCGACCTCGGGGTCGAGGGGGCGGCCGCGGGTCATCTCGACCATCTGCACCGCCTGCGCGTGGTGCGGGATCATCTGCGTCGCGAAGGTGACGTCGGCGTCGGCGTACACGTCACCGTTGGCCGCGGTGCTTGTGGCAGCCGGCTGTGCCTCGCCGTCGGCGCCGTCGTTGCCGCACCCGGCCAGCGCGGTCGCGAGGATCGCGGCGAGCGCCACGGCGGCTGCTCGGGTCGGGATGGTCCTGCGGTGGGTCACGTCGTCTCCTGGGGGTCGGGGGTTGACGGCCGGGGGCCGCCTCCGAGCCTAGGAGGCCTCCCGAACCGTCCCCCGATCAGCCCAGGGGCCTGATCGTGAGGACCTGCGCGGCCTGCCCGACGGGGCCCTCCTGGTCGTGCAGCACGGTGGACGTCAGCCCGCAGCCGTCCTCGCCGAAGACCACGGTGGTGTCCAGGCCCACCCACAGTCCCCGCGGCTGCCGGAAGAGGTGCACGGACAGGTCGACGTTGGGGAACATCCAGGTCTTCGGCGACTCGCGCACGGCGATCCCGTTGGCGGTGTCGACGAGCGCGACGTACCGCGCCAGCTCGCTGGTGGGCTCCCCGGCCAGCAGCTCCAGGTGGGTGGTGACCCAGGCGGCGGCGCGCCCCTGCGCGGGCTCGGCGAGCGGGCGTACGTCGAGCGAGGCGATGTAGCCGCCCGGCCACACCGAGGTGAGCGGCCAGGACCCGAGGCCGTCCGGGGACGCGAGCGCGTCGGGCTGGCCGCCGGCCACCGCGCGGGTGTCGGTCGCGGCGAGCAGCCAGGCACGGACCCGGACCGCCGGTCGGCCCGCCGCGGTGACCACCGCCTCGACCAGCTCGATGGTGCGCCCGGGACGCACGACCGAGACCTCGAGCCCGAACTCCTCCAGCGCGATCACGCCCAGGATGTCGGCGGTGATCCGCCCGACCCGCAGCCCGTCCCCGCGCCGGGCGGCGGCGTCCCGCTCGATCTCGTGCACGACCAGACCGACCATGGGGCTGATGTGCTGCTCGGTCGGCGACCAGGCGCCGCCGGCCCAGTCGGTCGGGCGGAAGCGGTGCTCGCCCGCGCGCACGAAGTAGCTCTCGTCCGACTCGGTCATCCCACCCCTCCTGCCCCGGGGAGCTGCGACGACTCCCGGGAGACCGGGATCGGTAGGCCTGAATACATTCGGTTGATGGGTGACGGATCTACTTCGGTTGATCCCTGACACTCGTTTGCACTGTACGGCGCTGCTGCGGCGCCTGGGATCGCTCGACTCTCACCTCCCCGGGAGTGGTGCGTTTCTGGGTCCTGAGCAACTGGTCGCCGTCGTAGAACTGCAGCACCTGGTCGGTGACCCACACGTCGATCGGTCGGCCGGCGGCGGCGACGCCCAGGCACACCTGTTGCCAATTCACGCAGACCACCCCGACCGCGCTGGCCCGGCGGGCCACCCAGGTCCCGTCGGCGCGCGCCGGGTCCGGTCGGCTGGCCGGCGCGGGGACGCGCGGCGCGGT
>NZ_JBHSHU010000017.1:0-7301 GCF_042653125.1 Nocardioides sp. GCM10023255
CAACCGAAACACTGTCGCGCCTCAGCCGAAGTCCGAATGTCGTGTGTCAGGCGAAGTAACACACCAGGATCGGTAGGCCCCGTGGGACTCGAACCCACAACCAAGAGATTAAAAGTCTCCTGCTCTGCCAATTGAGCTAGGGGCCCGGGGGATCAGGGGATTAGTCGGGAGAACCCTCGGGAGAACATCCGTGTAGTTCTCGCCACCCTGAGCCACGAGAACCATAGCCCTCAGAGCGGAAGCCGGTCGCCGCGGACCCGCTCCCCCAGTTCAGGCGACCGTCAGGTCGGGAAGGGCGTGGCTGCGGATCTGGTCCAGGACGGCGACGATGTCGTCCACCTGCTCCTCGGTGAAGATCATGTTCGGCCCCTGCGGGGCGGCGTCGGTGAAGGGGGACTCGTAGAGCCGGGCCACCTCCATGAAGCCGTTAGCGGTGAGGTTTCCTGGCGCACCGTCCCGGTGCCCGTGCACCCCGCCTGCCCCCTCCACCCCAGGGCTGACCCACCATCCGCCGCCGAACAGCACCCCAGGGCCAAGGCGCCGTGAACGCGAACACGCACCGGCCCTCACCACGCCGGCGTGCACCCGCTGCACCCCGGCCGACGGCCCGGACGATGCCCAACAGCCTCACGAAAGGGAGGCGGACGGCCACAGCTCACCAAGGGCACCGATCCCACGAACTCAACAGCGGAAACAACAAGACGACCGGCACCGCACCCGCGGGTCCGGTCGGCGGGGACGCAATCCGAGCCCGAAGGAGGTGAACAGACCAGGCTCGCGCGTCCCCGCCCCGGACCCCTCACAACAGCCACAGCCACCGCCACCGCCCATCTGCCCGCAGGAGGGATCTCCATGACCACCCCGACCCAACCCAACTTCGACCGAGCGTTCCGGCTCGCGGCCGGGGACCTCCGCCCGACCGGCGACCGCGACTTCGACGACCCGACGACGCGCGAGCCCGGACGCATCGACAAGCGCGTCCTGCTGCAGGACACCTGCTGGTACGACATCCGCGCCCAGCGTCATCAACTCGACGCCATGAGCCCCGACTACCGCGCCAACGTCCTGGCCCACCTCGAACAGCAGAGCCCCACCTGGCTCCACGAGGCCACGGTCTGGATCTACCTCGACTGCCTGCGCGGCGACATCTCGACGGCCGAGGCCGCCGAGCGACTGGAACTACTCGACCTGCTCACCCCCGGCTGGACCGGACACACACCCCTGGGCCGCCGACTCCACCAGCTCAACGGCACCACCCCGGACGAACTCGAGAGGCCGCCGACACCGCTCGGACCCGACCAGACCGACCGCCGGGAGATCCTGCGCGACACCGACCACGACAGCTGGCAGATCACCACCGAGAGCACCACGACCTACCTGATCGACCTCGACCGCCGCCGCGTCGCCCGCCGCCCCGGTGTCGGCACCGGCAACGGCCACGGATCGGGCCCGGCCGCTCCCTTCCACGTGAAAATGCTCCCGTTTGACCGGGAGTGGACAGACCTCACCGGACTGGTGCAGTGCCGCCTCGGCAGATCACTGTTCATCCTCGACGAACGACCCACAGGATCCGGCTACCGCCTCTCTACGCCGGTCACCCAGATCGAACCGGGAGCCCGCCCCACGAGTCCGCCGCGCGGTAGCTGCGGGGGTACCTGATGTCGTCGCCCCGCAAGGCGCTGATCCTTGACGTCGACGGCGTCGTCTCACCGGTCCACGGAAACACCGCCTGGGGCGACGAAGTCATCGCCGGCCACGTATTCGGGCCTGTGGCCGTGTCACCAGCAATGTGCGAAAGGCTTGACCTGCTTGGTCACGCCGCGGACCTTGGCTGTTGGTGGTTGCCCAGCTGGAGCGCGGAGATGCGTGCGCGAATGGACCCGTTCCCGGGCAGGGGTTGGCCCGCGATCGCCGAAGAGCCAAATGCGTCGACCATCGGCCGAACCTGGTGGAAGGTCACCGCGGTCGAGGCCTGGCTTGACCGACACCCCGCGACACGCGCACTTGCCTGGTGTGATGACCAACTGCGGGGCGGTCGGCCCTCAGCCGTTCGGCGTCGGCTCGGCGACCGCGGCCTCGAGCCTCTGCTACTCAGCCCCCGAACCTCGCTGGGCCTGACGCCTGCGCATCTGGACCTGTTGGAGGCATGGGCGTACGACCGACGACCGCCACGACACACCTGATCCAAGTGTTCGACCACCATCCGAGCCACTCATCCGTGCGCAGCACCGCCCCTGCAGGACTGAACCGAGAACAGTCGAAAAACACAACGTTCAGGCGCCGCTGGCGAATCCCTCTACGGGCACCCGGTAGGTGCGAGGGGACTCCTCGGAGGTCCCCAGAGTGTAGTCGATCTCTACACTCACGAACTCGACGTATCCCGCCTGAACCTTCCCGGTCGATGCCAGCAGCTTTTCGCCCGGGTGCAACGATCGGGGCAGCTCATGCTCCCTGTTCGTGGGCTGCAATGTGAGCGGTTGGGCGAGTGGGCGACGGGTCGGTAAGCCGTGAAGTGGCGTCGGATACGCCACCCGCGTAAGTCTCACGGCATGGATGTGAACCGTGGCCACGGGGCATTCGATCTCCAGAGTGAGGGCTCTAGTCAGCACCGGAACCATGCGCACCTGGAACTGCACCGGGATCATGGCGCGCAGCACATCGGCAGCCGAGGCGAGCGCCTTCGCGGTTGCCACCGCCGCGGCCGCACCTTCCCTGGATGCCTCCGCTGCGGCTTGCATAGCTGTTGCGGTCGCTTCAGCGGAGAGGGCGCTGGCCCTCGCTGACTCGGTCGCGTCAGCGCTTGCCTCCGCGGCGTCCTTGCCTTGCCTCGCCATCCGCCAGGTGATGACGACGTAAGCAGCCGTGGCGAGCAGCAACAGAAACCCGTTGTGCGTATCCATCCAGTCGAAGGTGTTGCCGACCCAGCTCATGCCGGGAACCTACCGGCCGCGCAGGTGATCGCCCTGGCTCGCCGGTCGATCTAGCAGCCGCATCAGTTCGCGCCGTGCTGCCATGCGTCCGGCTCGGCATGGGCCCTGGCCATCTCGATCCGGTGCCCGTGCGGTAGGTGCGTGGTGACGGTCAGGAAGTGGCATGGTTGCCGACATGCCGCTGCACCGACTGGTCATAGTCGACTTGAGGCCCGCACCTCGGACATTGCGGCGTTAGCGCATAACGACGTCAACATGATCGGACGTCATGTCCACGGTTCAGGGCCCGACGACATCTCGGCGCAGCCCGAACTGCCGCCCTCGGGTACGAGGGTCGCATGGGGACGCCGTGTCGAAAGGTCGCCGGCCCGTGTAATGAAGGTGACCACTCAGCCGAAGCGCTGACGGGCCTTGGCGCGGACATGAGGATCCCGCTCGGCGCCACCAGTTCTGCGGATCAGGCCTTGTCTGAAGCCGCGAACCTGCTCGCGATGTCCTGTCAGGCTCAGCAGGACGTTTCTCGCCCCGTCCCTAGATCTGACTCGAGCACGAGTCAGACACCGAACGTGACGCTCTGGCTGCGGTCCACCGTGTCCACTGCCGCCGCTCGCGGATTCTTCAGTCACATTGATGATGCACGGGTCAAACGCTGACCCATACGCTCCCCCCGCGGGTGAAAGGATCCGGAGCATGCAAGGGGCGGCTCAAGCGCGGCGGACCCGACAACGACTCGCTGGACCCGACAACGACTCGCTGCATCCGGTCGGAGGTCAGCCGTGTACCAATCGCTCAAGCGAACCACGCTCTTGCTGTGCCTGGCCACCATGGCCGCGGCTTTGGTTCCTCTTCAGCCGGCAGCGGCGGCCACG
The DNA here is from genome assembly GCF_042653125.1 of Nocardioides sp. GCM10023255. Lineage (NCBI taxonomy): Bacteria > Bacillati > Actinomycetota > Actinomycetes > Propionibacteriales > Nocardioidaceae > Nocardioides > Nocardioides sp. GCM10023255. The sequence continues at coordinate 3,800 of NZ_JBHSHU010000017.1, forward strand.
GTCGACTTCACCGTCAAGGGGGTCATCTCGTGTAGCGGCGGCGACACGATCGCTGGCATGTACATGAACTCCACCGGCGGTGGCAGCGGATGGATCACGTCCCGCACGAGACAGCCCAACCGCAGCGGGATCGAGTACTACTCGTACACCGTCCGGGGAACCTCCCTTCCGACGACGCTTCGGATCGACGTCGGCTGCGGTACGACGACCAAGCCGAACGAGTGGGCAACGAGCAACCGAGGTCCAGATCTGGTGGTGAAGACGGACTCGAATCGGTACGTCAACATGTGGTGCTACGGGGATGATTCCCTCTGCAAGTTTGCCAAGAGGGGCACCGGAGGCTCGACGACGACGAACCCCTTCACAGGCTGCTGGTGCACGGCCCTCGCCTCAGCGCGGTGGAAGGAGGCCGTCGGCAGCTATGTCGGATGGGAAGGCAACGCGGTCGAATGGGCGGAAAGGGCGAAGTCGAGCGGCTGGACGGTGTCGGATCCCGCTACTTACCCAGTTGCCCGGCCACGATCACTGATGTCCCGCCCATCCCCGATCGACCCCGCTGGCCACGTCGGATACGTGGAAGACGTCCGTTACGTGAACGGCAAGACACAAATCTTGCTGTATGAGCGCAATGCGAACGACTCCTGCAAGAAGGGCAATGAGCCGAACTCAGACACGAAGACATGGCGAGATGTCACCTCAAACATGCGCTTCATCGTCGCGCCTCCAGCAGGCGCTTGAACAAGAGACAACTGAGGCCAGTCACGCAAGCCGGCACGGGCAATTTGCGAGCACGTTGGTTCCTTGACGCCGACCGCATCCTCAACACGGCCCGCATGAGAGGGAACTGTCTGCGCATGGTCCGGCGACGGTGGCGGAGACCACAAGGCCCAACGTTTCTTGCACGTGGTCGCGTGCCAAGCCACGATCCGCTGGGCGCAGACGTCGAGGATGAACGCGACGTAGACCCAGCCGGCCCAAGTCCGGCAGTAGGTGAAGTCCGGTGACCCAGACCCGCTTGGGAGCAAGAGCAATGACCTCGGGGTCGAGCAGGTCGCCGGTGCGCTTTCCCTCCTTGGCCGGGATCGTGGCGCGCAGCCTTCTTGTCGCGCCGCGCGCCGGACAGGCCGAGCAGACGCGTGGTGCGGTCCACGCTGCCTGCGGGCGCGCCCTCAGCCGCTGGCGGCGGCGGACCAGGGCGGTCAACTTCTGCCGCCCGTAGAGCCTTCGGGGGTCATCTTCTTGACGCCGGTGTGCTAGTCGACGCTCCAAGGCAGATCCGGGACGGCGTCGGGCACCGTCGCGTCGGTGATGGTCCGGGCCGCAACCGGCGGGTGGCCTGGGTCAATACATGCGTTACTCGGGAGCGACCTCGTAGGTCGCCCAGCGGGTCCAGTAGGCACGGGCACCGTCGGGGCCGTAGTCCATGTGGTGCCCGGCCCACACGGAGTAGGTCGCACGCAGCTTGTGCCCGCCGCGTTTCATGCAGGCACGCGGAACGGTGATCGTCAGACTCTTGGTGGTGGCTCGGGTCTTGATCCTCGGGCAGCGGATCTTCGTCGGCTTGCCGACGTCGGATCCCAGGTTCGCCAGATAAAGGGTCGTCCGCATCGTTCCGGCCCGGTCTTTGCCACGCGTCAGCAGGTACCCCTTGTCGCGCTTGTCGACGTCGAGCTGGATTGAGGCGGACGCAGCGGCTGGACGAGCCCGGCCGTGGAAGTCGAAGGTCACCGTCGCTGACTTCGGACCGTTGCGAAGCGTGAAGAAGTCGATGTCGACTCCACGGCTGCCGCGTTCGTCGCGCCGGTCCGAGACCAGGATCTCTTCCGAGCCGAGCTTGACCCACACCGGCGCGATCTCCTCCGTGCCGAGCTCTTCGCCGTCATCGCGCCACCCGTAGACATGAACGAAGTGCTTGGCCTCCCGGGCGAGCGTGTCCTGATGAGAGTCTCGGCCTCCCCACTGCCAGGAGTAGGTGCCGGGTTCGAGATGTCCGAAGTCGTGACCGGCGATCGTGCCGCCGTGGTCCTCGATGTAGCCGCGGTAGTCGCCGGGAGCGGCGATGCTGAAGGTGATCATCGCCTTGTCTCCCCGGTCCTCCGCTGCGGGCCAGATCGTCCGCGGGGTAACGGTCAGGTTCGTGATCGCGGGCTGCACCTCGCCGAGCGACGCGGCGTCCGCTGCCGGACTGCCCGCGAGAAGCGCGGCGCCGAGCACCGCCGCGAGGACGGGCGCTGCGCCTCTTAGAACGCCGCGACTGGCGCGGCCTGCGGAACTCGATCGTGCACTGCCGCTCTGGTTGATCACCGTCCCGAGGCTAGGTCATCGCGACGCATTGCGGATCCGAACACATGAGCGCAGGTGGCCGTTCGCCGCCCAGCGGCCCGTTCACGTCGATCCTCGGCGGCAGCCTTCCAGTTGACCGCGTTCTGACTTGTTCCGTCCGAGTCGGGATGTAGGAGCACGGCATACGCCCGTCGCGTCGCTTAGCGGTCCACGAGACGTCGGCTCGGCCGCAGCACGTACTCGGCCTGACCCCTACCCCAAGTGGGGCAAGCAGATGTCTCGGCGGGCGCATCGGCAGCGTTCCGTGGCGCACTAGGGGAAGGAGGCAATGGGGAGCCACTATGGAAGACCTGCTGCGAGACCTGGTGATCAAGTTCGGCGGCGCTTGGCCGTACATCGGAAGCATCCTCATCGCGGGTGCGGTCCTGGGCTGGGGGACGAAGAAGCTGGTTGACATGGGGCTCGAGCCGCCGTGGACCCTTCTCGTCTGGTTCACGGCGGCGGGCGCAGTGGTTTGCGCGATTCTCGCCTTGGCCGGCGTCCCCACAGCTCAGGCGTCTTGCCGCCAGCTTTGGGCACAGGACCGGATCGAGCACCTCTCCTCAAACTGCGAAATGCTGGTGCATTGCGACAGCTATAACGCCGTCACCTGCAACTAGCCAGGCAGATCGGTGGCAGCGCCAGCTTCGTGTCCGTGGGAGACCTTGGTCGAGGTATCAAGATCGGTCGAGGCCCCAGAAATACGCCCGGCATCGCGTTGTCCCCCGGGACCGCCAGCGTTCGGCGTCGGCTAGCAGCTCAGGGGGCCACATCCGGTGAATGGAGCGAACGCCGCCTTGCTAGGGGCGACGGATTCTGACCCGGACGACGGGGCTCGTCGGCCCGTCGCCAATGTCGTTGGTCGCGGTGACCCTGAACTTATAGCGACCGGGCGTCAGCCGCTTGAAGACAACCTTGTGGACGGCTGTCCCGACGGTCTTCTGCTGTCCCCTGTTGCTGATGATGGTGTAGCGGACAACCCGGCTCCCGTTGTCATTCGGGGACTTCCAGCGCAGCGTCACGCTTCTGCCCTTCACGATCACCGCGGGCTTCGAAACTCGTGAGGGCGGAGCCGCAGGCACGACCGACCTGCTGGACGCGCTGGTGAGTCCCTCGCCGATGGCGTTGGTCGCGGTCACGGTGAAGGTGTACTCGGTGCCGTTGACCAGCCCGCTCACCG
>NZ_JBHSHU010000018.1:0-3986 GCF_042653125.1 Nocardioides sp. GCM10023255
GGCATGCTGGTGGTGTACTCCGACGGCCTGGTCGAGCGCCGTGACGAGGACGTCGACCGCGGCCTGGCGCGGCTGGTCGCGCTGTCCGGTGGCCAGCTCGGTGCCACGGAGCTGTGCACCCGCCTGATCGAGGAGTGTCGGGACCCGAAGGAGGACGACGACGCCACCGTGCTGGTGCTGCGCCGGGACCGGTGAGCGGGCACGGTCCGGACCTGGCTGGCGAGCCGCGAGCCGCGACCAGCCGCTGGAGCGGTCAGCACCGGGCAGCCTCGGCTGCCCGGTGCCACTCGGTCCTCGGCTTCTCAGTGGGGTCTCGTGTGCCATTTCTACGCGCGCAGCGAGCCCAACCTGGTGGACGGTATGCCTAACGCCTCGTGATGGTCAGCTTCGCTTTTCCCGACGACGGTTTCGCCTGGGCTGCACCGCTGTAGACAGCCTTGATCACATGCTTGCCCTTCGCCAGCCTGGATAGTCTCACCGTGGCCGTGGTGCCGGTTCCCAGCTGAGCCTTGGTCAATTTGCGGGTGCCGTCGAAGATCGTGACGCTACCGCCCGGAGCCGAGAGACCCGAGACCGCGACCTTCACCGTCGCAGTCACCCGCTGCTTGACTGTTGCTCGGGTGGTGCTGAGCACGAGCGTCGTGGTCGACCGAAGCTTGGCTACGGCTAACGACCCGCTTGTCGCCGTGCCCGGCTCCCGGCCGGTCAAGGTAGCAGTTTCAACGACGTGGATCGGGCGACCGGCGTCCGCGGTGACGAGCCGGTATGTCGAGGAGGTGGCACCCGGGATGGCCGTCCCGTCGCGGAACCACGTGTACGTGAGACGGGGGTTGTCGGGCCAGGTGCCCTTGTCGACCGTGAGCGTCTGACCGACGGCTGGCTGCCCCACGACCGAGGGAGGGTACACCGCCACGAGGGCATCACCGGCGACCCCGGTGATGGCGGCACTGGTCGACGTGGCCGGCTTGTAGCCGTCGAGGGTTCCGGTGGCCCGGACCGTGATGGCCTTCCCGAGGTCAGCCGAGCTCACGGTGTAGATATGGCCGGTGGCGCCAGTGATGGCGCTCGTACCGCGGAACCACTGGTAGCTCGTTTGGTCGACGACCGGATCGAAGACCGGCGCCGTGAGTCGCAGCTCGGTGCCGACCTTGCCGCTGCCGGTGATGCCCACCGGCACAGCGACGGCAGGTGGGTCGACCACTGTGAATCCCTGCCAGGGCGACGCGCCCAGCGAGACGCTCTTCGCGTCCAGCGCGACCACACGCCACTCCCAGCTGCCCGCCGCGATTGTGCTCGTAGGAGCCCAGGCAGTGGACCGGGTCGACACGCTCTCGGTGAGGGTCGTGGTGCCTGCCTTGCGGCGCTCGAACCGGTAGCTGGTAGCACGGGCGTCGGGCTCCCAGGCGAAGTACGACGTGCTCGGGGCGACGACCGCGCCGTCCGCCGGGGCGACAGTGGACGGCACGACTCCGTCGCTGAAGAACCTGCGGACCTTGCTCCAGTCGCCCTTGCGTCCCTTGGCATCGATCCGTCTCACGCGCCACGTGTAGCCGTCCGGGCTGACCGGGAAGGGATCGGACGGCGCCCAGGACGCGTGCTTCCACGATGCCACGCCGCCGACCTTGGTGGGCCCGGCGTAGACCTCGACCTCGTAGGCCGCGGCAAACGGGAGCGGATCCCAGCTCAGGGTGTAGTCGGCACCGAGTGTGCCGCCGGGGGCGGGTGTCGTCAGCACGGGCACCGGCGACCGCTTCTCGAACTGCCCCGTGGCGCTCCACACCGTCGGGTTGCCGCTGCCGTCGAGGGCACGGACCCGCCAGTAGATGGGTCCTTCGGGATAGGTGTTGGCGAACGAGGTGAAGGTCGTCTGGTCGACAGTGGCCGACTCAAGCGTCGAGCTGAAGCTGGGGTCGATCGAGGTCTGGACGACGTAGGACTTGGCCTCGGTCGATGCCGGGGTGGTCAGTGACGAATCAATCATCGCTGTGGGGTCACGCAAGGCCGCAAGCTCAGTAGACCAGTCGAGAGTGACGTCGTCCTCGACGACGGGCGGTGTGAGGACGCCGTTGACGACCGTTTCGACCGGGCTGATCAAATGCGGTGCGATCGTCTTCTTCGCGAAGGAGTGCTCGGCGTGCTTGAGCGGCGCGCACAATGACGTGCTGCTACCCCAGCAGGGTTGGACGACCCAGAAGTACGCCGAGCCAGCCTGGCTGTCGGGCATGGTCGTCGATGGCGTCCAGATCGGGTCCGTCACGTCCTCGGTGGATATGACGTTGGTGAGCTCACTGTCGCGGGCCAACGTCAACTTGTACTTGACCGCCCCGGGGACGGGATCCCACGTGAGGATCGGGGTCTGTCGGAGGTCGACACACGTGTCAGGCAGCGAGGCGCCGCAGGCATCACGCGCCGACCCGCCGATTCCGTAGGCGGTGGTGCCGCTCATGGATGCCGCGTGACCGGTCACCATGTCCACCGTCAGCGGTCCCGAGCCAGCAGGGGCCGGCACCGGCTCGTAGTGGAAAGCGGTGCCCGGCTGCGCGATGAGGTCGGTGACCGGCCTGGCCGGCCCACCGTCATCGGTCGCCAGCACCTTCCAGGTGTAATCACCGGCGACAGCCGGCTTGCACGTGTTCGCCAGCGTGGTCTGGACCGTGTCGGCCTTGCAGACCTGGGTGCCGTCCGCCTTGTAGAGATAAACGGTGTACTTGCTCGCCCTCTCGATGGCGTCCCACTGGTAGAAGAACGGGGTGGTGCTGCCCGTCAGGTCACCGGTTGGGTACACCAACGCCAGTTGTTCCGGCCAGGCTCGCCGGAACTTCCACGGCGTGGCTGGCCACTCCGCCGCGTTGCCGGACGCGTCGACGGGGCGCACCCGCCAGTAGTACTCGTCGTTGTTGTACGTCCCAGGTGGCGAGTACCGCGTACCGACGATGCCGCTGACGTTGTCCACCATGGTCATGAACGCGTCGTCGGTGCTCACCTGGAGCTGATAGGTGGCCGCCCCGGGCACGGGGTCCCAGTCGAGGATGACGTCACGCACCCATTCTTCGGGGTCGGAGCCGGGTACGGGATCGAAGCTGTCGGCCGGCGCCGTCAGCCGGGCCGCGTCGAGTCCCTTGACCTGGTAACGGATCGCGTCCGACCAGGGGGTCGCGTACCCAGAGCCGAGGGCGGCGCTCACGCGCCAGTAGTAGTAGCCGACGGGCTGGTAGCCGGTCAGGACGGCCGCCGTCGTCCTCTGGGTCGAGGCGGTGATGAGTGCCGGGTCGGTGAACTGGCGATCCGTGCCCACCTGCACGGTGTACGAGGTCGCACCGGCCACCGGCTTCCATGCGAATCTGGGCGAGTCGACCGGTGGCTTTATGACAGGGGGATTGGTGTCCGTACCCGCGGTGGGTCTGATCGGGACCGGGGCGTCATCAGAGCCGCGCTCGAACGTCTCGGTGCTCCAGTCACTGGTCTCCGTGCCGTTCGTCGATCGAACCCGCCACCAGAGGTCACCGGCGGGGAGCTGCACGGTGGGCACGTACTGGATGTTGGTGGTGCCGACCTGGCTGACCAGCGGAGAAGCGAAGTCAGCCGTCGCAGCAATCTGCACGTCGAACTTGGTGACACCCGCTGGTCGATCCCAGCCCAGTGTTACCGACCCGTCAATCACTGCTCCGCCGGCGGGCGTGAGCCCGGTGGGTGCCTCTGGGGCCGCGGCCTGCGCACTTGGTGGGGTCACCACGGAACCAGCGACCACGCCTGTTGCCAACACCAAGCCCATGGCCAGCGTCAGGACACGGCTTCGGAACATGAGTGACCCCCGGAATTGACAGACTGCCCGCAGACGCGGGAGCACATGTGTTGTCGGCTTGCACAGCCCCGGACTTGAGGGGCATCAGAGGTCGAGCAGGAGCTGCCGGACGTAGAGACTCGTGCTGGGGTCCGGCCAGGTCCTGTGCGCGCTCGGCGACGTGGCCGGGCACGGCGTCGCCGCG
>NZ_JBHSHU010000020.1:0-1497 GCF_042653125.1 Nocardioides sp. GCM10023255
TGTCATGGGTGTCGATGTTGTGGTGATGTGTGTGTGGGACAAGCCCTCGGCCTATTAGTACCGGTCGGCTGGGCATTACTGCTGTACACCTCCGGCCTATCAACCCAGTGTTCTGCTGGGGGCCTTACCCCATCGAGTGGGTGGGAAACCTCATCTTGAAACGTGCTTCCCGCTTAGATGCATTCAGCGGTTATCACTTCCGAACGTAGCCAACCAGCCGTGCCCCTGGCGGGACAACTGGCACACCAGAGGTTCGTCCATCCCGGTCCTCTCGTACTAGGGACAGCCTTTCTCAAGTTTCCTGCGCGCGCGGCGGATAGGGACCGAACTGTCTCACGACGTTCTAAACCCAGCTCGCGTGCCGCTTTAATGGGCGAACAGCCCAACCCTTGGGACCTACTCCAGCCCCAGGATGCGACGAGCCGACATCGAGGTGCCAAACCATCCCGTCGATATGGACTCTTGGGGAAGATCAGCCTGTTATCCCCGGGGTACCTTTTATCCGTTGAGCGACGTCGCTTCCACATGCCGACGCCGGATCACTAGTTCCGACTTTCGTCCCTGCTCGACATGTCTGTCTCACAGTCAAGCTCCCTTGTGCACTTACACTCAACACCTGATTGCCAACCAGGCTGAGGGAACCTTTGAGCGCCTCCGTTACATTTTAGGAGGCAACCGCCCCAGTTAAACTACCCATCAGGCACTGTCCCTGATCCGGATAACGGACCTAGGTTAGACATCTAGTACGACCAGAGTGGTATTTCAACGATGACTCCACAACCACTGGCGTGGCCGCTTCACAGTCTCCCACCTATCCTACACAAGCCGAACCAAACACCAATACCAAACTATAGTAAAGGTCCCGGGGTCTTTCCGTCCTGCCGCGCGTAACGAGCATCTTTACTCGTAGTGCAATTTCGCCGAGTCCACGGTTGAGACAGCGCCCAAGTCGTTACTCCATTCGTGCAGGTCGGAACTTACCCGACAAGGAATTTCGCTACCTTAGGATGGTTATAGTTACCACCGCCGTTTACTGGGGCTTAAGTTCTCAGCTTCGAACTTGCGTTCTTACCGGTCCCCTTAACCTTCCAGCACCGGGCAGGAGTCAGTCCGTATACATCGTCTTACAACTTCGCACGGACCTGTGTTTTTAGTAAACAGTCGCTTGGGCCTGGTCTCTGCGGCCATCACCGCTCCCACCGCTAGGGCGTTCACGGATCCGGCCCCCCTTCTCCCGAAGTTACGGGGGCATTTTGCCGAGTTCCTTAACCATGGTTTGCTCGATCGCCTTGGTATTCTCTACCTGATCACCTGAGTCGGTTTGGGGTACGGGCGGCGCGTAGCTCGCTAGAGGTTTTTCTCGACAGCATAGGATCATCCACTTCCCCCATACGGGGTCCCCATCACATCTCAGGCCCGACATCGAAGTCAGCCATCCGGATTTGCCTAGATGGCGCCCTACCTGCTTAGCCGTACACAACCATCGGTACGGTTGGA